>CAVQYN010000020.1:0-234127 GCA_963718225.1 uncultured Chloroflexia bacterium
GCCGCGCGCTTGCAATGTTACGCTCCAGCGCGCTCGTTGGCACGGGCGGAGTCCATGCCGCCAAATCGGTGTTGACCGCCGCCGCACTGACGTATGTTGCCGCCGCCACACAAGCATTATCGACATTGCTGTACATTGTTCATCGCGTTGAATATGGGACGCCGACGAGACTAGCTTGATTGACCTACTGAACCTTAACAAAAAGGACTTACGCGCCTGGCTCGCCGAGCAGAACGAACCTGCGTACCGCGCGACCAAATCGACCGTTGGATATATCGGGACCTCGTCACCGATTTCGACACCATGACGAATTTGCCGCATGATTTGCGCGACAACTCAGAGCCGAAACGAATCGGCACGCCCGTCGCGAGAAAAAATTCGGCTGATGGTTTGACCCGCAAGGCGCTCTTGCAGTTGGACGATGGGCAAACTATCGAGACGGTGCTGATGCTTTATGCCGATGCGCCCGGCAATTCTGAGACGAGAGCGGACTTCAAACGCCGCACCATTTGTATCTCGACCCAGGTCGGTTGTCCAATTGGTTGTCCATTTTGTGCGACCGGACAAGCCGGTTACAATCGCAACCTGACGCCCGGCGAGATCGTCGCGCAAGTCCTGCATTTTGCGCGCGCAGTAAACGCGACCGATTACCAACGTTGTCATTATGGGCATGGGCGAGCCGTTTATGAAATTCGATGTAACGTGGCAAGCGATTGAATCGCTCACGAGTTCAAGCGATTTGGATTAGGCGCGCGCCGCATCACCGTTTCAACTTCCGGCGAAGTTCCTGGCATCGAAAGTCTCACGAGTCAAGAATCGCAAATCAATCTAGCGGTTTCGCTTCACGCGCCGGACGATGAATTGCGAAACACGCTTGTGCCGCTCAATCGAAAATATCCATTAAGCAAATTGATGCGCGCGGTGCGCAATTACATCAAGAACGCATCGTCGCGTAACGTTCGAGTATGCGCTAATGAACGGCGTGAATGACAAGCCCGAACAAGCGCAGGCACTGGCGCGTATATTACGGGACTGTTGTGTCACGTCAACCTAATTCCTCTCAACCCAACGTGGCAACAACCTATAGAGCGTTCGCCACGCGAGCGCGTCAAAATTCGAAAAAATTTTGCGAGGCAGGCATTCAGACGACGGTCCGCGTGGAAAAAGGGATTGAGATTGCGGCAGGATGCGGACAGTTGAGACAAGTCTCAAGTCAAAAGGCAAAAGCTAAAAGTTGATGATCAAACTCGCACCTTCGATTCTTTCCGCCGATTTTGCACGCTCGGCTGAACAAATCAAACAAGCCGAGCCGCCGGCGCTGATTACATTCACGTCGATGTGATGGATGGACATTTTGTCCCCAACATCACCATCGGTCCGGTGGTCGTGGCGGCGATTCGTCCAGTCACGCAATTGCCGCTCGACGTGCATTTGATGATCCAATCGCCTGAAAAACATTCGGGATTTCGCGGCGCCGGCGCAGACATTATCACCGTCCATCAAGAAGCGTGCGTTCACTTGCATCGCGTCGTTCAGCAAATCAAGAATCAAGGGCAAAAGCGCGGGCGTGGTCATCAATCCAGCCACGCCGATCGGAACACTCGATGAAATTTTGCCGTACATCGATTTGGTGTTAGTGATATCGGTCAATCCTGGCTTTAGTGGGCAATCGTTCATCGAAACAACGATTGCGAAAATTGCGGCGATGCGCAAGATGATCGACGCACGCGGATTCGCTTCGCGGATCGAAATTGAAGTGGATGGCGGAATCAACGCGAAAAACGCGCCGCGAGTGGTGGCGGCGGGCGCGCAGCGTGCTCGTAGCTGGCTCGGCGGTGTTTAACCAACGGACGAGTGTGAGCAAGCGCATGCGGCGATTGCGCGCAAGCATAAAATAAAAACCAGCGACTCGAGATGAGCCGCTGGTTCACTGTCGAAAATCATGACTTAGCCATTCTTGTTCATCGTTCGCAAACAATTGGCGCATACATTCATTTTTTGTTTCTTGCCTTGATACGGAGCGTGCGCTTGTTGATGTTCGGCATAAATCGCCGATTGATGGTGTTCATTGCGTGGCTGCGACCGTGACCAAACAACGGACCTTTGCCGCAAATATCGCATCGCTGTGCCATAAAAATCACTCCTTTCGAAAATCTTTCCAATAGTCAGACGGGCAGATAATACCACAAACCGTTTTATGCAAATTGAAAAGCAGTAGCAGATCTTAAAGTTGTCCTGTCATTCAAGCGAAGCGAAGCACGCCAGACCTGTGCGAAATGGATCGCGGATCACTATGACAATATTTGGTGTCAAACGCTTGGATCAGGGACAAACCGAATGGCTGAAGAAAATTTTGGGACGAATTGAAATATCGCCGAACGCGATTGCTAGTCTCGGCGGGACAATCCGTGTTCGAATGTTATGGCGTCGTCGGGATGGCAAACAAAAATTTGCGCGACGGCATCGCCGAAGTATTGGCGCGCGACAATTATCGTCGCGGCATCGATGTCAAAGTGGTCGAAAATAAGTCGCCATCGACCTTTACGTGGTGATTCGAATATGGCACGCGCATCTCCGAAGTCGCCCACGGCATTATGAATCGCGTCAAGTTCACGGTGGAAAAAGCGGTCGGCATGCCGGTTGCGGCACGTCAACGTGCACGTGCAGGGATTGCACATCGACGAATGCTAACTTGACGGTATTTTTTTTTGGGGGCACTTTTTGGCACGTATTCCGAACAACCAACGAACGAGCGCTTCCTCCGCTGAAAAGTTCGGCGGACAAGAGCTCAAACAACTTTTTTCCGCAAGCACCGCATGGCTGGAACGACACCGCGCGTACATCAACAGTCTCAACGTGTTTCCGGTGCCGGATGGCGATTCGGGCACGAATATGCTGTTGACCATGCAAGCCGCAATCAAAGAAGTCGGCCATCGCCCGACATTCCGCCGGCGCAATTTGCAAATCGTTATCCCACGGCGCATTGCTCGGCGCGCGCGGAAACTCGGGCGTGATCCTCTCCCAAATCATTCGCGGATTCGCGCGGGTCGATTGAAAAGAAAGATGTCCATCACCGCGCAACGATTTTGCGGTGGCGATGGTCGAAGCGCACGCACGGCGTACAAAGGCGTCGTCAAGCCGGTCGAAGGGACGATTCTGACCGTATTCCGCGAATCGGCGGATGCGGCAACGATCGCCGCCACGCAAAGCGACGATATGCGCCTCGTGCTTGCAAAAACCGTCGAAGCCGCGCGCGTGTCTGGTCTCAAAACGCCGATGCTATTGCCGGTGCTCAAAGAAGCCGGTGTGGTCGATGCAGGCGGACAAGGGTTGCTCGTCATTCTCGAAGGCGCGTTAAAATATTTCAACGGCGAACCGATGGATCTTGTCGGCGACCGGCGAAGGCGCGCAAGCGCTTGAACAAATTGACGCACGAAGAGGGCTGGGGCTTTGACATCCAGTTCCACATTCGCGGCAACGAAGTCGATGTCGATGCGATCCGCAATAAAATTTCAAGCATGGGCGAATCCGCGTTGATCGTCGGCGATGAGACGCTGATCAAAGTTCACGTGCATGCCCCCACGCCTGGCGCGATTCTCGATTATGGCTGTTCGGTTGGCGTCATCACAAACGTCATCATCGAAAACATGCAAGAGCAGTACATCGATTTTATGGCGGGACAAGCGCCCGTCCACCAGTGACACCGCGAAGAAGTGGTTGGCATTGGCACGATTGCGTTGCTCAGGCGCCGGCTTTGTGCGCGTGTTTGAAAGTCTGGGCGCGGCAAGATCGTCTCGGGCGGTCAAACGATGAATCCCAGCACACAAGATATGCTCAAAGCCATCGATAGATGCAAGAGCGAAAAAGTCATCGTTTTGCCGAACAACAAGAATATTATATCTTGCCGCCGAACAAGCAAAACTATCGGAAAAAAACGGTCGCCATCGTGCCGACGAAAACAATTCCGCAAGGCATCGCCGCATTGCTCGCGTTCAATTTTCAAAGCGATCTCGAAGCCAATCTCAAAGCGATGGAGCGTGCCGGCGAAACATATCAAGACACTCGAAATCACGACTGCCACGCGCTCGGTAAAAATGGAAGGCGTCCAGGTCAAAGAAGGCCAATTCATCGCTTGATCGACGATGATTTGCGAAGGCGCTGGTGAGGACCGAGCCGGCGTTATTTGGAAATGCTCGAGCATGGATGCGGACAAAACTGAAATCATCACGCTGTATTATGGCGAATAATATACCGCGAATGAAGCCGAAGTACTGGCGGAACAAATCCGCGAAAAGTATTCATCGCAAGAAATCGAACTAGTCAATGGCGGGCAGCCACACTATCATTTTATCATTTCAGTGGAATAACCCGACATGCCTCGCGTAAAAATTCTAACGGACAGCTCCGCCGATCATGCTGCCAGAGGTGGTGCAGAAAACTTGGCATCACCGTGTTGCCGCTCACGATTCAACTGGGGCAAAAAATATTGCGTGACAGCATGGATATCACACCTGAAGATTTTGCGCAACGCATGTCGCGCCAATCCACGCCGCCACGCACCACGGCCATTCGCTAAAAGCAATTCGATGAAACTCTACACCGAATTGACTAAAGGCGGCGGCGAAGTGGTTTCGATTCACTTGTCGAGCAAACTGAGCCAGACATATCGCAATGCTCAACGCGCCGCCGCGCCGCTATTGGGTCGCAGTAAAATCATTGTCATCGATTCGCAGTTGATTACGGTTGGCTTGGGAATGTTCGTTACCGCTGCCGGCGCGCCGCCGCAACCGGCGAATCGCTCGAAGAGGTGGTGAAACTCGTTCGCGGAATGATTCCACGCATCTATATCGGTTTCTTTGTCGAGACACTTGATTATCTCGAACGCGGCGGACGCATCGGCAAAGCGCAGGCGCTGCTCGGCAACATGCTCAACATCAAGCCGTTGTTGATTTTGGAAGAAGGTGAAATCGTCGCGCTGGAAAAAGTTCGCACACGCGCCAAAGCCATCGAAAAGCTAGTCGAGTTCATTACCGAATTTACACACATTCAGAAGGATGGTCATTTTGCATGGCAACACGCCGCAAGACGTGACCGACATTGATCGAGCAAACCAATTTGCTCTTACCGAATCTCGACATTCTCGGTGGATCATTACGGTCCCGTGACTGCGACCCACATTGGCACCAATGCGTTGGGGTCGTGTGTTTACGAAGGAATGTAAACGTATGCCGAAGTCCAAGTCGTCACCGACAGTTTGGCGGATATTCCGCCGGCCATCGCGAAGAACTGGAAATCACCCCGATTCCCTGCATCGTCCGCTTTGGCGATCATGAATTCCGCGACCGCGTCGATCTGTTCCCCATCCGAGTTTTATCGCCGACTCGTCGCCAGTCCGACTTTGCCGCAAACATCGCAACCTGCAGCTGGCGTATTTGAAGAGGTGTATCAAAAACTGGCGAGAACAACCGATGAAATTATTGCGATTCATCGGTCGGCGAGCTGAGTGGCATTTACAACGCATCGTGTTCGCCGCGGAAAATGTGACGAATGCGAAAATTCAACACATCGATTCGAAGCAAGTCACGATGGGCGTGGGCTGGCTCGTGATTCTTGCGGCGCGCGCGGCGCAAGCCGGCGCGCGCTGGCGGAAATCAAAGACATCATCGAGGATATGCTTCCGCGCATGCATTTACTCGCGATGCTCGACACGATTGGAATACGCGCAACGCGGCGGACGGTTGGGCAAAGGCAAGGCGTGGTTGGCACATTGTTGAACGTCAAGCCATTGCTGAGCGTGATCGATGCCAAATGGTGCCGGTCGAAAATATCCGGACGCAAAAACGCGCGATGAATCGCATGGTCGAAATGGTTTTGGAATCGGGCGCGATTCAAGAATTGTCAGTGATTCATGCCGAAGCGCCGCAACTGGCGGAAACACTTGCAGAAATGCTGTCATCAATATTTCCCAAAGAACAAATGGTCATGGCGGAAACCGGACCAGTGCTCGGCACACACGTCGGTCCGGGCGCGGTGGGAATTGCGTGGTTGAATCGCAAGAGCTGAGGATGGAATGACGGAAGAGTTTGGCAAACTGGAACACATACTCATTCATGCGAACAAAACAAACACGAAAATCGAACCTATCATTGGCGGGCTGGAAAAGTTCGTTAACAACTGGAGCACCAAGACAAAGCGCAAGCCGATGCCGAACAATCAGGCTCATCGATACGATTGCGCAAACGCTCGCAGGCTATAGCAACGCCTCAGTGAGACTCGACAGGAAATGATCTGCATGCGCTGGAACTGTTGCGCGGGCAAACGCCGGTCATAAATATCGACCCGGTCATCGCGCCGGTTGTGATCGACGAGGATTTGCCCGAAGCGCCGCCGGACGATTTCGACGAAGAGCCGCCGAAGATGCAATCGCGCCCAGCCACTGGACTGGGACTGGATGCAAGTGTCACGCGATTGCAAAACGTCGGACCCGCACATGGCAAGAAGTTGAATCGCCTCGGCGTCGAAACCGTTGGTGATTTGCTCTATCACTTTCCGCATCGCTATGACGATTACAGCAAACTAAAAACGATCAGCCAATTGATGTACGGCGAAGAAGTGACGTTGCTGGTCACGGTGTGCGAAGCCAAAACACGCGCGATTCGCAACAAGATGAAAATCACCACCGTACTGCTCGCCGATATGACCGGCACGATTCAGGCAACCTATTTCAATCAACCCTGGCTTCAACAGCAATTCAAATCCGGACGACGCATTATCGTGAGCGGGCGCGTCGAACAAGACCTGGGACATCTTGCATTCAAGCAACCGGAATGGGAACCGTTGAGCAAAGAACTTATTCACACGGGCGCATCGTCCCCGTGTATCCGCTCACCGAAGGATTACGAATCGATGGTTGCGCCGGCTCATCAGCGATGTCGTCGAATATTGGGCAGACCAAGTGCCCGAGCCATTGCCGGACGCAATTCGCGCGCGCGAAAAATTGCCCGGGCTCGCAACGGCTTTGCGCGAAGTCCATTTTCCATCGTCGTTCGAGAAGATGGAATCGGTGCGGCACCGCCTTGCGCTGGACGAATTTTTGTTGATTCAACTTGGCGTGTTACGCCAGCGTCGCTAATGGCGCGAAAAACCCGGTCGCGCGTTGCGCGTCGATTCGCGCGCAGACCGCGCAATTTCTTGGCACCTTGCCCTTTCAATTGACCGGCGCGCAACAACGCGTGATGAACGAAATTCTCGGCGACATTCAAAAAACGCAACCGATGAGCCGGCTTTTGCAAGGCGACGTTGGCTCCGGCAAAACGATTGTTGCGGCGGCGGCGATGCTGACCGCCGTCGCGAATGGCGCTCAAGCCGCGCTCCTTGCGCCGACCGAAATTCTGGCGGAGCAACATTTCAAAACGCTCTCGAAAGTTTTCGCCAAGCAAACCAAGCCGCCGCGCGTCGAACTACTCACCGGCAGTTTGAAGAATCGCGAGAAGGAAGAAATCCGCGCGCAGATCGCGTCAGGCGAAATCGATATGGCGATTGGGACGCACGCGTTAATTCAAGAAACCGTCGAATTCAAATCGCTTGCGCTTGCGGTCATCGATGAACAACATCGCTTTGGCGTGGAGCAGCGCGCGGCGATTCGTTCCAAAGGATTTCATCCGCATATTTTGGTGATGAGTGCCACGCCGATTCCGCGCACACTTGCGCTGACAGTATTTGGCGATCTTGATTTGTCGATCATCGACGAGATGCCGCCGGGCCGACAAGAAATCCGGACGAAATGGTTGGAGCCGCGCTCGCGCGAACGCGGGTACGCCTTTGTTCGCAATCACGTCGCCGACGGCGAACAGGCATTCGTCATTTGCCCACTCATCGAAGAATCGGAAAACATCGATGCGAAAGCAGCCGTGGAAGAGTACGAGCGGTTACGTAAGGACGTATATCCCGATTTGCGTGTTGGGCTAATTCACGGTAAACTAAAGCCAAGCGAAAAAGACGATGTCATGCGCCGCTTTCGCGATCATGAAATCGATATTCTGGTTGCGACATCGGTCGTTGAAGTTGGCATCGATGTGCCAAACGCGACGGTGATGTTGATCGAAGGCGCAGATCGCTTTGGTCTCGCGCAGCTGCATCAGTTTCGCGGGCGCGTGGGACGCGGCGAAAAACAATCGTTTTGCATGTTGCTGGCGGAGAAGAAGGAAAGTCTCAGCGACGAACGCTTGAAAGTCATCGAATCAACGCAAGATGGTTTCAAGCTGGCAGAAGAAGATTTGAAATTGCGCGGACCCGGCGAATTTTTCGGCACGCGGCAATCCGGTTTGCCCGACCTCAAAATCGCCAAGTTGGGCGACGTGAAAATCTTGGAAGAAGCGCGCCGCATCGCACAAGATATTTTCGAGCGCGACCCTGAGCTCAAGCAAGCCGAGCATCAGGTTCTGGCGCGCCGCCTCGCCGAGTTTTGGAAAAGCAAGGGAGACCTGAGTTGACCATCGCTATCTATCCTGGCTCTTTCGATCCGATTCACTATGGGCATATTGACATTGCCAATCGCGCGGCAAGACTTTTCGACACGTTGATTTGGGCGGCGTACGACCATCAACGCGCGCTCAAGAATGTCATGTTCACGACCCAGGAACGCATTGAATTTATGCGTGAAGCGGCAAAAGACACGCCGAATATTAAGGTGATGCCCTATCACGGCTTGACGGTAGAGTTTGCGCGCAGTCAAGGTGCAACCGTGATGGTGCGCGGTTTGCGCGTGACTTACGATTTTGAAGTGGAGTATCAAACCGCGCTGACCAACCGCGCGCTCGCGGAAGATATCGACACGGTATGTTTGATGACGACGCTCAAATTCGCTTTCGTGAGTTCATCGAATCTAAAAGAAATTGCCTTTCTCAAGGGTCCCATTAGCGAAATCGTACCGCCATTCGTGGAAGTGGCATTGCGCAAGCGACTTGTGCAATTGGGCGAAGACCACGACGAAAAAGTAAAACTCGTGTCATTGCGCGACTAGTCAATTCACCCTATGCGCCGAGAACCGGGACTCGCCCAAATTTAACGCAACCGATCCGACCACACCACGCTCCGCTCAGAGCGAATATCTTATCTCATTTGACAGAAAGGGGATGATAGCCATCGACGTCCTATACTTGGTCGACCGCTTGGAAGCTTTGATTAGCAAGGGCTGGCGCGTTCCCCTCTCTTCCAAGACGATGATCGACGAAGATGAATTTCTGGATATTGTAGATCAAATGCGGCTGGCGTTTCCGGACGAAATGAAACACGCCAAGCGCGTGACTCAGGAACGCGACCAGATCTTGCAGAATGCGCAAGCCCAAGCCGCGCACATCATCGAATCCGCCAAGATCGATCTGGGGCGGTTGACCGATGACCACGCGGTGAAAAAAGCCGCCGAAGAGCGCGCCATGCAAATTGGCGATCAAGCGAAAATGAATGCCGCATCGATTCGGCGCGGGGCGGACGAGTACGCCGAGCAAGTGCTAAAGGATTTGCAAACGCAATTGACGGATGTGTCTAAACTTTTATCCATGTTTGAAACACAAATCGCCAACGGGCTTGCTGAATTACGCGGACCCATGCCGCCCGAATCCGCCGAAGACCTGGACGGGAATCCTTGACACATTCGCTCGATTGCCTATAATAGCAACGTTTCTCAACCAGGTTAGCCAAAGAACTCATGCGATACAATATCGCCCAATTGCTCAAAGAGCAAAGCGGGCACACGCGCAATTTCGATTTGCGCGAGGACATTCAAACGCTCGATCCTGACATTGCGCCGTTGACGACGCTCGATGGCACCGTTCAAATGATTCGCACCAGCGATGGCGTGCTGGTGCTGGGTCAATTGCACGCATCACTTGAACTCAACTGCTCACGCTGTCTTGACCCGTTCGCGATGCCCATCAAGTTCAGTGTGGAAGAAGAATTTCGCCCGACCATCGACATCAACACCGGCGCAAATCTGCCGGTCGCCGAAGACGATGAAGCCGCGACGCGCATCGACGAGCATCACGAAATCGATTTGACCGAAGTCGTGCGGCAGGATTTATTGCTGGCGATGCCCACGCGCCCGATTTGTCGATCAAAATGCTTGGGCTTGTGTCCATCGTGCGGCAAGAATTTGAATCAAGGTTCGTGCACCTGCGTGCGCGATGAAATCGATCCGCGCTGGGAAGCACTCAAACAATTGCTCGATCAAGAAAAGAAATAATCGAAAGGATTTGTCATGCCACCTCTACCTAAACGAAAAATTTCCAAAGGACGCCGCGACCGCCGCCGCAGTCATCTCGCCATGACGGCGACGAGTCTCACGGCTTGCCCCAATTGCCACAAAATGCGCTTGCCGCATCACGTGTGTCCGCATTGCGGGCATTACGGTGGCGAAGAGATTTTCACCGTCGAACAAAAGAAAAGCAAAACGCAATAGGACATCGACAGTAAGTTGATCTGATTCGGGGTCTGGCGACCCTCACTCCACGGCATGCCAGACCTCGTTTTGGTTGCAAATATGACTCGAACCGCATTTGTTTTTCCGGGACAGGGCTCGCAATACGTTGGCATGGCGCAGGACTTCGTCACGATGTACCCGGCCGCGCGCCAAATTTTCGATCAAGCCGACGCGGTGCTTGGGTTTCCGCTTTCGGCGCTTTGCTTCACTGGACCCGATGACGCGCTAACCGACACGATCAACGCCCAGCCGGCGTTGCTGACACACAGCGTCGCCGCACTCGCGGTGTTGAAAAGTCTTCAGCCAAGTCTGTCGCCGCATTTTTGCGCCGGACATTCGCTCGGCGAGTATTCGGCGCTCGTCGCCGCCGGCGCTATCGATTTTGCGGATGCGCTGAAGCTCGTGCGCGAACGCGGGCGCGTGATGAAATCCGCCGGCGAGAAAAATCCGGGCGCGATGGCATCGGTATTGGGAATGGACGAAGCGCCAGCTCGAAGCCGTGTGCCACGAAGCCGGCGCGCAGATTGCGAACTATAATAATCCGGGAAACATCGTCATTTCGGGAACCAACGAGGCAATTGAGCGCGCAAGCGTGCTGGCAAAAGAACGCGGCGCGCGGCGAGTTATCAAGTTGGCGGTCAGCATCGCCTCGCACTCGCGCTTGATGGAATCTGCCGCACGCGAATTCGCGACGACTGTTGAGCGCACGCCGATTCGTGCGCCCAAGATGCCGGTGATTTCTAACGTCACCGCGCAACCCATGACCGAGCCGAGCCAAATCAAAAAAGAACTCGTCCTTCAGCTCACATCATCGGTGCAATGGATCAAATCCATTGAATTCATGGCTGGTCAAGGTGTCACACATTTCACGGAACTCGGACCCAAAGATGTTGTGGCGGGCATGATTCGTCGCATCAACAAGGACGCGCACGCCGTCAGCGTTGGTGACGTGGCGAGTGCGAAGGCATTTGGAGAGACAGCAAAGTCAACTACCCCCTGATAAATCAGGGGGCTTGTCCCTGCCAAATCCAACGGTGGTTTGTTGGCGGCGAGACATTAGCCCGTAGTCAGGGTTGGGCTCAATACACCCTGGGGCAACTGAGTTGGTTGACTCGGAGAGAACGATTCTCCGTCTGGTTTCCAAGCCAGAGGCAACTTCCATTTGCGGTTACGCTTACGTTCTGTTTGAGAAGTGTCTACGTAGCGCACTTCTCAAGCGCATCTACAGCGTCTCTCCTCACAGAGAGCAAGCCGAAATGTCGAGCCATTTGATGGTTAGTCTACGACGGAAAAGTTTCAAAGTCAAGCGAAAGGAGAGCGGCTCCTCCACCCACTGAAGCGGGTGGTTTCCGCCGCCAAGGTTTATGAACCTCACCGGCAAAGTCGCGCTAGTCACCGGCGCCTCGCGCGGAATCGGACGCGCGTGCGCGCTCAAGCTCGCGGCGCTCGGCGCAAAGGTTGTCGTCAATTATAATCAGAACCAAGCCGCCGCCGACGTTGTCGTCGCAGAAATCAAGAATGCCGGCGGCGAAGCAATTGCGGTGCAAGGCGACGTCAGTGATTTCGCCACCGCACAGAACGTCGTCAAAGCGGCAATCGATACGTACGGTCGGCTCGATATTCTCGTGAACAATGCTGGCACTACGCGCGACACGCTTCTCGCATTGATGAAGGAAAACGAATTCGACGTGGTGATCCAAACGAATTTGAAAAGCGTGTTCAACATGTGCAAAGCGGCGTTGCGGCAAATGATGAAGCAAAAGTACGGACGCATTGTGAACATGACCTCGATTGCGGGAATCGTCGGCAATCCCGGGCAGACGAATTATTCGGCGTCGAAAGCCGGCATCATCGGTTTTACCAAAGCGATGGCAAAAGAGTACGGCGCGAAGAATATTGCCGTGAATGCGGTTGCGCCCGGCTACATTCCTACCGATTTGACAAACGTCTTGCCGCAAGAAATCAAAGACGGCATCGTCAAAATGACCGCGTTGCAACGCATGGGCACGCCGGAAGAAATCGCCAACATCGTCGCATTTCTCGCGTCGGACGATGCAAGTTACATCACCGGTCAAGTGATCGCCGCCGATGGCGGATTGACCTAGAGGAGAAATCAATGGACGAAAAAACCGGTTCCGTCACCATTGCGCCCGACGTTTTGCATTCGCTCGTGCGCATGACCGCTTTGGCAACGCCGGGCGTCGCACGACTTGCGCCGACTCTGCCCAACAGCGTCCGCCGATTTTTTGGTCAGCACGCCAGCGAAGGCATGGAAATTCAAATTATCGATCACGCCGTCACCATCGATTTGTACGTCATCGCCGAACCGGACGCGCAGATGCTTCAGCTCGGACAAACGCTTCAACGCGAAATCAATCGCGCGATTCACGATGTGGTTGGGATGCCGGTCGCAGAAATCAATGTGCACATTGAAGATGTTGCCGATCCGTTAGCCAGCCCGGCGCTCGAAGCGTAAGCCACGATGGTCAAAGCGCGACGGCAGGCACGCGAGATTGCGTTACAAGCACTATATGAAATCGATTGTTCCGGTCACGCGGCGGAGCAAACGCTCAATCATTTGATCGAAGATGAAAATGCGCCCGTCGACGCTTCGGTATTTGCAACTGCCATCGTGAGCGGCGTTTTGAACGCGTGCGAGACGCTGGACAAGATTATTGCCAAGCACGCGCCGGAGTATCCCGTCGATCAATTGGCAGTTGTCGATCGCAATATTTTGCGGATTGCGTTGTACGAATTGCAATTCAATTCCGATGTGCCAATCAAAGTCGCGGTGAATGAAGCCATCGAATTGGCAAAAACGTTTGGCAGCGATACTGCGCCGCGTTTTGTCAACGGCGTGCTTGGCGCATTTTTGCAAGAGCATTCCGCAGCGGAATTGCGGCGGTAGTTGAAATCAGCAAACAAAAACAAACCCGGTTTCTTGAAGAAACCGGGTTTTGATTTTCGCTTTGTTATTGCCCTGGCGGACGAACATCCAGCGTGAGTCTAACTTGAATGGGTTTGTTGTCGCGCAAAACTGTCAGCGTGACCGTTTCGCCGGCGCGACGCGCGAACAAAAGCACCGGCAACGAATGATCGGCGTCGAGCTTTTGTTCTTCAATCGCAAGAATAACATCGTTCTCTTGCAAGCCCACGCGTTGCGCCGGGCTGTTCGGCTCAACGGACACAACAACGATACCGGTGGTCGTTTGCAAATTCATCGCGCTGGCAATCTGCGGATCGATTTCTTGATATGTAATACCGATGTATGCGCGCTCAACTTTGCCCGTGGCAACCAACTGGGCGGTGATGGCCTTGACCATGTTTGATGGAATCGAAAAGCCCAAGCCCTCGGCAACATTTCCGCTACCAGACGAGCGCACGACCAGCGTATTGATGCCGATCACTTGCCCTTGCGTGTTGATCAATGGTCCACCGGAATTGCCGTTGTTAATCGCGGCGTCGGTTTGAATCAAACCGCGCTGTTGCCCCACAACTCGATTCAGTGCGCTGATGACGCCAACGGTTACGGTTCCACGAAAGTCGCCCAGCGGACTGCCAATCGCAATCGCTACTTGACCCGGTTCGATTGCATTCGAATCGCCGAACGGCGCGAACGCCGGCACCGGCGACATCGACTTTCATCACCGCAAGATCAGCGACGGCGTCTGTGCCGATAATTTTCGCATCGGCTTTGGAGCCATCGGCGAAAATGACTTGCAAACTTTTTTGACCCTCAACCACGTGATTATTCGTCACGATATACCCTTTGGCATCGACAATAATCCCGGAGCCAGACGATGTCTAGTAAATCGACTGCGCGACTGCAGATTATTGATGACCGTGACAACTGCCGGCTTGACCTTTGCGCACCGCGTCGATCACTGCCGAATCTTCTTTCAGCGTGATGTTGATGACTTGCGATGGCAGTGGCGTTGCCGGATTGGCCGCAATCGGAATATCGGTGTGGCTTGGCGAGCAATGATCGGCACGGCTTGAACGATTGCATTGAATAATAGCCGGCGAAACCGCCCGCCATCGCGCCGCCAACAATGCCGCAGAATCACGGTCAGCAAAATGAAGCACGAAAGCCAAGAAACTATTTTGTCTCGACATTTGTTGTAACTCCTCTCACGATTTCGATGCATAACAGCATTAAGTCCAGATGATTAAGTGTAAGTCAAGATGAGAACAATGTAAAACATTCTATAAACGATTATTGGGGCAGACGTTTGACAAAATCCTCCAGCGAGTCCAAATATGAAACCCGAATCCGATGCAAGACAAACAATTCGTCGGCGCGTTGTTTGTATCCCGCCGCGAGCGACACCGCGCTTTCAAAACCGGCGCGCTTGACCAACTCGATGACCGCGTTGTCGTACTCGCCAAAAGGGTAGTTAAACGCGACCACTGGTTTTCCCAAGCGTTTCTCCAAAATCTTTTCGATTCGGCGATTTCTTTGAACGCTTCCTCCGGCACAAGCGTGCGCAAGTGCGGATGGGTAAGCGAATGCGCTTGAATGTCCATCCCCGCGTTCGACATTTCGCTTAGCTGTGTCCACGACAAGTACCAGTTGCGGTCAAGCGGCGTGGTGTAGACAAAAAACGTTCCGCTCAATCCCAGTCGTTGAAGTATAGGAAACGCAATCGTGTATTGCTCTCCCAGCCATCGTCAAAAGTAATCACGATTGGGTTCACTGGCAGTGGGTGCTGACGCTTGAAATGTGCAACCAATTGCGCCATCGTAATCGTATGATAGCCGCGTTGCGATAGCATATTCATTTGCGCCTCGAAATTTTTCGGCGCGACCGTCCACGTTTGTTGTAGCTCGCTCGCATTGTGCTGGTAAATCTGCGAGGTGATGGTACATCAAAATCGGAATGTTTGCCGCCTGCCCCGATCGCCGGCGCGGTCACAAAAGGTGTCGGCGTGGGTAAAGACGTGACAGTCGCAGTTGGCGCAATTGTTGGCTTTGTTGTCGGCGTGGCGACAATTGTGGAACGAGCAGAAACCGTCGGCGTTGAAATTGGAGTTGGCGTGGCAGAAGCCGAACACGCGGAAATACACGCGGCGACAAGAAACAAAAGAATTATTCGCGAAAAAATATTTCTCGTCGCATCGGGTTGCGACAAGTTACGGCAGTGTGGTATAATGTCGACCTCGGAGGATTCATGGCCCAGAGACGGCTCAAACTTCCAGTATCCTCATTTAGTTCGTTCGCTCGTTGCGCTCGTCACCGGCAGTTTGCTTTTGCGTGCCGCTGCCGGCGCAATGGGCGAAAATATTCAATTTTATTTCAACGCGATTCACGACGCTGCACGCGATCCCAATCATCCACTCCGCGTCATTGCCGGCGCGCAAAATGTATATGAAGTCTCCTACACGCTCGGCGGTTTGATCATCGGCACATTTTTTGCCGCCGAGTTGATCGGCGCGCCGCTTGTTCGGTGCGTGGAGCGACAAATACGGACGCAAACTTTTCATTATCTTTGGACCGCTCTTTGGCGCGATCGCTGTGCAAATCACAGCCATGACGACGATTGTCTGGCTCTTACTTTTTACGCGGCTCTTGGAAGGCGTCTCGACCGCCGCGAACGCGCCGGCTACACTCGGCTACATCGCCGAGGCAACAGCGCATTCACCAAAATTGCGGACCCGCATTGTCGGCTTGTTCGAAGTTGCAACCGTCGGCGGGATGGCGCTCGGCTTTTCGTTGGGCGGCTGGCTCTGGCGGCACTTTGGAACACCGGCAGTCGTTTTTGGGATTCCGCTGACGAGCCCAGCTTTCGCGCTCAACGCCGTCGTTTACATCGCCAGCTTGTTGATTCTATGGTTCGGCATGTCGGAATATCGCGAAGCGAAACGCACTCCCGCGCAAAGAATCCCGCTGCGCGAGTCACTGTCCAACTATCTCAAGCTTTTCACCAACCCGCGCGTGCAAAGTTTTGCGCCGGTCTGGATTGCGATTAACGCGGTGCTTGGTGTGTGGATCAATCTTACCGCGCGCATTTTCACCGACAAGAGCGGCTTCCAGGATCAACTGCTCGCCGGCCGGTTCGATAGTTTTGAAGCCGGCAACTTGCGCGCCGCATATGCCATGATTTTTGTGCTCGGTATTCTATTTTGGAGCATCGCGTTTCCGCAAATTAAAAAACCGACGGTGATGTTGTTGGGAACTGCCGGGCTTTTTCTGACGTGTCTCTTTATCTTTTTGCTCAACCATCAGCCATCACTCGATGCGCCATTGATTCTGCCGCTTGCCGGTCTGCTCGTCGTCAGCGTTGTGATTCAAAGTGGCTTTACACCCGCCGCGCTCGCGTACCTCGCCGATATTACCGAAGACCACGCAAGTGATCGCGGCGCAATTATGGGTATGTACTCGGTCTTTCTCGGCGTTGGGCAATTTATCGGCGCGACGGTCGGCGGACCTTTCGTCGATTGGCGCGGACCGGATGGCATCGTTATCGTCACCGCGTTATTCGGCATCGTTGCACTATTTACGTTGCTGCGATTGTTCGCCGCCGAAAAACGCGCGGCGCAGAAAACGTAATCGCATTCTATCAAAAGTGTTGCCGCAAGGCAAACACAATTTCTGAATTGAGGCAATTGCAATGAACATGAATGTGCTGATGACTGGCACAGGCGCGCTGATTAGCGCCGTGTTCGCCGCGCTCGTACTGCGACAATACACCGAGCGCAAGCGCACCTACCAATTGATGTGGGGCATCGCGCTTGGACTGTGGACGCTCGCCGCGCTTGCCGAACTCGTCGCCACGTTAAGCAACGGCTGGAGCGCGCCGGTGTATCGATTATACTACGCGACTGGCGCATTGTTGATTCCGGCGTGGCTCGGCATCGGCACGCTGTTTCTCGTCGTTCAACAGAAATGGGTCAACTGGGTTCTCGCCGCGCTCGTCGCGTTTTCGCTTCTGGGCATCATCCTCATCGCCGCGTGGAATATCTATCCCGATTCGCTCAAACCCTTAGCCGATAGTTTTCTGCCGCTCAAAGTGTTTCCATTTTTCCCGGTGCAAATCGTGTTGATTATCCTCAACACATTTGGATCGATTGCGTTCGTGGGCGGCGCGCTGTGGTCGGCGTACAAATTCGCCAAGATGCGTACGCAAAGCGAACGATTTTTGGCAACGATCCTCATCGCGTTAGGCGGTGTGATCGCCGCGACCGCGCACAGTCTCGGCGTGGTTGCGGGCATCGAATTGTTTCGCATCAGCGAATTGCTCGCGGTAATCGTCATCTTCGCCGGATATTTGTTGACGGTTCGCAAAACGCAGACCAAGTAAAACCAACCCCCGCTCAAAGAGCGGGTGTTGGTTGTTATTCCACAAACGGCATCTCGGCTTCCGCAGTTTTTTCCGGCGGTGCTGATGACTGTTTTTCCAATGCGCATACGCGGCGCAATAAAGACCACGCCCCACGCCAGCACCGCGCAAATCAACGCCGCGATGAAAACACCTTGCACCGCCGATGCGACTGCGCCGCGAAGCACATCCAACGACGCGTTCGGCGTGGCGCTCTCCAACAATTCGCCGAGCGAAACTTTGGCGGGATCAAGTCCCGGCCGATGTCAACGCCGATGCCAGTCGCGCGGCGAGAATCACACCCATCACGCTCGTTCCCACCGTTCCGCCAATGCTCCGGCTAAATTGCACTGTCGCCGTCGCCGTGCCCAGTGATTGCCGCGCGACCGTCGTTTGCACCGCAATCAAAAACGATGGAATCGACAAACCCATCCCCACGCCGCTAACTCCGACCGCAACCAGAATAAACCACTGCGGCGTTTTCATATCGACTAGCACGAGCGCGATGAAACTCAACACGAGCAGAGTCGCACCGACCAACGCCATCGAGCGAAAGTTGATGCGCAGCAATAAGCGACTGCCGATGATACTTGCCAAAACCCAGCACAGGATTTGCGGCGTCAGCGTCGCGCCCGCCGCTGTCGCGCTGGTTCCCAAAACCGCTTGCACGAACAACGGCAAGAACGATGTACTGCCGAACAGCGCAAAGCCGGCGAGAAAACCATGTCCAATCGCTGTGGCAAACAATCGTTCACGGAACAACGGCAGTGGCAAAATAGGATTGGCAGCGCGGCGTTCCCACCACAAACAGACGCCCAGCAAAACAATCGATGTTAAAAATAGAATCGCGAACGCGCCCAAATCCGATGGCGTGCCCGAGCGCAATTCAAACAGCGCGAGCATCAATGCAACCACGCCGCCGGTTAAAAGTCCCGCGCCGACATAGTCGACTTGACCTGGTGCGCGCGGATTGACATCGCGCCACGCGAGAAGCATCAACGTCATCGCCACAAGTCCAAATGGCAAGTTGAGCAAAAAGATCCAATGCCATGTGAATTGATCGACGAGCACGCCGCCGATAATCGGACCAATGATGCTCGACACACCCCAGACGCTTGAGAACCATCCTTGCATCTTGGCGCGTTGCTCGAATGAAAAAATATCGCCGATGATCGTGAACGCGAGCGGCTGAATGCCGCCCGCGCCGAGTCCTTGAAGCGCGCGAAAGAGCACCAGTTGCGTCATTGTTTGCGCTTGCGCGCACAGCACCGAACCGATCATAAAGATAATAACGGAAATCAAGATAGATACGGCGACGCCCGTAAATGTCTGAAAGCTTTCCAAAAATCGGAACCATCGTCGTGGATGTAAGCATGTATGCTGAAAAGACCCACGCATAGATTTCCAGTCCGCCCAGTTGCGCGACAATCGTTGGCATCGCGGTGGCAACAACCGTCACTTCAATCGATGCGAGAAACAAACTGAGCATCATGGCAAACGTGATGACGTAGAGACGGCGACCGGTCATTAAGAGTCCTTTTCTGGAAATTGAATAAATCGCGGTGGAACAGTTTGCGCCAAAAAGTGATTTGGCTCAGGCGAGTGAAACACCACACCTGCGTTATGCGCCTCAAGCGCAAGAATCTGGAGAATTACTGGCGCGTTTGTTCGCCGGCGTGCGACTTGCATCGCACGCTCAACCGTCGTTGAGAGATGCACATATTGGCGTTGCATCGCTTGCAATCCGGTCTTCCGAATCGGCGGCAATGCTTTGACGTGCGTGCCGTGATACAGCAATGTTGGCGGAATTGCAATTGGATAACTCACTCGCTCGATGTCTTTGCGCGAATGACCGTACGTCGCGCGAATCATCCCATCGCGAATTTCAAAGCGGCGTGGTTGAGACTTTTCGACGATGGAAATAATCGCGTTCAAATTCGCGCCGGTTCGGTCATGCACAATCGACGCGAATCCATCGAGCGCGACAAATCCTTCCGCGTCGAGCGTCAAGCCGAATGCGTTTGCGCGATGGCGTAAAACCAGCGACATGAATTTGGAAAGCTGAACGGCGTTCATGAATGAATCGATTATACCGAGGACAGGGAATCTTGCAACAAAATGGGGCGAGATGACCTCGCCCCCTACTACTCAACGACAATTGCTTTGAAAGGACATTCGTCCAGACAGATTAGACAACCGCGACACAACTCGCGGTCGATGTATGGCAGTTCATGCGATTCGAATTGCACCATCGCTTTGACGCGGCACGTTTTACGCGCCTGACAGACACGACACGTTTGGCACTTGTCTGCATCAATTTGCGGCACGCGATAATTGTGTCCGATCATATCTAGTCAGCGATGATCTCGTAGCGATGATTGATTTTGGCGGTCTTGCCCAGCATCACGCCGACGCTACAATATTTTTCTTCCGACAATTGAATCGCCTGCTCCACCGCCGATGCCGGAATGTCCTTACCGCGCACCGTATAAACGACATCGATGTTCGTGTACACCATCGGCGCGGTTTCGGCACGCGCACCGTCCACACGAACTTCCAGTCCGGCAATTTGCAGACGCTTTTTCTCCAAAATGTCCAGGACATCGATTGCCGTGCAACCGGCAAGCCCAACCAAAATCAATTCCATCGGACTGGGACCGCGCTGCTGATTCGCGCCTTCAATCATCGCTGTGTGCCCGGAGCCGGTATGCGTTTGAAATGCGCGACCCTCAACCCATTTTACGGATGCGGTTTTGATGTTTGCCACAGATTGTCCTCTTTGGTTCTGATGCTCTTTTTTGATGCACACGCCCGCGATGACTTGCAATCCGGCTTGCATCGCGCGCTCATACGCTTGCATATTCTCAGCGCCCGGTTGCATCCAAACGACCTTGGCCTTTTTCGCAATCGCCTGTTCAACGATCTCCGGCACGGCGTCCGGATTCCGGAAAATATCGACCACGTCAACCGTGCCGGGAATCGACAACACGTTTGGATAACTCTGTTCGCCTAACACTTCGGCGAGCATTGGATTCACCGGGATAATTTTGAATCCTTTCGATTGCAAATACTGCGCGACCTGATAACTCGCTCGTTCCGGATTGTTCGACGCGCCAACAATCGCAATCGTTTTGTACTCGTTCAGAATTTTTTGAATTGGGTCCATCTAGTTGTTCGCGCCGACGCCCCTGAGAATCTGATCGATGAATTGATTTTCCGGCACACCGCCTTCAATGCGAATTTTTTCATTCGCGACGGTGAGTGGCACGGCGTACACTTGGTATTGGTCGGAGAGTTCCGCAAACTCGGATGCTTCGACCGCATCCGCTGTAATCAATTCGCTTTCCATTGCCATCTTGTGAGCCAAACTGACTGCACGTGGACAATGCGGTCAGGTCGGCGTTGAGAAAACTTGCAGGTGCAGCGGCGCTTTGAGTTGCTTGAGTGCGGCTTTGCTTTGCTCACTCAAACCGGATTCGCCGGACGAAACGGTCACAATGTCGCTGATGAGCGCGGCGAATTCAAACCCGGCGGGCACGCCATAGTAGCGAATGCCGTAATCGATTTCGCGTGGTTGCTCGTTGCCGGTGACAAGCAACTTGGGTTGCTCCACGCGCACGATGGCAATCGCCGGCACACGCGCGATTTTGTACCGCGCCACCGCCTCATGATCGATGCTAAAATCGTACTCGTGGACCTGAACCTTGTCCGTCAAACTGACAATCTCTTCGAGAATTTGTTTAGTGAGCGGACAATATTCGCAATCCAACGCTTGCGAGAAAAAAATCAACTTGACCGGCGCGGACAATTTTGCCATCTCTTTGCGCAAACCTTCGCGATCCGCGTCGCGTAACAATGCCATGATTCCTCCAAAATCCGCGATGACTAACGCGGCACGCGCGAAAGTACATCCAACATCGATGCAATTGCCGCACGCGATTTCGCTTTGGTGCTCGTCGTTTGCAAACACTCGACGGCGTACTCTTCCGCGAGCATTCGACTAACGCTTCGCACCGCTTCATTGATCGCCGTAAGTTGGTGCAAAATATCTTCACAACCGCGTTCTTCTTGCACCATCTTTTGCACGCCGCGCGTCTGTCCTTCAATGCGCTTGAGACGCTTGATCATTTCCTCTTTCATTTGTTGCGCCATTCCTTCCTCCTCCGTACCATCCTACCTTATGTAACTCAACGAGTTACCGTCTTGGCAATCCTCAGCCACTCGGCGCGCACGACGAAGCCGACGCGCCAAGCATCGCGCCTTCGCCGCCGATACCCAACGCCGCCGTCACGCTCACTTCTTTTTCAACGTGTTGACCGCCGCATTTTGGACAAGCCGCATCCACTTTCGCACTCATCGTACGGACAAAGATTTCAAATGGCTCTTTGCAATCGTCGCAATAATATTCATAGATTGGCATTGACTAGGCTCCCTTTCGATTACTTTGCCGCGTCGACAACCGCGCGCAAAATCAATTCGAGTTCCTGTGCCATTGCATCCAGCGCCGCCGCCGGAAAGAAATCCGCCAGCGTCGATGGATTGAACAAGGCAATCGACGTCTTGCCTTTATCGACATAGACGTTGATCTTGCATGGCATCATCAAGCCAACCAGCGGGTCTGCTTTCAGCGCTTGATTTGCATACTTGACGTTGCACACTTCGATGATTTTATACGGGTCACGCTGAATGCCCTTTTCGGCGAAGGTTGCCTGAACATCGTGAACGTGCAGAACGCGGAAACCTTGCGCGGCGACTGCATCCTGCACCGCACGTTCAGCATCGGCAAATGATTTGTCTGTGGTAGTTGCATAGACAAAATTCATTTTGCCCTCCCCTATTTTGCCAGAATCGCATCCAGTTTCTTGGCGATGGCGGCTTTGGGCATGGCGCCAACCACGCGGTCAACTTCTTTGCCGTTCTTGAAAAAGATCAGCGTCGGGATGCCCATAATCCCAAAACTCATCGGGGTTTGCGGATTGGCGTCCGTGTCCATTTTCGCCACCATGGCTTTACCGGCGTAATCCTTCGCAATTTCTTCGACAAATGGCGCAATCATACGGCAAGGACCGCACCACGCCGCCCAAAAATCAACCATGACGGGCACTTGCGAATCAAGCACTTGGGTTTTGAAATCAGCATCGGTTACGTGCATAGGACCGTTTCCCATTTTCGATTCTCCTTCGTGTAAGATATACCCTAGGGGGGTATGGTATATGGTTATTATACCCACTTGCCTTCAGTTTGTCAAATTCGAGCAGTCAAACAAAAACCCGTTTTCGCGTTTGGCAAAAAACGGGTTTCAGCTTCTATTCTGGCGGAAGCGGCTCGTCCATAATCTCGCTCATGTCACCGTCATACAAACTCATCCAGGTGTGAAACTCAATCACGTCGTCTACCGAAATCGCCGGCGACGGTGCAAAGCGCTCCCATTCGCTCGGCGAGAGGTCAGTGTGAATCGGATGCGTCGCGCCATTGTCCATCACCGCCAGCACCAACGCTTGTGCATGACACTCGCGACACTTTAAGCTAATCGCCCACACGCGCTCGCGCTTGCCGAGAACCTGCACATCGGACGTGGAATATCGATGCCCGCACGTGGCGCAACGAATGCGCGCGACGATTTGTCGAATCATCGCGTTGGTAATCGCGTTCTGGTTCATCGCCCGCCGCTACGCCGCCAGACGCTCGACCACGACATTGACATGCGCGACGACATCGGAATGAATTTTGATTGCGACTTTACGTTCGCCGAGTTCTTTGATTGGATTGGACAAATCGATTTTGCGCTTGTCGATGTGAATATTCTTATCGGCAACCAACTTGTCCGCAATGTCACCGGACGTAATCGAGCCAAACAAGTGATCGCCCTGTCCGGCTTTGGCGCGAAATGTCAACGTAGTTTGTGCGAGTATCTTTGCCAACTCCTGCGCCTCGCCAAGCGTTTTGGCTTCGCGGCGCGCGGAGGCTTCCTTAATCGTATCGGCTTGTTTAACCGCGCCATCGGTTGCCGGCACCGCCAAGTGGTTGGGCAAAAGATAATTGCGGGCGTAACCATCCGCAACTTTTTTCACCTGCCCCGCACTGCCGATGCCCGGCACATTTTTCAACAACAAAACTTGCATGGGCTCTTCTCCAACTAGAATTTCAATTCCAATTTATTCTAGCACAAGTCGCGGAAAAAGAAAACCTTGCGAATTAAATCAAAGTCGAGTAAAATAGCCGCATGTCAGACGCGAGGCAGCAAATGAAAATTGTGCTTGATGCAATGGGAAGCGACGCACATCCGGTTCCCGACGTTGCGGGCGCGGTGTTGGCGGCGCGCGAGTTTAATCTGGCGATCATTTTGGTCGGCGATGAAAGTCGCCTCAAGCCGGAATTAGCCAAGCACGATACGCGCGGGCTTGATCTATCGATTGCTCACGCGTCAACGGCAATTGGCATGACGGAACACGTCGAAGCGATCAAAGAGAAAAAAGATGCGTCGATGAACATCGGCATGAAATTGGTGAAAGAAAAACAAGCCGATGCGTTCGTCACCGCCGGCAACACCGGCGCAGCCATGGCGGCGGCGATTGTCGGACCGTACGCGCTGGGACGCATTCGCGGCATCAAACGTCCGGCGCTGACCGCCGCGCTTCCAACGGCAACCGGGCGCACGCTTTGCCTTGACATCGGCGCAAATGCGGATGTGAAACCGGAATATCTTTATCAATTTGCGATCATGGGCTCGCTGTACGCCGAACGGTGTTTGGGAATTCAAAAGCCGCGCGTCGGGTTGCTATCGAACGGCGAAGAAGAGGGCAAAGGTCCAATGGTTGTGCGCGAAGCGTACGCCATGCTGAAATCCGCGTCCGATCAATTTTTGCGGCAACGCCGAAGGGCGCGATATTCCCGCCGGCACATTCGATGTCGTCGTGTCCGATGGTTACGTCGGCAATGTCGTGATCAAACTCAGCGAATCACTCGCCAAGACATTGACGAATTTCATCAAAGACGAAATCAAGAAACGACCCATTGCGATTGTCGGCGCGGCGCTGGCAAAACCGGCGTTCGACGCGCTCAAAAAACGACTCGATCCATCGGAGTTTGGCGGCGGCATTTTGCTCGGCGTCGATGGCGTGGTCATCATAGGGCACGGACGCTCGGATGCAAAGGCAATTAAGAATGCAATTCGCGTCGCCAAAGAAGCAGTCGATGGACAAGTGGTTCAAGTGATCGCGAGCGGATTAGCGGCGGGTTGATTATCTGCCGCAAAATATTTTCGGAGGAATAAATGTCAACAGCAGGCACGCGCGAAATGCCTCCCATAGAAATGCTGACTGACCGACGGCTTAGCCCCACCGAACTCGCCGAGTTGCAGGAACACGCCCGCGCCAAACGCGCACGCGTCGTCATCACCGGCATCGGCGCGATCACGCCCCTGGGCAAAACGCCCGATGAATTTTGGCAAAATCTTCTCGCCGGGAAATCCGGCATTGGTCCCGTCACGCTGTTCGACACAGCAAATTACAAAACACGTATCGCCGGCGAAGTTAAAGATTTCGACGTGACCCAATACGGCGTCGATGCCAAAGATGCGCGCCGGATGGGGCGCGCCACGCTATTCGCGCTTGCCGCCGGACACGATGCGTTGCGCGACGCTGATTTCAAAAACGGTTTGCAAGAGAATAATCGCGCCGGCGTTTTGCTTGGCACCGCGCTCGGCGGGCTCGTCGAGGCAATCGAAGCGCACAACGGCTTTTTGCAAAAGGGTCCCGACCGCGTCAGCCCATTTCTCGCCGCAATCATTCTGCCGAACATGCCGTCGTTCTACCTCGCGGAACACTACCGCGCGCGCGGCTACAACTCAACCGTGGTAACCGCGTGCGCCGCCGGCACTCACGCCGTTGGCGCGGCATCGGAAATTATCCGGCGCGGCGACGCCGACATTATGCTTGCCGGTGGAACGGATGCCATCATTTCTGAAATCGTGTTTGCAGCATTCGGCGTGATGCGCGCCATGTCCACGCGCAACGATGATCCAACGCACGCGAGTCGCCCATTCGATAAAAATCGCGATGGCTTTGTCGTCGGCGAAGGTTCGGCGGTGATGGTGCTCGAACGCCTGGAACACGCACTTGCGCGTGGCGCAAAAATCTACGCCGAAGTCTTGGGATACGCGACCAACTCCGACGCGTTTCATTTTGCCGCGCCCGACCCGCAGGCAATCGGCGCAACGCGCGTGATGCAAGCCGCGATGCACAACGCGAATATCAACATCGACCAAGTCGATTACATCAACGCGCATGGCACATCAACGCCGTTGAACGATGCCGGCGAAACGCTCGCCGTCAAAACCGTTTTCGGCGAACGCGCATACCGCATCCCGATTTCATCGACCAAGTCCATGACCGGCCACTCGATGGGTGCGGCGGGCGCGTTTGAAGCCGTTGCGTGCGCGCTGACGATCCAAAATCAGAAAATTCATCCGACCGTCAATTACGAAACGCCTGACCCGGCATGTGATCTCGATTACGTGCCGAACACACCGCGCGACGCAAATGTAAATATTACAATGTCGAATTCGTTTGGGCTTGGCGGCCAAAACGCGTGTCTTGTCCTGGCAAAATACAAATGACAAATTCAGCAAATGCCTTTGAGGTTTAAATGCGTCTCACCACGAATGAAAAACTGGTCGCACGGAATACAAAG
Source organism: uncultured Chloroflexia bacterium (assembly GCA_963718225.1). Taxonomy (GTDB): domain Bacteria; phylum Chloroflexota; class Anaerolineae; order UBA4142; family UBA4142; genus DAOTXS01. The sequence continues at coordinate 26,487 of CAVQYN010000020.1, forward strand.
TTTGCGCGCTATGCTACTTTTGCCGGACTCGCGATTCTGCTTGGGTCGCTGATCCTCTCGTTCAACAACAATATTGTCCTTGCCTACGGCTCGCTTGCCGTCGGTTTTGTGTTGGCATACATCGGATCGATCCTCGCAAATCGCTGGATCAAAGAGCCGCGCGCCGATGTCGCGCTCGAAAAATCGCTCAAGGGCTTGGACAATCGCAATCATCTATACAATTACTTGTTGCCGGTTTCGCACGCGATGATTACACCAACGGGAATTCTGGTGTTCAAGATCAAATCGCAGGACGGATCGATTATGTGCGAAAACGGCAAATGGAAACGCCCGTTTCAACTTTCGCGGCTCATCGGCGGCATGGGACAAGAGCCTTTGGGCAACCCGCTTGCCGAATTGAACACCGAAATCGCATCGCTCAAGAACGTGTTGGCGGACAAGCTCAAGAACCCGGCGCTCGTTCCCATCGATGGCTATGTTGTCTTTAGCGATCCGCGCGTGCAGTTAACGCTCGACGACGCCACACTGCCGGTTGTCAAGGCAGAGGATCTGAAAGACGTGTTGCGCAAAACCAAGCGCGGACCCGTTCTATCCGCCGCCGCACTCGAGGAAATCGAGCAAGCGTTCAAAGAAATCGCCGATGCAAAAACAGCCAAATAGCAAAATGTGCTTTGTGTGCGGCCGCGAAAATCCCATTGGCTTGCATTTGCATTTCTTTGTCGATGCCGCCAATCGGGTCCACGCCGAATTCACGCCGCGTGAGGAACATCAAGGCTTTCCCGGTGTGATGCACGGCGGACTGCTCACAACGATGCTGGACGAGTTGATTGGGCGCACCGCAATTGCCATCGACTTGTGGTGCATGACGGTCAAGCTTGATGTGCGCTTCAAAAAACCGATTCCCATTGGCGCGCCAATAACGATGCAGGGCGAAATTACAAAAAAATCGACTCGCCTTTTGGAAGGACGTGGTGAAATTCGTCTGGCGGATGGCTCGCTCGCCGTCGAAGCAACTGGCACGTATATGAAAATCCCGGATGCGCAGATGGAAGAGTACAAAAGCGCACTGGCGTGGTGGCGCGTCGAATAGACTGTCGATATGTAATTTTCTGATTGTGGAGCAAGTGGATGCCGAAAGAATTGAGAGACTTTCCACGCCCACCGCAAGACAACGGGCGCGGTCTTCACGGCAGTTTGGATGCCGGCTGGAACGGCGGCGAACAGGGTTACGATTATTGGATCAACCTGCTCGTCGAAATGAATATCAAATGGTTTAAGGTTATCGACGATAGCGGCAAGAGTGCGCCGTTGTGCGAAAAACTTCTCGCCGCCGGTATTTTCCCAATTGTCCGCATCTTGCGACGCGACCCACCGCCAAACGACACGCCTGAACCCAATCCAGGTCATCTGGGTCCGATGGAAGAAGCTACGATTCGCCGGCTGATATCCATTGGCGTGAGGTATTTTGAAACAAACAACGAACCCGATCTTGCACGCACGTGGAAGAACAATGCCATTCCGGGCAATTCTATCGAGGCGGCAAAACTCGTCGCGCTCAACTGGCTCTTTGACGCGCGCTTTATTCTCGCGGCCGGTGGCTTGCCCGGGTTACCAGCGATCAGTAACGACGGCAAGATGGATTTGATGGGCGCGCTCGTTGCGCTGGGGCGTCAGGAGATTTTGCTCGATGGCTGTTGGATCGCGCTGCACAATTATTCGCGCAATCGTCCGCTCAATTATCCCGATGATCCGGTCAATCGCTTTGGGCAATTGATCGACCGAGATCATTACAATGTACAAGCGCAAACACGCTGGGTCTGGTTCGATGCGGCAACCGGGAAAACCGATTCGATTGAAAGAATCAACGAGTTGCGCGCAAATAGCGCAAACCCAGCATCGACCATTCAACAGGATCATGCGTGCTTTCGCGAATTTGAATATTACAATTCGCTCGCGATGAAATACCTCGGTCGTTCAATTCCGATCATCAGCACGGAAGGCGGCGCGCTGGTTGGTCGACGCGAAGACCTGCGCTACGCACGCCTGACCCCAGGCATGCATCGCGATCACACCGTCGCCATCTACGATTTCATGCAACACCAGGCGCCAGACTATTATTTTGCTGCCACGCCATCGATGCTTGTCGAATCAGACGAACGCCCAGCGGACGCCTGGCACAGCGCATTTTGGCAACGCGCATTTCAAGACGCGCCCTTTGGATTCGACGGCATTCCGAATCTGGTCATCCCGGAACAAGAATCGGCGAACGATTGCCGGTGATCGATGCGGTCAAAGCAATGCAATCGCAGGCGCGACGACTGCCCGGCGCCCAGCCCGCACCGCCGGAAAGAGCAATTTTTTCCACGCCGCCCAAGCCCGCACCGCCAAAAGCCAGACCGGTGCAACCGCCGGTTTCCGTACCGCCGCCACCGCCACCACAAAAGGTTGAACCGGCAGAGCCAGTGATCTCTACGCCAAAGATCGAACCGGCAAAGCCAATCGTTTCTGCTCCGCCTCCACCACTGAAAACCGAACCAGTACAGCCGGTTGCTTCCGTACCACCAAGGGTCGAACCGGCGCAACCCATTATTTCCGCGCCGCCACAGAAAGTCGAACCGGCGGAACCGTTGTCTCTACGCCTCAAGTCGAGCCGGCGCAACCCATTGTTTCCGCGCCGCCACCACAAAAAGTTGAACTGGCGGAACCGGTTGTCTCTGCGCCAAAAGTTGAGCCGGTAAAACCAATCGTTACCGCGCCACCACCGCCACCAATAAAAATCGAACCAGTTCAGCCGGTTATTTCTGTACCGCCTCCGCCGCCGCCGAAAATTCAACCAGTGCCGGAACAACCCAAGCCGGCAGAATTTCCATCGTGGTTGCGCGATGAGCCGCCGATCAAGCCGCCGCCGGTCGTCGAAAAGAAATATGACGTGCCGCCGCCTCCACCGCCGGAATTTGCAGAGCGCAAAATTGAAACGCCTGCGCCGCCGGAAATTCCATTGCCAGAAACTGCGGCATCGTTTGACTTACCGCCGATTCCCGATGACCTCGAATGGGATTGGCGCTTGGATGCACTTGGCATAACCATCGAGCCGGCGGATGTCAAACCGGATCTACCCTTTTGGCACTTGGTGCGCGCCGATTATCAAGGTCCCGGCGAATCGGATGGCGGACACGAGATTCTCTACGTCGTCGTCGATCAACAGAACAAGCCGATGACATTCCAAAAAGTTGTGCAAGCATCGGCAAGCAATAAAATCAATGCGACAACGAATGAGCAAGGTCTTGCGCGCATCGCAATGGAAAAATCGTTCGCGCCGTCGGAAGGTGAACACGGCGCCTACACGGCGTCAGTCGATGGTTTGCCGTGTGATCGCGTGATCGGCTTGGGTTTGCCACTGAATCAGCGCGTCAATTTCGTGCTGACGTGGAAACGCAGTATCGCCACATTCTTTGGGGCAAAATGAAGTTCATTCCGATTCTCGTCGTCGTCGCGCTCGCGTTGGGTTTGTGCGCCGGTTTAGCGTTTGGATATTTTCTCGGCGCGTTCGTGTGGACGCCGCGCGTTACCAACGTCGATTACGTTGATTTGAAATCGGCGACTCAAGACGATGTGATTGTGCTCATCGCCGATGCGTATGCACTCGACGGCGATGTTGCAGTCGCGCGCGAACGCTTGGCGCAATTCAAAGATGCCAAAATGCCGAGCCGCGTCGTTGCGCTCGCCAAAAAATATAGCGCATCAAACGAACCAAGCGCATCGAGTTTGGCAGCGCTGGCGATTGCGCTTGGCAATTCCGATGTCGACATCGCGCAACTCGCGGTTACGCGCACGCCGACATTGACGCCAACTCCAACACGAACCCCTCTGCCTTCTGCCACACCGACATTCACGCCTACGATTGCTGGACCCACGCCGACAACCGTACGCGCCAGCGCAACACCAACTCGCCCACGCACCGCGACGCCAACGAGCGCACCCAAGCCCGCCGCGCTTGCGCCGACAACGTGGTTGCCTGGCTTTCCAGCCGAATGGCCGGGTGGCACAAAATATGAGCCGGCAAATGTTGCGCCGGGTCAGAAATATTGGCATCTCGCCAAAGCGATCTACTGCGACTCAAACGACGAACACGATTTTTGTCAGAATATGCCCGGCGGACCTTTGGACACTTCGACGTACATCATGTTTGTGGGTGGCGGCGCGCCGCCCATTAGCGTGACTGGTGACGGCAAGTCGGAAAAATTGGATCCAAAACCGGCTGGCGACTCGTGCAATTGCGCCTATAGTTTCCAATCCAACGGGTTCACAATCCAAGTTCTCGGCGCACCGAGTGATCAAATCAGCGGACTCGCGTTGTACAGCGTGAAAGCAAAACTCGGCAACTATCATGTGCGCTATTTCTTGTGGTTTGAAATGTTGACCAAGTAGAGACGTAGCGACACCGCGCCTCTACAAAACAATTCTGTGATCAACACCCTCCTCGCCGCCTCCCCGATTCTCCTCGTCCTCGGCTTGATGATTTTTCTGCGCTGGGGCGGACAGCACGCCGGTCCCGCCGGCTGGCTTGCCGGTCTTGCCATTGCCGCCTTCACATTCGGGCTTACCTTTGATGTCTTTTGGGTTTCACAACTCAAAGGACTATTTCTCGCGCTGTTTGTCCTCGCCGTGATGATTCCCGCCTTGTTGCTTTACCACATCGTCGATCAAACCGGCGGCATTCGCGCCATCGCGCGATTTCTCGAACAGACAATTGCGGATCGCGGAATATTGCTAATCGTTTTGGCGTGGGCGTTTTCCGGAATGTTGGAGGGGCTTGCCGGGTTTGGCTTGCCGATTGCCATTGTCGCGCCGATGCTTGTCGGCTTGGGCGTCGAGCCGGTCATCGCGGTTGCGGCGGTCGCGGTAGGACATGCGTGGTCGGTAACATTCGGCGATATGGGAATCATTTGGCAGACGCTGATTGCAGTGGTGAAAATCGATAGCGCCGCGCTCGCGCCGATGGCGGCATTGATGCTGGGAATCGCATGTGTGCTGTGCGGGCTTGCCTCGGCGCGAATCCTGGGTTACACGCGACGCGCGCCGTTCGTCATCACGATTGCCATCGTTATGAGCGCAACGCAATTCGTGCTGGCGGTTATCGACTTGACGCCGCTCGCGGCGTTTGGCGCAGGCGCGGTTGGAGTGGTGGGAGGAATGTTAATATCGAGAAACCCAGGTTTCTCCAAGAAACCGGGTTTCTAAACCGCTCGCCACCGCGCTCATCAGCTACGGCACGCTGACGTTGCTCATGTCGACAATTTATCTGATTCCGCCATTGCGCGCGACGCTCGATCAGGTTATGTGGCGAATGGAATTTCCTCAAGTCGCGACGACGATGGGTTTTGTTACGCCTGCCGGGTTCGGACAAACATTTCGATTTCTCACGCATCCCGGCGCATCGATTCTTGCAATCACGATGATGAGCTATTTGATTTTTGTGCGGCGTGGTTATCTACAAAAAGAGTCTTGGCGCATTGCTTTTGCCGCAACATGGAAATCTGCCGCGCCAGCGAGCATCGGGATCTTGTCGATGGTCGGGCTTGCCGCGTTAATGGATCACACCGGGATGACGCTGGCGCTTGCGCGCGCGTTGAGTGATACAATGGGCACAGCGTTTCCGTTTGTCTCGCCGCTGGTTGGCATTCTGGGCGCGTTCACGACCGGCAGCAATAACAATTCCAATGTCCTGTTCGGCACACTTCAACAAAACGCCGCGCTGTTGCTTGGCATCGCGCCGAACATTCTCATCGCCGCGCAAACAACCGGCGGATCGCTGGGGAGCATGATCGCGCCAGCGAAACTCATCGTCGGTTGTAGCACAGTTGATTTGAAGGGACGCGAAGGACAGGTGTTGCGCGTGACGCTACCGTACGGATTGCTCATCGGATTAACAATGGGACTTTGTGGCTTTTGTGATTTCAAGACTATGAAACGAAAAACCGGATTTCTTCTAGAAACCAGGTCTTTCATTCTAGACGCAACGACGCTGGTCATTGCGTTTCCCGACCTATTTTCCAAATACCACTCGCAACACACCAAATCCCAGCCGATAAAACCACTCGCCACGATTACCGTACAGCACGTGCGCAATCGCGCGCTTGAAAATCAATCGCCGCCCCAACGCACTCAACGCAATGCGTCGCTCGTAATCTGCAAACGAAAAATCATTGCGCCGCAACGCGCGCATCGCTTCACTTGCCGCGCGCATTCCAAAATCAAGCGCGTGCGAAATTCCCTCGCCGAGCCAGGGGTCAGCACCCGCCGCATCGCCCGCAAGCAGAACGCGCGGCGCGGAATGTTTGAGCGTCGCATCGTACCACCGTTCGGGAAAACCCTGCAAATGCGCGTCGTCCAATTCAACTTGGCGGCGCGCGAGCGACGCTTCAAACACCGGTTTCAAGTTGACGCGCGGACGCTCAGGATGAACGCCAATATCGCCGATGCCGCGATTCATCGTCGCGATCCCCTGCTTGAACGACGGAAAATCCCAGTAATAACCTTGCACCCGATCTTGAATCGGCGTGAAATCAAACACCGCCGTGTGATCAATAAATTCCGGCGCGCTCGACGCATCGACCGGCGTCAGAATTTCCAACAGCCGCGCCATTCGATCCCAGCGCACGAGTCCCAGTTTCTGCCGCACGACACTGTTCGCACCATCCGCGCCAATGATGATTTTCGCGCGGTAGGAATCGATTTTTGTATGCACGATCACGCCGCCGTCATCTCGCACAAGATCGATAAGCGCTTCGCCCTCACGCACGTCGATGCCGCGCTCGCGCGCGCATCGCACCAATGCCGCATCGAATTCTTCGCGCCGAACCGTGCGGAAAATATTCCGCATGTGAAAAGTAAAATGCAGATCGGCGTACACAAATCTAATCGCATGAATCGGAAATGATGGCACGTCGATTTGCACTTGCAATTGACGCAACAAGTCGTCCGCGTGCGTCGTGACGCCGCCGCCACAAAGTTTATGGCGCGGGAACACGGCTTTATCGATCACTAGTGTTCGCCGCGCCAGAGCGGGATCTGTATTCGCAATCTGAATCGCTGCCGCGCATCCAGCCGGTCCCGCGCCAACGATGAGAATGTCATACTCGTTCATCGCCTAAGACTTCTTATTCACCAACGCGACACCGGCGATAATCAAGATCAAGCCAACAATCGCTTCCCACTCGATTGGCTCGCGCAACAAGAGCGCGCCCCACATCACGCCGAAAATCGGAAGCAAGTACGTCACCAACGATGTGCGCGTCGCGCCGGTATGTTCGAGTAGCCAATAGTACAGCGTGTACGCAAACGCCGTGCCGAGCAATGCAAGTGTAAGCAGTGCAGCAAGCGCCGGAAACCCGGGTCGCAACGTCCACGGCTGATCGAAAACAAAGCTGAGCGGCAGCATCATCAGCGCCGCCGAACCTAATTGCCCGGCGGATGCAACGACCGGCGAAACGCCTTTTAAGAATCGGCGCGCGACGATGGTGGCAATCGCATAGCTCAACGCGGCAATCACAACCGCTAATTGTCCCCAAAATTCTGCTTGAATGCCGTTCCGCAATTCAGGAACAAAAACGACTGCGACGCCGGCAAACCCCATCATCACGCCAATTACTTTTGACGCCGAAAAACGTTCATCGTGTGTCCAATAATGCGCGAGCACAACCGTGAACAACGGCATCGCCGCATTCAAGATCGAAGCCAGCCCGCTCGTGATGCGCGTCTCGCCCCACGTAATCAGCGTGTACGGAATCACGCCGTTGAGAATCCCCAAGATACCAAGCGTTGCAAACAATTGGCGTGAGCGCGGAAACGATTCACGGCGCAACTTCATTACGCCAAATAAAACCAGCGACGCGAGCAAAGTGCGTCCCAGGACGAATGTGAACGGCGGAATATCGGCGACACCAACTTTGATAAAGAAAAACGACGCGCCCCAAATCGCGCCGAGAATAAAAAGAACAAACCAAGCGAGCATACAGGCTCCAGTAAACAGAATTCAGTAGTCAGTAATCAGATGTTGTTATCGAACAAGAAACTGAACAAGCCAGAGCGAACCCATTCCGAAAATAATCGTCATCAGTGTGTTGCGCGTGATCGCCGCGACGAAAATCGCAACAACGCCGGCGATAAATCGATTGGGCGGAATCACAATCGATGCTTGCTCAAGTCGCAATAAATCCGGCGCGATGAGCGCGGCAAACGCCGCCATCGGCACATACGTGAGCGCGCGCGTGAGCATCGGCGGAACGTTCCATCGCCCCATGACGAAAATCATCGAATAGCGCGCGGCGAACGTGACAAGCGCCATCCTAGCAATTAAGAGCGCGAGTTCCATTTTTCCGCCACCATGCCCGGCAACAATTCCAGCATAACATTGCGATGATCAGACCCAGTTTGTTCGGCAAGCTAACTGCAACAATCGCCACCGCGCCCGCAACGATTGCCGCGACCAGCGATGCGCGCGATTTCAATTGCGGAATCAGAATCGCAATGAACACAATCGTCGAGACGAAATCGAATCCCAGCGCGCGCGGATCGCCGAGCGCATTGCCCAAGCCAATAACCCGCCGCCGTATCGATCTGCCACGCAAAATACATCGACAAGTTACTGCCAAGAAAATACCAATGCTTGAGCGATGCATCGCCGCGCGTTTCGTCGCGGTAATGCACAATCGTCGTCGCGTACGATTCATCGGTCATGTGAAACGCGAGTAACGCGCGCCATGCCGACGGCAAGTTACGCAAATAGTTTGCGACACTCGCGCCGTACAACGCGTGCCGCAAATTGACGATGAACGTCGTCAAGACAATAAACGGATGCGGCGTCGCGTGCGCGATCAACTCAGCGGCGATGAATTGCGATGCGCCGGCAAAAACGAACAAACTCATCGCTTGCGTTGCCCACCACGGCATTCCCGCCGCCAGCGTGACGACGCCGAAAATAATTCCGAATGGAATCGCGCCGATGATGAGCGGCAAAGTATCGCGCGCGCCGAGCAGAAATTCGCTACGCGCCGAGCGCATCGTTGACCGCAACTCCTTCCAAACGCAAGAGCATCGCCTTCATCGGCAGACCGCCAGCGTAACCATGCAAACCGCCGTCGCTTCCCAAAACGCGATGACACGGCAGAATAATCGGAATCGGATTCGTTGCCAGCGCGCGGCCCACTGCGCGCGACGCCTGCGGCTTGCCAACTTGTTTTGCAATCCACGCGTACGTGCGCGTCTGCCCAAACGGAATTCTATTCGCCGTTTCCAACACCGCACGCTGAAACGGCTTCATTAACGACCAATCGAGCGACAAATCAAATTTGCGTCGATGACCTTCCGCATACTCGCGCAACTCGCGTTCGATTTCTGCCGGCGCGCGATCCACCACGACGGCATTTGGAAATTCCTGGCGCAATGCATCGATTGCTTGCGCGCGATTCACGCGCGGCAGATGCAAGGCGGCGAGACCGCGTTGCGAAAACGCCGCGCCAAGCCAGCCGATGCGGGTTTCAAAAACAGTCAGCTGAATTTCGTCGACAAGTCGCGCGCGTGTCGCCGCCCGCTTTTTCGACGCCGGAATTTTTTCGTGCGCGCGCATCGTTTTGAGAGTGCGCGTCAACGGCGCAAATTCCTTATCCATTTCAAGTTGGTGAAGATTTCATTTCACACCTCGTTCTTGCTCTTGCAAAATCGTCTTCAAATTCTTGAGCGCTCGATGCAGACGCACGTACGCATTGTTCGCCGTGCAACCGAGCGTCGCCGCGATTTCTGCGCCGGACAATTCATCGAAGAACGCGAGCCGGATGATTTCGCGATCACGCTCATGCAATCGCGCAATGCCGCGCCGAACCGCCGCATACTCATCTTCGCGCTCGACGCGTTCGCTGACGTTATCACTTGCCGCCAACGTCAAGTCATCGAACGATTCTTCGTCGCGCCGACTGACGATAGAAATCGGCGATACGTCGCGCCGCGATACGATAAAGCCATGCGATAATTGGCTGACCTTGCCAACGCACACGCTTGATGTTTTTCAGCGCGTCTTCAAACACGCGCGCGGCAATGTCATCTGCATTATCGCGCGAGCCCACCCGGCGATACGCGTACCTGTAAATTCGATCATAGTACGCATCAAACAATTCACCAAAGCCAGCGGCGTTTGTCTGGGCACGCTTCAATAGCGCGCGGTCGTCTATCATCATGACTCGGCTTTCGGTTGTTTCTTGCGCACGTAAAGCAACTTGTCGACACGCGCGACAACTTGATTTTGCTCGTCAATAACCTCAACCTGAAATGTCGGCTCGATCTTTTCGCCACGATCCGCCGCCGCGCGAATTTCATCGACGCGTTCTTGCGGAATATGAAACGTCGCCGTCACCGTGCCTTTGCCCGGCTTTACAAATTGAATCGTTCGCCGCCTTGTCCCACACGATGTATTCGTTGCCGAGCGCGTGCATCAGCATCAACATGAAAAATGGATCGCACATCGCGTACAGCGTGCCGCCAAAATGCGTACCAACCGCGTTGAGATTGCGCCGCGACAATTTCGATTGCACGCGAATCGTCCGGATATCTGACGATGTTTCGACGACGCGAATGTTCATTCCCAGAAACGGCGGATAGAAATTGATGCGTTTGAGCAATTGCATTGGGTCAAGCGGCATTATGGTCTCCAACTAGTATATCGGTGGTCGAGAGGAAAATCTTACATCGAATTATTGTAGGGGCGACCCTCGTGGTCGCCCGGGCAACCGCAAGGGTTGCCCCTACGACGACGCGCTGGCGTAATAACGCAACGCAAAATTCCAAAAGCGATTCGAGGCGATGAGCGAGCCAATCGCAAAAATAAATCCGACCAGCGTCGTCGTTTGATCGATGCGACCAAGAAGCGCGCTCGCCGGAAACGTCGTGACAAACGCAATCGGCACGATGTACGTCAGCAACACGCGCACGAAACCGCGATAAATCGTCACCGGATAACGCCCGGCTTCGTAGAACGCGTAAAACAATTCGGTGATGTTGTCGATTTTTACAAACCAGGCACAATGCAGGAATCGTCTTGGTAATTCCAAAGGCAAATGCTCCGATTATCCCCGCTCCACCCCCAAGATCTGGAATAGCCGCAGACGCCGCGGCATCGTAATACGGGAGGATGAGCCATAAATCCTCGCCCTGTCCCAGAACCTTATCCTTTGCTCATCACGATGAGATATTACTCTGCCTTGGGATGCTCACGCTAACATCAATAAAACGTGGCACTCCACTTACACCGATGAGCGCAATCAGCTCGAAGCACTGGAATAGTGTTTGACTGCAAAATTCCAGAAACGGTTGGAGGCGGCTAGAAATACAACCGCGAAGATAACACCCATCCAGGCGGTCGCCGAATCAAGGCGACCGAGGAGCGCGCTCGCGGGATAGGTCGTGACGAACGCGACGGGAACGACGAATGTGAGCAACCCACGTACGACGCCGCGATAGATCGTCACAGGATATCGACCCGCTTCGTAGAACGCGTAGAAGAGCTCGGTCACGTTATCGATCCGGACAAACCAGAAAGCCAGCGACGACATCGCCAGCCAAAGCGAATACACTATGAAAATCGCGCAGACTAGCATGATCGCAAAAACCGCTATCCGATCGAGCGTGGGTGAAATGCCCAGTAGGTTGAGGGCATACACAATCAAACCCAGACCAATAATAACATCGACCAATCGCCAAACGACGATATTGCGCAGACTCGAAATGAATTGTGAGTTTACCGGCTTGGTGAGAACGAAATCGAACTTACCATCACGAATCTGCTCAATGATCGCGCCAATGTTCGGTCTCAGGAGCGACTCCATCACGCCGTTGAAGAAGGTGAACAGACCTACAACCATCAAGACTTCTGGGTATGTCCAATCCCCCATCTTGTTGCGATACAAAAAGAAAACGGATATGCCGACGATCGCCCAGGCAAGCCAAAAAAAGCTCATAAAAGCGTTCGCGAGAAAGTTGACGCGGTATTCGAGTTCCTTGAGAATCGAATAGCGGTAAAAGATAGCGAGGAGTCTTAGGTAACGCATGGTTTCAATTTAATATTGCCAATTCATAATTTGTCAATTTGCCAAGATTCACAGGAGTGACTAAACATACTGGGATGGCGTTGTCGAGGCAACTCAAATACATCCATATCCGGTAGAGAACATCCGAATTGTCTGTTAACTCTTCAAGGTTAGCATCCCAAATTCACAGAACTTGTATCTTGACGTCCCGGGTGACAACCGAAAGTGCGCAACGGAACTGGTCTGGCGAGATTGTAGCATAGCATCAGCGATGCGGCAAGATGTGTGATAAACCGCTGTCCAGATATGCGACGGATGGGCAATGTTGCCCATCCGCTTATTTCCCCCTTGAACCCACTTCGACAGAAGATTCTCAATAGCCTTCGTGTCCCGTCAACACCCAATTGCGCGCACCAGCGCACGCCCCCTGCCCCACAACGTACCATCCAATTGTCGCACAACCATTTGCCCACGACGACTTGGGCGTGTCCCTGTGGCTGCATATAACCGCATTAAGGAAAAAATCCGCATCCGATTTTGAAGCGAAAAAACCAGCCCCAACAGCGCACTCGGATCCGACCGCTCACCCTGGAGCATCGCGTTCACAATGTAATCTCAAGGGAACACAATGTTTCCCCATTACTTTGACCGCGCGGCTGGTGATTGGTTTGGGGAACCCTGCATTCGCCATGACTCCAGTCGCTGCTACAGCCACATGAGGAATAAAAAGGTCACGCTTCTAGTCAAGCGTGACCTTTTTGAATACAAGGCAAGGTTTTCGTGGGACTTCTCTGATCGCGGGTTCGACGGGCGTGAATCACTCAGCGGTAACTTTTTCCTCGTGATTCTGCTAATTCCGGCTACCCATCAGTGACATACAGTGCTGTCATTCAATGCCCTTTCGGGACGCCAAGAATACAACACAGTATCGAGCAAACAGCAAATCAAATCCAAGATCTTGAGCACGTCTGACCATCGAAAACGGGATGTATGGAGTTTTTGACTAGGACACGATTCAATTAACAAATCGCAATTCACCAAAAGTCATTCGTGAGTCAGCACGGGATACATTGAATTTCTTTGCTAGTTCCTGTCAGCAGACATTTTCCACATCATTTCAAATACTATAACATTCTTAGCTTGATCCCCAAGGCCAACAACTAGGGGCGTCTCATTTTTCCAACCCACTTGCTAGTTCTTTCAAATCCACCAAACGCGCCTTTGCTGTTGACACTTCCGCGCGGCGTGCCTCTGTATACTTGTCCCGCACAAAACACATCAACTCAAGACCAACCCGCAAATTCTTTATCGGCAAATTCCTTCACCATCTTGGCGCTGATCGTATCGACCTGTCATTTCGATTCACCCAACACGATCTGCTTGGTTTTCAATTGACCGATATTACATCGAGCTGAATGTCAGATCCCAGTCCGCCTCCCACGATTTCGGGCAACCACGATAACCCTGTCGATCTGATTCACGCCAAACCCGTTCGCAGTATAATTCTTCGAACCTGTGCTGACTGAGTTCCCAATCCGCCTGTGCTTTGTAAATCGATTAGCGCAGTTGATAGGTTTTGTCAGGAATTATGAGAACGGACAGAGTTTTCGGCCATCACAGCCAATGCCACCGACATGAAAACCAATCCGCGCACGGCCCAAGTCGTCCTATGACACCAGAGCAAGCGTGGACACAGTTTTTGACTGCCCAGGTTACATCAACGGCCATCGACTTGATCCGGTGCTTCAATCAGCAATACGGGCATTGTTGCCTTGTGCAGGATTTTTTCTGCCACGCATCCATGCATCGAGTGCAAAAGGTGTTGCCCCTTGCGTTTGGAGACCACAATCACATCTGGCTGGATTTCTTTGGCAGTTTTGAGAATAATGTCGTCTGGCACTCCGCGCCCAACTGCGGATCGTCGTGCGTGTTCCCTGGGTTTCAAGACTTGATCGCAACGTGTTGCAAATAATCCTTGCATTGTGCCTCAGTGTCTGGATGCGAGTATAGAACGCACTCGGGATCCTCGGCAATCAAATCGATTTCAGGCGGAATTGAGACGCGAAGCAAGACGATTTCGGTGTTGCGTCCATCCGCAATTTCAACGACGTGAGGCAAAACCACTTCGGCATTTTTTGATCCATTCAAAGGAACCAGGATTCTTTTTGTACATGTTAGCCAACTCCTTTTTAATCGACGATTCGCTCAAGGGCGGTCACTTGCTTGATCGTGTGAATCGAAGTGTAGACTAGTTGGTTGACCAGTGATTTGGTAAGTGCATCAATCGCGTGTTGTTGCACAGGGTTTAATCCTGCCAAGATGTTCTAGTGCTTTGGTGACTTGGGTTTGACGAATCTGCTCCGCTTGCACAATCAAATCCTGAACAAAAGGCGCAAGTTGTCGCTCAGAAAGGAACGCAAGAAAATGCTGGGTCTCTTCTTCGACAATTCGTTCCGCGGCGGCGACAGCATTTGCCGCTACCGGATGTTTGCGACGCGACAACTGCGTTTAAATCATCCATATCGTACACGTGCGTGCCTGCAATGTCACGAATGGCTGGGTCAACATTTCTCGGCACGGCAAGATCAATCACGACAAGCGGACGCTGTGTACGCAATGCCATTGCCCGTTCGATGTCTGCCGCATGTAACACGATGTGGGGCGCGCCGCTTGCGACAATCACCACATCGGCTTGTCCAAGTCCATCTGCAAGTGCGTCAAAATGCATCGCCCGTCCCTGCAATTCCTCGGGCGAGCCGAGATGCACGATCAAACGTCCGATTGGCAACCAGAATCCAGTGCAGTCCACTCTCAACGAGCGCGCGCCCAGCCAGCTTGCTGATTTTGCCTGCGCCGATTAAAAGCGCTGTTCGATTCTCCAAATTACCCAACACGTCACGCGCGAGTGACACCGCGACCTGACCAAGTGATCGTGCGCCTTGTCCAATTTCAGTTTCGGTGTGCGCGCGTTTCCCCGCGATGAATCGCTTGGCGAAACAGCGCAGACAATTCGGCGCCGATTGTTCCAGCATCTTGCGCGGCTTGGAACGCATCTTTGACCTGTCCAAGAATCTGATGCTCGCCAATAAGAAGTGAATCGAGTCCAGCGGCAACGCGGCAAAGATGTCGCGCCGCTTCGGCATCATGTTTCACATAGAGATGACACATGAAATCGCACGTGCACATTCCACGCGTTGCTGCGAATCCGTTCATCAAGGTTGTGCCCCGCAAGCAAATCCTCAACGACAGCATAGATTTCCAAGCGATTGCATGTCGAAAGAACTGCAATTTGATCTACCCCAGGCAAATTTTGCAAGAGGTGCAATGTTTTACCAAGATGCGCGGGCGCAATTGCCAATTGTTCGCGCACCTGAACCGGCGCCGTTTTGTGATTAAGACCAATTAATGCAAGATTCATAGGCCATCAATTTGAACCACATGCCCGCGCGAGAAGCGCCCGCGCCCATTCTGGCGTTGCGAGTGCGTGCAGATGAGTATACGATGCCAGCACATTTTTATGGACGATACCATCCCGAGTGCCGTCGATGCCATGCCCACGCGTGAGGTGATAAGCGAATCTCAAACCGGAGGGCTTTGGCTAGACTCCCAGGTCTATCCGTGAATTATGAAACTCGTGTCCGCGAATTTGCGTACCCCGCGCAAAGAATGGATTGTTCTCATTCACTTCAAGCGTCACATAGCCGTGTCCTTGCGGCTTGCCCGTCATTTCAATGTCGATCGGCAAGGCGCCGACCATTTCGCCGCGCTGACCATTCCAGAGTAATCGAGCGCGCGAGATACATCAACCCGCCACACTCTGCATACACGGGCAAGCCATTTTCAATCGCGTCACGAATGTCCGCGTACGCAAACGAGCATTTGCCTGTAATTCGTCGAGAAACATTTCAGGGAATCCACCGCCGATGACCAGCGCATCAATCGTTGGCAAATGCGCATCATTCAGCGCATCGATAAATACCAACTCCGCGCCAGCATCCTGCAGGGCTTCGAGATTTTCTGGATAATAAAATGTGAACGCGCGGTCGCGGATAATTCCGATTTTGGATTTGCGATCTGGGATTTGCGATTTAGAAACAAGACTGTCACGCGTCCCAATTACCCGTGCGCTCCTGTTCCCCTGCAATTTTTTGAATCGCAGGCAAATCAAAATTCGCAATCACCGCATCGCGCGCTGCCCTAATTGCCGGAACAAGCGCTTCGTTTTCGCCTCGTGGAACGAGACCCAGGTGCCGATCAGGAATGATTAGCGATTCATCGCGCGGAAGAATACCGACAACCGGAATGCCGCAGTATTTTTCAATTGCTTGCGTCATCAAATCTTGTTGGCGTGCGCGCGCAACATTGTTGAGAATCACACCAGCGATGCGCGTGCCTGGCTCAAAATGCTGATATCCTTGCACGAGTGCGGCAACTGATCGCGTGATCCGTTGAGCATTGACGACAAGCAGAATTGGCGCATCGAGCCAGCGCGCAAGCGCCGCAGTACTCCCAGTTCCTTCAAGGTCGAATCCGTCGTACAGCCCCATCGCGCCTTCGACAATCGCAATATCCGCATCACGATTACCGCGCAAAAAAGCCGTCTCTATAATTTCGCGTCCCATCAAGAACGGATCGAGATTGCGGCAGGGACGATTGGATGCTTCGCTCAGCCACGACGGATCAATGTAATCAGGTCCTTTTTTAAATGGTTGCACGACGAGGCCGCGCGACGCAAGTGCGGCACATAGCCCCACCGTCACCGTTGTCTTGCCCGAACGACCTTGCGGCGCGGCAATCACCAATCGAGGAATGAGTAAGTTCTCTTCAGATTTCATCTCAGCATTCTGGGCACAAGGTTGCCTAGACCTCTTGGACGGTGATCGCCTCGTGCGTGCACGAGGCCGTGCACGAGCCGCAACCCAAACACTCATCCACGTTGCCTTCGACAATCGTTATTTTCTTGCCGTTGACTTCGACGACGGCGAGAATTTTGACGGGACACACCTCGCCGCAATCTCCATCACCCTGGCATTTGTCAGGGTCAATCGTAATGATGTACATAGAGTTCTCCAAAGGTTCCAGATTTTCAATCGCTTGCACGATCTACTTTGTATTGTATCGCGTATTATTCTACCCGCCAAAAACTTGGTCAGGCCATTCGAGATACGGCTTGGGCAAATCTGCCATCGCATTCACCATCAAGTCGGCCAAGCCGCCGTAGTGAATGTGATACCGATCCCACAAACCGTAATGCGATTGTGCATCGCGGATCGTGCCTTTGCAATTGGAACATGCAGCGATGACGTACTTGTTGATCGTAGGATCAAGCACGTCTTGAAACGCCGTCAGGATTTGCTGAACCTTCATTCGGCTCGATACGTTCTTTCGCCAATCCGCGAAATTCAGCGAGTTCATAATCGCAAAGCCACTGCCGCCGCCACAACAATAATTCCACACGCCGTGCGGAGCCATCTCGCGCAGGGGTTGCGCGCAAATCAGTTTGACGATTTCGCGTTGCGGTTTGACGATGCCCATCAAGCGGACGACGTTGCACGAATCGTGGAGCGTGATCGGAAAATTATTGCGCGAGGGATCGAATTTTATTATTCCGCTCTTGGCGATTTGGTAGAGCAAAGGCAAGCAACTCTCGCGCGGCATTTCAGGGAGCGAAAGCCCTTCAGGGAACACGCGGTCGGTAATCACCATCAGCGCCTTGTGCGCATGTCCGCATTCGCCAACAACTACTTTTTTCACACCCAGGTCCTTGGCAATTTGCAAATGCCGCAAAGCGATTCGCGCCAGTTCCACATCGTCAAACCACGCGCCGTAATTCACGCCATCGTATCCGAGCATATCGCTGGAGAGTGTCCAGTTGATGCCTGCCGCGTCGAACAGAATCGCAAACGCGGCAGGATTTTCGGGCCACGACAGAAATTCGCCAGCATTGTGAATCAGCAAAATATCCGCGCCCTTTTTGTCCACGGGGATTTCGATGCGGCGTCCGATTTTTTCTTCGATTTGGTCTTCCATATCCGCGACAAGCGATTTCATCGCGTTCGGTCTCATCCCCGTTGTGGAACCCGTTTGCAAATGCTGGCGCGTGCCCTTTTTGAGCAACTCGACGGGAGCAATGCCCAGTTCTTGCGAAAAAAGTTTGCGAATCTCGCGCGCGATGAGCGCATTGTCCACGCCGACGGGGCACATCATCACGCAACGGCGGCACAAGTTGCATCGATATGAGAGTTCGAGTAGACGCCACACCGTTTTGAAATTCACTTCGATGTCCGCGCCGTAAAACGCGGGCAACAATTTTCCGCTCGTCGTGTAATAGCGTTGGTAGATACGGCGCAACACTTCCGAGCGAAACGTCGGGCGATAGATTTCCTGACGACCACTGCCGACATAGGTGTGGCACGCCTCGGAGCAGGTTTGGCAGCGCACGCAATAGTCCATCGAAAGCCGAAATGCTTTGACAAATGTCCAATTGTTTTGCGGATCGAAAAGTTTTTCTAGCCCCCGAAAGAATCCTTGAACGATACGTTTCTTTTCTTCGTCGGTCTTGGGCGCGGGGATTTCAAAATCGCTAAAACCATCGAGCGAAAAATCGTACATGTCAAGCCAGCGTTGGCGCGGCGCGGGAATTGCAGGTTGTTCGATGCCTGAAATCGGCAGCAAATCATCAGCAGTGATTGGCGCAATCGGCTCATCCGAGAGAGATGCCATCTCTTTGAAATGCGTAAGTCGTTTGGTCATTTCTTTGCGCCTACCTCGGTCGCCGACAATTGAGCTTGTTCTAACCACGTTTTGTCAGGCACGATGTGCGGTGCGCTCCAGGTCATTGGATACGCCAGTTGCTTTTGCACTTTTCTATCCGTGGCAGAACTTTTCGATTTAAACGCATCGTCCCACAGCGTTTGTTCGAACGTGAAATACTTGCCAATATAATGAATGATTTTCGTGAACGGCATGTAAATCATAAAGAGTTCAAGCACAATAAAATGAATCAACACGACGGGCGGAACCATTGCGGGCTTGAAACTCAAGACACTGCCGATGTACGTGCGATAACCAGTAAACGTCGCGTCCATCAATCCGCCGAGGATTCCGAGTAATAAACAGTGCGGCAATCCAAACTAAGTTAAAAAAATCAGCGGGCACCGTATAGAGATTCAGTTCGGCGTTCGTCAATCGCTTATAGATGATGCTGAATGATCCAATCGTGCCAAGCGCAAACGCGATTCCACCAACTAAGGGCGTAAATAAAAGTACAGTCTCAAAAATATTCTCCATAATCAAAAGCACGAGCGTCAAACCGCCGAAATACAAACCCCAATGCATCGCAAGCGAAATTGCCCACAAGCCATATCGATTAAACTCGCGCACGCGCTTGAGGTAGATAACTTCTTTGGTGATTTCGATCAACCCAGGTAGGCGCGACGGACGCAATGCTTTGGCAGACCAATCGACTTGTTCCATGTACGAGCCGCCATACTCGCGCCGTTCTTTCGATTCGTGCGGCACAGGGTAGACTTCCCAGCGCAGATTGAGCGGCTGCGCTGTCACGCGCGTGATTTTGTATAGCGCGACAGCTAGGAATGCGATTAACGAGAACCACGCAAACACCATCCATGTCCCATCAACGGTCATCTCGCTCTCCTCGCCATGCGGTCAGTATTTGACGTTCACTTTTTTGGCGACATCCAATGCTAATGCAAATGCAGTGTTCGCTCGCGCACTATCAACCGATGCATACGACGATGCAAGTGATGCAAGCATGCGCGCTGCTGCAAACGAATCGCCAAGCACACGAATCGATTTTGCAACATTCATCGCGCGATCAAATACTTGTGCCGATGCAACCTTGTCCATCTTGGCAAGTTGCATCGCAATCACTTGTAACACTGCCGCTTTGTCCGAATTATCTTCGAGCTTGTCCACTACATTCAGCGCGGCTGGTGCATCGATTTCCGCCCAGGCAATCGCCAAATCGCGCAAGACGAACGTTCCTTCGACTTGGTCTGCAAGTGCAAACGCGTCTTGAAATACCTTGGCCGCTTTCGCTTTGATCTCCTGCCGTTAACGCAACCTTACCGATTTCGGTCAACGCCAGCACGCGTAACCCAGGACTTGAAATGCGCTGCGCAAGAGCGATCGCTTGGTCACGATTTTCTTTCGCAGCGAGCGGCATCACGGCAAGATAAACTTGATCGCGCAAAATGGAATCAGTAATTTGCAAGACACCGTCGAGCGCGAAAGATGAATTGAATCGCGCCGCATCCATCAATACAGCCGTCGTGAGTTTCTCGGATTGATAACGATGACTAACGCGTTTCGCTTCCGCGAGACCTTTACTGAATGCCTCTTTCGAACGCAGCGCATCAGTATTTGCCAATGCATTCCCAATACCACGCCACGCCAGCACGCGCGCTTTGGGATAGGTCCCGTTGATTTGCGATGCGACCTGCTCGCTCTGCGCCGCCTCTTTCAATGCCCATACGGCGGTGATGTCTGCGAGTGCGTACGCACGCGTCTCGGCATTTTCGATTTTGTTCACGGCATCCAGCGCCTCGTCGAGCACCGACAGCATTGCCAGAGGCACGCGCAATTTCGCGCAACGCCCACGCGCGGTTGTAAGGTTCGCTCACCCCACGCGCCGACTCGATCGCCTTGTCAAATAAACCGATTTCGCGCCAACCCCAGGCACGAATAAACGGGTCACCAATGCGCGCGACGAGTTCGTTCGCTTTGGTTTTATCGATTTTTGCGTAAGTTACCGCAATCGCGCGTAATTCCAAATCAGAGTTCGGCGCTTGAAGATTGGATAATCCCAGGTCGAGTAGTTCAGTCGCTTTGGCTTTGTCCATGCCAATCCATTCAGCCGCCATCGCGCGATATTGCCACGGACTCGACGCCGCGTATTCGATTGCATCCGTTCGAAAAGTGGCGAGGTCTTGGGTTGACCCATTCCACACTACGGCGCTTTCACGCAATGTTTGAACTTGGCCCCAATAAGCGAGTCCTTGAATTTCTTTGTCACGCGCGGCCTGAAGCGCATCGTCCAATGTGTTGCTTGCCTGGGTCTTGTCAGTCGCATTCCATTTTGCGCCAATCTGCGCCAACGTCCACGCTTGCGCCGAAAGCCGCGTCGCCGCATCGCTCACGCGTGTTGCTTGATCAGAGGCGGCTTGACGTTCAGTCTCTGCTTCGGTCGGTGCAGGCAACGACGGCGAGAAAGCGAAAATCGGCAGAGCAAACAGAATGAATACGACGAGTATAACAACAAGGGTAATTGGCAAGAACAAGGGCGAATGCGTTGCAACGCCCTTGCCTTTGAGCGTATGCCGCCACGCTAGAAAGATGCCCACGAGCAGAACGAGTGTTGCAACCAACGTGGCGATCAACATCACCCCGTGCCCACGTTCAACGCGTGCATCGTTCAGCGAAGCGTACGACTTGTTCATCTGAAAACGCACCGAGCGTTCATAGTTCGAGAAGGCTGTGCGCGAAACCAAATCGTTCTGCATTGGATTCAACGCCGTGACCCGCCGCGCATTGAATCGTTTTTCAAAACTGCTGGTGTCTACGAATTGCGCGCGCAGTTCAGCATTCGCATTGGCATACGCGCTTGTCAATGTATCATACTGAAAAATATCTTCGTAAACCTTGCGAAGCGTGGCGCATGGAATATCGCGCACCGATTCGATGGGACGTGCCCAATCGAGTGCGTTCGTCGGTGTGGTCGTGTGGCACTCGATGCAATAATTTCCAATTTGTGGATTGCGAATTGTGGATTGCGAATTGCCGTCTGCTTGGGCTGACGCACTAAGGGCTAATAAAGCAAGAATCAATGCAATCAAACCGCCTAACCAAAACCAGCGCACGCGGTTGAATTCTGAACGCTTCGGGTGAATTCTGAATGCTCGCTTCATTCTTCCCCCCGCGCGCCTGCCGCAATCCAGCGTAACATGAAAAAATAGATCAAGAGGACCGCACAAAACACGGCCAGCACCACCATCCCGCCAAAGGTTTGCTCATCAATCAGCCAATAAAGAGTTTCCATGCCTAGCTCCAACATCCCGCATCACGTATGGCGCGTTCCGTTTTCTATTCGCCGTTGGTCGCTCCGCTCGCAACTCGCAAATCTCCAAGTTTGATTTTCTCGGCGATCCGCCTGCGCTCATCGATTTCGATTCCTTCTTCCACTTCCCAAATCGCCAAACTGGGAAAGAGCTTGAAAAAGACGACGAACAAAAACGCGAACAGTGCCAGCGAGCCAATCGTGATGGATGCTTCGACCCAGGTCGGTTGATAGATCGCCCATTGACTGAATCGCGGCTTGGTGAGACTCGGCACGACAATCGAAAAGCGTTCCAACCACATGCCAATGTCGATAAAAATCGATGCAATGACCGTGCCCATCACCGTGCGACCCGAACGGCGAATGAGAATCACGAATGGCAGAATGCCGTTGAACAAGACCATCGTCCAAAATGCCCAATTGAATTCGCCAAAGATTTTTGCATCCACGACGGGCATCTCATCGGCGAGCGCGCCATAGAAGGTGGTGAGGTACTCAGACAAGGTGAAGTACGACCACAGCGCACTCATTACCAACAACAAGATGCCTAGGTAATTGAATTGTTTATGGGTGAGCCATTCTTCGAGATGCAAGACCTTGCGCATCAACGCCATTGCGATAAACAACGTTGCGATGCCAGAAAAAATTGCGCCGACGACAAAGTATGGACCGAGGATCGTGCTGTGCCACATGGGCTGAAGCGTCATGCCAAAAATCCACGATACAACGGTGTGCACCGAAACCGCAATCGGGATAATCGCAATGGCTAGAATGGCAATCGCTTTTTCGAGTCGACGAAGTTGTTCGTGATTGCCTTTCCATCCCAGCGCCAGTGTCGTGTACAACCATTTGCGCCAACCCGCGCCCTCGAACTTGTCGCGCAAACGCGCCATATCGGGAATCATCGGCAAATAGAGGTAGGTGATGCTACTGAAAAAATAAATACTGATGCAAGTAAAATCCCAGAGGAATGGCGATTGATAGCGACCATAAAAAATCACGTTGAAGATACGGTCGGGGCGTCCCATATCGATCAGAATTTGCAGACCGCCGACACACAACGCAAACACGGTGACCGCTTCAGCGATGCGCGTAATCGGACGACGCCAATTGGCTTGTGTGACGCGCAGAATCGCGGAGATCAGAGTGCCGGCATGACTGATGCCAATAAAGAAAACAAAGTTGGTAAGATAAATGCCCCAATACACAGGACGATTCAAACCGGTGACACCCAACCCTTCCGTAATTTGCAAATAATACGCAAACACGCCCCAGGCAACGAGCATGGCGAGAATCGTAAAGAGAATCCAGAACGCTTTGCCAGTTGTGCGTAAGCGGTGCGAAAACAATTTGTTCGATTTGAGACATCGACTATCCTTCCCTCAAATAAAACACTTTTGGGTGCGTGCCCAGTTCTTCGAGCAGATGAAACGCGCGTGGACTCTTGAGCAGTTGCGAAACAAGACTCGTCGGATCGTCAAGGTCGCCAAAATAGCGCGCGCGTCCCGTGCACGTTTCCACACACGCTGGCACATAGTCGCTTGCCTGAAACACGCGACCTTCGGCAGTCGCTTTGGCACGCGCTTTTTGTAATCGATGTGACGCAGAACGTACATTTTTCGACCACGCCTCTCGGTCGAATCGGAACATCAGGATTCAAACGTGGTCTGAACGCTTCTGGATAATATGGCTCGTACCAATTGAAATAGCGCGTCGCGTATGGACACGCCACCGTGCAGAAACGGCAACCGATGCAACGGTCGTAATCCACCAACACCGTACCTTCTTCATTTTTGTAGGTCGCTTTGACTGGACACACCTTGACGCACAACGAATCTTCACAATGCATGCATGGGCGCGGAATGTAACGCGCCGTGACGTTAGGGAATACGCCGGCGTTCCCAGGAATCACCTCGTTCCACAAAATCGCGCGACCCAGGGTGGATTGCTTTGGTCCCGCAATCGGCGTATTGTTTTCCATGCGACACGCAACTGTGCACGCCTGACAACCCAGACATTTATCAAGATCAATCGCCATGGTCCAACGGGGCATAAGTCCTCACAGCAAAAAGTAGATAAGGAAACACGTAAACAAGCTTGACCTGTTTACCTGTCTTCCGATTTACTTGTACACCTTGACACGTGTCGGCAAACTCGCCGCAACGCCAGAATTTTTTTCGCTTCCACTTGCCAGCAGCTCGTACACGTTCGCGCCGTGTTGCATCTTTGCGGTAGATGATTCGCGTCCCCACTGCGCCGCGCTATAATGTCC
The DNA here is from genome assembly GCA_963718225.1 of uncultured Chloroflexia bacterium. Lineage (GTDB taxonomy): Bacteria > Chloroflexota > Anaerolineae > UBA4142 > UBA4142 > DAOTXS01. The sequence continues at coordinate 50,914 of CAVQYN010000020.1, forward strand.
CTGACCGCACGGCACATTGACCGCATTGTGCCAAACGCCTTCGGTGATTTTTGCGCGCACGCGAATCTTCCCCGCGGCCGATTCAACCCATACCCGATCATCTGGCTGGATGTTCAATTGTTCCGCGGCTTTCGGATGAATCTCGACCCAGGATTCCCACCGTACGCTCATCTGCAGACCGTAGACTTCTTCAAGCGTTGGAATAACGCCGCTCCATCCACGTGGCTGGGTCATCGTCTCTTGCGAAATCAACACGAACGGATAATCCGCGTCCGCCGTTTGCGCAGGTACCGTGAAATGCGGCAAGCATTCGACATCCTCTTTCGGATTTAACGCCGCGAACAATTCGCGCGAGAAGAAATCAAAGCGTCCATCCTTCGGTGCATTTACCCGATCTCGCCCAACAACCTGCGCCCAGGCCTTACTACCTGGCTGTGCAAAGTTATAAACCAACGCCGACCACGCGCCTTTTTGAACCAGATCGTCCCAGGAAATTTGCATCCCCGCAATACGTTGCTTTGACCAGCGCGAGAAAATCGTCCCACGGCAACGCTTCACTCACCTTGCCACCGATTTGTTTCGCAAGTCGAAACACCACATCACCGGGATTGCGCCCATCGTGCAACGGCTTGACGACGGGTTGGCGTAAACCAATCCCAGGATAACCCGTCGCTTCAAGAATGTCGTCGCCCCACATTTCGAAAAAAGTGAGCGATGGGAGAATCAAATCAGAATATGCCGCGCTCTCATCGAGTACGGGACTAAAACTGACGACCAGCGGCGTTCTTTTGAATACTTCGATAAACCGTTTGCCTTGGGGTGCATCGTGAACTGGGTTCGCATTAAGCAAGAACAACGCATTCGCCGCGTACGGTTTGCCATTCACCAAATTGTCCGCGAGATTTTGAAACGCCGAGTAGGAAACTGGGTAATCACTGCCTGCACCATCCAACCGCGCCTTCGTGCGCGATTTTTCCGCAATGGCATCACTCGCAAGCGCTGGAAGCGGTGCCAGGTTCGGCATCTGTTGAACCTGCACGCCACCTGGCGCATCGATCGATCCCACCAGCGCGTTCAGTGCGTGAATCGCGAGCGCCGAGTACAATCCATTACCGCCCGCAAGATCGCCGCGCCCCGTTGGCATAATTGCAAGCGCAGGATGATTGGAGCCAAACTCGCCGGCCAGCTTCGCAATGGTGCCACTCGGTACGCCAGTCATATCCGCCACGCGATCAATCGAATACTCTTCCAGCACAAAATTCTTGAAACCCCAATGTGTGCGACCTTGGTCGTCTTTGAAATCTTCGTAACCAAAGGTCCACTGGTCCACAAATGATTTATCGATCAATCCAGATTTGATGAGCACATGCGCCATGCCCAGCGCCAGTGCACCCGTCGTCCCAGGGCGAATCGGAATCCATTCATCGCATTTGGCCGCAGTGACATTCAAGCGGCTGTCGGCGACGATGAGTTTCGCGCGATTCGACGCGCCGCGATGCATGAAACCATAGCCCGACAAATATTTCTGCAAATGACGCGACGATTCAAGCAAACTGCCGCCAAAGCACATGACATAGCGAGCATTGTCTATGTCGTAAAGTGGATAGCCGTTGATGCCTTGCGAGAAAAACATCGCGAGCCGCGCTGCTTCACCATCGAGCGAATCGGTGGAGAGCATATTCGGCGAGCCATACGCCGCGAGAAACCGTGACCAGAGTGGGCGCATTTGTCCGCGCAGTTCGCCGTGCAATACAGCGACAGTGTGCGCTTGACCTTGGTCACGCAATGTTCGCAATTTATCTGACACGATCTTGAGTGCATCGTCCCAGGAAATCGGCTCCCACTGTGAGAGGTCATTTGCCGCAACATCTTTGCTCGCTTTGCGTCGCATCGGCTGCGCGAGTCGCTCTGGGCTATAAAGCGCTTCGAGCGACGATTGACCTTTGGGACAACACACACCCTGGTTCAGCGGATGCAGCGGATTGCCCTCAACTTTGACGGCATTGCCATTGACCACGCGCACCCGAAGACCGCAACCCGATGGACACATCGCGCAAACCGTCGTGACAAATTTTTCATCCTGGGTTTCAGGCGCGGTAGAAACATTTGGCGCGCGCAGGTCGGCGGTGGCACGCAAAACAGGAAACGCGGCACCAACCAGTGCCATACCAGCACCTATTCCGATGAATTCGCGTCGTGAAACTTTCATGGTTCCGTTTCTACCAGGGATTTTTCGATTCGCGCCTAGTTTCCGCCATACTCTAACAATCGATCAAGCAGTTGCATCTTTTTTTCGTATCGCGTGACAAGCGGCGAAGCTGGCGGCGGTTGTGTTGTCGGTGCAAGATAATCGGCGGGATTCGTGGTCACATTGACACCCAGGATTTTGAGCGACTCGTTGAGCGATGGAACGGTATTCGGTTTCGATTGCGCGACCCAGGCTTGACCGCGCGGGGACCTCAGACCACCACCCGATGCGCCATGTGACACGTACCACACGGTTCACCTGTGCGCGTTGCGTACTCTGGCATGGCGTTTGCAGTAGATGTCAACCCAAACGGAAGTGGCTATTGTTACAAGCATCAGAATCGCAAAGAAACGTTTCATCAAATACCTCTCACGCTTCGCCGATCACAATCTCGCTTCCTGTTACCTTGACCGGCAATTGTTCTAACGGCATCGGCGGCGGACCTGAAATAACTCCACCATCGCGGTCGAACGTACCATCATGGCAAGGGCAATAGAATTGTTGCTTGCCCTCTTGCCATTGCACTGTGCAACCCAGGTGCGTGCAAATCAGACGAGAGCGCAGTCACACCTTCGGTCGTTCGCATTACTAAAGCGGGCTTGCCTTCATACGTAATCGGTCTACTTCCGCCCATCGGCACATCGTTTAATGCGAGTTTGACCTGCCCTGTCGTTGCACGTGGTGCAGGAAACACAATCCTTTGCGTGACCCAGCCCGCCCACGCCGCGGCGACAATGCCGAGCATGCCTTGGATAAATGTGCGACGCGATTGAAGTTTGCTTGTTACGATTGGTGTATCGTTCATATTGAAACCCAGTGTTCAGTGGTGAGTATGCAGCATTTAGTCACAATTCAAACTGAACACAGCATACTGAATACGGGCTACTTGATTTTCCTCACACCCACATATCCATGACAATTGTTGCACGAGCGATTTGCGTCATGGCAATAAAGACAATCTTGTTCTTGAACATCTCCCGAGTCAATCACTTGGAAATGCCGCGTCTGCCACCAATCCAGCGGACTGTGCGTGACCGGCGCCGTAAATTCGCGATTAATCGTCACCGCCAATTCGCCCTTGCCATCTTTCACCGGTTTTTCGGGAACGCAACCAGCGAGCGGAAGAATGATCACGACAATACAGAAAACAGAATAGAACAAATTGTTTCATATCCATCCATTTTAAGTATGCAGGGTGAGGCATGAAAGAGGAACATTGATCTTTCATCCTTCTGCTTCATCCTCTCATAACACCATCGCTTTGACGAACAAATCAAGCACGCCGCCAACGCGCACATCGACTTTCCAATGTTTCATCAATTCGGGAAGTTGCGCTTTGCAAATCGCGCACGGCGTTGCCAGGTACGTCGCGCCTGTCGAACGGCATGCTTCGGCTCGCGGTCTGCCACCGGCCATGCGAATGGGCATGATTTCATCGGTGAGCAAGCCACCGCCCGCGCCACAGCAAAAAGTTTTTTCACGAATCGTATCGCGCGGCATCTCGATAAATCTATTGCACGACGCGCGAATCATCTCGCGCGGTTCTTCGAGTAACGAACCGGCGCGCGCAGGATTGCACGGATCGTGATAGGTCACGAGTTACATCATCATTCCCCGATTTATCAAGTTTGAATGCGCCGCGTTGGATGAGATCGGCGGTGAACTGGCAGATGTGAATCGGGAATTTTCCTTCGAGAAAATCGAGCGGACCGTTGAGCGTCGGCGTATAGATGGCCGCACGCCATGCGTGACCGCACTCGCCCCAAATAATTTTCTTGACCTTGAGTTGCCGTGCCGCATCGACAATGCGCTTGTTCACTTTTTTCAGATTGCGAAAATTGAGGAACAAGCCGAAATTGCCGCCTTCATTCGCATACGTACTCGTCGTCCACGAAACGCCGAGCTTGTAAAATAATTTCGCATACGCCATCATCGTATCAGTGTTGGCAAAGTTATCGGCGGACGGCATAACGAGCAACACCTCTGCGCCTTCTTCATCCACAGGCATACGAATGTCCTGCCCAGTTTCACTTTTGAGTTCCTCTTCGAGAAACTGGCAATTGTCAATCCACGCAAGTGGAGGAATTCCCAGGTTGTTGCCACGTTCGTACACTTTGGCGACGACTTCGGTGACATACTTGGTCGCCACGCCAATCGCCGACATGATTTCGCGTGCGGCGGCGGTGATTTCGGCGGTGTCAATTCCGTACGGGCAGAAAACCGAACAACGACGGCACTCGGAACATTGATAGAAATACGTGTACCACTCTTGCAGCACTTTTTCGTTGAACGCTTCGGCATCGCCGCCGGTGAATCGTTCAAGACCTTTGAAATAATAGCGGTACACTTTGCGCAAGAGATTCGCGCGCGCAACGGGCATGTTGTTCGGGTCGCCCGTGCCGAGATAAAACTGGCATTTGTCTGCGCACGCGCCGCATTGCGCGCAGATGTCGAGATACACTTGAAGCGAGCGATACTTGGTCAGCAGTTCTCGCAGTTTCTCAACCGCCTTGTTCTGCCAATCGGGAACACGTTCAGTGGGCAAAGCAATTGCTTTCATGTCTTTAGCTTTGCATGGATAACATGTCAGCGACGAGGCGATGCCTTCACTCATTTCGGGCACGGGGAGGATACCGTTCTTGGGCGCAAGTTCGGGGAATGTAACCTTGGGGCTAGTCAATGTTGACTTCCTCGTTCCAAGGATTGACGTAGCGTTGTGCGAGCACATTGTCGCGTTGATTGCGAGTGGGCGAGAAGAAAATGCCGCCGGCGTGCATCAGTTTACTGAACGGGAAGTAAATCATCAATGAGCAGACGAGAATGAAATGCGCGAGGAACAACGGATGTTGCGGCGGCGCAACTGGGCTTGAGCACAAGCAATCCCAGGATGAATGCTTTGACATCAACAAGGTACACGCGTGCATAGTAACTCACGAGAATCCCTGTGGCGGCAACGAGCGAGAACAAGACCCAGGGCAATGTAATCAGGCACACCCGAAATATACAAGTTGCGTGGCAGTGCCAATCGTCGCCAGAAAAGATAGAGCGCGGGAATCGGCAAGACGAAATCCCATCGCGATGCCGATGGGTTGAAGGTCAATCAGCCAATCGGGAATTGGATAGATAAAATAGCGCGAGTGACGAATGAAAACAAAAAGCAATGTAACATGGAAAATCCATGCACCCGCCCACAAGAGTTTGTCTGCCTTGAAGAGATTCGGGAAAATCAGCACATCGCTCGCCAATCGCCCGACAACACCTGCACCACTCTTGGGTCCAGGCGTCAAAACAATTTTGAGCGGCGCAGGCGACTTGATGTAAAGAAAAATTCGGTATGCCACGCCAACGACCAAAATCAAAGCAGATAAATAGGCAAAACCGATGAGCAACCCAGCGAGGAGATTCCAAGCCATGCGAATAGTCTCCTAGTCTTGTGGTCCATTAGTCGAATAGTCTCGTAGTCAAATCGGTTTCCAACGTGACTATTCGACTACCGACTATCTGACTAAACACAACCTGTTGGTTTGGGCAAGCCCGCAATTTTACAGGCACCCTTGGCTGGACCGCTTGGAAACAACTGGTAGATTTTCTTGACGTCAAACCCAGTTTCCTTGCACACTTTGCGAACCATCGGCGCGATGCCGAAATCCTTATAGTAACTTGTTGAGGTAATAGATTACCTTCCAGTGTTCTTCGGTGAGTTCAGGAATATCCTCAGCCGTCCTGGCGATAAACCGCGCCAGGTCTTCTGTCCACAATGCTGGGTCTGCAATGAAACCGTCTTCGTCCACTTCGAGTTGAGTCCCGTTATAATCAACGAATGGCATACCTGCTCCTTTTTTATTTGCCTCTTCCAACTCCCCCGTTGTTCTTCTCTCCTCTCCTGATTTGAAGAATGAGGAGAGGGGACAGGGGTTGGTGGTGAGACTGTTTCGATGTCCCGCACCGGGTGCGGACTATCACCCATTACCACCCGGCAATTTGATGAAGGTTGCACCGCCATACGATGTGAATTCCAGGCGACCATCATTCACGAGCACCGTGATCGCTTTTTTGGCGAGCGCATTTTCGATGCTCAGCCCATTCGCCACGTCGCGGCTTGTCAGCATCTTGTTCTTTTTCTTGAAAAACTCGAGCACCTTGTTCAGTAATTCTTCGTCCACTTGATCAGCCATCTCAGCCTCCGATGACCGAGGACAGATGACCGACAACCGAATCATTCACGTCCGTCATCGGTCTTCCGTCCTCCGTCGGATTTACCATTTAAACGCCGCCGTCGTGCGGAAGGTTTCGGGCGCCATCGTAAAGTCGTCGATCATCTGATCGGTGAACGGTAGTCCAGTGATTTCAAAGAACCGTTCCCAGCCAATGCGCTCGATCCACTCGCCCATCCGCTCGTGCTTGTGTGCGTGTTTCGCCCAGATCTCGACCAACATCTTGACGACCGCAACCGTTTCGGGCCAACGCGGCGGATTGTTCGGCAGATACGGCACCACCAACCGCGAGAACGCGGGACCGTGACGCGTGTTTGATACTTTGCCGCCGACCCAAATCGAAATACCGTCGCCCTTGGCATCTGCGACCGTCATCCCAGGACACATTGTGTAACAGTTGCCGCAGTACATACAGCGATCAGGATTCACCGTGACGCTCTTGTTCGCGGGATCGGGACGAATAGCGCCGGTGGGACATGCCGCGATGACATTGGGAATTTCGCATTTAGTGCGAACGATGTCGTGATTGATTTTGGGCACCATGCGATGCATCCCCAGGATGGCGATGTCAGAGCAATGCACCGCGCCGCACATGTTCAGACAGCACGCCAGCGAGATGCGGCAATAGCCCGGCAAATCCATCGAGCCAAAGTACTCTGTACAGTTCGTCCATCACTGCTTTGACGACAGCGGACGCATCCGTCGCGGGCGTGTGGCAGTGAATCCAGCCCTGGGTGTGGACGATGTTGGTGATCGAATGCCCCGTGCCGCCAACAGGCCACCCCTTTGATTTGAGTTCGGCGATAAGCGGCTCGACCTTGGCTTGATCGGACAAAAGAAACTCGACGTTGTGACGGCTGGTAAAACGCAGATAGCCATCGCAATATTTTTCGGCGAGGTCGCACATTTCGCGCACCTTGTCGGTGCTGAGCAAACGTTCCGAACCCACGCGAACAGTGAACAAGGCATCGCCCGATTTGGCGACGTGTTTCAACAACCCAGGCGCTAGTCGTTCGTGATATTTCCATTGTCCGTAATTCTTTGTAATTACGGGCGGCAGCATTTCCTTGTAATCGGGCGGTCCAAAATCAGTTCGGGTTGCCATTATTCCACCCCCTCGCGCCAGAAATAGTACGGATTCGCGCGCGGTCGTTTGACCATTTGCGGAACAGGTTTCAAATCCATCGCTTTCAAGAACTTGCTCATGCCTTGACGGTTGATCAATTCACCCAAGCGTTCGCGCATCTTGCCATTTTCGTCCCACCATTCGTAAATCTTGTTGATGAGCTCAATCAGGTTTTCGTACGGCGGTTCAAGTTTGATAAACGGCACCACAACCCAACCGAGCATTGCACCGTGAACGATGGGCGCTTTGCCGCCGACGAGAATGCTCGCGCCGCGTTCCCCGCCTTGTTGCAATGCTTTAGGCATCAAATTGATGCAGTGCATACACCGACTGCATTCCTTGTCGTCAAGCGTAAGTGTCGAGCCATCCCAAGTCATGCAACGAGTGGGGCACATTTCCACCACTTCGGTTTGAACGTTCATTCCGTTTGCAGCGAATGTGCGAACTTCGTCCTGATCGATTTCAATGTTGCCTTTCCAGGTTCCGATGATCGCAAGATCCGAACGCGCGATGGACGCGACGCAATCATTTGGGCAAGCACTAATTTTGATTTTGAACTTGTACGGGAACATGGGGCGATGCAGTTGGTCTTGAAACGTCCGTGTTACCGTGTCCACCACATTGAGCGAATCGAAACACGCCCACTCGCATCGCGCGGGACCAACGCAACAACTGGGTGTACGCATCGACGAACCCGAACCACCCAGGTCAAATCCGATTTCGGCGAGATCGTCGAATGTCGATTGCAATTGATCCGTCGTCGTGCCGAGCAAAATAATGTCGCCCGTCGCGCCGTGAAAGTTGGTGAGACCGCTACCATGCTTGTCCCACACATCGCACAAAGCGCGGAGTGATTTGGTGTTGTAGAACCAACCCGCCGGTTGATTCACGCGCATCGTGTGAAAATGAGCTACGCCTGGAAATTTTTCTGGCGAATCGGAATAGCGCCCAATGACGCCGCCCCCATAGCCCTTGACGCCAACAATGCCGCCATGTTTCCAGTGACCGATTTTTTCCGTGTACGATGCTTCGAGTTGACGCATCAAATCGTTGACCGCTGGTTTCTTTTCGGCGGCTTGCTTCATATCATTGACAAATGAAGGCCACGGTCCTTTCGCTAGATCGTCCAGCATAGGAGTTTCATTGTCGGACATTCACTACCTCCATACGAGAATGAACCGCTGTATCTGCGGTGGTTATGCTCAACATCCAATATTTGTAATGATTGGCGATGCTGCCTCCTTTCCAAACCGTCCTGAAATCACTCATTCATTCTACGTTCCATACCCTACCGCGGGGAATAGGTAACTTGCCCTATTTGGCATAGGGCAAATACCCGATTTATCATCAATCGATGACAAATCCAACAAAAAACTGGCGGCTATCGAGCATTTTGCGCTCAATAGCGGCCAGTTTTCTTGAGAAACTAGTTTGTGGCGATCTATGTCTTTATCTAAACACTGACAATGCCTTGTCGAATCGCGTACTTGACCAACTCGGTACTCGAGTGCATGTCCAACTTTTCCATGATATTCGTGCGATGCGCCATTACGGTCTTGACGCTGAGACACAATAATTCGGCAATGTCCTTGTTGCTCTTGCCTTCTGCAATCAATCGCAAAACTTCCTTTTCGCGTTCGGTGAGATGAGGGCGCCCAGTCTCTTCGATGGGTCGCTGGATATATCGGTCCATCACTTCGCGCGCGATACCTGGGGGCAAGTACGCGCCTTCCTTGAACACACTCCGAATCGCCAGAATCGACTTCCGCGCCGCCCGATTTTTTCAGCACATATCCCGCCGCACCCGCTTGCAAAACAGAGAAAACATATTCACGATTGTCGTGTTGCGAAAGAATCAGCACCCGCACGTCCACCAGTTCTTGCTTGAGTGCGCGTGTCGCTTCCATGCCATCCATGATCGGCATTGCAATATCCATCACCACCACATCGGGATGCAATTGCTTTGCCATCTCAACGGCAATTTGACCATTCTCCGCTTCGCCAACCACTTCAATATCCTCTTGCAATGATAACAAAGTGCGCAGACCTTCGCGCAAAACAGCATGATCATCTGCAAGTAACACGCGAATCTTGGACATTTACGCATGCTCCATCGGCACATCGATCAGAACCTGGGTGCCCTGTCCTGGACTAGAAAGAATTTGAATATGACCGCCGAGCAGACCCACGCGTTCTTGCATACCCGCCAATCCCAGCCCGCGTTGACGGTCAGCCGAACGTTCAACTTCGGACAAATCGAATCCAATGCCATCGTCTCGAATCTCGATGTTCAAATTTCCATTGTTCTGCTCAAACATCATTCGCACATTGCGCGCGCCCGAATGTCGTGCGACGTTATTGATCGCTTCTTGTCCCACGCGAAAGAGTGCCGTCTCGATGCGCGGTGGCGGACGTCGCAACGCGCCGCGTTCGTCCATGCGCAAACGCATCCCAGCCGATTGCAGGTGCGTTTCGGCGTACCCGCGCAATGCGACAAACAAACCCAGATGATCGAGCGTGCTCGGACGCAAATCGTGGATAATCTTGTGAACGCCATCCAAAGTTTCGGTGACCACGCCGTGCATGTGAGCGAGCGATTGTTGCAGACGCAGATCCGTGCACGTTGTTTCAGCGGCTTCTATCGAATAAATCAACGCGGAGAGCGATTGGCTCGTATCGTCATGCAAATCGCGCGCGATGCGTTTGCGTTCTTCTTCCTGTGCCGTAATTGCCTTTTCGAGCAAATCGCCGCGCAACTGTTCACGGCGCCCCAATTCTTCGTACAGGCGCGCATTTTCCACGCCCACTGCAATTTGATTTCCCAGCGCCATCAACAATTCCACATCGCGTGGTTCAAATTCACGCAAGGTGCGCGTGCCGATGCACATCGTTCCCAGCGTGACGCCGCGACTAATGAGCGGCACGTGCATGAGCGACCGCATTCCTTCTTGATACAGCGAACGACCCGCGCCCGCCGTGTAATGCGCTAAATCAGAAATGATGACGGGCTGTCCTTTTTCGATGACGCCGCCACACGCGCTATCGTCCACATGCAATCGCGTGATCGCACGCGCCGCTTCATCCGAAGTGCCGAGACAACATTGGGGTTCGAGTTCTCGCGTATCCTGGCTCAACAAATAAATCGCACCTGCGTCGGCTTGCACGACGAGCAGAACTTGATCGAGCGTTTGCTTGAAGAAATCGTCAAGCGGCATGAACTGGGTCATGACCGAAGCCACGGCGTTGAGTGCCGTAAGTTCACGCGTTCGCGCTTGCACACGTTGATCTAAATCTTGAGCCAAGTCTTTGATTTCAGCGATGCTCGCTTGCAACCGTCCCCGCATCATTTCGAAAGTTTCGGCAAGTGCACCAATCTCATCGCCACGATCCACATCAATCGGTGTTTTCAGATCGCCGTGCGCCATGCGTTCTGCCGCGACTTGGAGCGTTTGCACAGGCGCTATCACATAGCGCGTGGTTAGCCACACGAGCACAATTGCGCCCAGCACGGCAATGATGCCCAACAACATCACACGCTGTTGTAACTGGCGTGACGATGCGAAGGCTTCTTCTTCCGCTTGGCGCACCACAACACCCCAGGGCGCTTGCTTGAGTGGCGCAAATGCAATCACTTCCAAGCGACGTTCTGTCGCTGTTGACGTTTCGTGACAATTGTGGCACGTGGCGACAACGCTCTTCCCATCGCGAATCATCGAGACGAGACTCTCACCATGGTCGGCAGGTACAAGCACCTCTTGCGGCAAAGTGCTCGATACAATTAAGCCTTCCGAATCGACGATTTCCATGTAACCTGTTGTGCCCAACATGGCGGCGGGTGCAAGCGTGCTCATTCCCGATTCAGTCAAATCAAGCGTCGCAGCAACAGCACCGATGACTCGATTGGAATCATCGCGGACAGGCACAGCCGCAACGATTACCTTGCTCCCATTCGGTAACGAAACATTGGTGACAACGAAGGAATTATTCTGCAGAGACGGAAAGAGGCGAGGCAATCGAGTCCACGTAGTTACGAATGGATCGGCAGTGATATTGCCATTTGAATCGAGGATAAAAACCTGGCGAATAGGCAAACTGGAATGACGTGCGGCCTCTCGTAACATAGCCTCACGGTCAGAGCGATTAGCCTCACCCTGACGAACGAGCAGGCGCGCGGCAATCGATTCGAGTTCAGCGCGCGTACTCCCCAGCACATAATCGGCGTGATTTGCGGCAACCTGGGCAAGGACCACGCGCTCTTGCAATGCGCGATCCGTAGCGTCGTTTGCCGCCGATATTGCCAGCACGCCGAAAATCGTGATGAGAGCAATCATGCCGACGACCGAAAGCAATGTCATGGTTGCTTTCAATCCAAGCTGGAATCGAAAGAGACGCGTGATGGAATTGTAAACAGATTCTCGCAGACGACTGGGCAAACTCATCGATTCAAGTGTACTGCGTTGGTGTGAAAAAGTCAAAACAATGTTTGCGGGTTCGTGCGTCAATTTGAATTGGTGTATAATGCGGCAAAGATGATTCATTATCCCATTGTGCTGGTTAATCTTAAAAACGCGGTCGTTATCGGTGGCGGCACGATTGCCACGCGTAAAGTGCAAGGCTTGCTTGACGCGGGGGCGGAATCCATCACCGTCATCGCACCGCAACTCTCGGCGCAACTCGAAACCTGGGTCGCGCAAAATCGCATTGCACCGATTCGTCGCTCTTACCAACAGGGCGATTTGGCGAACGCGCGGTTGGTCATCGCTGCAACAGACGACGCGCAAGTGAATGAAGCGATTTGGCGTGAAGCGATCGAGCGCGACATTCTGGTCAATGTCGTGGACGATCCACCGCATTGCAATTTTCACGTGCCCGCGATTGTGCGACGCGGCAACATCGCCGTTGCAATCAGTTCAGGCGGCGCGAGTCCAGCGCTCTCAAAACATTTGCGCCGCGAAATCGACAAGATAGTTGGCGACGAGTATGCACAACTCTCGACACTGCTCGCCGAGTTACGTCCGCGTGTGCAAGCCATCGTGCCTCAAAAACAACGCGAAGAATTATGGGACGCATTGATTGATGCCGCATTGCCCTTGTTGCACAAAGGACGCAAAAACGAAGCGCGGCAACTCGCGCTAAACATTATTTCGAAATTTGGAAGCGGACCAACGCAGACCAACTCAGAATAGATTTTTCGCATTGAGTTTGTTCATTTGAAAAAAATCATTCTTGGCACACGCGGTTCGAAACTCGCGCGCTGGCAAACCAACTGGGTTGCCGATCAATTGCGCGCGCGCGCGCCTGGCATCGAAATCATCATCGAAACAATCACCACTCAGGGCGACCGTGTGATCGATACGCCGCTGTCCCAAATTAACGACAAGGGGTTGTTCACACGTGAAATCGAAACCGCGCTCATCGAGCATCGCATTGATGCGGCCGTTCATTCGCTCAAAGACTTGCCCACCGATTTACCACATGGACTCACTCTCGCCGCGATTTGCGAACGCGAAGATGTGCGCGATGCTTTGGTGTCGCGCCTGGGTCTTGGTTTAGATGCATTGCCGCGCGGCGGGCGCATCGGCACAAGTTCCCTGCGGCGCGCTGCACAATTGCGCGCGTATCGTCCCGACTTGAACAGCGTGAACATTCGCGGCAACGTGGATACACGTCTCGGCAAATCACTTACTGACGAGTACGATGCCATTGTGCTTGCGGTTGCGGGGCTCGTTCGCCTGGGATTGGCTGAACGCATCACTGAATATCTTTCGCTCGATGTAATGTTGCCCGCCCCAGGTCAAGGCGCGCTCGCAGTTGAAACTCGCACGGATGATGCGAACACTCGCGCGCTGGTGGCATGGCTTAACCACGCACCCACGCGGATAGCGACAAATGCTGAACGCGGATTTCTGCGCGCTCTCGGCGGCGGATGTCGCACGCCTATTGCCGCGTATGCTGAAGTAAACAGCAACACCGTGAACTTGCGTGGTCTCATCGCAAACGAAGATGGCACGAATGTTAGACGCGGCGCGGTGAGTGGCGATATGGCTGAGGCAGAAGGGTTGGGCGAGAAGTTAGCACACCAACTATTAAATCGCGAGAATCAAGGCAAGCAGTGAACAGTGCGTCTAGCTGTTCACTGTCCACCGTTCCCTATTCACTATCATGACTGGCAAAGTCTATCTCATCGGCGCGGGTCCAGGCGACCCAGGATTGATTACGGTCAAAGCCGTCGAATGTCTGCGACGCGCGGATGTCGTCGTGTACGACCGACTCGTTGCACCGACGTTGCTCGATTATGCGAGCGCAGACGCAGAAAAGATCTACGTCGGCAAAGCGAGTAGTGATCACACTCTACCGCAAGACGAAATCAACGCGTTGCTCGTGCAAAAAGCGCGCGATGGCAAAATTGTTGTGCGTCTCAAAGGGGGCGACCCCTTTGTGTTTGGTCGGGGCGGCGAAGAAGCACTTGCACTTGTGGAGGCGGGAATCGATTTTGAAATTGTCCCTGGCGTTTCATCTGCGATTGCCGCGCCCGCTTATGCTGGAATTCCAGTGACACATCGCGGTGTCGCGACATCGTTTACGGTCACCACTGGACATTTGCAAGAGAATTCTAAAGTCACGTGGGACGGTCAAAAGTCAGAAACTCTTGTATTTCTGATGGGCGTGGAGAATCTGGGACATATCGTTGCCGATTTGCTTGCGCAAAAATATTCTCCCGAAACACCTGCCGCGCTTGTGCGTTGGGGAACGACGACGCAACAGGAAACGCGCGTTGGCACCTTGGAAAACATCATTGAAGTTGCACGCGGACTGCAGCCCCCGGCAGTGCTCATCGTCGGTCATGTGGTTGCATTGCGCGAGAAATTGCGCTGGTTTGAAAATCGTCCACTCTTTGGCAAACGAATTCTCGTGACACGCGCACGTGAGCAAGCCGGCGAACTATCCCTAATGTTGCGCGAGCTGGGTGCAGAGCCAATCGAATTCCCGGTCATTCGCATCATGCCATTAGATGATTACTGCGCGCTCGACGATGCGCTAGCACAACGATACGACTGGATGATCTTTACGAGCGTGAACGGCGTCAATGCGGTGTGGCATCGCGTTCAAGCGATCGGGCGCGATGCACGATTCTTTGCAAGCGCAAGTTTGTGCGCAATTGGGCCTGCCACTGCCGAGCTACTTGCCACACACGGTTTGCGAGCCGATCTTGTTCCTCGCGAGTACGTCGCCGAAGCTATTGTGCGCGACATTGGCGATGTGCGTGGCAAACGCATTTTGCTTCCGCACACAGACATCGCGCGAGAAAACCTGGCGCGCGATTTACGAGAACGCGGCGCCATCGTGGATGAAATCGTTGCGTATCGCACCATCACCATCAACGCAAACGACCCAACCGCGGAACACATTTGTGCGATGCTCGAAGCAAACGAAATCGACGCGATCACATTTACTAGCTCCTCAACCGTTCGTGGCTTTATGAACGCCGTCGAATCGAAATCCCAAAATCTAAAATCCAAAGTTGTCTGCATCGGTCCCATCACTGCGCAAACTGCGCGCGACCTGGGTTTGCACGTGGACGCGACCGCGCAAGAATATACATTGGAAGGACTGACCCAGGCGCTGGTATTCTGTTTGAAATAAAACCACAAAGGTGTGAAGCATGTCCGCTCAATTTCCCGCTCTCCGTTTGCGCCGATTGCGCGCAACTGCATCTCTTCGCAATCTTGTCCGCGAAACCCAACTCGACGTTCGTGATTTGATCTACCCTCTGTTTATCGCCCAAGGTACGCACGTTCAACAGGAAATTGCTGCAATGCCTGGACAATTCCGTTGGTCGGTTGACCGCTTGCCCAATGAGATCGAGAGAATTGCCAAGCTGGGAATTCCAGCTGTGCTTCTCTTTGGCGTGCTCGAAACATCCAGTAAAGACGAAACCGGGAGCGCATCTTGGGACGAACACGGCGTTGTGCAAGAAGCAATTCGAGCAATCAAACGCGTTGCGCCAGAAATGGTTGTCGTCAGCGATGTGTGTTTGTGCGAGTACACCTCGCACGGACATTGCGGCATCGTGCAAAATGGTCGCGTGTTGAATGACCCAACACTCGAACTACTGGCGCGCCAAGCTGTGAGTCACGTGCGCGCCGGCGCAGACATTGTCGCGCCAAGTGATATGATGGACGGACGCGTGGCCGCGATTCGCTCCGCGCTTGATCGTGATGGATTCATTGACACACCAATCCTTGCGTACTCGGCAAAATTTGCGAGCGGATTTTATGGACCGTTCCGCGAAGCGGCTGGGTCAACCCCGCAGTTCGGTGACCGTCGCGCGTATCAAATGGATTCTGCGAACGCGCGCGAGGCACTGCGCGAAATCGAACTCGACGTTGCCGAAGGCGCGGATATGGTGATGGTCAAGCCCGCTCTTGCCTACCTCGATATTATCACACGCGCGCGCCAACGTTTCGATTTGCCACTCGTTGCGTACAACGTTTCCGGTGAGTACTCAATGGTCAAAGCCGCAAGCGCAAATGGCTGGATTGACGAACAACGCATCGTGACAGAAATTCTGACGGCGATCAAACGCGCGGGGTCGGATTTGATTATCACGTATCATGCACCGGAGATTGCCAAGTGGTCAGTGGCTAGCTAGTCATTAGAAACTCTCGCTAGCCACTAATCACTAGTCACCAATCTCGGATCACTTGAACTTATGAATACTACCAAATCCCAACAACTCTTTTCTCGCGCACAACAACTTTTGCCCGGCGGCGTAGATTCGCCCGTGCGCGCGTTTCGGGCCGTCGGCGGACAACCGTTGTTCATCGATCGCGGTCAAGGCGCATACCTTTACGACGTGGACGGCAATCGTTTCATTGATTACGTTCTCTCGTGGGGACCGCTCATCCTGGGTCATGCACATCCACGCATCATCGCCGCGCTCGCCGATGCCGCATCACGCGGCACGAGTTTCGGAGCACCCAGTCCGCTCGAACTCGAACTGGCGGAATTAATCCAGCAATTCATTCCCAGCATCGAGATGATTCGTTTCGTCAATTCCGGCACCGAAGCGACGATGAGCGCATTGCGACTCGCGCGCGCGTATACGAGACGGAACAAACTTATCAAGTTTGAAGGATGCTATCACGGTCATGCAGATATGTTTCTCGTGCAAGCCGGGTCGGGCGTTGCCACACTGGGCTTGCCCGATTCACCCGGCGTGCCACCCGCAACTGTCGCCGATACACTCGTTGCACCATTCAACGATTTGAACGCCGTTGCGCAACTGTTTGAAAAATATCCGGAAGAAATTGCGGCAATCATCGTTGAACCAGTCGCTGGAAACATGGGCGTCGTGCCACCCACGCCGGAATTTTTACCTGGACTGCGCGCAATCACCCGTTCGAATAGCGCATTGCTGATTTTCGATGAAGTGATGACGGGATGGCGTGTGGATCGTGGCGGCGCGCAAATGCTGTACAACATCAAACCCGATTTGACGACCCTTGGCAAAGTGATTGGCGGTGGACTACCCGTTGGCGCCTACGGCGGACGACGCGATATAATGCAAATGGTTGCACCCGCTGGACCGATGTACCAAGCTGGGACGCTCGCGGGGAATCCACTGGCGATGACCGCGGGAATCGAGACACTGAAGGAATTGAGCAAGCCAGGAATGTTTGAATCGCTTGAAATGCGTTCCGCGAGATTGATTAAAGGGTTAAATGTCGCGGCGGAATCAGCACACGTGCGCGTGGTCGTGAATCGTGTTGGAACGATGTTCACGCCATTTTTCGCGGATGCGCCAATCACAAACTGGGTGACGGCAAAAACATCAGATACGAAAAAGTTCGGCACATTTTTTCGCGCGATGCTCGAACGAGGCTTCTATCTTGCGCCTTCACAATTTGAAGCTGCGTTTCTCTCAACCGCGCACGGCGATGCGGAGATTGATGCAACGATCTATGCGGCGGAACAAGTATTGCAAAAGATGAAGAAGGAAGTATGAAAGAAGAATCGCTTCCGCATCTTTTGTTGTGTGCTGACTATTTCGCTATCACCGAACTCGCCAAAGAGAACAAGCGCAGGTTGAGCGAACTCATTGCGCTAACCTTCAATGAAGACGATTTGATCGGTTGGCGCGCGGTCAAGGCGCTGGGTCTTGCCAGCGCTCAAGTCGCCGATACGGACGCAGAATTTGTGCGAGGTATTTTGCGGCGATTGATGTGGATGATGAACGACGAATCGGGAAGTATCGGCTGGCGAGCGCCGCAAGCGATGGGCGCGATCATCGCGCGACGTCCGAAATTTTTCTTCGAGTTTATCCCCATCATCGTGGCGATGTTCGATGTAGAAGAAACACATTTTTACCCAGACATTCTGTGGGCAATTGGACACATTGCAGAACATAATCCAGGATACGTACGCCATACGTTGCCCTTGGTGCTGAATTATTTGAGCGACGCATCGCCGCAAACTCGCGGAATGGCGGCGTGGTGCACAGGACAATTAGGCAGCGTGCAAGCGCTTCCGGCTTTGCAGAAACTTGGCGATGATTCCGCGAAGTTTCGTATTTTCCTCGATGACAAAATGTACGAATATCGTGTCGGCGATCTGGCAAATAATGTTTTCAAGACAATAAAGCGCATTCAACCAATGACAGATATTTCCTAATACTTGTCCTTGCCAAAAACTGCATACGTCGAGCTATTGCCCTATGACGGACATGAAATGGACTCCCACGATGGCATTTCTCGGTTCACATTAGATCGCGGAGACACAATCGTCCTGACTACAACGAAGAGCCGCAGATTCTCTTGCTGAGTAATCTGCCGGCTCCTCAATTGAATCAGGACAGGCATGACTAATATGACCTGGAGATATGATCTTACGCTAGGCAAGGGTGATGCTTTTGTTCGTCATCTCTCAAGGTCTCTTTCTGAAAACAACCCTTGGGGACTTGAGCTCCCAATAAAGAAACTCGCGGCAGCTGCCGCGAGTTCTGTTTCCTTTCCGCTGCATCAGTGAGACTCCCCAATCTGCACGCATCTGGAGAGCCTACCCATTTTCTCGCAACCTTGACCAGCCGATCAATCCGAGCATGAAGGCAAAACTCAATAGACTCCCCCCGCAAACCGGCAATGCGACGTTATCACTTGTCGTTCGGGGCGACGAACCGGGCACATTCGCTGGCGATGAGGTGGACGTAGGTATCTGAGGCAACGCGCGCACTTCTGGCGTTGGCGAGCTTGGCAAGGCGGTTGGAACGATGCTCACCGAGGTCGCACCGGTATCCCCATCGGTGATTTCATACGCCACACCGTTGAGCACAAAGATCACACGCGAGCCGAGCGCGATGTATTTGCCGGCGAGCGGATGGCTCGTGACGAGCGCAAAGTATGCCTCGCTACCAAACTCAATGGGCAGCATCTTCATCTTGGACGGCTCATACTGCGTATCGAGCCAGACGCCGTTGCGTGAAATAAACGTCTTGTCGCCGATGTATTGCAATGCCAGTCCATCTCCCACCGAACCTGATGGCGCGGATTGGCCCGGTGCGGCAGGCACAGCCGCTCGGGTTGGCGCTGGTGCAGCCGCACCTGAACCCTGGAGCTGACTTTCAAATTGGCTGCGATCAACCGCCGCGGCGCCAGACTGCGGCAGAGGCACGGGACTTGATGATGCTGCTTTCGCTGCGTTATCACGCCCGGCTTGGGTCAGCACATCCGACTGTTCATCGACGAGGAACGACGTGTACGGCGTCACAATCCCATACCGAATCGCCAGCGCGACAATTTCGTTGATCGTCTCGCGATTTTCACCGCGCAAGCGAATCTCGTTCATCAAGTAACCGATCTTGCGTTGGGCCCACAAGCGCGGAATCAAATCGTCGCCCCCCGACGTTTTGAAGCGAATATCAGCATAGCGGAATGTTTGGGGTGCACCGTTGACCGTGCCTTTCAATGTAATGTGTCGTTGATCCACCCGTGCGATAGCGCCCGGTCAAAATGAGTTGGGTTCCGGCAAACAAATCCGGCATCGGGTACGGATATACATCGCTCACCGTCATGCCGCCCCAATCGATTGTGACATCGGACAAGACCGGCGTGGAGACTTTCGCATAAAACGCGGATACAATCTCATCGATTTTCTCATTGGGCCGCACGTATCCACTCGCGCCGCGCAATTGTCCGGAGAGCGTATCCAGCAGAATCGTATTGACGTCATCGCCGACACCAAAAGGGAAGAGCCGGACATTTTTCGGAGCCGCATTCATCACGTTCGCGATGATCTTCTGGGTGTTGATCTCGCCGGTCGTCGGCAAGCCGTCGGTCAAGAAGATCAGAATCGTTGGACGTTCCTTGTCCGCGCTTTTCATGGCTTCGAGCAGCGCGCGATTGATGTCGGTCGAGCCTTCGGCAGCGATCCGCGAGACAAAATTGCGCGCGTCATCTCGTGCCGATGCTGGGCGGAGGGTCGACGCATACGCGTTCGTGCCGGTGCTGAAGGTAATGATGTTGAAACGATCATTCGGATTCAAGCGGTCGAGGACATAGTACAGCGCGTTCTTCGCCTGCGTGATTTTTGCACCTTGCATCGAGCCGGAGACATCGAGCACGAGAATCACGTCCTTATCGATCACGCGCGATTTATCGATTTCGACTTTCGGGGCCACGAGCATCACAAAAAAGCCATCCTCCCCCGCTTGTTTGTAGCTCACCAGATTCAAGCCGATTTCGTCCTGGGTGACCGAATAGTACAGCACAAAGTCGCGGTCGGGGCGCACGTTCTTGTCTTCGTAGCCGACCTTTGCCGCGTACTCCCCGCTTCGCGAGACACCGACGTTGTGTGAGGGCGAGTAGATCGCTTTGATCGCGGCATTCGATTTGATCGATACGTTCACCGAAACATTAGCCAGCGGTTTGGGGGAAAACTTCTCGGTGTTGAGTGGATAGACGTAGCGAACGAGGCCTTGTTCCGATTTCAGAATTTGCGAGTATTCGATCTCGACGCGTTTTTCGCTTTGTGGCGGAATTGGAAAGATGCTCGCTTGAAACGCGTTACGCCCGGCATATTCGAGCAAGGCCGGATCGCGTTGTGTGCGGACGATCTCTTCGTAGATCCGGCGCGCTTGATTCTTGTCCAGGACCCGCCCCTCGAGTTTCTTACCATCGACCCACATGGAAAACTCGCTGATGGCAGCATCCTCTGGAAGCGGGAAAATGTACGTGCCCTCGAGCGCGTACGTGCTGTCGTTGACGAATGTCTGATCGACGCGCGTGCGCGCGATTTGATTGTCAATCGTCACGCTGACATTGTGATTTTTCACTGCGAGGTAGGTAGAGCAATCGCGGCGAACGGGTGGTGCCGGTGGCACGATAGGACGGGGGGTGATCGGAGGCGCGCCCGGTGAAATTACGGATGGTGAGCTATTCGTCCATGGCATCGGCAACGGTACGGGCGTACCCATCGGAACAACAATAGGTGGACACTGAACGACGATGAGTCCGTCTGCAGCAGCGGGGGCGGGAGAGATAAAGCTCGCGACGAGAAAAGATACCGCGAGCAGGGTGAATACAAACGCCAGTTTGGTCTTCATAGGGAACTCCCTCTTGAGATGATTGGCTGCTGATGGCCAACCACTGTAGAATCATACTTCGTCTATTAGACGACGAAGAGGTAGAAGGAGTTCCATGAACATGGACTATCCAACTGAACCAGTTCTTGAGGGGCATGTGAGAACAACATTGCGGAGGCAACAAATCCTAGTGTCCGATAAGGCCTTGCACTATATGGCTCAGAACATGAGCGAGCTGTTACTGCGCGGGGAGGCAAATGAGGTAAAAACAATTCCGCGCCAGTCCGTGGTTAAAGTGGAGCTTGGCGCAGAGCGATTACGTATTCAATATGTTCCTCCACTAGTGGAGGAGCTAAAACCCAAAATAGGTTTTGAGATGGTGCCCAAGTGGGTGTAGGCCTATACCCAGCAGGTTTGTGGTCGAGCGTTTTGCCGCTCCAGTACGTCGACGAGGCCATCAAGATGCGTGTTCCCCTGCACAGTCGTTACCACCCAGCGCCGGCATGAAGCCGCTTGTGAACCACCTCCCCAGCTGTCGTTCGAGGGCGTTGCCATAAGCATGGCGATTTAGCTCTGTATTGGGTTTTTGACCAGTACAGCGCGCGCGTATCATCGGATTTTGAAACTGGCGCGGACGATTGCAGATTTGGCGAACAGCGACAAGATCGAAACGCCGCATTTGGCGGAAGCGATTCAGTATCGACCGAGAAAACAAGTGTAACATTTCTCCCCCCATTGCGCCCGCCTAAATTTGTGTGCTATAATCATGGTGATAAAAGGTGATGAGCAAGGAGGAATGTGATGTCATCGAATCGTACGCCATGGATTATCGCTGGAGCTTTGGGTTGTTTGGTGCTGTGTCTCTTCGCAGTGATTGCCTTGGGCGCGTTTGGTGTTTTGGGCGGAATGTTCAATGTCGCACCCACAGCGATTGTTCGCCCCGTAACGCCGGTGGTGATCTTGCCCACCGTGCCGCCGGTAATTGTAACTCAACCCCCGAGCGTGCAAACGCTCATACCGCCGCCGGCTTCGCCAACTACGGCGCAAGTTCAGCCGACGATACCTCAACCGACTGCCGCACAACTCACGCCACTGCCGCCAGTTACTGCCGCGCAACTCTCGCCGGTGCCGCCAACCGCGGTCGCGACAAAACCAGCGACGGCAACCGGGCGACTTGCATTTACCATTCGACGCGGTGATCGTCCGGAGGACAATTATATTTGGACGATGAACGCCGATGGGAGTGGCGCAAAGAAAATTCTAGATCGCGCGTCCGAGCCATCGTTTTCGCCGGACGGTAGCAAGATCGCCTATTTTCGCTGGACCGAAGGAATTTTTGTCGCTAATTCAAGCGATGGTAGCGATGCCAAGAAAATTCTTGGCGAATCTGCATCGGGCTATATGGCTTGGTCGCACGACGGACGATCGATTGCGTTCTCGGTTCGCCCCGGTTTCGCCGGCAACATTGCGATGGATGCCATCGCGCCGGATGGCACCGGGCGTCGCCCGATAACCATCGGCTGGAGCCCGTCGTGGTCGCCGGATGATTCATTCCTCATATTTCAAACGTGTCGCGGTTCGGGTTGTGGTATTTTCAGAGCGCCTTCTGCCGGCGGTGATGCTACCCCAATCATTACCGATGATGGTGGTCTCGCGGCAATTTCGCCAAACGGCAGAACGATTGTGTACCAAAAAGATGTCGATGGCGTCAAGCAGTTGTTTGTGATTAACATCGATGGTTCCGGCAAGAAACAATTGACCACTGGCACATCGTTGCATGTTGCCGCCAATTGGTCGCCGGACGGCAATTTCATTTTCTATCGATCACCCGAAGGCGGACAGTGGGGCATTTGGCGAATGAATGCCGATGGTTCCGGCCCGGTCAAGTTAGCAAACGATATGCCGCCGGGCGATTGGCCCTATGATCGTATTGCCGTAACCAAGTAAGCATGGGGGCTCGCAGGTAACGGCGAGCCCTCGTTCCGTTTGCAAGGAGTCAACATGCGTAGATTGATTTTGTTTGGTCTGGTTGTTCTTGCTCTGACGGCGTGCAACACTACGCCAACGGCTGTTCCAGTGCCAACGCTTCCGCCGCAACCGCCGGCGCAAACTCCGATTGGTGTGCAACCGACTGTTCCCAGTGCGCCAAGTTCACCGGTGCCCGCCGGTCCCACGGCGACAAAATTTGCGGTGGCAGTCGAACCCTCCGCAACGCCGGTTCCGCCAGCGCCGACAGTTGTTGCAGCGACCAAAGCGTCCGCACCGACCGGTCGCATCGCGTACAGCATCGCCACCGGCGACGCGCCCAAGTTCCACACGATTTGGGTGGCGAACGTCAACGGATCGAATGCGCGCGAAATTCTCACGCACGCCTATTGGCCCGCGCTCTCGCCCGATGGCACACGCATTGCGTACTATGGTCGCCCGGAAGGTCGGTCAGAAGGATTATATCTGGCGAATTCCGATGGTGGGAATCAAAAGCAAGACCCCATTGTGATTGGCGCGGGTGTGTGTTGCATGGATTGGTCACGCGACGGTAATTGGATTGTCTACGCGGTTTCCGGCAGACCCAATCAACCCGGCGGTCCGTTGTGGAAATTGAAAATGGATGGTTTCTACCAAACGCGCATCGAGCTCGGTGTAGCGGGCAACGGTCCCGCGTTTTCGCCGGACGGAAAACAAATTGCGTATTCCGGCAGTCAGCCCGGCTCAACGCAACTTGGTTTGATGCTCGTCTCAGCCGATGGCGGCGCGCCACGCCAAATCACAACCGATAACGGCGGTAATGCACAATGGTCGCCGCGCGGCGACAAGCTAGTTTATCAGGCGCGCGATGGCGCGGGGATGCAAATCTTTACCGTCAATCCCGATGGCTCGGGAAAAAAGCAAATGACGCGCGGCTCAAGCAACGATGCCCAACCGGTCTTTTCGCGCGACGGCGGGACGATTTTCTGGCGTAGTGATCAGAACGGCAAGGCGTGGGCGATTTTTGCGATGAACGCCGATGGTACAAACGCGCGCAAATTGATCGACAACACCCCGCCCGATCCGAATTTCTGGGGCTGGGAATCGTTGAGTGTTAGCCCGTAGAAATTCAAAGCATTCTGAGCGGAGCTGCAAAGCCGCGTAGTCGAAGAATGGGATGTAACCCTTCGACTGCGTTCTGCTACGCGGAACTCGGCTCAGGGTGCAATCTGAAACTATTGGAGTCTCCAATGCCTGAATCCATTCACGCTATCGAGTACGCGCAAAAAAATCGCGAACGAAATCTCGCCGAGTTCAAAGAGTTGCTCGCGATTCCCAGCATTTCGACACTGGCGCAAAATAAACCGGACATGCAACGTGCCGCCACGTGGTTATCGGCGCAACTCGCCGGCATCGGATTCAAAAATGTCGAGGTGATGCCGACCGCCGGACATCCGGTCGTTTACGGCGAATGGCTCGGCGCGCCCGGCAAACCCATCGTTTTGATTTACGGACATTACGACGTTCAGCCGGTCGATCCGTTGAACGAATGGCTTTCGCCGCCGTTCGAGCCGACGGTGCGCGGCGAAAATATTTACGCGCGCGGCGCATCGGATATGAAAGGGCAAGCGCACGCTGTCGTCAAAGCATTGGAAGCGTTGATGAAGAATGAGGGTCTGCGCGTCAACGTCAAAGTGATGTTTGAAGGCGAAGAGGAAATCGGCTCGCCGCATCTGGGCGCGTTCATCGAACAAAACAAAGCGAAACTCCAATGCGATGTTTCGCTCAACGCCGATTCCGGCATCACGCGCCCGGACTTGCCATCGATTGTGTACGGTTTGCGCGGGCTGGCGTACTTTGAAGTCTGGGTCTATGGTCCGTCCCAGGATTTACATTCTGGTTCGTTCGGCGGATCCGTTGCAAATCCGGCAACGGTCTTGTGCGAACTCATTGCCGGCATGCACGACAAGAACGGACATATCACGCTTCCCAGGTTTCTACGCCAAGGTGCGTAAGCTTTCGAAGAAAGAACGCGCGGAGTTGGCGCGTTTCCCAGCGACCGATAAAGAATGGCGCAAGACCACCGGCGCGCCAAAATTGTACGGCGAAAAAGGATTTACGACACTCGAACGCTTGGGCGCGCGCCCAACGCTCGAAGTGAATGGCATCGTTTCCGGTTTTACCGGCGAAGGCGCGAAAACCGTTTTGCCGGCAAAAGCGATGGCGAAAATTTCGATGCGGCTCGTGCCGTACCAAGATGATGACGCAGTCGAAAAACAACTCAAAGCGTACTTGCGTCGCCACGCGCCGAAGACAGTGCGTTGGGAAGTCAAAAAATTTACCAGCGGTCCGGCCGCACTGATGCCGCGCGATACGCTCGGCATGCCATCGGTCATCGCCGCGCTCGAAAAAACGTTTGGCGTCAAGCCGGTGTTCAAACTGGAAGGCGGAAGCGTGCCGGTGGTCAGCATGATCAAAAGTAAACTCGGCGTCGATTCGCTGATGATGGGCTTTGGTTTGCCCGACGACAATTTGCACTCGCCGAACGAAAAAATGCACTTGCCGAATTATTTTCGCGGCATCGAAGCGTACATCCGATTCTTTGACGGGATGGCCGACGAATAAGCGAGGTGTCGCAAATGGCAACGACGCCAGTTGTGCAAGAAGGCACGCTCATCGATTACGTCGCCGCGCGATTGCGACTCGGATGGTGGCAATTCATTGCCGCCGCGATTGGGTTGTTACTCGGCTCGCTGGTTGGCGCATGCTGGCTCGATAACGATTTTCGGATTTTTCAGGATGCCGATTGGCTGAGGGCGTGTTTGACCTCGTCGTCGGTCATTGTGTACATTCTCATTGCGAATCATTTTGGCGCGGAAGCCAGTCGCGCATCGACCGCTGCCATGAGCCGATTGCTGGGAATTGATCGACCCGCATTTCATCAACTCACCGCATCGTCGTCGCCAACTCTGCGCCAACAAGCCATCGCGTTTGGTGTTGGGGTTGTGATCGCTCTGCTGTTGGGCGCGCCGAGTTTGCGTTCGTCTTTTTCGTGGCTTGGAATATTTCTCAGTCTGACGCAACTCCTCAATCTGGGTTTGTTGGCGATGATCGTCTACGTCGTCGTCGCCGAGTCGAAGATGACGTCCAAGTTTCACAGCCGATTGCGTCAAATTAATTTGTTTGACACGACGCCGTTCGAAGTGCTGGGTAAGTCGGCGTTGTATACCGCGTTGACGATGATGGGTGGCGTGACGTTGGCGGTGATTCTTTTACCCACGCGTTTTCTCTTGAACTTTTTCACGCTTGCGATTCAAGTCATCATCGTGTCGGTAACCATCGTTATGTTTTTTGCAAATCTCAACAGTCTGCATCAAGCGATGTTTGCGGCAAAGCAGCGTGAACTGGATGTCGTGCGCGAGCGTTTAGCGAGCGCGTTTGCGCTGATGAAAGAGCGCGGGACGCTGGAAAATCCGGCGGTGGTGCAAACATGGCTGGCGTACGAAAAGAGATTACTTGAAGTACCCGAGTGGCCCTTTAATCCGGACACGCTGAAAAGTCTATTTGCCTCTGTGTTCTTCCCAACGGGTGCGTTCGTCGTGCGCTGGTGGCTAGGACAACCATAAAAAAAGCGAGACCGGGTCTCTTCAAGAACCCGGTCTCTTATTTTGCAAGCAAGCGTATTCTTGCGCCGCACGCCAACGCCGGCGGAATCAAAAATCCGTTTCCATCCGGCATTAACTCGATATCCTGATTTCGAAAACGAATGCGCTCGTGTCCCAGTCCCTCAACTTGCAGTGTGAGCGCGTAAATTCCCTCGCCGCGATGCGCCAGCTGTTCCGCCATCGCGTTTCCGCCGCGCTCTGGATGCGCCAGCACGAGGCTTCCCCAATCCATTGTCAAACGATAACCAATGACATCACTCATTGCGTTGTGCACGCGCTTGGGCTCGATGCCCAACAACGTTTGGTACGCATCCCGCGCCAAGTCAAGGTTTTTCACCACGACGATAACCTCGTTTGCGCGGGCGCGACTGCCGATGCCTTCGCGCGGCAATTCGATGCGAAGATTGCGCGGTGTGTCATCTTGAATCAGAAACGGCATCAAGCCCACCGGTGATGCGTTGAACATCGACGTATGCCATTCGACGCGTTGACCATCGGGGCGCACGCGCGCGCCGGCTTGCGGCGTGTTGTACGCCAGCGATGCTTGCAAGCGCACGACGTCGGTGGCGATTGCATTCGACGCGAGCACGAATCCGCCCCAGCCCTCGCTCAGGCGCAAGCGTTCGACGCCGGCGCGCCAATACGTCGTCCTTGCGAGTGGCGCGTCTTTGAACGCAACGAGTTCGATGTATGTGCCATCGGCAAGCGCGACGAGCGCGTTGTGACTGCCAAATGATGGATGCTCGCCGCCGGCGCGCGCGTCAAAGCCGAGGCGATGAAATGAGGCGATCGCCGTGTCCAAGTTATTGACGAGGATGATAAAATGGTCAAAACCGGCGAGCACGATTACTCCGTATACGAATTATACGCTGGCTCTGCCGGCGTCATCAATGAAATTTTCACCAGTGTCCGCACCGAACTCCAATACTCACTTGGTAAATCGCCGTACGGATTCGCCGTGATGGGAACTTCCATGTCGCGCGATGGGTACACGCCATTGTCGATGTCGCGTTTGGTAATCGGATTGTGCGCGGCGTTTGCTGTTACCCATTGCACGCCACCATCGCCGTGCGCTGGATCGACGATATATTTGGAACGATAAATCTTGGGCATTTGGATTTCACCCGAGGTGTTGGCGCGCGAAAGACTTGCCGTTGTACTGCCGATGTTGTTGACGATCAGCGGCAGCGGGTCGAAATCGTACACAATCGCGCCACTCACTAGTTCACCGGCGACAAATGTCGAGCCGCGTAACCAGAGCCCGCGGTCAGCATAATTCTTCTGGAGACTGCTTATGATTGCTTCAAATACCAATGACTTGCGTGCGTTGTGCTCCAGCATCTTGTCATACATGCCTTCGGCAACCGGCACCGTCTTGATGAATTGAATGACTTGGCGCCCGGTCAGTTTTTGTCTACCTTGCGCAAAACGTCCCTGGTCGTACTTTTTCCCATCGAGATAAAATGGATGCACATCGAACGTCACCGGCACATCGACTTCGACGCCTTGAAAAACATTATCGACCGCGCCTTGCATCACCGTGTCGCGGAAGGTGATTTGAAAATCAATCGCAAACCCGGTGGCATTTTCCATCACTTGGCGCATCAGTTTGAATCCGCCCACGTTGTATGCCTGATCGATGCGCGTGGGCGGCGACTTGAAACCGCGCCGCGCCAACTCGCGTTCGATTTCTGGGGCGCGAATATCGTGCGTGAAAGACACAACATCAATGCGGCGCGTGCGCAGGTCGTACGAGAGAATCGTCTGCGAGCCGATGATCGCTTTTTCGGTGATCGGCGGCTCGTGTGTTTCGCCGTAGCCAAACAACAAAAAGTTGATGCGACCTTCGTTCAGTTCGCGGTCAACCCGCTTGAAATAGTCAGGGTCTTTGGCATTGTCGGCGCGGCGTTTACGCGCTTCATTGACAAACGGAATCATTAACGAATCGAAGACTGATTCCTGGGTTTCGGTGGTGAGGGCAGGTTTGTTTGTGCTCTCGTTGGGTGAAGCGGCAGAACCTGGCGATGCTTTGGAGTTGACGGGAACGAAGTGGGTGGGAACGATCTGCAGAAATGCTGAGGTTTGTTCGTTGTGTTGCTCGATTTGTTGGATTTCTTGGACGGTAGCATGCAAACCATACGAAAGCGTGAGAAATCCAACGACGGCGACCATAGTTGAGAACAGGAATCTGATTTTTTGCTTGCTCATCTTTCTTTCCCTAACGAATGTTCCGATATCTTTGATATTATATCTAAAGTCGATGCATTTTCCAAGAAACGATTCATGGCAATGGCATTGGTGCACGCGGGTTGGCATCGACCGGGAGTGCCTGAACAAACAGCAGCGCCGCCGGTCGATCGCTAGTATACTGAAATCGCACTGGCGATGCCATCAATTGGCGACCGGTCTGACGCACGCTGATCGAGCCATCGGCAGAGGTGATTTGGTAGCGCGTGTCTGGGTCTAGTCCTTTGACCATCACCCGGCGCTCCGCCCATGCTACATTGCCGCGAAAGAGAAAGATCACCCCCTTGCCGGTTGCCGGGTCGAAGAATTCGGCGGCATCCGGTTCTTCGGGCGG
Source organism: uncultured Chloroflexia bacterium (assembly GCA_963718225.1). Classification (GTDB taxonomy): domain Bacteria; phylum Chloroflexota; class Anaerolineae; order UBA4142; family UBA4142; genus DAOTXS01. Next base: position 80,292 of record CAVQYN010000020.1, read on the forward strand.
TTCCAGATTCTCCGCCAAATCGTTCTGCGGCAAGAGTTGATAGTGTTTGCCGCGGGCGATGATGGCACGATAATCTTTATAGCGCTTGACTTCGGTGGTGATGAGGTTTTTCACCGCCGGACTCAGACCCGCAACCTTGACGGAGACGCCAAATGCTCCCATCATTCGACTGCGCAACCAAGCCAGCACCGGGAGTGGTTCCGTGTTGCCCGTTGCAAGATGTTCTGAATACGATTCGACGAGCCAGGAATTGAGGTAATCTGCCGGAAAAGCATAACTCGCGCCGGTGACGTGATAACGCACGCGATAGCTTGGCTCGGTTTCATCACTCAGCCAAGCAAGGTCCGTGCGGCGCATCAACGCGTAATCCATCCTGTGTCCACCGCTCGCACAGTTTTCGATGATCAGATGCGGAAATTCGGCGCGCAAATAATCCAGAATCTCGTACAGCCCCATGAAATGCGCATAATTGCCATCGGCGATCTGATTGGGCGCATCGCACGGTACCCACACATTGTCATCCCACTTGAGCCAATCGACACTGTACTCGCGGATCAGACGCGACAACCAGGTTTTGGCCCATTTGCGTGCCTCACGATTGCCAAAGCAAATGTTCGTCGTGCGCGCAACGTCGGGCGGCGGCACGGCATCGAAATCGGTGATGGGTGCAAGCCAGTCCCGCGGAATGTCAACGTCCAACTGAATCGCATCCAAATCAACGCGCCCCGGTTCGACCCACAAGCCAAACTTTAGCCCTTTGCTGTGCACATACGCCGAAAAATCGGCGATGCCGCTGGGAAATTTATCGTGATTCTCGCGCCAGGTGCCCAGACCATAACTGAAATCGGCGCGTTTAGGCGATCCCTCATACCAACCGGCATCGAGCACGAAAACATCCAACCCCAGTTCGGCAGCGGCATCGACTTCCTGGCGCAAAATTTCTTCATCGAGATTGGTATAATACGCAAACCACGTGTTGTATTGCGCCCACGGAAAATCCGCCGGGCGTGGACGCAAGAGAAAACCGCGCACAAATTCCTGCGCCGTGTTGGCGGCATCGTCCAAGTCGCCGCGATAGAAACCGATGAATCGCCGCGGCGCGAGAAAGATCTCGCCGGGTTGAATCGTATGGTGAATATTTTCCAGCCCGCCGCTCAACGCGGTTGTCGTTCCGTCATTCTTGGCGCGCAGACGCCACTCGCCCGACCATTCGATGCCGCCGAACATTCCTTCGCGCAGGTTCGGCGAGGCTAAGGCAAACCAACCCAGACTCCCTTCCGATGAGCGCCCGCGCGATTCAACCACCTGCTCGATGGCTTTCTCAAGTTTGACCGAGCGCAATCTCAAGACCGGTGCGGCGAGCGAGGTGTCGGTTGGCCGCACCGGGTCCAACCCTTGCACCCAGTACAACGTCAACGGATCGGCGGAAGGGCGCAGTCCAACCGAAAACGACGACACCATCGTCAACGCCGGCAAGGGCCCCTTGCTGGTATTTTCGACTTCCACCCATTGCTCAAGCACGTTCGTGTTCGGAAAAGCAGTGTAGTGTAAATGTGCCCTAAGCGTAGGATGTGCCAACGAAACGACCAATTCAATCGAATGGTCGGTGTTTGTTTGCGTGCGAAAACCAATCAGCGCCAAGTCTTTGGATGTGCCGGTGAGTATCTGTTTCCCAATTTCCAGCTGCAATTCCGCGCTCGCGCCGCTACCGGATGACAGCCATTCGCGCCGCGTGAGTTTATTCGTCAAGCGCGTCAAACGAAAGCCCGCGCCGGCGCGATATTCCATCCGACGGCGAATGCCGCTTGTCCCAATTTCCCACGTCGATGTGGTGGCATCGTATGCAATGTACGCATCCTCTGAACGCAACACGATTTTGCCGGGGATGTCGCTTTGCTGGGCACTTGCCGTCGCGGTGGTCGTGAGGAGAAGCACGAGTGCCAACAAGAGCGTGCGCGAGAAATTTTGCCGACTCAACCTTATTTCTCTTTCTCTATTTGTGCTTTGAGTACAACGATTTCTTCATCCAAATCATCGATGCGCGCGAATTTCGATGATTTGAGTCCGTGCTTGGGCAAATTGCTTTTTCAGTTGTTCCAACTCGCATTTGCCAGAGCCAGCACGCGAGGTTCATCTTCTAGACAAGCCCAATGGATTATAGCACACGTGTCAACGCATTGCGCGCGACTTGATTTCGATTGGCAAACCGGCGACGAGTAAGAACACCTCGTCTGCTGCCTCCGCTAACTTGCGATTGACCGTGCCAAGCAAATCTCGATACGCACGTCCCAACGCATTATCCGGCACCAGTCCCATGCCGACCTCGTTCGATACGATAATCAATTCATCCGACGAGACACGATACCACGCCAGTAATTCATCGACTTCGCGCATCATCGTTTCGGTTGCGCTGTTTTCATGTGCCAACAACACATTCGTCGTCCACAAAGTCACACAATCGAGTAATACCACGTCCGCGCGCGCAGTCGATTGCAAAGCGCGCGCGATTTCACGCGGCGATTCAATTGTCTGCCAGCCGGCGCGCCGAACCGCTCGATGATGCGCAATCCGCTCGCGCATTTCATCGTCGCCGGCTTGCGCGGTGGCAACAAACAATACATCATCGCCGCCGCGTTTTTGCGCCAACGCTTCCGCAAAACTGCTCTTGCCGCTTCGCGCGCCCCCCAAAATCAACGTGAGTCGTTTTGCCATTCCTCGATCACTCGTTTCGATGAGAGAAAATCATCCACGCCGAAAATTTCCAGCGTCAACACGCCGGCAAATTCAGCACCAGCAAGAAAATCCAAAACGCGTTTGACCTCGCCGCGCGCTTGCCACGCCAACGATTGATGATCGCGTCCGTTGATGCCGTGAATGTGAATCACACGCGCCTGCGCGAGATGCGCCTGCAAATGGGGCAACGGGTCGCGCGCTTGTTTCCACAAATGTCCAACGTCGATGCAACGCGCGAGATTTTTCTGCGCCACGATGCCGGCGAAAAATTCCGGCGACCAACGTTCCAAATTCTCGATGCACAATTGCGATGGCGCGACTTGCGCCAGAATCCGATCCAGCGCGCGCGCCGTTTCCGTTTGCCATTGAGCGATAACATCCGGCGATGGCTCATCCATCACCATTCGCCCATCGAGATGCAGGACGTACGCAAACGGATCGAGCGCGCGCGTCGCATCGAGCGCGCGAAAAATCTTGGCAAACGACTGCTCATCGCGCCAATCCAAATCGATGGGCAGGTGCACCGTGTACAGTCAAAGCATAGTCGCGCGCGAGCGCCTTCAACTCCGCAATTGTCGAGGCGTTGGGCAAATTCGTGCCGTGTTCATCGACCTCGAACAACACAAGTTCGATGTCATCCACCTGCCCGGCAAGTTGTCGCACGTTTGGCAGAATGTCGTCCGGATAAATGTAGGATGTGGTGCCAAGGCGAAACCGGCGCAAGGGCGAAGCATTCGCCGAAGACGGGATGCTCAATGTTTTGTGTCATTTTGTTTCATCGTGGTTCGCAAGGAATTGAAGTTGAACGAACGCTTCGCCCCCTACAAAACGCGGGCACAACCAACTAACAGCACGCCAACTTCCACGCTCTCGCAGATCATTCCGTAAATGTCGCCGGTCAATCCGCCCAATCGATTCAGCGCCAAGCGCGCGACGAGTCCGGCAATCATCGCCGCTCCGACGAACGCGGCAAATCCCAGCCATCCAAAAATCGCACAACACAACACGGCGATCATCGTCGCCAGCAAGACTTGGCGCCGTGATAGCCCGGCGATAAACGTCGCCGCCATGCCTTCGCGCCGCGCGAGCGGAAAAGTCGCCGCAAAAACGATTGCCCAGCGTCCCAGGATCGGCGCGAGAAAAAGTGATGCCACCGCGGTATCGGTAATCGTTGCGACTTTGAGCAGTAACAACAAAATCAATCCCGCCGCGCCGAACGTTCCCAGATGCACGTCGCGCAAGATTTCGAGACGGCGTTCGCGCGTGGTTGCCGCGAACAATGCATCACACGCGTCTGCAAATCCATCAAGATGTAAACCGCCGGTGATGATCACCCACAATGCGACGACAAGCACGGCGGCAACAAGATCGGGCAACGCGAGTTGTAACAAAAAATGCGCGGTGACCAACATCGCGCCGATAAACAGACCAATCGCCGGATACCACCCCAACGCGCCCGCGGAAATTTTAGCGTGTAGCGGACCGGAAAGATCGTCAAGAGTCCGAGCGCGGTTCGCAAATCATTCATTGCTTTTCCGACACGCCCGCGTCCGCGAATGTCGCCATCTCATCAAGAATCTTTGCCGACGCGATGCACAACGAAATACCAAGCGCCGCGCCGGTGCCTTCGCCCAAACGCAAATCGAGATCGAGCAACGGCTCGACGCGCAAGTGATCGAGAATTGCGCGATGACCGATTTCGACGGAGCGATGCGCGGCAATCAAGTACGGTTGCACCGATGGCGCGATCGTGTACGCGATCAATGCCGCCGCGCCGGAAATAAATCCATCGATCACAACCGGCACGCGCCGCGCCGCCGCGCCGATCATCACGCCGGCAAGCCCACCGATTTCAAATCCACCGACATCTTGCTCAACACATCGAGACCATCGCTCGAATTCGGTTTGTTCACATCGAGCGCGCGCTCAATCATTGCGATTTTGTGTTTCAACCCGGCATCGTCCACGCCGGTGCCGCGCCCAGTTACCTCTTTCACCGAACGGCGCGTGATCGTTGCCGTGATCGCGGCAGATGGCGTCGTGTTGCCAATGCCCATATCGCCGGTGCCGAGAATATCCGCGCCGCGTGAAATTTCGCGCGTTGCAATTTCGATTCCCGCTTGAATCGCGCGTTGCGCTTCGTCGCGCGTCATCGCGGGACCCACTGAAAAATCTCTTGTGCCATTTGCGATTTTCGCGTTCACCAAATCCGGATGCGCCGGCAAATCGGATGCGACACCCATATCGACGACGACAACGCGCGCGCCGACGTGTTTCGCCAACACATTGATTGCCGCGCCGCCGTGCAAAAAGTTCAAGACCATTTGCGGCGTCACTTCGGCCGGGTACGCGCTGACGCCTTGCCGCGCGATGCCGTGATCGCCTGCCATCGTGATAATCGCCGGTTGTTTGAAACGCGGACGCGCTTGCGCGGTGATGCCGGCAAGTTGAATCGAAAGTGATTCAAGTCGTCCCAAGCGCGCCTTGCGGTTTGGTCAATTGATCTTGCCGCGCGCGCGCCGCGTTCATCGCATCCGCGTCGAGCGGTTGAATGTTTTGCGATGGTTTCGCCGATGAAGTGTTGGCATCTTATTGTCCCATAATGAATGCGACCGGCAAATGGTTGCGCGGATGCGGAAAGACGCACATTTCGATTCCGTAGACCGCGCGCAGAATATCGCTCGTGATGACCGATGCCGGCGCGCCCGCCGCGAACACGCGCCCGTCTTTGAGTAAAATGATGCGATCACGGTACTGCGCCGCGAGATTCAAATCGTGGAACACACCCAGGATCGCGAGTGCGCGTTCTTGCTTGAGCCGTCGCGCAATGTCCATCACTTCGATTTGATGCGTCACGTCGAGATGCGCGGTCGGCTCGTCGAGCAGAAGGATTTGCGGCTCTTGCGCGAGCGCGCGCGCGAAAATCACTCGCTGGCGTTCGCCGCCGGACAGTCGATTCACCAAACGATTCGCCAGATGCCACGTGCCGGTGGCGATCATCGCTTCGCGCACAATTTCGTCGTCGCGCGCGGATTCGCTTTTGAGCCAACCCAGATGCGGCGTGCGGCCCATCATCACGATTTCGTGCGCGGTGAACCCGGTCGGCACATCGAACATTTGCGGTACGACTGCCACGCGCCGCGCAACGTATTCCGGCGAAAGTTGATCGAGCGTGTGATCGTTGAGCCAGACATGTCCGCGTTGCGGCATCAACGCGCGACTGAGCAAATTGACCAACGTCGATTTGCCCGCGCCGTTCGGACCAACCAGCCCGACCATTTCGCCGGGACGCAGTTCGAGATTCACGCCATCGAGAATCGGTTTGTGATTGTACGAAAACACCAACTCTTCTGCGCGTAATTGAATCATGTTCATCCCAACACCTCTCTTCATATCCTTTTTGCGGCGAAGCAAATACAGAAAAAACGGCGCGCCGCAAAACGCCGTGATGATTCCCACCGGCAATTCGGTCGGCGAAAGCAATGTGCGCGCAAGCGTATCGGCGATGATGAGAAAGATTGCGCCGATCATCGCGGACATCGGCAGAAGAAAACGATGATCGGGTCCCCAAATCAATCGAACCACGTGCGGCACGATCAAGCCGACAAAACCGATCAAGCCCGCTCACCGCGACTGCCGCCGCGGTCACCAGCGAAGTCGCGATGATCAAGGTCAGTGTGACGCGCTCGACCGGCACGCCGAGTTGTTGCGCCTGCGTCTCGCCGAGTTGCAAAACATTCAAATAGCGCGCGTGCAAATACAGCACGAGCCAACCCACTCCCAGGTACGGCAAGAGCAAGAACGACTTGGTTCCAATTGCTCAACGCGAGACTGCCTAACATCCACGCGATAACGCGATGCGTTTGAAACGCGCTGTCGCCGCGAAACATCAGGAACGATGTGATCGCCGAGAGAAATGCGCCGAGCGCGACCCCGGCAAGAATCAACGTCGTCGGCGTCGTGCGTCCGCCGGTTTGCGCGATGAGATAAATCGCCAAGGTTGCGCCCATCGCGCCGAAAAACGCAAAGAGCGGCAATGCGCCCCAAATATCAATATTGAAAATGATCGCGATGGTTGCGCCCAGCGCCGCGCCGGACGAAATGCCGATGAGGTACGGATCGGCGAGCGGATTGCGCAAGAGACCTTGATACGTCGCGCCGGAAGTGGCGAGCGCGCCGCCGACGAGCGCGGCAAGCAAGATGCGCGGCAAACGAATATCGAACAGAATCGTTTCCCAGCTCGGCGACCACGTCATCGCGATCGATGTGCCCGGCATTTTCGCCGACGACGATTCGCGCGAGCGTTTCGAGCGGAATTGCAACCGAACCAAACGTTGCGGCGATAGCGCCGGTCACAATGATGCCGAGACCGGCGATCAAGAGGATCGCGCCGCGATAACGGCGCGCTTTCGGTCTGTGGGGACGCGCGGTTGTGCGCCCCCACGTTTTGCGATTCGATCATTTGAACAAATCAGGATACAACGCGCGCGCGACCATTTCAAGTCCATCGACGATGCGCGGACCCGGACGCGCCACGAGATTTTCATCCGGCACCGGAATGATGCGATTGGTTTTGACCGCCGTGATGTTGCCCCAACCTGGTCGCGCTTTGAGCGTTTCCGGCGTCTCGCCAAAAAGCATATCACCCAGGAGAATCACTTCGGGATCGCGCGCGATGATGATTTCGGTGGACAATTGACCATACCCACCTTTGGCATCGGACGCGATGTTTGCCGCGCCGGCTTTGGTGAGCAAATCATCGACGAAGGACCCAGGACCCGGCGTGAACAAGGTTTTATCGATTTCGTAAAACACGCGCGGTTTAGTTTTGGCGGTCGCGACTTTCGAGGTGATGCTATCCATCCGACTTTTGAGTTGCGCGCTGAGCCGGTTCGCTTCGTCCGTTGCGCCAAGCAATTTGCCAAACACGGCAAGTTTGCTAAGCACTTCATCCACATTCTTGGGTTCGATGACGAACACGGTCAGTCCGCGATTTTGCAATTCAGGCACGATGCTCTTGGCGTGAATGTCGGTCGCCAGCACGAGGTCGGGCGCCAGTCCGACAACTTTTTCGAGATCGATTTGCGTAAAGCCGCCGATCTTGGGTTTCGCTTTGGCTTCGGCGGGATAATCGCAATACTCGGTTACGCCGACGACGAGCGCGCCTTTGCCGAGCGCGTAAATTGTTTCGGTGTTGCTGGGCGCGAGCGAGACGATGCGCTGTGGCGCGGCTTTGAGTGTAACTGAGCGATTCGCATCATCGGTCAGGGTGAGTGGAAACGCGGCAGTCGCAGCGGTTGCCGGAACGCTGGTTGGTTTTACAGCCGACGGCGCAGGCGTTGGCGCGCATGCGGAAATTGTTGTGCCGACTATCATCAGGACAATCAGTCCGACGAAAATTTTTCGGTGGTTCATTTTTATCCTCGTTTTGATGTTGTAAGTGAGAAAACAAAAATCCCCTGCCTTTCGACTAGGGGATTATGGTGCTAATGACATCATTATCCTGCCCCCTTTCTCGCGAAGGTTGCTTGGTTTACACATGCAAAACGAATCTGCATGTGTTGACCGAGGCAGGTATCCTGGCTTAACTAGTGGAAAGTGGGTAGTGGGTAGTGAACAGATACGCTTTGCGTCTGATCACTGACCACTGACCACTGACCACTGTCTTCACAGTTGCGGGACAGCGCCGGCTTTTCACCGGTCTTCCCCTTTTCAGCCCACCCTTTCGGTGTGGGTCACCTCAGTCATTCTATTTTTGAATGTTCTGACACGATTATACTACGATCAAGCCAATTTGCCAATGTGTTTGATAGCTGGCGCACGCGCATTGTCCAGTCTGGAGGCAATGCGCTTAAATCCATCTGGCGTTCACCGGCGAGTATCCGGTTCAAGACACGCCCCAGTTCGCGAAATTCCGGCTCCAACTTGGGATCCTCTGCCAGCTTACGCGTTACGTTTTCCATCTGCTCTGCGTGGATGGAGGAGGATGTGGGGGCTTGCAGGATAATGTTGCATCTAGTCCGGTCAAGAGATAATTGGAATCACGTGAAGAAAGCCATCGAGGATAGGGGTATCGCGGTTGAAGTGCCCCACCAGGATGGTAATGATAATGAAAAAGAAAAACCACCCAGCAACTTGACACAACTGCTAGATGGTTATACGGGAGCGACGGGTTTCGCTTTGCCAAGTGGCATATTGTGTTGATGAACCAACCATCAATAGTTTTGGCGCCACCTACTCACTTTCATCACCGGTGAAAATCTGGATGTGGTTACGGATGGATAACACGCAAGCCAAGGATTTCTTCAAATGGATCAAAATCACGATCATTGTGCAGAAGAATAAATCCATTCGCGAGGCAGAAGGTTGCAATTAGGCAATCGACTGTCTTGCGGACTGTTCGTCCCTTCGCACGGAGCTTTCGATAGTTCTGTGCGGCAGTCACTGCAAGCTCGATTCCACTCATCGGCATCACCTCGAACTTTATGAGCTCGCGTTGCGTTTCAGTTGCTTGTTCATCGGTCTTCACCCCTTGCAGAATTTCGCAGAGAATGAGGTCCGTAAGTCCAAGTCGTTGCTTCTCAACTTCCGCGTCCAGCCAATCGGTCTGGGGTGTTTGGGCTCCATTTAAGTAATCGATCCAAACAGTCGTGTCAACAATGACCATCGCCTTCTCCGTTTAGGTCCGACTAGCGCGCATTTCGTTAAGATTGCCTTCCCATTTTATCTTGCCGCGCAAACGACGAACCCCGGTCTGTGCCCTGACCTGGATCAAGAGTTGCAACCCAGCTTCCACCACCGCACGCTTGGTGCGTAGCCCTGTTGTTCTCATTGCTTTCTGAATCAAACCATCATCAATCACAATGTTCGTACGCATTTCATCCTCCTCTCACGAAGTTCCTCATGTGTATAATACACCAAAATATGTGTATCCGTCAAATCGATCGCATCTCATGTATCCTGGAATCATTCCGAAATGAAGAATGGCGAGGTTTATCAAAACCTCGCCATTCTTATGTACGAAAATATGTCACAAACGGGAGCGACGGGCGTCGATTGCTCGCTGGTAAAATCCCGATAACAGCATTTCTAGTCCAAAATCACGAATGCATAGGGGGCTTGTGGCACCGTCCCCAATCCAGGTCGATATTCTTATTCGACCGATCACCCTTGTCGCGACTTCGATTCAAATGAGTTCATCATTTGGTACGCAATTTGGCAACCTGTGGCAGGCGATTGCCAAAAGGATTATTTATTCTATACCGACATATCGGGCAAAGGTTCCCTTCGATGCGGTCATCGTATTTGGTATTACACCGATTACATTTTTTCAAACCGCCTGCTCGTACAGTTCTTGGCTCTCCAGCGACTAATTCGGCAAACGTTGGCTGCACTGGCGCGACGCAACGCTGACGGCTCGCACAAATCGATGCACACGCTGCAATTTGTGCATTGAGAAACTTCGAGCAAAAGGCGATATTGGTTGTTCTCGGATTCAATGAATTGCATCGCCCCGGTTGGGCAGGCTCGAGCACAGACACCGCACGCGGTACATTTTTCATCCGCTTCAAGCCACACTACGCCGAGTTCAGCCACTGTTGCGTTTTGCCATTCAGTCGACTCTATTGACGCAAGTTGTTTAAGTGCACTGGTCAATCGGCGCCGCTCCGGCGGCGGGGCTTTGCCGACTGATTGATCATTGTCCGACGACATGATGCGATTGGCAGCCTTGGTTCCCTCAACAGCGAAAAAGCGAAATAGATCGCGGCGCGACACCGGCGGATTTTTTATATTATGGATGGCGCGTGCCTTTGCACTTGCGCCCGGCTTTTCAATGACGCCCACAACTCGGTCAATTTCGTCGCGCGTGGCGAGGACTTTCTGCGCCGCATTGATTGCGCGCGAGATTTCAGGTTGCGCGCGTCCAATAGGACAATCCACGCAGGCATCCATTCGAGCAACGATCTTGGGCGCTTGGGTTGCCAACTGCAAGTATCGCGAAGGACCTAGCGCGGCCAGGCATGTTTTTGTCTGGATGACCGTTGCGTTCTCAGCCGTGCCTTGTTCCGGCGCTGGATGACGTTGGCAAACCAGTTCAATGAACGATGCATCCGGCAACCGCGAGACAAGATTGAAAAGCTCAGTTACACCATCGTCGCCCGCGTACGCACCCACAGGACAGCTATGCAAACACAAACCGCATGCGACGCAGGATTTGTCATCGAGCGAAACATGCGTATCCATATGGATTGCGTTCACCGGACAAACGCGTACGCACAGATCGCAGTCAGAAAGTTTATCGTATGCGTGCACACAACGACTGGCGTCGAGTGAGATCGGCGGGCGATCCGCCGGCGTTAGTTTCTCTACTACTGAAAGAATGTTCATTTCGCTAAACGTTTGCTTTTATGCGACTAGAAATCCACTTGATTATACCCAGTAACGGCACGATGACAAAAACGAGAGTGATCAGCGAATAGGTAATTAGCGTTATCACTTGCGCAGTGCCAATACCCATTTGCGCTAAACGATCACGGACCTGTGCCTCAAGCGTCGATTCCCAAATAGGTTCAACAGGCGAGACGTTAGAAACACGGAGGGTCGCGAGTGTCGTTGCATCAATCGGCACGGCGGACCAGCGTGATTGTTCGACCATCGCCACCATTTCCCCGGCGTGGACATCGAATGGTTCCGGATTTCGATACGAACGCACTGTCGCGCTCCCCTCGATAAGATACAGCCAGCCCGTACTGTTCGGTGGCAAATACTCGATGGCGAAATTGCCTTGGGCTATTACAATCTCGGCATCCGCCACGCGGAGCGTCAAGGAGCGTTCCTTCGCCACATTACCCCAAAGCCAACCATACTCAAGTTTGATTTGATGACTCTCAATGGATAAACGCGACTCTGGTGGAACAATGACTTCGCCGTTTCCCCAGGGAATGTTTTTTGTTTCAGGGCGGCGCGTGAGTGAGAAATCGGTACTGACAGAAGAGGCTTGCACAACCTGAGCAAGGTAATAATACCCGGGTGCAGACACAATGGCAGTTAGCGATTGTTGGGGCAAATCGGTGAGTGCGTACGTTCCTGAAGCCGGTGTGTTGCTTTGCAATATCCCGGCTTTCTCAATCGATATCCAAGCGAAAGGTAGCGGACTCCCCTTGGCATCGCGCACAACACCTTTGAGCATCGCGCCGCGTTCCGCCGATGTAATGGGAAGCGTGAGCGTTGCTGATGGAGATTTTAACAGGTCGACCGCTTGGCTCTTGCCGAGATATCCCTGTGTTGCCAAAGCCCGGTCATCTGCCATCACGACATAGGAACCAATCGGTAGATTGGGAAATTCAAACGTGCCGGCGGCGGAGGATACTGTCGAATAATTTTTGCCGCTCGGCAGGAGGATGGCGTGAACGGGGAGTGGCGCGGTGAGTGTGCCTTTGATGTTGCCGCTTAGTTTGCCGGTTTGTCCGCGGACTTGGAGTGTTACCATCGGGGCGGATGTTGCGCCCGGCGGCAACGTGATCTCAACATCTTTAACACTTGTATACAAAATACCATCGACCACCGATGGCTCGACCCGGAAAATATATGTAGTGGATGTCTCGGATAGCACTTCGACGTTTGGCACACTGGCGATACCATTTGGGGCAGTCGCGCCGGTCGCCGAACGCGCACGCCAAACATAGAGCCATGTTGAGCCGATGACCGGCACATTCGCTACGGTTTGTTCCGGTTGATCCGCCAAAACAACTTTAACCGGCACGTTGATATATTTGGAACAGTCGACGGTGATGTGTCTTTCGGCTGTCGCTTGCAGTCCCGGTGCTTCAGCGGTCACACGCAAAATCAGATGACCGCGCGGCAGACTGTACGCGGCACGATAATGACATTGTGAGTTTGGACCGATGTTACTGCAACCGCGCGTGACCATATCGACTGTAAAGACCGGATCGGAACCTTCGGGATTGACTGTAAAATCAATTTTGAACGAACCATCACGCGCTGGATTTGTTGTTACGCTCTGACTCAGCCGCGTCCCCTGGAAAATATCAAGCCGCACTGCGACGACGGAGGGATCGCCCCGCACACCGGTGATTTTGCCGATGACATTAATGCTATACACCAGCGAGCTAGGTCCTGCGTAAAAAGTTTCCTGCTCTAGGGGCGAGGTTATAGTCACGCCAAACGATTCTCGTTGCGCTTGAGTTGGTGTAACTTCGCCAAAAATGATGAACGCAAAGCCCGCTGCGACCAGACAGGCGAGTTTGATTTTGCTCAAGTTATTCGACAATTGCAACATACGACTTACCGGGATAAAGGTGCGCGGACCGGTGGGGTGAACGGAGAAACATCACGCGGAAAGTATTGGCACCAAAACATCGAAAATCCTTCGCGGTGACAGTCTTGGCAAACCGGTTTCAATGCGACCGGCGCGGAATTATTCTGACGCAGGTGATGACAGCGTCCGCACCACACTTGTGTTTGGATATTATGCGAGGGCCACGAGGTCAACGTGTGCGCGAAACGCACTGGCACGTATTCATCGTAATGACGCGAGCCATCATCCTGATCATGCCAGATGACCAAGCCACCGGCATCGTGGCAAGCAGTGCAATTGGTTTCGAGATGGCGCGCGTGTTCTTCTGCACCAAACCCAATTGCTGGATTGTGGCAATCGGTGCATTTGGACGGCGAACCGTGCGCGCCGTGACACCGCGTGCATTCCCAGCCTTTGTGCGCGGGCGATGCTGCTTGTTCTTCGATCACTTGAAAGCCGTGCCGTCCTTCATGACACTTGGCGCACAACTCCGTTACACTCTTGACCGTCTCGTACTTTTCTGTCGCCTGATTCCAAAACGCGATGCTTGTGGAGTACGAGTTACCGATCGGTTGATGGCACACATCGCATCCGATATTCTGCCAATGGCTTTGATCGACTGGCACACCGCTTTCCAATTCCGGTCGCGGCGCGCCCGGCTCGCGCTTGCATGCCGCGCAATCGAGAGATTGTGCAACAGCGGGAATATTTTCATCCCAGTTTCTCGGCGACTTGCATCGCGCGCACGTCGTGTTTGCGCCCATCCCTTGATCGTACGTGTCCGCGTGCGCCGATTTCGACCATTCGGCACGCGCTTTTTCTAATTCGGCAAGCGTTGCGACGCGTCCCGCCAGAATCGGTGAGGGTGTTGGCGCGAAGAAAAGTGGTGCAGAGGCAGAAACATTTCCAGCAATCGATAACAAACTGATGGCAAAGATAATTATGGAGATGAGTGCAATTGAGTTTTTCAAGCTGATCGGGTACTCTCATTCAATCGGGGAGGAACCCGGCTGGATTCCTCCCCGATGCTTTCGATCTAACTCGATGGGATCCAGTTTACTGTAAGCCGAAGTGTCCCGCGGCCGAATAGAACAAGAACCGCCCCAACACTTCGCCCACCAACACCAACGCGAACGCCGCATACGCCAACAGCCCCATCACGTTCTCTTGCCCAGGTTGTTGCGCGGCGCGATACACAAAGATGCCCAACACCCCCGCGCCCAAGAAGACCAGCACGAGTCGTAACACGAACACGACCCCATACTCACCCGCCATCAGTCCGACACTCGCACTCGCACCGCCCGCCGCCGCCAACGTCAACGCCAGCGGCACGACCACGAACTGACAGCCGAGGAGCACGATCGACGCAACAGCAATCCACTTGAGCGAGTCGCGGAGCAACACACACTGATCGCTTGCGCACCCAGGATTCTTCCGCTGCACATACCAGTAGTTCGCCACGAACGCCGCACCCATCGCCAACACGCCCAAGAGCAGCGTTGTAACGAAGAACGAAATCGGCGTGGTGACCAGATTCCAACTCGGACGGGTCGGGATGGCATAGACCATCGCCATGCTGTAGACCAGCACGATGCCGAGAAGCGCCGCGACCAACGCGACAATGTTACGGATGGCAAAGGTTGAGAGCTTGCGCCACTGCATCACGGCGAAGATGAACCCCACCACCGCGAACAGCACCCCAAACAGGATTTCGCGCGAAAGCCACGATGTTCCCAGGTTGGTAACGGCTTTGTACGCATTGATCGGATTGCCGAGGTGCAGGAGCGAGGCCAGCAAGCCGAGCCCCAGCACGGGGAAGATCGCGAGCAGCGCGCGGTCGGAGAGTTCATCCGCTTGTTTCTCGCCGGACTTGCGTTGGGAGAAAAAGTGGACGACGCCGAGGACGATGAACGAGCCGACGGACATTTGCGCCAGGATCGTAAAGGTGATTAACGCCCATTCACGGACATCCATCTCAAACCTCCTGTTCCAAATCGAGAATTCGGCCACTACCCTTGCCACTGGCTTGCGCATGGCGATGCATCGTGATCACCACCGAAGGTGATGTGATCGCAGGATCGGGCAGCGGTTCCACGCCGGCGATATTGCCGTACTTGGCGCGGAGTTCGCTCAGTTCGCCAAACTCGATGGCGCGCATCGGGCATTGATCCACGCACGATGGATTTTCGCCTTTGGCGAGCAAGTCTTGGCAAAAATCGCATTTTGCCATCACGCCTTTGCGTTCATCGAATTGGGGTGCGCCGTACGGGCACGCCCATTCGCAGTAGCGGCAACCGATGCATTGATCTTGATTGACCACCACGATACCATCGGGACGTTTGATCATCGCACCCGATGGACAAACTTCCACGCAGGGCGCTTTTTCGCAGTGCATACAGGCGACTGAAACGCCGTAGTTGAACACGCCGTTTGGGACCATAAAGTCGCCCTGCTTAACCCAATTGCCGCCGCCGTACTGCCACACGCGGCGGAAGAGCATACCGACGGGCAAGTCGTTCTTGTCCTTACACGCGATCTGGCATGCTTTGCAATTGCCGCACTGGGCGGTGTTGATATGAAAACCATATTGTTTAACCATCGTTTATGCTCCCTTCAATGGAACTCGTTGGGGCCACAAGGCGTCCGGCTTCAGTTCGATCGGTCCGCTGTATTTTTCAACTTGAACGTTCTGGCTGTTGAAACCCATGTGTCCTTCAACGGTCGGGACGCCACCTTCAAGGTAGTTATCCGAACCGGCTTTATCAATGCCGGTGGCTTCGTCCATCTCCACCCATGCGCCGTGCGGCAACGTGCACACGCCGGGCATCAAGCGATCAGTCACGGTGACCGGGCGAATCGCTTTACCGTATTGACTGCGAATCAGCACAATGTCGCCTTGCTTGATTCCGCGTTCCGCCGCATCAAGCGAGTTCAAAAAGAACTCGTGTGGAAACGCTTCGCGCAGTTGAAGCACGTTGTCGAATTCGCTGTGACTACGGCGCATATAGTGTTTGTTGAACATTTGGAGCGGGTACTCGCCTTTGATTTTTTTCTCCCAATCCTTGAACGTCGACTCGTAACCATGAATCGGCGGGATGTATTGGGGATCGGGCGAATCGTAGTCCAGCCCAAGCCGTTGATGTACTTTGCCAACGCCTGGCAGTGCAGTTCGATCTTGCCGCTTTCAGTACTGAGTTTGTTCTTGACCGGATCTTGGCGGAATGCGGCGAGCGAGATGTTGCCCAGTTTGTCGCCTTCTTTGCGCGGGATTTGGAATGTGCCTTTTTCCCGGAATTCCATAATCGGAACACGACCCGTTTGCGGCTTGACGACCACATTTTCTGCCGCCAGGGCTTTGACATCTGCTTCAGTGATAGTCACCAACGGCTCGAACGTCACGCCGTCATCTTTCACAACCTTGGAGCCGACGATCTGATTGAAGGAACGTTGCTTGAGCGACAACTCCTCTTTGTCGGTGCTCTTGATGACGCCCAAGCGCTTGCCGAATTCCCAATCGATCCAGTCGTCGTCTTGTGATTCAAATTGCGGTTCGATGACTTTGCCTGCCCAGAAGAGCGCTTCGCGGTTGGGTGAAGTGATATACCCATCGCGCTCCCAACGATGTGTCACCGGCAGAACAAGGTCGGCATATTTCGCGCCGCTGGCGAGGACAAAGTCCTGACAGACCACGAACTCGACCTTGCGAAACGCCTCGATGCCCTTTGCCTGTCCAACCTGGGTTTGTAGACGCGAACCCTTTTCGAGATAGAGCATCTGGATATTGATATCTTTTTTCGGACCCGTACTGTCAGTGTATTTGCCATTGAGCACCGCATCCCACAGTTCGTTCATGTTGATGCGAGTGCTAGCAATGGGATTGGCTGGGTTGGAAAGAATCGCACCGGTGGCGCCGGTAGTAACGAGATTCGGACCGGTATTGCCTGCCTGCGAATGGCGCGTACGACCGATGCCACCGCCGCTCACGCCGATACAACCGATCATTGAACCGAAAGCGAAGAACGCCTGTCCCATCGTTTGCGCGTTGTTAATGCGCGCAGAGGCGTCGCCTTCCATGAACGCGACCGGTTTCGTCGTCGCGAGTTCGCGCGCGAATGAACGAATCTTGTTCGGCGGGACGCCGCAAATTTCCGATGCCCACTCCGGCGTCTTGGCGGGATAGTTCTTGTGTCCTTTGGGCGCTGGCTTGCCGCTGGCATCGAGACCCAGGACATAGTCTTTGTAGTTGTCTTCCGGGTCCGCGCCGGTCGGCAGTGATGTCTTGTCAAAGCCAATCGTGCAGCGATTGACAAAATCCCAATCGATGAGCGGATTTGTTTTGGGATTGTCTTCGGTGATGAGCGTGTAACCCATCGCCAACAGCATCGGCGTGTCCGTGCCGGGGCGAATCGGGATCCACTCGTCTGCAAGAATTTGCGCCGTGTTGTTGTAGAACGGATCGACGAAGATGAACTTGGCGCCGGCTTTTTTGGCGTTGTAATAGTTCCAAGTTGGACTGCCCGCGCTCACCCAGAACGTGTCCGTGCTCCACATCACGATTATTTTGGACTTGCGAAGTTCGAGCCGGTCGTTGCCGTAAATGTAATCGCCGGCGATGCGCGGAGCGGTTGCCGCCCACGTGCCAGAGGACGTCGAGCCCCACGACGTGACCGCGCCACCGAACAAATTCAGCGAACGCGACCCATTGTTATAGATCGCTTTATTGCCGTACTTTTCCTTGATGCGGATGGTTTCGTTGGCGAGAATCGTCAACGCTTCATCCCAGGAAATGCGCACCCATTCGTCCCGGCCGCGCAATTCTTTCTTGCCGCCGCCGGGTGCCCAGTTCACGCGCTTCATCGGATAGCGCAAACGGTCCGCGCCAAACACGCGATGGCGTTGTGAGCGACCGCGTGCGCAACCGCGTTGTTGCGGAAAGTCAGGGCTGTCCGCGTGACTATCATCCGTTTTTTGCCGGACGACCACACCGTCGACGACGTACGCCTTGTTGAAATTGCGTCCGCCGCAGTTGTGCCAACACGCCGCCGGGAGCCATTTCCCTTCTTTGGGTGCGGCTGCCAGGGGAGCTGCCGCGGCAACCGGTTGCAGACCAACGCTCAGTCCACCACCGGCGATAGCCGCTGTGCCGCCTAGCACCGCACTCCATTTGAGAAATGCGCGTCGCGAGATCAGCGTGTTGGTCAACGCTTGAGTGAGAATGTTTTGATCACTCATGTGTTTCTCCTTCACATTTAATCTTGGTCATCAACTGCTTTGTTCTTGGATTTACTTCTGTGTAAATTCCCAATCGGCCTCCTTAAACGGAATATGGAACAGGAAACAATTCTACCTCTTGACTAGTATACTGTCACACCGTTCCGAGCGCATCTCTCTCTAGGATGATTTCTTATCACCCGGTTGGGTGATTTTCCGATGCCAATACCATAATGCACTCGATGGCAGTCCAATCAATAGCACCAAAACCGCCGAATAGGTCGCAAACGTGATCGCCTGCACCACACCGATGCCTGCCCGCGCCAGCTCGTTCTGAACTCGCGCACTCAACGTCGGTGCCCACACCGGATTAGGCGACATCGTTCCCAAAGAGTGCATCGTTTCGACAACAACCGAATCCAATTCCACCGGTGAATTCGCCTCATCGCTCAATGCAAGCATCTGGCGGGACTGCATCTGAATCAATCGATTGCCCTGCGTCATGCGCGCTTGTCCATCGATGAGATAAAACCATGCAGTCTGCCCGGAAATTCGTTCCAGCGCAAACTCTCCGTGCGCGATTTCGATTTGAACATCACCAACGCGCAAGATGAGCGGTCGATTGTTTCCGCCTTGTCCCCAAATCCAGCCGCGTTCCAGCGTGAGCAAATGGTCTTGGACGATTACACTTGATTCGGACGGGATGACGATTTCGCCCGCGCCCCATTTTTGCGATTGCGTTTCCGGGCGTCGGACGAGAGTCACATCGACGGGTGCAGACAGATCAGCGAGCGGGACAATTTGACTATAGAATCCCGGCGCGCTCACAGTCAACGATTTCGTTGCGGCAGAAACATTAGGCAATCGGAATTCACCAAACGTCGGCAAAACAACACCGTCGGCAATCGATGCGAACAGAATTGGATTGCGTTCAGTGTTGCGAATACTCCCGCGCAGCACTTTGCCTGGAAGTGACTGAAGCGGAATTTCAAGCGTCGCTGAAATTGATTCGGTCAAATCGATGGTTTGCGATTTGCTCTGCCAGCCTTGCGTCGCAAGCGCGTCAGCATCAGCCACGACGATGTATTGACCGATGGGTACCTTGGCAAACGTGAATGCGTTTTGTACAGTTTGAGTTTTGAAACTTGTACCATCCTGCAAACGAATCGCCCGGATGTCCACCGGCGATTTAAGATCGCCAGTCATTTTCCCGGCAAGCTGACCAACATGCGAGCGAACTTGGAGTGTGATTGACGCAGCCGTGGTTGCGCCCGCCGGCAAAGTGATTGCAACCGGGGCAACCCCTTCGTACAACACGCCGTCGACGATGGTTGGTTTGACGCTGAACTGATATTCGGTTGGTGCCTGCGCCAGCGCTTCGACGCGCACACGCGCTACGCCGTTTGCATCGGTGATGCCGGCGAAACTGCGCGCGCGCCAAAGATAGAGCCACGTCAAACCATCGATTTTGATGCCGGACACCATTTGATCTGGCGCATCAGCGCGCATCACGCGCACCGGCACCATCGCGTACCCCGCATAATCGACGACGATGTTGCGTTGCATCGTCACCGATCGATTACCCGGTGCAGTCGCCGTTACGCGCAACGTGATCGCGCCCGGCGCCAACGATACATCGCTATCGTAATGACATTGTGTGCAACCGGTGTGTTCAACTTGCCAGTCGCCGGACAAACCGTCGGGATTCACCTCAACATCGAAAAAGAAGGTGCCGTCCAACTTCGGTTTAGTCGTCGCACTGCCGATGCGCTTTGTGCCTTGCAGGATTTCCAGCTGCAACTCGACCCAGATCGGTGAGCGATCACCATCGGCGACCCAGCCCGTGATGCGTGCGCTGTGCAGTAGAGATTCCGGTCCAACGTAAAACGTCTCGCGGTCAGCCGGGTTGATGATCGCGAGTGAAAGTGTTCCTGACTCTGCAATTGCCGGCGCGGATTCGCTTTTGCGGAATGGGCTTTGAATTTTCGGGGGAGTAAATTTCGTCGGCGGCACGTTGCGATCAAAGTTGGTGCACCAATACAAGATCGCGCCATTTGAATGACATTGTCTGATTGTCGCAACCGACCGTCGGCACAACTAGGGTGTACGCCAATCCTTGCGGATGATGACAACGCCGACAATCGACTGCCGTTGCCAAATTGTGCGAGGGCCACGAAGTCAATGCGTGAGCAAATCGAACCGGAATGTATTTTTGATAATGCCGCGAATTGAGATCGCTTTCCTGCCAGATGCTCAAATTGCCGGCGTCGTGACAAGCTGTGCAATCGACCTGTGGGTGTTGCGCGTGTTCGGCAGCGCCCTTGCCCACTTTGGGATCGTGGCAATCGGTGCATAGCGTGGGCGAGCCGTGCGCGCCGTGACACTGGGTACATTCCATCGTTTTGTGAACCGTCGTCTTGTGTTGCTCTTCGACCACTTCAAAACCGTGACGACCCTCGTGGCACTTGGCACACAACTCGGTCGCTTGTTGGATCGGTTCGTACGTTTGCGTAGTGTTATTCCAAAACGAAAGCGCGGTGGAATACGAATCACCGACCGGTTGATGGCACACTTCACACCGGATATTCTGCCAACTATTTTGCGCAACCAACATGCCACCTTCCAAATCGGGACGTGGCGCGCCGGGGATGCGTTTGCACGCGCCACAGTCGAGGGCTTGCTCGGCGGCAGGCGCAGTCGCGTCCCAATTCTTCGGCGACTTGCATCGCGCGCACGTCGTGTTCGCGCCCATCCCTTCATCGAACGTGTCCGCGTGTTTTGAATTCGACCATTCGATTTTGGCTTTTTGTAATTCCGCCGATGTTGCAACGCGCCCGCGCGGAGACGGCGCCGGCGTCGGCGTGCCGGCAAGCGGCGGCGATGCAGTGACGCCGCTGGCAATACTCAAACTCAGGCAAGTTAGAGTGAAGACGAAAGAAAAACATCGATTCATCGAACCATACCAAACGTCATCGGGGAGGAACTCAACTGAATTCCTCCCCGATGACAGGCTATGGACCTGGAACCTGGAAGGTCTCCAAGACCTTCCAGGTCTGATTCCGCTGGAAGGTTATTGCAGACCGAAGTGTCCCGCGGTCGAATAGAACAAGAACCGCCCCAACACTTCGCCCACCAACACCAACGCGAACGCCGCATACGCCAACAGCCCCATCACGTTCTCTTGCCCAGGTTGTTGCGCGGCGCGATACACAAAGATGCCCAACACCCCCGCGCCCAAGAAGACCAGCACGAGTCGTAACACGAACACGACCCCATACTCACCCGCCATCAGTCCGACACTCGCACTCGCACCGCTCGCCGACGCTAACGTCAACGCCAGCGGCACGACCACGAACTGACAGCCGAGGAGCACGATCGACGCAACGGCAATCCACTTGAGCGAGTCGCGGAGCAGCACACATTGATCACTTGCGCACCCAGGATTCTTCCGCTGCACATACCAGTAGTTCGCCACGAACGCCGCACCCATCGCCAACACGCCCAAGAGCAGCGTGGTAACGAAGAACGAAATCGGCGTGGTGACCAGATTCCAACTCGGACGCGTCGGTAAGGCATAGACCATCGCCATGCTGTAGACCAGCACGATGCCGAGAAGCGCCGCGACCAACGCGACAATGTTACGGACGGCAAAGGTTGAGAGCTTGCGCCACTGCATCACGGCGAAGATGAACCCCACCACCGCGAACAGCACCCCAAACAGGATTTCGCGCGAAAGCCACGATGTTCCCAGGTTGGTAACGGCTTTGTACGCATTGATCGGATTGCCGAGGTGCAGGAGCGAGGCCAGCAAGCCGAGCCCCAGCACCGGGAAGATCGCGAGCAGCGCGCGGTCGGAGAGTTCATCCGCTTGTTTCTCGCCGGACTTGCGTTGGGAGAAAAAGTGGACGACACCGAGGACGATGAACGAGCCGACGGACATTTGCGCCAGGATCGAAAAGGTGATTAACGCCCATTCACGGACATCCATCTCAAACCTCCTGTACCAAATCGAGAATTCGGCCAGTGCCTTTTCCGCTGGCTTGCGCATGGCGATGCGGCGTGATGACGATCGCCGGCGAAGTCAGATCAGCTTGCGGCAGAGGTTCAATCGCGTTCGCAGTTCCGTATTTGGCACGTAATTCGCTCAACTCACCAAACTCCAGAGCGCGTGCCGGACAAGCATCGACACACGCCGGATTTTCGCCTTTCGCCATTGTGTCTTCGCAAAAAGTACATTTGCTCATGACGCCTTTGCGTTCATCGAACTGGGGTGCGCCGTAGGGGCATGCCCATTCGCAGTAGCGGCAACCGATGCATTGATCTTGATTGATCAACACCACGCCATCGGCGCGTTTGGTGATTGCCCCGGCGGGACACACTTCCGCGCAGATCGGCTTTTCGCAGTGCATACAGGCAGCCGAGACAGAATAGGCATAGATATTGTTGGCAACCACCAAGTCCGAACGGGTGGGGTGTGATATCCAACCGCCGCCGCCATATTGGACCACGCGCCGCCAGTTCGTTCCCACCGACAAATTGTTCTTGTCTTTACACGCGATCTGACATGCTTTGCAACCGTTGCAAGCGCTCGCATCAAAATAAAAAGCAAGTTGTTTAGCCATGGCTTATGCTCCTTTCACCGGAATGCGTTGCGGCCACTTGGCGTCCGGTTCGAGTGTGCCGTTGTATTTTTCGACCTGGACATTGACACTATTGTAGGCATCCGTTCCCTGCCCCGATGGCAGAGCGCCGCCTAACGTATTAGTCGCGCCTGCCTTATCAATGCCAGTCGCCTCGTCAACCTCTGCCCACGCACCTTCGCCCAGCGTCACCACCCCTGGCAACATCCGCTCGCTCAAGGACAGCGGTCGGATAACTTTGCCGTGGCGACTTTTAATCAGCACGATGTCGCCCTGCTTGAGACCACGCGCTTGCGCATCGATTGGATTCATGATGAACTCTTGCGGGAATGCTTCGCGCAGTTGTGGAATGTTATCAAAGATGGAATGCGAGCGCCGGCGATAGTGGATCGTAAAGAGTTGCAGTGGATACTCGCCTTTCGCTCGATTCTTCCAATCTTTGAACGTGTCTTCGTATCCTTCGGTCGGCTTGTTGTACGTTGGAATTGGACGGACTTCGGTCCAACCTTTCGACTTGACAAAGTCAACCAACGCTTGGCAATAAATTTCGAGTTTGCCGCTCGTCGTCTTGAGCTTGTTGTTTTCGGGATCTTTGCGGAATGCCTCATACGCGATGTAACCCAGCTTGTCACCGGGTGCGCGTTTAACTTGATACTGCCCGGTTTCGCGGAATTCTTTCATCGCAATGCGACCGGTTTGCGGCTCGCCCTGCACGCCCATCTCGGCAATGTCTGCCGCGGTGATGGTCACGAGTGCTTCGGTTGTTTTGCCGTCGTCTTTGATGACCTTGGCGCCTTTGACCTGATTAAAGATTTGTTGTTTCAACGGCATTGGATCGATTTTAGTTGGATCGAGTCCAAGTCGCTTACCCAGTTCGGCCGCGATCCAAATATCGTCCTTGGCTTCGAATTGCGGTTCAACCACCTGGCTTGCCCAAAGCAATACTTCGCGATTGCCTTTGAGATAGCCATAGCGTTCCCACTGCGTGGTGACCGGCAAAACGATATCGGAATATTTTGCGCTCGTCGTGAGAAAGTGCGAGTGCGTCACGACAAACTCCACTTTGCGATGCGCCGCAATGCCCTTGGTCATCCCAACTTTTTGGTTGAGATTCGAGCCACCGGCGTGATAGATGTATTGAACGTTGATCGGCTTGACGTCTTTGTAACCGGCGGTGTATTTGCCGTTTAGAATCGCGTCCCACAGTTCGCTGTTATTGAGACTCGTCTTAACCGGATTCGTTCCGGCACTGGGAACTCCAGCGCTACCTGCGTCGATTAGATTCGGTCCGCCATTCCCAGCTTTTTCCCAACAGCTGACCCCCGTCATGCGGCCGGGCTGACCAATGTTCCCGGTCATGCAGCCGAGTGTCATGAACATTTGGGGCCACGAATCGGAATTGGTGACCCGCGCCGGCGCCCAGCCCGTCAACAACGCGACGCGCTTGGTCGAACCGATCTCGCGTGCCAAGGCGCGAATCTTGATCGGATCGACGCCGCAAATTTCAGATGCCCATTCGGGTGTCTTGGGTTGATTGTCGTAGGTTCCCAGGACATAGTCTTTGAAATTCTCTTTCGGATCAGCGTCCTTGGGCATGTGGTCTTTGTCGAAACCAATCGTGCAACGATTCAAAAAATCCCAGTCGACGAGCGGATTCGTTTTGGGATCATCCTCTTTGAGCAACGTGTACGCGATGCCAAGCGCCAGGGCATGATCGGTGCTGGGACGAATGGGAACCCACTCGTCGGCGAGAATCATCGCCGAATCGTTGTAAAGGGGATCGATGAAAATAAACTTGGCGCCTGCCTTTTTCGCTTGTTGGAAAAAGTACATCGCATTGCCCTGAGTGCTCCACGCCGGATTTTCACCCCAGACGACAATGAGTTGCGAGTTGCGCAAATCGATTCGGTCATTGTGACTGGTCTGGGTCAAACCATCGCCCAAGCCAATGAGCGGTCCAGTATAGTACCAGGTTCCCCATGAGGTAGTGCCCCACGCGCCGGGAATAAATCCACCGAACATGGTCAACGTTCGACCAATCTCGCCTCCAAATGCGAGCAGCGATTCGTTGCCGTACTTTTCTCGGATCCGAATGGTCTCATTGGCGACGATGGTCAACGCTTCTTCCCAGGAAATGCGCACCCACTCGTCTCTACCGCGCAGTTCCTTCTTGCCGCCGCCCGGTTCCCAGTTCTTGCGCTTCATCGGATACTTGATGCGATCCGCGCCGAAGGTTTGGTACCGTTGCGAACGGCCGCGCGCGCACCCGCGATTCTGCGGAAAGTCCGCGCTGTCGGCATGTGTGTCGTCGGTCTTTTGTCTGGTCACCACGCCGTCGACGACGTACGCTTTGTTCAAGCATCGGTGACCGCCACAGTTGTGCCAACATGCGGCAGTAATCCACTTGCCTTCTTTGGACGCGGTCGCCGGCGCAGCTTCAGCCACTTGCTGTAGACCGCCATTCAATCCGCCGCTGGCTAACGCGGCAGTGCCGCCGAGCACCGCACTCCATTTGAGGAACGTGCGCCGAGAGATCAACGTGTTGGTCAATGCTTGAGTGAGAATGTTTTGATCACTCATGTGTTTCTCCTTCGCATTTAATCTTGCTCATGCACTTTTTCGTTGTTGGAATTACATCGATGTAGCTTCCCAATTGACCTCCCTAATGGAAAATAGGACAAAAATGGTTCTTGCCTGTCCCAGTGTACCCGCTTACCACGTCTCGCGCATCTTCCTCTAGGATGATTTTCTATCACCCGGTCGGGTGATTTTCTCTGATTGGCGATTCCGACGCCATTTCCAAAGCCATATCGGAGTGGCAACCATTGTCACCAAGACAAAGCAATACGTGACGAACGTAATCACTTGAGCAACGCTTATCCCAGCCACGGCGAGCGCGTCCCGCAGACGCACTTGCAACGAAGACGCCGGGGCATAATTGGGGGGCGTGGTCTCTCGTGTCAATTCGTGAATCGCGACGGGATCGAGTGGAACCGGTTGCGCCCTAGTTCGGTTGTGGAGTGCCAGCATTTGCCCGGGACCTACAGTAATTGGTGGGCGATTCGCATCGAAGGTGACCACGGCATTCCCGTCCGACACGTAGAGCCATGCTTGCTGGGGCTTTTGTTCAATCGCGAATTTGGCAGATTCGAGTGAGATGGTTGTGTTGGCGGACTGGATCTCGAACTTGCCAGAACCATTGCCCCACACCCAGCCATTCACTAAGATGATGCGGTGGTCGGTGATCTCTGCGACTGTTTCTGATGGCACATCAATCGAGCCAGTTCCCCAAGGGCTATGGCGCGTATCGGAGCGCGGGATGAGTGTGACTGTCACTGGGACGTCAGTGGCAATAGCGACGGATTGACTCCAATAGCCGGGCGCAATCACCCGCATCACGCGCGCATTGATCGGGGGATTGTAGAAGACAAACTCCCCGGTCGAGAAATCCACGCGTGTGGTCACGGGTGAGCCATCCAGCATGGCCCATGCAAATCGCAATGGTTCTCCATCGGCTGTGCGAATCCTGCCACGGATGGATTGATTCGAGATCTCGCGCAACGCCAGCGTGGTCGTGATTTGCGTGGAGGGCGGGGTGGTTAAATCTAACATAACGGGATCGGACTGTAACCCTTGCTTTGCGGCTTCGTCCTGATCCACCACGACAAGGTAGCGAGCGATCGATATGTTGCCAAACGTGAAAACGCCTTCAACGGTGCGGGTGCTGTACACTGCGCCACTCAGGGGATCAATCGCGCGGATAGTTACTGGCACAGAGACCGGTTGATCGCCAGTAAGTGTTCCTTTGATTTGGCCGCGCTGCGAACGCACACGCATTGTCAACGCTTCGACTGGGGGCTGTCCGGGTTGAATGACGATTTCGCTTGGTGCGACACCTGTATAAAGCATGCCGTCAAGTATGGTTGGCTTGACGCGAAATAGATAGCGCGTTGGCGCTTGGCTGAGGGCTTCAACTTGAACATGCGCCCATCCATTGGCATCCGTCATTGCTGAACCATATCGTGCCCGCCACAGGTAAAGCCGGGTTGCCCCGTAGATTGCCACGTTCGGGACAGGCTGATCCGCTTGATCGGCGTCAATCACCCGAATGGGAATGGTGATGAATTCAGACCGATCAACGACAATCCGACGTTCGGCACTCGCTTGCTCGCCAGATCCGATGGCTGTTACACGAAACATCACTCGTCCCCGGGGCAATCTGATTTCTGAAGAAAAATGACAGGAGATGCATTCTTCATGGATAAAGGCGAGCAAGTCATTGCTTGGGGGACCCTCTGGGTTCACCATTGCAGCAAAGGTGAATGATCCGTCGGTCTGGGCGTATGTTGTCCAAGTGCCACCTATGGCGTCTTCGCCAAATACCTCTAGGCGCACAATGATTTTTGAAGGATCCGGGTTCGTCGTGATGATTTTACCGGAGATGTAAATGCTGTAAAAGACCGTCTCTGGACTGGCATAGAAGGTCTCACCTTCTGAGGGGCTCATAATGGTCACCGCAAGGCTTGGGGATTGGGCTTTAACTGAGGCGACCCCGAATACGAAAACCATCAAAATTATTAGGACCATCATGCAGAGCCTGAGACTGTGCAGAAGAGTCCAACATGCTCTCTGAAGGAATCGAATATTCTGCCAATCTGCATTCCGAGAGAATATCTGGTAAGGCACAGAAACCTGTCTGCCTGAATCAGTCAATTTATTTTTTCCTCAAGCCAGCGTCAAAAGCATGGACTCGTTTAGATCAGGATTGTTGAATCTAATCTTTGTGAGACGCTGTCATAGCAGTTGGGTAGCAAGTAGAACGTGCATGGGAGGCGCGTGCAAAGGGAGACAAACTACTCATATGAGACAATCGAACACGAGCAGAAATAACCAGGGAATACCTGTTGATGGATCAGAAACAGAACAGAACTGGACTGGATTTTCAATCGGGGAGGAATCTTGATAGACTCCTCCCCGACCTTCGGCGGTATTCTATGGTGACTGCTTATTGCAAACCGAAATGTCCAGCCGTCGCGTAGAACAAGAACCGTCCCAAGACTTCACCGACTAGCACCAACACAAACGCGGCATACGCTAACATCCCCAGGACTTGTTCTTTCCCAGGGCTCTGCGCCGCGCGATACACAAAGATGCCCAGCACCCCTGCGCCCAAGAACACCAGCGCCAAGCGCAGGACAAACATCCAGCCATAGTCGCTCCCCAGCATCCCCACGCTGTCCGTGGCGCCGCCGACCGCTGCCAAAGCCAGCGCCAACGGCACGACCACGAACTGACAGCCGAGCAACACGATCGATGCAACGGCGATCCAGCGCAACGAATCGCGAAGGAGGACACATTGTTCGCTGGCGCATCCTGGATTCTTGCGTTGCACATACCAGTAGTTCGCCACGAACGCCGCGCCCATCGCCAACACGCCCAGGAGCAGGGTGGTGACATAGAACGACAACGGCGTGGTGATGAGATTCCAACTCGGTCGTGTGGGCAAGGCATACACCATCGCCATGCAGTAGACGAGCACGATGCCGATGAGCGCCGCCGCCAACGCGACGATGTTCCGAAGGGTGAAAGAGCCGAGCTTGCGCCACTGCATCAGGGCAAAGGCGAAACCGACGACGGCGAAGAGGACGCCGCAGAGGATTTCGCGGGAGAGCCAGGAGGAACCCAGGTTGGTGACGGCTTTGTAGGCGTTGATGGGATTGCCAAGGTGCAGGAGCGACGCCAACAAACCGAGCCCGAGGACCGGGAAGATCGCGAGGAGCGCGCGATCGGAGAGCTCGTCCGCTTGTTTCTCGCCGGCTTTACGGGCGGAGAAAAAGTGGACGACGCCGAGGACGATGAACGAGCCGACGGACATTTGGGCTAGGATCGTAAAGGTGATTAACGCCCATTCGCGTACGTTCACTTTGGACCTCCAACGATTAGTTCCAGATTCATAATGTGCCCGGTCGCGTTCTGCGATCGCTGAGTTTGGCGATTCGGTCCGTAGACGACAGCGGGCGCGGTTATTGAAGAACTGGGCAAAGGTGCGGGATCTGACAGCGTACCATACTTCGCCCGCAATTCATCTAGCGGCCCAAAGTCTATTGCCCGGAACGGACATCCATCGACACACGCCGGGCGTTCGCCCTTGGCGAGCAGGTCCTCGCAGAAATTGCACTTGGACATCACGCCTTTGGCTTCAATGAATTGCGGCGCGCCGTACGGGCAGGCCCATTGACAGTAGCGACAGCCGACGCACTGATCTTGGTTGATCAGGACCACGCCATCGGCGCGCTTTGTGATGGCCGCCGACGGGCAGACGTCTACACACGGCGGTCTTTCGCAGTGCATGCAGGCC
This sequence comes from uncultured Chloroflexia bacterium, assembly GCA_963718225.1. Taxonomy (GTDB): domain Bacteria; phylum Chloroflexota; class Anaerolineae; order UBA4142; family UBA4142; genus DAOTXS01. The sequence goes on from CAVQYN010000020.1 coordinate 109,552, forward strand.
ACCGAAACAAAATACGCAAAGACATTGTTCGGTACCATCAGACCACCGGCGGCGGTTGCCCAGTCCCCACCGCTGTATTCATAGACACTTCGCCAGATCGTTCCAATGGGCAGATCATTTTTGTCCTTGCAAGCGACCTGGCAGGCTTTGCAGCCAGTGCATCTCGAGATATCTACGTAGAAAGCGAGTTGCTTACCCATCTGTATTCTCCTTTACGCCTTCGCTACCTGCGCCAGGTTGGTATGTTGTGGATTGCCTTTGGCAAATGGAGTGGGTTGATACTTGGTCAGCGTATTGATGCAGCCGCGCCGATCCACTCCATTCTCATCCGGGGTATGCCACGCACCTTGTGTAATGTTGATGACCCCAGGCCGGATGCGCGGGGTCACCAGCGCTGGTAGAACCACGGTTCCCCGATCGTTAAACACCTTGACCAGATCGCCATTCTTGATTCCGCGCGCGGTGGCGTCGCTGAGGTTGATTTCGACCGATTGAACATGCGCCTCTCGCAGATAATCGACATTGTCAAAGGTCGAGTGAGAGCGTTGAACGGAGTGTGCCGCCGACGAGGAGCAAGGGATACTTGGAGCGCAGTGGATCGCTTACTCCTTCCCACTCGGGAATGTATTTGGGAATGGCCGGAATCTCGGTTGGATCGTTCTGCTTGAAGAGGAACGGCGAAAAGATCTCGATCTTTTTCGTCTCGGTGGTCAATGGATTGGCGACCGGGTCTTTGCGGAAATTCGCAAACGCCACTATGCCACCGGCGCTGGTCTTCTTGTAGAGACCAACCCGTTTGAACTCATCGTACGCCGGAAAGTCCGGATAGTTCTTTTGGGTAGCCGTAACGATGTCACGCAGCCAGTCTTCCCGGGTCGCATGCCCCGCACGGAACGCATCGCCTAACCCAAGCCGGTTCGCCAGTTGTTCTGCCACCCACAGGACGTCCTTGCATTCATACATTGGGTCGATCACTTTCTGGGCGAAGACCACAAAGTTCTCTTTGCCTTCTCCTTGACCCGTGTGAATGTTATCCACCTCAAATGCGGTTGTATCCGGCAAAAGAATGTCGGCGCATTTGGCGCTCGGGGTCATCATGATATCGCTGACGACAATGAACTCGAGCTTGCTTTCGTCCTGCAACATTTTGATGGTGCCGTTGATATCGGAATGTTGATTGGTAATACAGTTGCCGGCCCAGTTCCACATGAACTTGAGACTGGTGCTTATTTTATCGGCACCCTTGATCCGGTCCCGCGGTCCGGAAGTCATCTCTGTCGCCACGTGTGATGAAATCGGGCCACATGTAGCAAGAGATGGTCGTGGTGATGGGATTGGTCCCAGCCGGGAACGTCCCGATGCTCAGGGGCGTACCGCCGCCCGGTCGCATACCTGGTCCACCACCGCTAATGCCAAAGTTACCGGTCATTGCTGCCAGAATGGGCAGTGCACGCGGGGCTTGTTCGCCATAGGCGCGGCGATTCCAGCCCAGCCCCTGGATCATCGCACAGGGCTTGGTAGTTGCCATTTCACGTGCCAACTTGACGATGCGGTCGGCGGGGATGCCCGTAATCGTAGCCGCCCACTCGGGCGTCTTGGCTTGACCATCGGCATCACCCATGATGTACGCCATCCAAGAACTCTTGGGCGGCGCGCCTGTCGGCAGGGTGCTTTCGTCAAAGCCGACCGTGTACTTGGCCATGAAATCCTTGTCGTACAAGTTTTCCTTGACCATGACGTACGCCAGCGCCGCAATGAGGGCGACATCTGTACCGGGTAGATGGGAACCCAGTCTGCTTCAAGTGCGATGGCAGAGTCAGTGAGACGTGGGTCAACCGTAATGAATTTTGCTCCGGCTTCCTTCGCCTTCAGACAATGGTATCCTCCTCCCATTCCACCCGAGCGGTTTACAAGTGGATTGTCCGAGAAGAGCACAACCAGCTTGGCATTCACCATGTCGTCATTTGAATTGCCACCCCCGCCGGTGATATATGGCAGGACGGCGCTGTAACAAGCGGAGCTGTAGCTTCCGTAGATTTTGGTAAATCCCCCGAACAGGTTCATGAGCCGACAGATTGGACCGGATCCGCTATAGGTCTGATCAATGCCGCCAGCAATTTGGCCCGAAGCATATTGATAGAGAAACGCTTCGTTGCCATACTTGGCTTTGATCCGTTTCATCTGATCGGCGATGGTATTGAGAGCTTCATCCCATGTGATGCGGGTGAATTTACCTTCGCCGCGTTTGCCTGCCCGTTTCATCGGATACTTGAGACGCTCGGCTGCGTACAGCATACGCTTTCTTGCTCGTCCCCTGACACAAGGAATCACTCTCGGACGGTCGAAAGTGTCCACCGGGTCTGGATCCGGCAACACGCGTACAACGACGCCGTCTTTGACTTCGGCACGGACAATACACCGCCCACCGCAGTTGTGGTAACAACTTGTGTAGTAAATACCGTTCGAATTGGGGGCAGCTGACGCTGGCGAGGCTTCGGCAAGCTTTAATCCCAAATCGAGCCCGCCGCCGGCTAATGCCGCTGTGCCGCCCAACACTGCACTCCACTTGAGAAACGCGCGCCGCGAGATGGCGGTGTTGGTCAATGCTTGAGTGAGAATGTTTTGATCACTCATCTGTTTCTCCTTCGCAACCCTGGCACTTGCGTTCCCGCCAGGGCAAGTGTTAATCTGCTCGATAAACTGATTGTTTTTGGAACCACGTCGCTGTAACTTCCCAATTGACCTCCTTGATGCATCCTGTTGGGCAAAACAATTTTACCCACTTTCCAGTATACATCTATGATGCTCCCAGAACATCTACCTTCAGGATGATTCTGTATCACCCGGTTGGGTGATTTCTCAGCGACGCGTAAAAGCAGCTGCCAGCCCGATGAACCGGACTGGCAGATTGCCGAACCTCGGGAGCACAAGGAGCCTTCACTTTATGTTTTATCCGTAGGTCGCAAGCGACGCTTCCTCCACGCGGCTATCACCACAATTGGTGCGAAGGCAAGCGTCGGCAGGATCAATGCGTACATAATCAACGTCGTAAGTTGCGCGGCGCCAATCCCCATCTGAGCCAGCCAATCACGCACCTGCGCGCTGAGCGTCGGTTCCCATTGCGGTGCAATCGGCGAAACATCGTTCGTCCGAAGTGCCATCATGACCACTGGATCGATCGGTACGGCAGTCCATCGTGATTCGGAGGTCAGTGCCACCATTTCCCCAGCGCGGATCGTGATCGGCTCGGCGTTCGGATTCTGGCGCACCGTCGCGTCACCTTCAAACACATAGAGCCAGCTAGTGTGGTTTGGGGGCAGATATTCGAGTGCGAATCTGCCGCGCGGCAAGACGATCTCCGCATCCGCTACCCGAATTATCAGCGGGCGATCGGTGCCACCATGGCCCCAGAGCCAGCCATATTCCAAGGTGATTTGTGGTTGGTCAATAAACACCTGGGATTCGGGAGGAACCACGACTTCACCTGCACCCCACACGATGCTTCGGGTTTCGGGGCGGCGGGTCAATGCAAAATCGATTTGGTGCGCAATCGGATCAACGACTTGAGCCACATGGTAGTAGCCGGGTGCAGAGGCGACCACAGTCATCGCTTCATTCGGCAGGTCAGCAAGTGTATAGTTGCCGGAATCTGGGAGGTTGCTCTGCGTCAAACCCGCCTTCTCAATGGCGACCCATGCGAACGGGAGCGAATTGCCTTGCGCATCGTGGATGTTCCCTTGCAATGAAGGTCCGCGTTGAGTCGGAACCAAGGGCATGGTGATGGAAGTCGTTGGCGATTGGAACAAATCGATGGTTTGATTCTTGACGGAATATCCTTGCGTGGCCAAAGCGCGATCATCTGCCATCACCAAGTAAGAGCCAATCGGCAGAGTGGGAAACTCGAACGTGCCATTCGTGGATGTTTGAGCCGAGAAACTCTTGCCGCTGGGCAGAAGAATCGCGTGGATGGACACTGGCGAAGTCAAGGTACCTTTGATGGTGCCGCTGAGCTTGCCCATTTGACCGCGAACATGGAGTGTGACCGGTGGGGCAGAGGTTGCGCCAGGTGGGGCAAGGTGACTTTGAAAGAATTCACCCCCTCATATAGCACTCCGTTAATCACACTTGGCTCAACGTCGAAAATGTAATGGGTTGGTGTTTGGGACAATGCTTCTACTCGCAGAAGAGCGTCGCCTTGGTTGCCGGTTATTGTTGTGCTGTGCCGCGCGCGCCACAAATACAATCGAGTCGCGCCAGTAACTGGAACATGGCTAATTGGTTCACCATCGCGCAGAACGCGTATGGGCACGGTTGCATACGCAGAACGATCGACAAGAACATTTCTTTCAGAAATTGTCTGTCTACCAGACGGTTCTGTGGCTGTCAAGCGCAAGACAATTCTGCCAAGAGGTAGACTGAGGTTCGTGGCATAGTGACAATTCTCACATCCGTTTTCTATCTCGGCGATTGTGAAATCTCCTCGTGGTGCATCTGGATTAACAGTAACTCCAAAGGCAAAAGTGCCATCTGGGCGCAAAAGATGTTATTGCTTCGGCAGTGACCACCGTCCCGCGCAGAATCTCCAAACGGATATGGATCAAGCTTGGGTTGGCGTAATTTGTAGTGACCCAGCCCGTAATTTCAGCGCTATACAACAACGAACTGGGACCTGCATAGAGCGTTGTGTTCTCTGCCGGACTAGATATGCCAATCGAAAATGTGGTGGATTGTGCTTGAACGAACCGGACTCCGCTCGCCCATGATCCGAACAACTGCCAAGGCAATCCCAAGAACACGCGGTAGCGCAGTTCTCATGGCATTCTACCTTTTGCAGTTGATTGATGAGCAAGGGGTCCCAAGTGTGAGTTGGACATTATTTTTTCTCCGCGGTAGGTGGGCGGAGTGGATCCGGATTGCGCGTAAAGTCCGTCACACCACAACAAACCGGCTCCTTCGGGGTGGCACTTGTCGCACCCGATTTTGGAAGCAACCAGTTCTCGCTGGTTGGCTTGTGGATGGTGGCAACGTCGGCAGTCAACGGCGAGTTGCAAGTTGTGCGACGGCCATGACGTCAACGTGTGCGCGAAGCGCATCGTGATGTACGTGCCCGCATGCCGCGCCGCCATGCGCGAGGGCGCATCCTTTTCCAACGCCACCCCCAAACCCCCCGCATCATGACACGCCGTGCAGTTCACGCTCGGATGCTGAGCATGGTCAGTCGCCCCACGCCCCTGCGTCGGATCGTGACACGCAGTACAGGTCGCGCGGGTTTGATGCACCCCATGACACCGTGTGCATGCCCACCCGCGGTGCGCCACCGATGCCTCTTGTTCCGCCATCACTTCAAACCCATGCCGTCCTTCGTGACAATGCCCACACAATTCGGTCACGTCATGCACGGCTTCATAGGTTTGCGTCTCATTGTTCCACAGGGCGGGCGCAATCGAATAGGAATTCCCAACCGGTGGATGACACACATCGCAACCGATACTTTGCCAATCCGCTTCGGCAACCGGCACCCCACTTTCCAAGTCCGGCCGCGGCGCGCCTGGCACCCGCTTACAGGCGCTGCAATCAAGCGCTTGTTGCGCCGCGACGGCATCGGTTTGCCAGTTGCGGGGCGATTTGCAGCGCGCGCACGTTGCGTTGGCGCCCATGCCATCATCATACGTGTTCGCATGGGCGGATTGATTCCATTCGTTGCGCGCTTTTTCCACTTCGGCGGCCGTGGCCACACGGCCCAGCCTGGGCGTGGGTTGCGGGGTCGCAACCTGGCGCGGCGGGGAGGCCGAAACGTCTCCCGCGATCGTAAACAACCCGATCAGCAAGAGCAGGAAAAGCAACGTCGCGAGTAGTCCAGATAATCTTGACATTCGAATCATGTAATTTGAAGCGGGGAGGAACTAGGCACCATTCCTCCCCGTCTGTTTTTGCTGTCTCTGACTGAGATACTGGCTAATCGGGGAGCAGCCCTCGTCATCTGTTCTCCCCGATCGTATGGAGGTGTATTCTAGGTGGACGGCTGCTATTGCAGACCAAAGTGGCCAGCGGTCGCGTAGAACAAGAACCGACCTAACACTTCGCCCACCAACACGAACGCAAAAGCCGCATACGCCAACAGCCCCATCACGTTCTCTTGTCCCGGGTTTTGCGCGGCGCGATACACAAAGATGCCCAACACACCCGCGCCTAAGAACACCAGCACGAGCCGTAACACAAACACCAGCCCATACTCACCCGCCATCAGTCCAACACTCGCACTCGCACCAGCTCGCCGCCGCTAACGTCAACGCCAGCGGCACGACCACAAACTGAAAGCCGAGCAGCACGATGGAGGCAATCGCAATCCACTTGAGCGAGTCGCGCAGGAGGATGCACTGATCACTCGCGCAGCCAGGATTCTTCCGTTGCACATACCAGTAGTTCGCCACGAACGCCGCACCCATCGCCAACACGCCCAAGAGCAGCGTCGTAACGAAGAACGAAATCGGCGTGGTGACCAGATTCCAACTCGGACGGGTCGGGATGGCATAGACCATCGCCATGCTGTAGACCAGCACGATGCCGAGAAGCGCCGCGACCAACGCGACAATGTTACGGACGGCGAAGGTTGAGATCTTGCGCCACTGCATCACGGCGAAGATGAACCCCACCACCGCGAACAGCACCCCAAACAGGATTTCGCGCGAAAGCCACGAGGTCCCCAGGTTGGTGACGGCTTTGTACGCATTGATCGGATTGCCAAGGTGCAGGAGCGACGCGAGCAAACCGAGCCCGAGCACCGGGAAGATCGCGAGGAGCGCGCGATCAGAGAGTTGGTCGGCTTGTTTTTCGCCCGACTTGCGTTGGGCGAAATAGTGGACGACGCCGAGGACGATGAAGGAGCCGACGGACATTTGTGCGAGAATCGAAAAGGTGATTAACGCCCATTCACGAACATCCATCTCAAACCTCCTCCACCAAATCGATGATGCGTCCCGTGCCTTGCCCACTCAGCTGAGCATGACGATGCGGGGTGATGACAAGGCTTGGACTTGTGATAGCGGCAGTTGGCAACGGCTCAATCGCATTGGCATTGCCATATTTCGCGCGTAGTTCGCTCAACTCACCATACTCGATAGCACGCATTGGGCAAGAATCCACGCAAGCCGGATTTTCACCCTTGGCGAGAAGGTCTTCGCAGAAATTGCATTTGGACATGACCCCTTTGGCTTCTTGAAATTGAGGAGCACCATAGGGACACGCCCATTCGCAGTAGCGGCAACCGACGCATTGATCCTGGTTGATCAGTACCACGCCGTCGGCGCGCTTGGTGATTGCACCTGCCGGGCAGACTTCTGCACAAACAGGTTTTTCACAGTGCTGGCAGGCAGTTGAAAGCGAGTAGACGAACAAACCATTGGGCATCAAATAGTTGCTTTGTGATACCCAACTGCCTCCACCATACTGATAAACCTTTCTCCAATTCACCCCCAGCGGCAAATCGTTTTTATCTTTGCAGGCAGTCTGGCAAGTTTTGCAGCCCATGCAGGCACTTGCATCGAAATAAAAACCATATTGTTTAGCCATCTTTATACTCCCTTCAAGGGAATTCGCTGAGACCACTTGTAATCCGGTTCAAGTGGGCGGTTGTACTTTTCGACTTGGACGATGCAGGTATTGTGACCACTATGCCCTTGCCCCGTCGCGTAATCGCCGTTCAAAGTGTTGGTGGCACCACCTCGGTCGATTCCAGTCTCTTCATCTATGTCAATCCACGCTCCTTCACCCAGCGTAGTCACACCTGGCATGATTCGATCACTCAGGCTGACTGGACGGATGACTGCGCCATGCCGACTGGTAATCTTTACAATGTCGCCAGTCTTGATGTCGCGGGCTTGTGCGTCGACCGGATGCATAAAGAACTCTTGCGGATAGAGTTCACGCATCCAAGGCAAATTGTCAAAGCTGGAATGGCTGCGTCGCATATAGTGAATTGTGTAGAGCTGCAACGGGTACTTGGGATCTTTGCGTGTTTCTTCGTAGCCCTCGATTGGCGGGTCGTATTTGGGTAGTGGATCTTTGGTGTTAAAGCCACATGCCTTGATCCAATCGGATACCGCTTGACAATAGATTTCGAGTTTGCCGCTCTTCGTGGCAACTTTGTTCTTGACGGGATCTTGGACATACGCTTCGAATGCGGTGTAACCCAGTTTGTCGCCTGCCGAGCGCGGAACAGAGTAAACGCCTTTTTCTCGAAATTCCTGAACTGAGATTCGACCTTGTTGCGCTTTGCCGGTCACTCCCATCGCTTTGATGTCGTCTTCGGTAATCGTAACCAGCGTTTCCAAGCCAGAGCCATCATTCTTCATCACCCTAGCGCCGGCAAGTTGGTTGAAGATGCGTTGATTCGAATCTGCAAGATAAATTTTGTCCGGATCTGCACCCAAGCGTTTGGCGATTTCACGTGCAATCCAGATATCATCTTTTGCTTCGTAGAGCGGTTCAGTGACCTGGCTTGCCCAAATGAGCATATCGCGATTACCGGTTTGGAAACTTCCGGCACGCTCCCATTGCGTTGTCACAGGCAGAACCAAATCTGCATACTTGCAATGCGTTGCAAGATTGTGTCCGCTAGCAAGAACAAATTCAACCTTGCGATGCGCTTTGATGCCTTTATTCGATCCGGCTCTCTGGTTCAAGGGTGATCCAAAACCGGCCGAGATGATCATTTGGATATTGATGTCCTTCTTACCCTCGGTACCTGCGGTGTACTTGCCGTTAAGCACGGCGTTCCACATTTCGCAGCTGTTGAGTGCATTGACACCGCCTTGGCTGATTACTGGCTTGGTGAGTGGGTTCGTGACCGTCGGATCGCCACCAGCACCCGCTGTCACAAGCGCCGTACCCGGATTGCCTGAACTAACATGCATCGAAGGACCGCAACCCGAGCCGATGGTGCCGACATTACCGGTCATCCACGCGACTGTAAGCATCGCATGTGGCAAACACTCACCGTTGTTAATGCGCGCGGGAGCGCCAGCCGATTGGATTTGGGTTGGTTTGGTCGTCGCCAATTCCTGAGCGAAACTGCGAATGGTGGCGGGCGGGACACCGCAGATTTCGGACGCCCATTCCGGCGTCTTGGGTTGTTTGTCGTACGTCCCCAAGACATAGTCTGTGAAATTGCTCTTAGGGTCTACACCTTCCGGCATGTGTTGCGCATCGAATCCACTGGTATACTTGTCAAGGAAAGCTTGATCCTGAAGTTTATTCACGATCATGTGATGCGCCATTCCCAGAAGCATGGCGGTATCGGTGCCTGGACGAATCGGAATCCATTGATCCGCAAGAACACTTGCCGTGTTGGTGTACATCGGATCCACAAAGATGAACTTGGCGCCGGCTTTTTTCGCTTGCAAAAAGTGATACGTTGGACTGCCGTTACTGCTCCACGCTGGATTCGCCCCCCACATGACAATCAGCTTGGCTTGACGCATTCGGATGCGGTCGTTATTCGCATTGGTACCATTGCCTGCCACGCCGGTGATTTCGTGGTACTGTTTCTGCCCACGTGCCCCACGAGACATTGCCCCATCGGTTAACGAGGCCGCCAGTGATCATCAGAGCGCGCCCAATCTCTGACGAGCCAATCGCATCAAAGATGGAGTTGTTGCCGTACTTTTCGCTGATGCGGATGATCTCATTTGCCGCGATGGTCAGTGCTTCGTCCCACGAGATGCGCACCCATTCATCCCGACCACGCAATTCTTTATTTCCACCTCCGGGAGCCCAGTTCTTGCGTTTCATCGGATACTTGAGTCGATCGGCTCCAAAGACCAGTTGACGCTGTGCACGCCCCCGCGAACATGCCCGCTGCTGGAACCATTCAGGGCTATCAGCATGGGTGTCGTCCGTTTTGACCCGCGTCACAACCCCTTCAACCACTTGCGCCTTGAGTAGGCAGCGGCCACCGCAGTTGTGCCAGCACGCCGCGGCAACCCACTTGCCTTCCTTGGGCGCGGCGACCGTGTTTTGCGCTGCAGCTTCGACGGACTTCAGTCCAAGATCCAGATTACCCGCCAAAGCCGCTGTCCCTCCCAACACTGCGCTCCACTTGAGAAACGTGCGCCGCGAGATTGCGGTGTTGGTCAGTGCTTGAGTGAGAATGTTTTGATCACTCATCTGTTTCTCCTTCGCCACTAGACTGTTCGATAAACCTCGTTGTTTTTGGAACCACGTCGCTGTAACTTCCCAATTGACCTCCTTGTGTATCCTGTCGGGCAAACCGATTTTTGCCCATACCGATTATAAACCTCTTCAGGATGATTCTGTATCACCCGGTTGGATGATTTTTGGGACAAAAAAACCTGCCCGCCTCAAACACAAGGCGGGCAGATCGACTTTTCTGAAGGAAGAACTAGACGTCTGTGGCTAGGTCAAACGACTGCGGCGTCGTCAGGTCGATTCGCACCTCGCGCAAATATTCGCCGTCATCGCGCTCTTCCATCACGTTCCACGATATTCCCACCTCGACGTCAAGTTCGCGCAATGCGCTAATCTGGCTAACGTGAAACTCGAGATAATCGTGATCACGGTTGCTTGAAAGGTGGACGTGAGCGGTCTGCTTGAGCAAGCGTTTCACCGGTTGAATGTCCGCACCGAATACCTTGGCTGACTTTATAAAAAAGTCTTTCTCAGACATGTAACCGGTGGCGGGAATTGTCCCCTGTGTATTTTGCTGATAGATTTGCCCGGTGTGCTTGTTCTCCAGCGAGCAGTAATGCACGCCGATTTTCATCTTCTCCTGCATAGCAAACTCGACCAAATCGAGACACTCTAATTCACTTTTTGAAATCGGCAGTCCGCCAGCGTACCAATAATTGTAAAGCACGCGCGACGGATACTTTTTGATTTTATCGCCGCGCTTGCGGAATTCTTCGGCATTCTTGAGCGGGAAACAAAATTCGAGGAGGTTGATGCTCGCGATGTCCAATTGTTCGAGCTCTCTCAAAAGTGCCTCCATCATATCTCTGGACCCGGCAAAACCGGCATCTCGACCATGACGCTGGGAATAAATTGCTTCGCCAGCGCAATCCGCTCCAGTGTCTGTCGGCGCGCATTCTCGGAGTCGGTCATGCGGACGCTAAAACGGATTTCGTCCAAATGCGCTTCGCGCAGGGCTTGCAGGATTGCTTCATCGACGTGATCGCCAGACGTGTAGAGGCGTTTGTACGTCATTGGAAATTTCCGATCGGCATAGCGAAAAAAATCGACGGTTTCCGGCTTGAACAGCAATGGTTCACCGCCGGTCAGCGCAATGTGATCCATCTGAATGCCGTGCCGATGCATGTTTTCAAGTTCGGGAATGAGATCGCGTTTGTTTTTGGAATGGTATTCATAGTCTTCTTGGTTGGGATTGAAGCAGAAAAAGCAATTGCGGTGGCATTGCAGGGAAATGAAAAACGTCGCACTGTCCATGCCTATTCGACAAGCGTCGCACGCAGAGGAAAAACGATTCACGTAAACGCTTTTTGAATCGTTACGAATAATCGCGCCGGCCTTGCGCAGCCGTTCGATTTTCTCGCGTGCCGTTTCTGAATAGTCGACGTCATCAATCTCCAGTCCCAGGGTTTGTATTTGGGCGATAAAGCCATCGTAGATGCGGCTGTAGATGGACGCATATTCCCGGAATTGTTCATTTTTGAGTGTGGTGATTTTTTGTTTGTCTAATTCGATAATCATGTCTCTTGTCCTGTTCAATTTTGGTGTGTTATTTCTGGTTTGATCACGGGTTAGGAAACAACGAGTGGACGACTGTCCAAATTGACGACTCGCACAGGAATCCCATAAGTCATGCTGAGATGTTCAGAAGTCAAGGTGGTCGCCATAGGACCGGCGGCAAGAATCGATCCCTTGCGCAACAACACGACTTGATCCGCCATCGCCGCCGCGAGGTTGGGATCGTGCGTCGTGAAAATCACCGTCACGCCATCGCGCGCCAGTTTCCGCAACACATTCAAGATGCGGTCGCGATTGCTCAGGTCGAGGTGCGAGGTTGGTTCATCGAGCAAAAGGATACGGGGGTTTTGCGCCAGCGTCCGCGCAACCATGGCTAATTGACGCTCGCCGCCGCTCAACGATGGCGTGGGACGACCCGCCAAATTCTCCAGTCCCATTTGTTGCAATGCTTCCAGCGCAATCCGGCGGTCATCCTCGCCCGGCATTTCCAAGGCGCTTAGGTACGGCGCGCGTCCCATGAGAACAAATTCCAATAACGAAAAATCGAATGGAATGTATTCGCTCTGCGGCACCAAGCCGATGAGCCGGCTCATCTGCCGCCGCGTGTAACTGCGTTGCGGCTTGCCATCGATTAGAATGTTGCCGGCTTGCGGCGCGAGCAATCCGAGGATAACACGCAACAGCGTTGTCTTGCCGGTTCCATTCGGTCCGAGAATCGCCGTGACCGAACCGGGAGGAATATCGAGCGCGAGTCCCTGCAACACCGTCGGTTGACTTTTGGCGTACCCAAAACGCAGATCGATCAGCGAGAGCATGCTCGGCGCGTTCATGATGTGAACCTCTGACGATGGCTCAGCATCACGGCGAAGGCAATCGCGCCGATGAGCGACGTGAGAATGCCGAGCGGAATCTCGCCGAAATAAAGCGTGCGTGCCATGTCATCGCATAACAGCGCAAAGATGCCGCCGATGAGCATCGATGCCGGGAGCGAATATTGCGCATCGGTTCCCATCCAGCGCCGCGCGATGTGTGGCACGATCAAGCCGACCCAGCCGACGATGCCGGCGACGGCCACCACCGCGGCGGTCGCGGCTACCGATGCGACCAAGACCAAAGTCCGTTCGCGTCCCGCAGAGATGCCCAGCGAAAATGCAGTTTCATCACTCAATGAAAGCAAATTCAAGCGCCACCGCATCAGCCAAAGGATGCCAAGCGCTGGGACAACGATTGGCAAGATGTAGAGCAACTCAGTCCACGTGACGCTCCACAGTCCGCCGAGCAACCAAAAAGTGATTTCGGGCAATTGCTTGAGCGGGTCGGCGACGTACTTGAGCAAGCCAACGCCTGACGAAAAGAGCGCGGAGACCGCGATGCCAGCCAGCACGAGCCGCAGAACCCAACTGCCATAGTTCAAGTTACGCGCGAGAAAATACGAGATCGCCAAACCGAGGAACGCAAACACTGCGGCGGAGAATTCGATCACGAGCGGGGCATTGCTGATTTTGATAATCGCCAGCGCCGCGCCGAACCCGGCGCCTTGCGAAACCCCCAGAAAGCCCGGCTCGACCAACGGATTGCGAAAAATCATTTGCATCACCGCGCCGGCGCCGCCCAAGGACATGCCCAACAACACGGCCGTGAGAATGCGCGGCAAGCGCAGATTGAAAACCAACTGTCGCGCTAGTTCATTTTCTTGCAACAACGCCGGCGACATCCAGTACGGTTCAGGAAATCGTCCAACAAATAACGACAAGACCAGCACGAGCAGGAGCAACGCCGTCAAGCCGATCAACGGATGCCAGGTCCAACGCGCATGCCGCGCCGTTGTCACCGTTTGAACATTGGCGGAAACACCAGTCGCGATTTGTTTTGGCGATTCGCAGGCAATAAACTCACGGCAAGTCTCCTTGCAAAAGCGGCGTGACTTTGGTCTGGACAGTCGCCTGATCCAAACCATACAAGGCATAGAATTGATTGATCTCTTGGGTGATGTTCACGTCACTGAAAAGGGTGGGCTGAATTTTCGTCGCCAGCCACACAAGCCCTAGTCCCCAACGCGAATCCGGCTGATCCCAGGTGTAGAAATCACTGGGCAAACCGTAGACTTTGTTATCCTTGATCGCCTTGAGCGCCTGCCACTTGAGGTCGGCTTTGAGTTTCGCAACCACGTCCTTGGAATTACCATTGTAGTTGACGACAAAGACCATGTCGGGATTCCACGCCGCGATTTGCTCCAGGTTCACGACGGTCCAGCCGCCCTTGTCGGAGGCGGATTTCCATGTCGCCTTGCCGCCCGCCATCTCGACGATGAGGGTTTGCATCCATTCGGCGGGCGCGATGCTGAATGCGACCGTACCGCTTTTCTCGGCGTATTGAAGCAACAGCACGCTCGGTTTGTCCGCGTCTTTGAGATTCTTGGTTTTGGCGCTCACGCGCGCCATCTGTCCTTTGTAGTAGGCGTCGATCTTTTGCGCGCGGTCAGAATTGCCGAGCAACTGACCCAGGATCGCCAAGTCACGCGAATATTGCTCGGGGAGTTCAAAATCGACATAGACGACCGGCACGTTGACCTGTTCCAATGACTTGCCCAGTTTACTCGCGTTGACCGATTTCGTGATGACCACATCCGGCTTGGCGGGCAGGATTTGTTCAGGTCCAATATCGCCGCCGGGAAACAGCGTCTTGGTGCTCATGTTTGGATCGATGAGCGGCATGAAATCAAGTTTGCTTTGCGAGGTATCGTGCATGCCAACCACGCGCTGTTTGGCTTCCGGGAAGAGATAAATCGCATCGACGATCATGAAAAACGCTTTGCCGGCGATCACGATGCGTTGCGGCGGTTTGTCGAACTTGACCGTGCGTCCCATCGCATCGGTCACGACAACCGCTCCGGCAGAAGGCGCGGCGGTGGGCGCAACCGGAACCATCGTAGCTTGCACCGGCGCTGAGGTAGGCGGCGCGCTGCACGCGGCAAGCGCAACAACGAAGAGTGCAACAATCAACAGAAACCCCAACCGATTCTTGAACATGTCTATTGCTCCTGATGATTTCAGGACTTTCGCTCGGCTGTCATTTCGAGCCGTTCTCGCGAGAAATCTATTGCGAAAATCGAGATTTCCACTTGCCCTGGCGGGAACGCAAGTGCCAGGGTCACTGCGTTCGAAATGACAAGCGAAAGCCCTATGATTTTTTATTCACGCGCATCCAATTGGTGAACGATTGCTCCAAACATTTCTTCGCGATTGGCGGGCGTTACCGTCATGACCGGCGCGCGCCCATTCAACTGCCTCTGAAAATTCTCGATCAACCCAGGGCGGATGACGACGAGCGCCGCGCGATAGTTGCCGGCTTGCAGGACGGCGAGCGCGCTGATCCAACCTTGGTTGTGAATCAGTTCGAGCGGACCCAGTTCGTCAATAACCAGGACATCGCACGGGGTCGACTCCTCGCAAAATCTGTGCGCCTCGCGCTAGACCATCCACGTGAAATTTCCACGCGAGATTCGCCGTGCCTTGATCCGCTGCCGCGCGATCAGCCAGCGCGCAACGTTCGCCCGTGCGAACGTCTTCCACGTCCATGCCGATTTTTTCGCCGTTCGTCCAAGCGCGGCAAAGTCAGCACACCCGCCACATCCAACGCCGCGCGCCTTGAGCGACTCCACGACGCGCGCGCACAGCGTTGTCTTGCCACAGCCCGATTCGCCGGTGAGTACCACGATCATGCGTGCCTCAACGGAGGAATTTCTTTTCGATGAAGGCGGCGATCCCGGCAACATCGTCCAAATCGAAGCGCGGCAGGTCGAGCGTAATCGGATGATCCGAGACGACGGCGATCAATTCGTCTACTCGTCCAACCAAGTCGGTGCCCAATGCCGCACGCGACACTTCGATTTTGGGCGCGGCTTCGCGCTTGAATCCTTCCGTCAAAATCAAATCGACATCCTGAATCCGGCTGGCAATCTCGTCTCAGCGTTAGTTCGCGCGGCACGCGTTCAAAGCGCGCGATCTCGACCGGCGACGAGACAAAGGCAACGCTCGCGCCGGCTTCCGCGAAACGCCATGAATCCTTGCCGCGTCCATCAATCGGCGTCGTGTGCGCGTGATGCTTGACGACGGCGATGCGATAACCGCGCCGTTTCAACTCCGCGACGAGTTTTTCAATCAGCGTCGTCTTGCCAGAACCAGATTTGGCGACAAAAGAAAGCAACGGGATCATAGCACAACCAGAGTGGGTTGCGCGGATGCGTCCACCGGTTCATAGTACGCGCCGCTCGCGCACGCGCGGCAAAGCGTTTCGCCGTCGCGCACCACCTCGCGCCCATCGTTGATCCCTTCGCCGCACCGCGCACAATCGACGCGGCGCAACGGATGACCGGGCAAGTCGAATTCGGGAATCGAAACGGTTACGGGATAAACGTTGAAAAGTTCTGCGTCCGGCATTTGCTGATAAGCGACGAGTTCCGCCTGATGCTTTTCCAAATCGGGCGGCGTGTAGTCCCGCGCGCGAACGCGGGCGCTCTCCAGCGCGACGACGCGGCAAGCGCGTTGCGTGAGAGTATCGACGAAGGTTGCCGCCATTTTTCCGTAATCGAGATACTTGAGCGTCCGCTTGCCCAGACTCACGCGCGCAACGGTCGCGACCGCATCTGCCGCGCAACGATCGATTTCGACATAGACGATGACGCGCTTGGGTTCAGGTTCGTCGTCCATGCCCAATTCATTCAGCGCGCGCATCGCCATGCGAACGCCCAGGACTTGGCCCGCACAAAGATGCCCGTGCCGTTCGGCGGCTTGTTGTAACAACGTTTGAAAATCGCGCATCGGACCCTCCCGGAAATAAAACTGCCAGTCTCAGGTCGGGAGACTGGCAATCGAACAATGCAATACAAAGCATTCTACCAGATTCTCCTTTCCCAGCACGTGGAGGCACCGGCGTTTCCACCTGTACCCACGAGCCATCCGAAGATGGCTCCCTGAGATACGCTCAGGGTCCGGCCCGCCAAACCATAGCATTGGGCTTTAGGTTTGCAGGCTCGGAGAAATCTACAGTATTATGTTTGGGCGCTAAGAACATCGCCTAACCACACGATACAACGAAATGCGCGGCATCACATCACCCGTTAGGTTAGTTGTCTCTCATTCGATTGGGTGATTTTTGTGCCATTGCAGGGTTTAATCGTAGGATTTTGTCTTCACCGGTTCGGGAATCGGTCACTGCAAGTATATCTGCGAGCTCGAGCAGACTGCCCTTCGTCAGGTGCGCCATACCACGATAGAAATCGGTGTGCGCATGTTGGAGCACAAGACCACACCAGATTGATGCCCACTTGAGCAAGTGTTCCGTCAGAAACTTGCGTTGGGCGTCAAGCAACTCCTCGAAGCGTTTGGATTCGTTCGCTTCGAGCGACTGCAAACCCAATCTTGCAAGGTGCGCCAGGAATTCGAGTTCCAAGCCGATGTGGTCATCTGGTTCTTGACGTAGCTTGGCTACCTCCAGCCCAAAACGTGAATACCACCCTCGCACTAGGAGGGTTTGTTGCTGGAATACCAGACGCTCTTCGGTAAAATACACCGATTCCCACGGTGCCGCCAGTACCTTGCCGGGTCCCAAAAACAATCGCGTGTGATCGATCCGAATCGCCTCAAACCCATCTGGCGAGATGCCGCCCTGATTTACCTGACTCCACTGCTGTAGCAAATTCAAGCCAGCGATAACATCCGATTGCTTACTAGCAAAGGGAACTTCGGCAAAAATATCCTCAGCGACCAAAGAATCGACCCATTGTTTTTCGGGGTACTGATAGATGTTTTTTGCCAGCACTCCAAACAAGAGAGCTTGACCGGTCAAGGTGTCTGACCAATTGACACTAGGGTGAGTAAAACTGTTCATTGTTAAATCTGTCTCCTGATGATAGAAAGTTGATTACTGTGAGTGGGGTGGATGCCAGATAGGCTTTCGTTCTATAATAATGAAACCAAGCCGGCTTGGATTGCATACCCAGCAACCTGCGTTCGATTGTCCAAGTGCAGTTTCTCCAGGATGTTGCGCAGATGCGTCTTGACGGTATTGACACTTACACAAAGTCGCGCGGCGATTTCCGGATTGGTTGCGCCTTGGACAACCAATTGCAAGACCTGGATTTCGCGCTCAGTCAAAGCCGGTGGCTCCGCATTGCCATGCGTGGCGTGATGCGCCACGCCTTTGAGCAGACGCGCGGCCATCGCGCGCGTGAGCGCGGCTTCACCGCGCCGAACACTCGCGAGCAACTCGAACAGCTCTTCCGCATCGAGATTTTTGAGCAAGTACCCTGCCACGCCGAGCTGAACCGCGTGATACATTTGCTCATCGGATTCGGATGCCGTCAGAATAACAATGCGGATATCGGGCAAGCGTTGCCGGATTTGCGCTGCCGCCTGCAGACCATCGCCGTCCGGCATTTGAATGTCCATCAGGATAACGTCGGGGTGCAGATGCTCGGCGAGTTGGACGGCTTCGCGCCCGGTTGACGCCTCGCCCACCACCTTCACAAGATCGGGGCGAGTGCGAAGCAAACCAATCAGACCTTGCCGAAATAGGCGGTGGTCGTCGGCAATCAATACATTAAGCGGGTGAATAGATTCCATACGTGCTTTTCCTCGATCAAAACTAGTTCACGAACATCGGTAACGCGAGCTCGACTTGGGTGCCCAAACCGGGCTCGGAATTCAAATTCAATACGCCGTTGATGCTATCGGCGCGCTCGCGCATCGTCTGTAACCCAAAATGATTTTTGATAGTCGTCATTGAGAAGCCGATGCCATTGTCGGTAACACTCATTCGCAGGGTCTGATCCCACTCGGACAGACGCACCTGCACTTGCGTGGCACATGCATGCTTGCGGACATTCGTCAGTGCCTCTTGAACAATCCGGACGAGATGCGCCTCTGCCAGCGGTGAAAGGCGTGGGGCTTGATGCAATCCGTTGACAAAATCCACTTGCAAATTGGTTTGCACTTGAAATTCTTCCACATAATCTCTCAACGCATCGACCAAGCCCTTGTCACCGGCCAGAGTTGTTCGAAGACTCAGCACATTTTCGCGCACGTCGGCTTGGGCCGCCCCAATCGATTCGCGCGTTTTTTCTAGTTCCAGATGCACGGCATTTCGATTGCCTTGCCGGTTCAGCGCTTGGATGGTCTGCAGCTGGACACCCAGATAACCTAGGATCTGGAGTAAACCATCGTGCATTTCGCGCGCAATGCGGGAGCGTTCTTCGGTTACGGCAAGTGACTGCAGGCGCGCTGTCATGACCGCGTACTCGAGAGCAATCACTGCCTGATCGGCCAAGCGTTCCATGCCGGTCAAGTCGGCCTCTGTAAACGGGAGGGCTTGCACTCGGCTGACCCACAATCCGCCAAGCAATTGATTCTCGAAGAGCAAGGGCACAACGGCCGCCGCGTGAATCTTTTGCTTGAGCGCCGGGCATTGCCATTCCGACCCACTCGGCGCATCCGCCGGAAATCGAAACAACTTGCCCGATCGCACGGCGTCTATAATGATCGAACTAGAAACCGCGGGCAGATTGTGCATCTGGATTCCTTGCGCCGTAGCGAAACATTTCAAATCGAGTTGGGTGCGCGATTGATTCCACATTGCCAGTATGGCCGTATCCGAACTCAGCAATTGCCGCGTCAAATTGACCGTCGCGCCCAACACCTCGTCCACGTTTTCCAGATTCGCAATTTGGCGGGTGATGCCGACGAGTCCATTTGTCCAGTTTTCCGCGATCTCGCGTTGCGTGCCTTGCGCTGATAACGCGGCCGCTTGGGCCTGCTCCCGCTCGGCGCGCAAAACCTTCAATCGCTCTTCGCGCTCCAACTCAAACACGCCCATCGCGCGCAGGACAAAAAAGGCAACGACGACGGCGGTGATCGTGCGCCATACTTGCACCGGCACGCCGGACCAATTCAAAACCGTGTCATAGTTCAGCCACGGCGCCAATCCGTACAATGCCGGCGGAACGACCAGCCCAGCCACAATCGCGTTGAAGAAGAAGGCTGCCGCGGCGCCGAACAATAGGTCGCGCGCCTGATGCATTCCCGATTCCCGTAACCCCCGCCACTGGCGTATAAATCCAAAAGCCGTGAGCAAACACCCGGGAAAGTACAGCAGGTAACGCGACCACACATCGGCGCCGAGAATGATATTGGGCTGAGTGAAGGCAACGACCAACGCGTACGCAAAGAGCAACGAAACCGGAACCAGAACAATGATTGGGATGAAGGATAACCAATCGGGCAGGGGTCCGGTTTCGCTGACCAGTCCAATGCCGAACCGAATCAGCAAAATCGCTGAGAACGGCAACAATAGGGTTCGGGTTAGCATCAGCGCATTCTGCCAAGGCTCCGCGGATGGCAACATCAAAAACATATCCGCCCATTCAACGAGACTGTGAACGATTCCAAATGCGGCGAGCCAGATCAAATGCCGGCTCAGCACAATTTCGCTGTTGCGGCGCGACTCGAGCGCAACTGCCAGCCCCATTGCAAAGAACGCCAGACCGTAAAAGAAATAGATCGCGATCATGCTTTCGATCTTGCCGGGGTGTATCCCGGACCATACTCTAATTTGAGCCAAATGTCCGCGAACCGAGCCAATTCGCTGTAGAACGATCCGCTACTTTGTTGGGTGACGCGCCAACAGAATTCCGGATACCATCTGACAAGATGATCTTCAAGAAATGCGCGTTCCTGACGGCGCAACTGCCGCGCGGATTCTGACGCTTGATTTTTCCATTCGTTGGATTCGTGTTCGCAGAGAAATGCCATGAATTCAAATTCGATCGGTAGTTTGTCTTCCTGATCCACCACCGGCGTTACGCCGAATTGACCGTACTCTTGCCGCAAGGCACGCGCGAGATCGCTGGCGGATGCCAAGAGCGACGACGCCTCGCGCCAACGATACGTCGACTCGTGCAGCGATATGCGTTCAGCACTTTTCCCAAAGTGTCGCTCAAAGTCTTGCGCAAGCGAATTCAAACTGCATGTGCCAGATTGTATGGCCACTAGACTGGGTTGCAAACGTTTTTGATCTTGCCCCAGCCACATCGTTGAGATTTCGATTTCGCGCACAGCATGCCCCGATTGGAGTGCGCGTGCCAATTCATCGTCAGGAGGAAAAAAGCCCAGCGCAAGCCATCGATAGACTTGGCCGCGCGCGCGCGCAACCTGAGCGAGAATCGCAAATGCGCGTAGTTGGGGATCGGTTTGATCGATCGCCATGGTTGGGTTGGTCATGTCAAATAATAGACCGATGGCTCGGTTCCTTTTTCATCCAGCAAAATAAAGTGCGGCTGTTCTGTTAACCGTTGAGCCAATCGACTCGTTGGATCGTTCAAATCGCCAAAAGTTCGGGCTTGGGTCGGGCACGCAAGAACACATGCTGGCTCTTTTCCCAGTGCAAGTCGATGCGCACAAAAGGTACACTTTTCCACCGTGCTCCCGCGATGACTCGATGGATTTTCGCCGGTGGGGAATGGAATGGCGTGATGAGGTTGCTCCTCAGCGAAAACGCGGACGCTCGTGAATGGACAGACGATCATACAATAGCGGCAACCGATGCACAGACTCACGTCTTGCATCACGATGCCGTCCTCGCGGCGCGTTGTTGCCGAAGATGGACAGACATCGACGCAGGGTCCGTTCGCGCAGTGCTGACAAGCCAGCGGCAAATAATCGAGTCGCAAATCTGGGTACGTTCCGGCTGGTACATCTTCACCATCGCCGCCAACGGTGACGACTTGCGTCCACCAAACGCCATCGGGCAAATTATTTTCCTGCTTGCACGCAACCGAACAGGTATTGCAACCGGTGCACAATTGCAAATCGATCGCCATCGCGTATCGCTTACTCATTGGCGGCCGCCGGTTCGCGCACGATTTCAACCAAAACATCGGAGAACGAAACGTTGACTCCAAAAGCGTTCTTGGAATTGCCTTGCTCGTGAGTGAGCGATTGAGCATGACCCGCTTTGAAATCACGCGATTGCCACCCCTGGCTTATGTACACAGTGCCAGGTAGAATGGTTTGGCTGAGCCAGGCGCGCAAAACCACGTAGCCACGATCATTGAACATACGCACCCAATCGTTATCCGCAATGTGCCGCGCCACGCCGTCCATCGAATTTATCGCGACGCGCGGCTCGCGATCGAGCTCGCGCAGCCACGGCGCGTTGCCGAAAGTTGAATGCACCCGGTAGCGGCTGTGTTCCGAAATACAAATCAATGGAAACCGGCGACTCAATTCGCTATCTGGCATCGCTTCGATCGGCGCTTGGTAATCGGGCAACGCCTGCCCATGTTCCAACAATCGCTCAGAATAAAACTCGACGCGACCGGTCGCGGTGTTGAACTTGAGCGCAGAATGTGCAACTTGGCGTTCGGGCGAAATGTTCTGAATGAGCACGCCTTTGTCTCGCAGCTCATCGAAAGACAAGGGGTTGGTTGTTTCATCTCGAGCCAGAATCTCGGCGAGATACTGGTCCGGCGAATTTTCAAAATCCTGAGCGCATCCCAATCGTTGCGCCAACGACTTGGCAATATCGAAATCGGCGCGGCATTCACCCGGGGGCGGGACAATCGGCGGTTGGTATTGGACAAACGGAAACGGACCTTTGACCATATCTTCGCGTTCGAACAGCATCGCCGCCGGCAAAACGTAATCCGCCCAACGCGCTGTCTCAGTCATGAAATGATCGGCGACAGCGAGCAAATCGAGTTGCGGCAGAACCTGTTGGATCAATCGATTCTGATTTGGAAACTGATTGAGCCAATTTGCAAATGCGACCCAGAGGGCTTTGACGGGATACGGTTGCCCAGTTGCAATCTGATCAGGCAGGGTTGCGGGGTTGATGGGATGCCACGATTTGCCAGCCGGATGCGCAAATACATCGTTAAAGAGCACCGCTTCTGGGAAGCCATCGACACCGGCGCCGCCGCCGGCAATTCCCAGGTTGCCGGTGAAAGCACCCAGTGTGGCGATCAGTCGCCCAAACGTTGCACCGTGATGCCAGCGGTCGATTCCGTACAGCGTAAAAAGGCGCGCCGGTTTCGTTGTCGCCAATTCACGGGCGAGCTCGATAATCTGCTCCGCCGCCAAGCCGGTTTTCTCCGCCGCCAGCACTGGCGTGTATGGCTTTAGCATTTCACACAATCGATCAAACGCGGTGCGACATTCGATGCCATCGATGTCAAAGTTTCCGCTGAGGCAAGGTGTTTCGGCGTCCGCCGGCGAAACTGCGGAATGCCGATGTTCATCCCACACGAGACCGATTCCATCTTTTGCTTTGCCGTGCAAATCGGTAGCGCGCAGGAATCGTCCGGTATCTTCGCGCACCAAGAATGGCGCAACGGTGTGGCGCAAGACAAATGCCTTGTCCATCCAATCTTGTTCGATAATCAGCCGGAGCATCGCCAGCGCGAGATACAAGTCCGTGCCCGGGCGAATCGGTAGCCACTTGTCAGATTTGCTTGCGGTGATGCTGAACTTTGGGTCGATTGTGATAATCCGCGTGCCCGCGTGCTTGGCGTCCATAAAAAACGACCACCAATTCATTCGACTCTGCGCCGGGTCGCCACCCCAAATCAGAATCAAACGCGAGTTGATTAGATCGGCATAATCGTTTGCTTTGTAGCCCGCACCCTTGCCCAATGTTTCTTCAATGCCGCTTGGCACTGCGCTGTCGACGCCGTACTGACTCGTGCTGGTACCTGATGCGCCGAGTGCGCTTGCCAAACGCAAGTAGACACCATTCATACCATTCAGTGCGCTCAATTGCCCCGAGTATGGAAAAAACATTACACTCGGCATTCCGTCGCGCTCAGCAATCGCGCGCATCTTGTCCGCAATTTCATCAAGCGCTTGATCCCAGGAGATGCGGCGCCAATTATCGCTACCCCGCGCACCCATTTGTTTGAGCGGGTGTAACAATCGTTCAGGGTGCGCAACCATTTGCGTGTAACTAATTCCCTTTAGACAAATGCGGCGATAGCGTTCGTCGGAAAAATCAGCAGGTTCGATTTTGATAATGTGATTGTCGCGCACCGTGACATTCAAGCCGCAAAAGTGTGCGCCGCAGTTGAGATTACACGCCGTTCGAAGCGTGCGTGCTGGCGATGTGGGCTTGAGCGCATCGGACGTGATCGACAGTCCGCGCAAGAATGTTCGACCTGGAGCAGGATGATTCGTTACCGGCGGATAATTGAACGGTAGCGAAGCGGCAAGCCGTTCGACGGCTTGATCGCTGAGAGCGCGCAAATCCAAGGGCAAGTTGTCGCTGGCAAACGCTGACTCGCCAATCGGCGCACTTGCGGTGGCATCGCGCGAGAGTTTACTGGCGATGCCGTTGATCAGGCGCGTGCGTTCAAGCAAACGTTCGACGGTCGGCAGAAGATCGGTGGTGATTTGTTCCGTTGCCATTACGCAATTTGCGCCCAGGCGGACGACGGCGTTGCGATAATCGAGCGTGTCCAAAGGTAGGAGGACAATCAATGGCGTGGCTGGCGTGCGTTGCTTCAATCGGCGCAACAGATCAAGCCCAGGATCGCCATAGCCGAAAGGTTCGGCAAGGATGAGATCGACCTGATTCATCGACAATAGGTCGTTGCGGTTCGGCGCGATCACCAACTCGAGGTGGCTATCGTGGAAAGTTTGGAGAATTGTCTCGCGTAACCAAGTGTGAGCAACTGCAATGAGGATTTTGGATCGAGCGCGGACTTGAACCACTGACGCCGTTGTCATAGATGGTAGTATAAGCGAGAAGGCGACTCGTGTCAGTCAGGAGTCACCCGCGATTCTTAGGAAATACTCCGGACAAGCGTGTGGTAATCTTTACGGACAATCAACCGAGCAAATTATGGCGCAATGCATATTCGACCAATTCCGATCGATGTCCGAGCCCGAGTTTTTGCATAATACGTTCGCGATAAGTCTCGACGGTTCGCGGCGAAAGTGCCAATTGGTCGCCAATCTCACGACTGGTGTATCCTTTCGCTGTTAAGATAAGGACTTGGCGCTCGCGTTCAGAAAGTGTGTCTGGCGCCGGTTCTTGCATGCGATGTTCGCGGACGATGGCATCGACGCCGCCGGGCTGCAAATACGATTCACCGCGCGCCACCCGCCGAATTGCTTCCATCAGATCGCGATCACTCGAAGATTTTCGGACGTAACCCATTCCTCCGGCCCTGAGAAACGGCACAAGGTACGTCTCTTCGTCGTGCATCGTCAATGCCAGTACGCGCGCCTCTGGAATTTTTGCACGGATCCGCCGCGTCGTTTCGATGCCATCGAAATCCGGCAGAGTAATGTCCATGACGATAACATCGGGGCGCAACGCCACTGCTTGTTCGATGGCGTGCGCACCATCTTCCGCTTCGCCGATAACAGAAAAACTGCGGTCCTTTTCAAGCACCGCGCGCAGCCCAGCGCGCACGACGGCATGGTCATCGACCAATAGCACGTGAATCAATTCGGTCATAGCGATCCCATTTCCACCGGTAACTCGATCACGACTTGCGTCCCAGCCCCCGGTGTGGAATCGATGCGCAATTTGCCACCGACGAGCATTACGCGTTCGCGCATACCTTCCAATCCCATTCCTCCGCGATTGCCTGGATTCGGTTCAATTCCCTTGCCATCATCATTAATGGTCAACCAAACGGCGTGACCATCGTGCTCTAGAGTGATATCAGCGTGGCGCGCCTGCGCATGGCGAATCACATTTGTCAATCCTTCCTGTACAGCACGATATAAAATAATTTCGATGTCTGCCGACAATCGCTTGATGGTGTCCGCCGCGTGGAATTGGATTTCGATCCCGTTTCGTTCAGTACATTGTTGAACGTACCAACGAATTGCCGGCACAAGTCCCAAATCATCGAGCGCCATCGGACGCAAATCGAGTGCAAGTCGCCGAACTTCCTCGAGCGTTTGGCTAGTGAGATAGCGCAAGCCGTTCAATCGATCATACATCACTTCGGGATCAGTCTCAGATTGCAGGGCTTTCAACCGCAATAAGATCGATGTGAGTGATTGACCGGTTTCGTCGTGCAACTCGCGTGCCAGACGTTTGCGTTCCGCTTCTTGCGCTGAAATGGCATGATGCAACAACTGCTCCAAGCTTGAATTCTTCGCATTGAGTTCAGCCAGCAAGCGCGTATTTTCAAGATTTAGTTTTTCGAGTTTAGTTTGTTGTTGCACAAGCGCCGCTCGCGATTCGCCAAGATCATGCACCATCGCGTTAAACTCGTCTTGCACCTCGCCAATTTCATCGCGTGCCCAAACTGGAACGTGCGTCGTGAGGTCACCGGCTTTTACGCGTTGGATAGCGTGGACGAGATCTTGCAAGGGATGAGTGAGCATGCGAGTAAATAGGATCGCCAAGGCAAGACCAAAGAATGCGATTCCCCCCATAACCGTCGCGATTTGGCGCGTGAGACCGAGAAAGATCTCTGCTTGAATGGACTCGGCACCGTGAATTTGGAGTAGCATTGCTAATTCTTCGCGAATAAACATCGCGCTGCCGATGCCGACAATCAGCAACGGCAACACCACCAAGCCGATAACTTTGAGAGCAACCGGCGCGGCGCCAATCCAATGCCAAAAGGATTGCGACCAGCGTTCAAGCCGTGTTGCGATTGACTGAAATATCGGGGGAGGGTACATCCAAATAATCGAACCTCGACAATGATTATAGTCACTTGGGGAATTAAGGCAATGGAGCGCAATCAATTGACCTCACAAAAAAACGGGTGTGGAGTGCCGAGCGAGAGAGCGGTTAGGGTGCATGTTGATTGGGTGCAAGCAGAATTCAGCGCAATTATGATCCACCTCAAGTAGATTGTACAGAAAAAGTTGATGCGGATTCGAATCTTCGAACCCGCATCAACTTTTGATCCTAATTCGATCCATGGGCTTTGCGAAGACCCTTGTTTTGAGGGGTTTTCCGCAAACCATTTTACCAGCACGGGAGCGACGGGCATCCAGCCCTTATAACCATCTGGAATTTGCTCGTCGCACCACCGTCATTAATCGCTACCATCCCGTTCAAGGGCTACGTTCGGAATCATAGCATGTCCCTGAACTAACAGCAAATCCACTTTCGGTTCTCTGCTAACCTTCAAGAGCGAGAATCTCTTGGATCTGTTCGGCAAGTTGTGGCACGCGGTTCTGAACTATATCCCAGAGTAAATCCTCGTTCAAACCAAAGTATCCATGAGCAATGACATCGCGTAAGCCAGCAATACGACGCCAATCGACCTAGGGATATTTTGCTTTGACTGAATCAGGGATGTTCTTTACTGCTTCGCCAATGATTTGGAGATTGAGCACGACAGCATCAAAGGTTTTAGTGTCGTTCACGAAACTATCAAAACTGACGCCCCGCGTATATTGCAGGATTTTTGCGGAAGACGCTTGGATGTCATCCAAATACAAACGATAATCACGCGACATAGAGCGCCTCGGCTTGGATACGCGGGCGGATGCGCGGCTTGAGGGTGTTTGGCGTCCCCAAATCTACCGCACAACCGAGCAACTCCTCAAGATAGAATTTGAGATCCATATACCGCTCAAATGTTGGTGGTGGATCAAATTCAACGAGTACATCTACATCACTGTCAGCTCGTGCTTCATCACGAGCAACGGAGCCGAAAACCGCCAGTGATTTGACGCCAAACTTGTTTACTTGAGTCCGATGTTCATGTAGGATTTTCAGAACTTCATCGCGACGCATTGGATTCTATCCTCAGACTGAGGATATTATATCCCAATTCAAATCAAGTCGCAATTCGTTCGCTTCACAATTTGGCTTTTGCCATTTCATCCTTGAACGCACGCATCGTTTTCGTCTCTGCTTTGAGCTTCGTCAAGTATTGCTCCCAGGTTTCAGCTCCCCCTAATCTTTGAAAGAGACATCGATAACCTGAGAGTTCAGAGTTGGGGTTACCCGTGGGTTGATATATAATGCTTCAGGATTTGTCCCGCGGGCGGCATACAACTCATTCCAAAATCGCTCTGCCGCTGTACGGCTTACCAAGGGTGTCTGTTCACCCCTCTGCTGAGACAGTTTGAATTTCCCAATCTCACCCTGGATGCAAAACCGTTGAAGACCCAAGTTCCTTTTCTTTCCGCATGGGTTTCTTTCCTGGGACGCCAAGCGCACGACTGGAAGGTGACGGTCATGCGAACCTCGTTCGACCGCCTGGCGTACCAGATGGTTTACCCCTATCTGTCCATCTACATTATTGCGTTGGGCGCGACCGCCACGCAGTTGGGCTTTGTCATCAGCCTGGGCATGCTGCTCGCCGGATTTGCCAGCCCATTTACGGGCTGGTACATTGATCGCCTGGGTCCCAAAAGGATTTACCTGTTGGGGATTGGGATGGTCGCGCTCGCCTACCTGACGTATGGACTCGCCCAGGATTGGACGATTACGCTCATCGCGATGGTCGCCTTCTGGCAAGGCTATTCGGTGAGCAATCTCTCTTGCGCCACAATCTGTGGCAATTGTCTGGTCAACCAGGATCGCGCCACCGGGATGATGATCTGCGAGACGTTCGGCGCCGGGCTCGTGGGCATGGCAGGTCCTCTTCTCGGTGCGTGGGTGGTGACCAGCTTTGGCGGCGTCAATGCGACGGGCATCCGACCGCTCTTCTTCCTGGCCGCTATCTTCACGCTGGGCACATTTGTGTTTGTGTCGAAACAGTTATCCAGCCAAACATGGCGATCGGCAAGGGCGACTGCACCCCATCTGTTCCGCGATCTGTATCAAGTTTTCAAAGAAGGTCGCCATTTGAAACGCTGGCTGATGATTGCTTCGATTGGCGGACTCCCGCTCGGCATGGTCTTCCCCTTTTCCCTGGTGTTTGCCCACGAGGTCAAAGGAGCGGATGAATTTATTTTAGGGGCGATGGTCACCTGTTCTGCGCTCGCCTCGGTTGCCTTTGCCATCCCGCTGGGCCGACTCGCGGACAAGGTGGGACGCAAGCGGGTGCTCTACCTCACGATACCGATCTTCTGGCTTTCCCTCTTGATCCTGATCTGGGCGCCGAACCCAGTCTTTCTGTTGGTCGCGGGAGCACTCCAGGGCTTTTTCTATATTGGCGGTCCTATCGGTGCGGCGATGGAACGAGAGCTGGTGCCGGCCGAGCAGATGGGCCGCTGGCTTGGAATCGCGCGACTCACCAAGATGCTAGCCAATGCCGTCTGCGCAGCGTTGGCCGGCATCATCTGGGACAAGGTCGGACCGTCCTTTGTTTTTCTAACCTTCATCGGGCTTGACCTGGTCTTGCGCATGCCTCTGCTCATCCGCATGCCCGAGACGCTTCGGCTACAGACTGGGCGTCCAACGCCAATCAGTTTGAGTGGTGAGATCACCGACTGAAATAGTTGTCGGTAGCGAAATCCACTTCCAACGGCGATATTCACTCCACAGTTTGTT
Organism: uncultured Chloroflexia bacterium; assembly: GCA_963718225.1. Taxonomy (GTDB): domain Bacteria; phylum Chloroflexota; class Anaerolineae; order UBA4142; family UBA4142; genus DAOTXS01. Next base: position 138,748 of record CAVQYN010000020.1, read on the forward strand.
AGGCGCCAAAACTAAAGGAGGCTTAGTTGTGGAATCGAGCACCTCGACTTCGACCCGCAGTACTGGCTCTGGAGATTGAGCAATGACGAACGAGCAACCCGCGTGGCCCAACGAGCACATCGCCCTAGACGCCGCCTCACGGTGGGTTGCTTCTGCCTGTGCGCGCAAGGTAGAAGAACCCCCGGAGATCCTCCAGATCAAACGGTGGGGCGTGACGGCGCGTTTCGGCAGTGTCGTTCTCAAGGCCAGCTTCACTCCGCTGTTTCCGCAGGTAACCGACGTGCATGCCCTTCTCGAAAGGATCGTGCCCGAAGGTGCACCGCGACTGATTGCGAGCGAGATGGTGGACGGCCAGCTCTGGACACTCTTTGAGCACATTCAAGGAGCCACTGCTGAGGAGGTGGGAACGCCCGGGGCGCTCGAGGCCACGGCGCGTGAACTCGCACGGGTTCAGGCGGCCGTCGCGAAGCTGGATCTCACGCGGTTGCCGGTGTTCGACGTGCGCAGAGTGCCGGGCGCCCTGCTCGAGGACGATCTGTCGGACCAGCCCGTGGAGTTGGTCCAGTGGCTACGTGACGCGCAGCCGGCGCTCCAACTCGACGCTGATGCGCTGGCTGATATCCCGCCGTCGCTTGATCACCCCGATGTGAACGGGGGCAATGCGATCATGCTGGACGATGGGCGCGCAATACTGCTCGACTGGGAGGAGGCGACCGTCGGCTGTCCGCTCTTCAGCCTCGACCGACTTCTCGACGAGGCGCACGAACTCTCCGCTGTAGAGACCGTGAGGGACGTGTATCTCGACACCCTCCGCGCGGGCGGATTGGAGCAGGTCGAGCGTGCGATGCGTCTCGTGCCATTGAAGCTCGCGCACGAGAGCCGCGCCTACGCCCGAGCCCTGGGCTGGCCACACCCACACACTCGCCTGACCACACGACTGCTGGAGCTGGCTCAGAGGCGATCAACGGACGGCTACCTGAATACCTGGCTTTCCGATCTCCTTGCGCGGTAGGCATGATCGCCCATGGCACACTTCCGTATTGCGCATAACACCGCGTGCCCCGGACAAGTGCGGGCTTTGCTCACACTTTCGGGGATTCAGCCCCAACGGCGGATTCGGCGTCTGGTGGTTTTTCCCGCCAGTTCCCTCACTTGCCGGTAACGCCAGCCGATCAGCGACAGAGTGCGACAGCGGGCACTTTGTCCATGTATGTCTTTCCGCGGTCGTATGAACTTTCAGCGTCTCGTCGGCGTCGGCTTGGGCGCATTGTCTAAATATGCCGCGACATTCTGCGGATCAATCGGCATTCCGTTGTAGCGAATCTCATAATGGACGTGTGGTCCGGTCGAGAAACCCGTGTTGCCACTTTTACCAAGCACTGTACCCGCTGAAACTTCCTCCCCTAATTTCACATCCACTACAGAGAGATGGGCAACAATGATTTCCCAAGGTCCGTTTTGCACCATGATCATATTGCCCCACGCTCCGTAGTTTCCCGCTTGCGTTACTTTCCCACTCATCGTGGCAAGGATAGGCGTGCCAATATTTACCGCGATATCCAAGCCCTCGTGAATGCGATTCATCTGAAGCAGATATTGCCAATCGTGAAACGTCGCCGTGATGCGCCCTGACACAGGCAGTCCTTGGGGTGCGCTGGGATTCTTGCTGTAATTTCCCGACTGGCTAAAACAACTCCCCATCGCAAAATCCACGTCGTAGGTGTAATGCCCGTAGTAGGCGCGAATGTTGGTGCGAAATGAAACAACCTGGCTTTGTCCTTGCGCAACCTGTACGCGATATTCCCCTGGTGAGAGGATGAAGACATAGTATCCATTCACGTCGGTATATTGCGTGATACCGCCTTCATCACCATCCCAGGAAACGTGAATCGCCACGCCAGCCAGTGGTAGTCCATTTGCATCGCGCACGAATCCCTGCACACGTCCCGCATTCAAGTGGCTCTCTTCAGGTGTCTCTTGATACGCACGCGTGACACACCACTCTCCATTGCCACTGATAATGGGCTTGCCCTCGGGAGACGGAAGAGGTGGTCGCTTGACCGCTTGTGGTGTTCCCAGCATCCACTGCCAAGCTTGCTCTTGACCGAATGGCAATTGCGGAATGACCATCGCCAGCAACGCCGTGAGAACGACCGCAAAGATCACCAGCGGCGCGACAATCGAACATCCTGAAATTCCAAGAAGTGTTTTTAGATTCATAGGAAATTTATCTTCTGCAATTAGCCGCATACCTTGACGAACCCGATTGACGAAATCAGAACAAAGACTATACTTTCCTCACACACAATGACATCGAACCCCCTTAGCTTTTCATGAAGGGTGGATTCAATTTGGCACTCTCTATCGTGGACCCAGAGAATTTGGACACGAAACTATGAACAGAACATCCACTTACCTGGCGACGCTCGTCGGCCTGATATGCGTCTATTTCATCTTCCGTTTAGTCTTCTTTCCCCAGACAAGAACTGTGAGTGGTGACCTGATCCAGGGCGCACTCGTCGGCTTCGAACTGGAGTTTGTCTCGGCCCAGATTTACGCGCGGATCAAAGCCAAAAAGTTCAACGGCTGGATCACCATGTTCGGATTGGGCGAGCCCGACAACGGCATGTTCCTGCGAGCCGCGCACGCCCAGCTATTTCCCGGCCCGGTGAACCTGCCGCGAGAGGCGATGTATTGGTGGACGAACACAGATGGCGCGAGCCATGCGTTCTCCGGAATGCACGACAACGTCATGCACTTGCCAGGGTCTGCGGTCATCGCCTGCCCGCGTTAAATCACGGCTGGAATTTGAATGTCTTTAAAGACTTGGTAACGGGCGGAGCGAATGCCGGTTGTCCAATTCGACTCAATGATGATCGATCCTGAAATGGCTTTGCCTTGGGATTAGTAAGACTTGACTGACTTTTTCTCTCAATAGCCTCTGGGCAGGATGAATAAATCATCCAAATAAATCGTTCTTTGAGGTCGAGGTCCCCCAATCGTCTGCCGTCCACGCGCCCTCCCTGGTTCGCTCCTGGTGCAAACCGGCCGAATAGCCGTAAAGTTGAGCTGGATCTGGAAAAGGTGAATTCAGCATGAGCTACTTAAAGTCTGCACGGATCACACTCCGCCCATTACGTCCGCAAGACGCCCCCGCCGTGTTGGCGTATCGATCCAATCCCGAGATTTACCAATTCCAGACCTGGCAACCCAAAACGCTTAGCGAGGTTGAGGAATTTATCCTGAGGCGCTGTGTGAGCGAACCGAATTTGCCGGGCACCTGGTTTCAACTTGCGATTTGCAAAAATGATTCCGGTGAATTGATTGGGGATTGCGGACTCCATTTTTTGAAAGCCGCACCCCGGCAGGTTGAAATTGGAATTACTTTGAAGCCCGATGCTCAACATTGGGGTTTTGCCACGGAAACATTAGAGTTGGTTTTCAACCATATCTTTGCTGATCTCGAACAGCATCGCATTTTTGCATCGGTTGATCCAAATAATCACGCTTCGATCCGATTGCTGGAACGCATGCAGATGCGGCAGGAAGCCCATTTCGTTGAAACGGTTTGGATGTATAATCGTTGGCTGGATGATAGGGTTTACGCGATCTTGGCACGAGAATGGAAAACGATTTAGAATTAGATATTGACCACAGCCTATCCCAGCGCTTCAGTTGGCAAAAAGCGCGCGCGGCTCAAAATAGATCGGGCAGCGACTGAATGTTTGTCAATAATCAGGGATAACATTGAGGCCCATCCATGGAAATTAAGGAAATTCTGAAACAGCTAGAGTTCTATACCGGGTCCTTCCCCCGCCAAGCCCTTGAGCAGGCGATGTCCCAGCCAGAGCAAATCACCCCCGCGCTTTTAGAAATCTTGGAATACGCGTGCACCCATCTCGATCAGATCGCCCAGCAAGAAGACTACATGGCCCATACGTATGCCATGTTCTTACTGGCTCAATTTCGAGAACCCCGCGCCTATCCGTTGATCGCCGACTTTTTTTCCATGGCCGGCGAGGCGGTCTACGATCTCACCGGCGACGTCGTGACCGAAGATTTAGCGCGGATCTTGGCTTCCGTGTGTGCCGGGGATACCAGTCGCATTGCGCAGTTGGTCGAAAATCCCCAAGCCGATGAGTATGTCCGAGGCAGCGCTCTGGAAGCCTGCGTCGTCTTGGTCACGCAGGGAATCCGCACCCGCGACGATGTGCTCCGCTACTTTCAGGATTTATTTCATGGAAAATTACCCCGCACCCCCTCGCATGTATGGAGCGCCCTCGTCAATTGCAGTGCGGATTTGCAGCTGGTCGAACTCCAAGCCGATATCCAGCAGGCGTTTGCCGATGATCTGGTGGACGATGGTTTCGTCGAGCCGGAATGGGTGGCCATACGTTTAGCCATGAAACCAGCAGAGGTCTTCCAGGAATTGCAGCAAGATCCCCACTATCACCTGGTCGAAAATGTCGTCAAAGAAATGGAGTGGTGGGCTAGTTTTCAATCTCCCCCGCTACCCCTGGAGAAACCGAAAGCGCCGTCTTCCAAGCCGGTCCAAGCCCCGCTAAAAGAAATGCTTCCGGCGCTTCCAAAAGCCCTTCCCACTTTGCCACCCAAAACCGCGGTGAAAGTTGGGCGCAACGATCCTTGTCCCTGTGGCAGCGGCAAGAAATACAAAAAATGTTGTGGCGTCAATTCTTAATGAATCGGCTATCTCGCAGGGGGTGTCCTGGTCGAAAACCCCATCCGCCCGTCGGCCAAACTGCATTGACAGAGAGGAGTGCATCTTGCGCGACTGGTTTGGATAACTGAAGAGGTATGCCTCTCGAAAAGGCAGCGATTCATGCCGCCGAGGGAACGAGCAACAGACATTCACCCGGTTCGAGTCAAGCAACCGTTCTCTTTTCGTCATTTCCCCTCCATGGAAAAACACGCTTACCCCTGTTAATATTCCTCCACGTGCTGGCCAGTCCCGCACGAATCTTTAGTCATTGGAGGAAGTAACATGAAAGCCGCAGGGTACATCCGGGTGTCGTCCGACATGCAAGTCGAACACGGACACAGCCTCGACATGCAACGCAAACTCATCGCCGATTACGTCTACAGCCAGGGCTGGCAACTCGAGGAGATCTTTTGCGAATCTGCCCGCTCCGGGCGACGCGCCCAGCGTCCCGCGCTCCAAATGCTCCTGGAACGCGCCCGCGCCGGGGAGGTTGAGGTGATCGTCGTCTCGTCGCTCGACCGGTTCTACCGCAGCCTCAAAGAACTCTTGCTGACCCTCGACCAGTTGGACCAGTGGAACGTGGCCTTCGTTTCAATCACCGAGAACATCGACTTTACCGCGATTTGGGGCAAGGTCGTGCTCGCGGTCCTGGGTTCGCTTGCCGAAATCTATTGTGATCGGTTGAGCGCTGAAACCAAACGCGGGAAACAAGGTCGCGTCCTCAAAGGGCTGTGGAACGGTAGCATTCCCTTGGGATACTGCAATGGACGGTGTTCCGCCTGCACCGATGTCAATGGACGGAACTACTGTCCGAATTATGGCCAGCCCAATCTCAGCCAGGGCCAGCGCTTGGCGCTTCATCCGATCGAAAGCCTCGCGGTTGGCCTCGCGTTTGATTGGTACGAGAAGCGGAGATACAGCGATGGAGTCATCGCCGAGAAACTGAACGGCTACGTCGTGACCTTGCCCGACGGTACCCCGCGTCACTTTCGCACCAAACGCTGTCTGGCGCGGGCGGTCCACAACCATTTACCCGCGACAGCGTGCGCGAGATGTTGATGCGTGTCTTTTACACAGGGTGCGTGCTCTACTTCGGCACCACGGCACGCGGCACCAAATTGAAGCGGCATCATCCTGGCATGGTGCAGCGGGGACAGCAACCCATCCTGGTAGAGCAAGGGATGTTTGAGCGGTGCCAGGAAATTCGCCGCCAGTCGAGTCGCCCACCGCGTCGAACGAGTCTCAAGCCGCGCGCCGCCTTTCCCTTGACCGGTCTTTTGTTTTGTAGTGAATGTGGGAGTCATCTGATCGGCGCACGTCTGCGTGGTGAACGACGTTACCTCTGCAATGCGCGGATTCAACATCGCCTTCGCTGTATGCAACCGAGTATCCGCGCCGAGTCTGTCGAAGGCGCCATCGTTGGGCTGCTATCCAATCTCCAATGGCCAGACGATTGGCGTGAAGAGTGGAGACAGGTGCTGGAGTCGGCAGGGGACCCAGTCCCGCTCTTACAGATGACACGCTCAAACGCCTGGCGGAAGAACGGCGGCATCCAAAGGCAGAAGCCCTTCCAATGCAAACCTTGGTTGAACCGACCCCGGCGCAGTGGGCGCGTCATCGCTCCTTCGAGGTCGAGCGGCTCATCGATACCATCGAACCGTTGAGCGCGTTCAGAGCGCAGTGGGAGATTGCTGTTAGCGCACGCGATGCTCTCCTGCAGAAACGCTTGTTGCGGCTTGCGATAGCGCGCGTGGTCGTGCGGGGGAATCGGATCGAAACCGTGGAAGCCACCCGCATCTTTGCCCATCTCTTGCAGAACACGGGGGTGGCGAATAGGGCTACCCAAGACGGAACGGAAGAAGCAGGCCGATTGATGATGCAGTTGCTCACTCGCTCATCGCTCTAGCTTGAGATTGCTCCCACACCAGCACTTTGTAGCCCGGCAAACAACGAAGCCGGGAACAGAGGAAGACCCTGTTCCCGGCTTTCGCCTTTCAGGGTTGTCGTCGCGATGACGCGGATGTTACAGACAGGGTGGCGCAAACCACGGCCGCCACATCATATGATTCGTGTTGGTTCCGCATTGAGAGATCACGTGTCCGATAATGAATTGAGGGCCAAGTCTTGCCATCATATCCGGCGATGGCAAAATCGGAATGGAGGCAGATTTTGAATGCGGGTCCGAAGGTAGGGTGAAAATCAAAAAATATTGCACCATAGAACAAAAAATTGAACAGAAACGCAATAATTAGTGAAATAATTGCAATTTCTGTTCAATTTTTGGGCTCGGGAGCGACGGGGATCGAACCCGCGATCTCGGCCTTGACAGGGCCGCATGTTAGACCACTACACCACGCCCCCACGAACGGCTCGGAATATAACACACTTCCAAAAGCGTGTCAAATCAATTTGCCGGAATCTGTATTCACATCGACAAACTGCCGCTCGTACAATTGTCGATACAATCCGTTCAGCGCAATGAGTTCGTCATGTCGACCGCGCTCGACGATGCGACCATCGTTGACCACACAAATCAGATCGGCGTGGCGAATGGTGCTCAAACGATGCGCGATGACAATCGCCGTGCGTCCCCGGAGCAAGCGGTGTAACGCTTCTTGAATCAACGCCTCGGTCAATGTATCGACGCTCGCGGTCGCCTCGTCGAGAATCAGGATGCGCGGATTCGCCAGCACCGCGCGTGCGATGCAAACCAATTGCCGCTGCCCCACCGACAAATTCACGCCGCCTTCTTGGATCAGCGTCGCGTACTTGTCCGGCATCGCCGCGATGAACTCGTGCGCGTTTGCCAAGCGCGCGGCTTGCTCGATTGCATCATCGGATGCGTCCGGCGCGCCAAAGCGAATATTTTCGGCGAGCGTGCCGGAAAACAGAAAGGGTTCTTGCGGCACAATGCCCGTTTGGCGACGCAATGATTGTTGCGCAACCTCGCGCACATCAATGTCGTCGATACGCACCGCGCCGGTGGAAACATCGTAGAGTCGCGCGACCAAATTCGCCATCGATGTTTTGCCGGCGCCGGTCGGTCCGACGAGCGCAACGGTTTGGCCGGCATCGATATGCAAATTTACCTCGCGCAAAATCAAATCATCGCTGCGATAGGCAAACGAGACATTGTCAAAATCGATCTTGCCCGCAATCGGCGGCATTTCTCGGGCATTCGGCAAATCCTTGACCTGCGGCGGCGTGTCGAGCAAATTCAACACGCGTTCGCCGCCCGCCATCGCCGCTTGCAGCGTCGTGTAAAGCTGACTCAGTTCTTGGATTGGTTGAAAGAAGCGTGTGACGTACGCCAGGAACGCGACGACGACACCCAACGTGATTTCGCCGCGCGCGACTGACATGCCGCCAAAGCCCAGGACGATAGTTGTCGCCAGCATTCCCAAAAATTCCACCGACGGCAAGAACATGAACGACAACCGCATCGCGGCAATATTCGCGTCGCGATTCGCGCGATTCACTTCGTCAAAACGTTCCTGCGTCGCATCCTCTTGCACAAATGCTTGAATCACGCGCATCCCGGAAATATTTTCGGCGAGGTCGCCGACGACTGCAGCAATGCGCGAACGCGTATCGCGAAATGCCACTTGCGCTTGGCGCGTGAACAACCACGTCGCCAGCACCATCAGCGGCAGGACGCTGAACGCCGCGAGCGCAAGCGCCGGGCTCATTGAAATCATCACGATGATGATGCCGATAAGCACCGCGAGATCGCCGATGAGCGTCACGAGTCCTTGCGACAACAAATCGTTGATGACCGAGACATCATTGATGACGCGCGAAATCGTTACGCCGACGATGTGGGTGTCGTGATACCCCATCGACAATTCTTGCAAATGGTGAAACAATTGCGCGCGCAAGGTTTTGAGCACTTGTTGCCCGACCCAGGACAATAGATATTGCAGTGTCGCCGTCGAAAGAAAAATTCCCACGAACGTCGCTGCCAATAGCCACGCAATTTGCGTCAAACCCGCCGCGTCGCGCACGGCAATGAATTGATCGATGGCGACTTTGATGAGATACGGCGCGGCAAGCGTCAGCGTCGACGAAATCAAAATGAGTCCGATGGCCGCGAGCATACGACGCCAGTAGGGACGCAAGTAACCCAGGAGTCGCGCGAGAATACGCGCATCGAACGCATGCGCTTCCGAGTCTTCACCGAATTTTTCAATTGCGCCGCGCGGTCCCATACCCGCGCTTGCCGCGCCGATGGAAAGACTCATTGAACCCCTCCCGCGCCCTCCCCTTGATCAGGGGAGGGTTGGGGTGAGGTTGGTCGTAGTTGTTGGTTATAAATCTCCGCATACAAACCGGACGTACGCAATAGTTCCTCGTGCGTGCCGCGCGCGGCGATGCGGCCTTTGTCCAGAACAAGAATTAGATTCGCCAGACGCAACGTGTTCAAGCGTTGCGCGATGACGAACGATGTGCGCCCGTGCATTAAACGTTCCAATGCAATTTGAATTTGTCGCTCGGTCTCGGCGTCTACGCTTGAGGTCGCATCATCGAGAATCAGAATGCGCGGGTCTTTGAGTAACGCGCGCGCAATCGCCACGCGCTGGCGTTGTCCGCCGGACAGCGTAATGCCGCGCTCGCCGACGAGCGTATCGTAGCCGTTCGGCGTTTGCAAGATGAAATCGTGCGCTTGCGCCGCGCGCGCCGCATCGATGATTTGTTCTTCGCGTCGCGTTTGGCGAGCCAAAGTTAATGTTCTCGCGAATCGTCGTCGCAAAAAGCATCGACTCTTGCAGAACGATACCGATTTGATCGCGCAGAGAGTTGAGTGTCACACGGCGCAAATCAAGATCATCGATGGAAATTTTGCCTTCCGTCGGATCGTAAAAGCGCGGAATGAGATTGATGATCGTCGATTTGCCGGAGCCGGTGGTGCCAAGCAACGCGATGACTTGACCCGGTTGCGCCTCAAAGGAAATATCGGTCAAGATGCGGTGGCGGCGAAAATACGCGAACGAGACGTGATCGAATTTCACCGCACCGCGCACGGCAGGAAGCGCAATGGCATCGGGCGCGTCGCGCACTTCGGAGCGCGTGTCGAGAATATCAAAGATGCGTTCGCCCGCGGCGGCGGCAATCGACAATACCGGAATAATTTGTCCTAGGCGGCGCACGGGCTGAATCAACTGCGCGAGATAGGTCGAGAATGAAACGAGTTCACCGAGCGTGAGTTGTCCTTGAATCGCTAATTGCCCGCCGAACCAAATGATCAACACGGTGCCGACATTCGCGATCAAATCGATCAGCGGCGCGTTCATCGCTTGCAGGCGCGTCGATTGCACCGAGAGATCAAACCAGCGTTCGTTCTCGCGCTCAAAACGTTCGACTTCGGCGTTCTCTTGCGCAAACGCTTTGACGACGCGCGCGCCGCGCAAGTTTTGTTCGAGCCGTGTCGTCAGCACCGCAAGTTGTTGCTGAATTGCGAGCGAAAGCGGGCGCAAGCGTCGACCATAATGAAACGCGCGATACGCGAGAATTGGCATTGTGCCCAGCGCGAGCAAGGCGAGCATCGGATTCATCGCGAAGAGAAGCGCGGCGGTGCCGATGAACAAGACGAACGCGTCGACGAGGCGCAGAAACGCGCGCCCGGTCAGAAAGCGAATGCGGTCGACGTCTTGAATCGCGCGTGAAAGAATTTGCCCGGTCTCGGTGCGGTCGTGATATGAAAACGAAAGCACGGCGAGCTGGCGATGAATCGCGTTGCGCAAATCGTACGCAACACCTTGCGACGCGGTCTCGGACCAGAGCCCCTGAAAAAAGGTGAGAATGCTTTTGACGAGTGTCAGTCCCAGCAACCCGGCGGCGGAGCCGAGCAACATATTTGTGTCGCGCTGTCCGATACCGCGATCGACGATCCAGCGAATGAATTGCGGAATCGTGAGCGCGAGTGCGGTGATGCCGAGGAGCGCAAGATACGCAGACGCAACGAGTTTGCTGTACGGACGCAGATAACTCAGACAACGCCAAAGAATTTTTGCGCTCGATGGCTGGGGCAGAGGAATCGGTTGAGGTTGCGCCTGGCGCAAGGGTTCGGTGCGAATCACAAAACTGATTATATCCCGCGAGAGTGGATTGACCAAATTCCAGTTTTATGCGCTATAATATCAGCAGGAGGAAGCGATGCCACATTTGCAAAACATTCGCGCGTGCGTGTTCGATGCGTACGGTACGCTGTTTGACTTCAACTCGGCGGTCGCGCAACATCGCGCGCGTCTTGGTGATCATGCCGACCGGTTCTCGGCGTTGTGGCGCACGAAACAACTCGAGTACACGTGGCTCCGCAGTCTGATGCGTCGCCACGCCGATTTCTGGCAAGTGACGCAAGATGCGCTCGATTATACACTCGAAGCATTTGGCATCGTCGATGAGGGGTTACGTCGCGATTTGATCGACGCGTATCTGCATCTCGCTGTTTATCCCGACGTGCGCGCGACGCTCGAAAGATTAAAGCGCGCCGGCGTGCGCACGGCAATTCTCTCCAACGGTTCGCCGATGATGCTGCAAGCCGCTGTGACTAGCGCAAAAATCGAAACGCTCATCGATCATGTCTGGTCGGTGGAACAAGTCGGCGTGTACAAACCGGATCCGCGCGTATACCAGCTCGCCGTCGATAAGTTGGGCGTGCCCGCCGAGCAAATTGCGTTTCAATCGGCGAATGCGTGGGACGCGGCAGGCGCGGCGAATTGTGGTCTGCGCGTCGTGTGGGTCAACCGATTCAATCAACGTCGCGAACGCTTGCCTGCAACGCCGGACGCGGAAATCAAATCATTGGACGAGTTGCCGGGCTGGTTGGGATTTTGACAGCGCGTCGCGATTCGTGCTACACTCGTGGACGAATCATCGACGGGGAGAGGAGAACATGCGGAAATATCTAACCTTGAAGAATTTGCAGATCGCGAGCGCAGTGTTTGGGCTCATCGGGCTGATCGATTCGCTGTATCTGTGGTATTCCAAAGTCAGCAAGACCGAAATCATTTGCACGCCGGGAAGCGAATGCGATGTGGTGAACGCGAGTTCCTTCTCGATGCTGCTGGGCGTGCCGGTGGCGGCGCTGGGCGCGGCGGGTTACGCGGCATTGCTTGCGCTGGCATTGTGGGCGTTGTTCAAAAGCGACAACGCGCCCGCGTGGTTGGGAAACGCGCGGCTGGCGTTAGCAAGCGGCGGATTATTTTTTGCCGCGTACTTGACTGGCATCGAAGCGTTCGTTCTGCACGCTTACTGAATTTGGTGCGTCGTGCAGGCAGTTGCCATGCTAGGAATTTTCATCGGCATTCTGATCGAACGCCGATTAGAAAACGAATGACCCTTCACGTCATTCTGAACGAGCGGAGCGAGTGAACGCTTTGCGTCTCGTTATCACCCGAAGGATTGCTTGCTCTTGAAAGGATCAACGAGACTCTTCGCTACGCTCAGAGTGACATCGAACGTGTGACATGAATAGAAATGGGGCGACCACATTGGGTCGCCCCTACTTTTATTCATCCTCTTCGCGGGTTTCGCGCGATGCGGTCTTGCGTCGTTCCTCGTTGTTCAAGATTCTTTTCCGAATCCGCAAACTTTTCGGCGTGACTTCAAGCAGTTCATCATCGGAGATGTACTCGATGCACTCGTCGAGTGACATGATGACCGGCGGTGTGAGTTGCACCGCAATGTCCGCGTTCGAACTGCGAATGTTCGTCAAATGTTTTTTCTTGGCGATGTTCACGGCAATGTCGCCTTCGCGCGCTTGCTCGCCGATGACCATCCCTTGATAGACTTCGGTGCCGGGCGCAACGAACAAGATACCGCGCTTTTGCGCATTCTCGATGGCAAAGCCGGTTGCCGCGCCGCTTTCGAATGCGACGAGACTACCGTGCGTCCGCATCGACATTTCGCCGGCGAAGGGCTCGTAGCCGTGAAAGAGCGCGTGCATCACGCCGGTGCCGCGCGTCGCCGTGAGAAATTTACTGCGAAAGCCCAGCATCCCGCGCGTAGGCACGAGATAGCGCAAATGCGCCGAGCCATCGTCGGCGGTGTGCATTTCTTTCAATTGCGATTTGCGCGTGCCCAAGAGTTCCATCACCGCGCCCATCAGCTCGCCCGCGACTTCAATGTACACTTCTTCGACCGGTTCGAGTTTTTGTCCGCCTTCGGCTTCTTTGAAAATCACTTCCGGTTTCGAGACTTGCATCTCGTACCCTTCGCGGCGCATCGTCTCGATGAGAATCGCCAAGTGCAACTCGCCGCGCCCGGAAACGATGAACGTGTCCGGCGATTCGGTCTCTTCGACGCGCAGACTTACGTTCGATTCCAACTCTTTGAACAAACGCTCGCGCAATTTGCGCGACGTGCTCCACGTCCCTTCGCGCCCGGTGAACGGCGAGGTGTTCACGCCGAACGCCATGCGCACCGTCGGCGCTTCGACGCGAATTGGCGGAAGCGCGCGCGGATCGTTCGCGTCCGCAATCGTCTCGCCGATATAAACTTCCGGCAAGCCGGTAACCACGACGATTTCGCCGGCGGCGGCTTCCGGGACTGGGATGCGTTGCAACCCTTGATGCACGAACAATTCCGCGATTTTGCCCGGCGTCATCGTGCCATCGTGCGCGATGCGCATCACGTTTTGCGCGGGCTTGAGCGTCCCGGCAAACAAGCGTCCAATCGCGATGCGTCCTTTGTAGTCGTCGTACGCCAGCGTTGTGACGAGCAATTGCGCGGGCTGATCCGGTTCGACTTGCGGCGCGGGCAGGTAATTCACAATCGTTTCAAAGAGGGGTTGCAGGTCAACGCCGGTTTCAATGGGCGTGAGCGTGGCGGTGCCGCGAATCGCATCGGTGTAGACAATCGGAAACTCGGCTTGGTCGTCGTTCGCGCCGAGATCAATGAAGAGATCGAACGTTGCGTTGGCGACGTGATTCAAACGCGCGTTCGGGCGATCGACTTTGTTGATGACGACAATCGCCTTGTGCCCCAGTTCGAGCGCTTTGCGGAGAACAAAGCGCGTCTGCGGCATCGGACCATCGACCGCATCGACGAGCAACAACACGCCATCGACCATGTTGAGCACGCGCTCAACCTCGCCGCCAAAATCGGCGTGCCCCGGCGTATCGACAATGTTGATCTTGATATTGTGATAGGTGATGGCGGTGTTCTTGGCAAGAATCGTAATGCCGCGCTCGCGCTCCAAATCGTTCGAGTCCATGATGCGTTCGGCGACGACTTGGTTGTCGCGAAAGATGTGCGATTGCTTGAGCATCCCATCGACGAGCGTGGTCTTGCCGTGATCGACGTGCGCGATAATGGCGATGTTGCGTAAATCAGAACGAATGGGCATGGTAATCCTTTTGACGGAGGACGGAAGACCAAGGACGGAAAACAATTGCGCGTCCTCCGTCTTCCGTCAGCGCGCGAATAAAAACCTCGGCGCCGAAGGGAGCCGAGGAAAGTCAGTGCTCGGTTAAGAGTGATTAGTATTATACCTGAAAAGGACTATTTCGTCCAATCTGACATGCGCTCACTTTTTGGCACAGGGCGTTGACTGGATTATCCTTTTTCTCAAAACTCACACAATTCTAATCTTAATATGCTAAAATCGATCGCGTCAAGTACTTTTCTTTCCTCTGACAAGAATCTGGACCAGAGCAGTCGATCGTTGGAGAGAAGGTTCCCAGGAGAGTGGAAATGAAACGTTTTGTCATCCCGATTGGCATTCTTGCATCGATTGTGTTGATTGTTCTTTCCGGCTTTTTGGGGTATATCAGTGTCAATTCGTCGTTTGCGGTTCCCGTTTCGCTTCCCTCCGCGCAACAGGCGACCCCCACGGTGCCAGTGCGTACCACGCGCGTCACGCGCGGTGATGTGCGCCAAGTATTGACTGTCCCCGGCGAAGTTGTCGCCGCCAATTCCCAAGCCCTTTCCTTTTCGGCGGGTGGGCGCCTCATCGAATTGAGCGTTCGCGCCGGCGATCAAGTGCCGCTGGGTAAAGCGCTGGCGAGCATTGATCCGGAACCCTTGAAACTCGCGTTAGCACAGGCGCAAGTCGATTATCAAATCAAACAAGACGCGTTGAACAAACTCAAATTGAATATGGCTCCCAGTTCCACCGATGTCAAGCAAGCTGAAATCACCGCCCAATCCGCCGAGTCTGCGCTGAAAAAAGCACAAGCCGATTTGACGAATGCGACGATGCTCGCGCCGTTCAGTGGCCGTGTGTTGAGTGTGACCGGCAAAGTGGGCGATAATGTTGCGGCGAATGCGACCGTCGTCGAAATGGCAGACCTTGGCCAAATCGAGGTGCAGACGACCATCGGTCAGCAAGACGTGACTGCCATTCAAGCCGGACAATCGGCGACGATCACGTTTGATGCGCGCCCCGGCGAAACGTTCAGCGGCAAAGTCAGCCGCGTCGTGCCGAAAAAAGCCAGCACCTCCGGCGCGGTCAATTACACTGTTTTTGTTTCTGTTGACAAAGCACCAACGGGTTTGCTTCCCGGAATGACGGCGGATGCGGATGTCATCGTCGCGGAACGCAAGAACGTGCTGACCTTACCGCGCCGTTCGATTCGCGCGACGGCGAATGCGACGATTAATTTGGCGGTCGTGCAGAACGGACAGACGACTAGCAAAAGTGTAAGAATCGGATTAGTTGGCGATCTCAATGTGGAAATACTTTCGGGCGTGCAAGAAGGCGATCAGGTTGTGACGACGCAATGAACGAGTGGATTATCGAGACCCAGGATTTAGCCAAAGCGTACCCCAAGCGCTCCGAGCAAACATTCGCCTTGCGCAGCGCGACATTCAGAGTTCGACGGGGTGAATTCGTTGCGATTATGGGTCCGTCGGGTTCGGGCAAATCGACGTTGCTCTACGTCCTGGGCTGTCTCATTCATCCAACGGGCGGCGTGTACCGTTTAGAAGGACGCGATATTCCGGAACTGGACGAGAATGAGCGCGCGCAAGTGCGGAGTCAGCATATCGGTTTTGTTTTCCAATCGTTTCAATTACTTCCCGGCATTAGCGCGCTGCGCAATGTGGAACTGCCCTCGCTCTACCATAAACAATCGCGCCACGAACGCCGCGCCCGCGCGCGGCAATTGCTTGAACGCGTGGGATTGGCGGAACGCTTGGATTATCGTCCTCCAGAACTATCCGGCGGCGAGGCGCAGCGCGTGGCGATTGCGCGCGCGCTCATGAATAATCCCAATTTGATCTTGGCGGATGAGCCAACCGGAAATCTGGATACCGCCAATGGTCAATCGGTGATGGCGTTGCTCGGCGAATTGCACCGCGAAGGGCGAACGATCATGATGGTGACGCACGATCCGGAACTGGCGCGGCGGAATGCCGGGCGGATCTTGTACATGACTGACGGGGTGTTGGTGGAGAAAAGCCATGCATCTTTTCGATAGTTTCCAAACTGCGCTGGAGAGTTTGGCGAATAATAAACTCCGTTCGTTCCTCACCGCACTCGGCATCATTATCGGCGTGGCATCGGTCATCGTGATGGTCGCGCTCGGCACTGGCGCGCAAGAAGCGGTGCAAAGTCGTTTTCGCGGTTTGGGCTCAACCGATTTGACGATTTCCGCGCGTCGACAAGGCGGCGGCAATCAAGCCGCGCTGACCAAACCGATTACGTACGAAGAAACGCTGGGATTAAAAGATTTACCTTCGATTGTTTCGGTGCAAGCGAGTCTCGGCGGCACCGGCAGTGTGGTGCGCGGAAAAGATAGTTTAGACGACACGTCGGTTCAAGGCGTCGCCGCAGATTGGATCACCACTCAAAGCGCAGGGTATGTAGCGAAAGGCGAATTTTTCACCGCGTACGATGTTGAGGACAAGTCGCGTGTGGCGATCATCGGTCAAACCGTCGCGCAACAATTGTTTCCGGACGAAGATCCACTCGGGCAAGAGATTCGCATCAATCGGTTACGTTTCGAAGTGATCGGCTTGGTCAGGGAATTGGATCGCCCCGATCCGCGCGTCGATCCGAACAACATCGTCGTCTTGCCGATTGCGACTGCCGTGAATGATTTGTTCGGCAGAGATCGTTCAGTGAATGTGCGCGTCCGCGTCAAGAATGAAAGCGATATTACTGCGGCGAGTGCCGCGATTGTCGCTTATTTCCGCCAAGCACATGACACGCCAGATAATCAACAGGAAGATGTGCAGGTGACGAGTCTGAGCCAAATCACGCAGGCGCAATCGGAATCGGCGCAAACCTTTTCTTTGCTCGTCGTCGGCATGGCAATCGTTTCATTGATCGTTGGCGGTATCGGCATTATGAACGTCATGATGGTTTCGGTGACGGAACGCACGCGCGAAATTGGCGTGCGCCTGGCGATTGGCGCGCGGCAATGGGACATCGTTCAACAATTCTTGATCGAAGCGGTTGCGCTGAGTTTGAGCGGCGGCGTGCTGGGTGTCGCGATGGGGATTCTCACCATTCCATTGTTGACGCGCTATCGCGCCGATCTTGCCGCGACGCTGACGTGGCAGAGTATTGTCCAAGCATTTGGCGTGGCGCTGATCGTCGGTGTGGTGTTTGGTCTTTATCCCGCCATTCGCGCTTCGCGGCTCGATCCGATGGAAGCACTGCGGTACGAATAAATAGGAAATTGGAAGTTGGGATTTTGGCGAATCGGATTCTAGTTTCTGCTTGAGGAGCATGGAATGAAAAGCAAGCGGCTTGTTATTATCGGCATCGCCTTTCTCCAAATTCTATTGATGGGCTCGGCGTTCGTCGGCGGGCGAATGTTGGGCGAGCAGAATCGCCGGACGAATCGACCGGCGGGCTCGGTTCAACTTCCGGCGCAATTGCCCAAAGACCCGGCGGCAGGCACGGGATCGGTGCAAACAATTCAAGACAATTTGATTACCTTGGGTCGCGGATTTGGCGGGGGCGGCGGTGGGCAATCTGCGAATACGCAAACCCAAGTTGCGGTGACCGCCGACACCAAGTTTTACAAAAACACCTCGACGGCACAACCTGGGCAACCCGGTGGGCAACCCCAGCAGGTCCAAGTTGCCGATGCCACGCTGGCGGATGTCAAAGTTGGAAACAATGTGATGGTGTGGGGCACCCAAAATGGCGCACGCATCACCGCCGAGGTGATTTATATTCAAACGGCGGGACGCTGAGCGATTTGAATCGTCTGCGAAGGTAGTTGAATGAAAGCAAACAGACTCACATGGTGGAATTGTTTTTTTGATCTCTCGCGCTGATGTTGGTGTCCTGCGCGCCGCCAAATGCAAGTGCAGTACCTACAACCCCATCGACGTCAATCTCACCGCGCCCGTCTGTTCCTCAGGCAACGCGCACTCCATTGCCTTCGCCGACTGCCGCCAGCACACCAACACCCACTCCGCTCGGCGCGATCGTGTTGCCCACTCCGCCAGCCAATGGAGTCTCGCTCACTTTAACTCCCGATTCGAAACAGACTGGGTGGGTCGGCAATAGCACGGGCGGGTTGTTTACGCCCGACAATAATTTGAACGTCGGAATGCGTCAAGGGCAGGCATTGACCAGCATCGTGCAGTTTGATTTGACCCGGTTTGCGCCAGGCACCAAGTTATCATTTGCCGCGCTTGAATTGAGCGGCCGCAACGCAAATAACCTGGGAACAGCAGGGCAGTGGACGCTCGATGTGTTGGACACGCCAATTGTCCGATTGGCGCCAAGCCAATTTCGATACGCTTCGGCGCGCGCCGGCTTTGTTTACGCTTGGCACGCCGCTGTCATCCGGCGAATTGGCGGCGGGCGTAAAAAAACGATTCGTTTTTTCTGCAACCCAACTTGCATCGCTCCAAAAGCAAATCGATCGCGGTTACATTTCCATCCGGCTCGGTGGACCTGCCGAAGGCGCTGATAATTTTTTCGTATGGGACGCGAGTCCCGGCGTTCGTGAGCCCGCGTTGTATCTAGTTGCCATCCCGGCTTCATTTACGGTTATCACCACAACGCCGACACCTCAAGACGTATTTGCGGCGGCAACGCGGGTCGTTGCACAAACTCTGCAGGCGCGCCAAATTGGCACACCCACTCCTTTGCCGCGTTCGATGGCAACAGCGACAGCTTTGCCCTACGTTGTTTACACGGAGGTTCCAACCGCCGTGAATCGCGCGGAAGCATCGGTGACGGCAGTTTACCAAACGGCGGTGGCAGTCACGACGGGCACCGCCACGCCTTTTCCTGCGAACTGGTTTACCGCGACGCGTCCACCCATTGCGATTCCAGTTTCGAGTCTGACGCCGGTGCCAACCGCGACGCCGACCATTGCGCCGGTGTGGCCTCCCGAATTAGCCAAGCGACCCTTGCCGCCGGAACTGTATAACAAGATTGCTTTCCTCAGCGGCGACCGCACAAATCCAACCGCTTGGATTATCGACCCGGATGGAAGTCATCTCGCGGAACTCAGTGACCGTACCTACTATGATATCGCGGCGGCGCGCGAAGTTGTTTCTCCCGATGGAACCTGGTTGTTATACAATGCGCCGGATACTTCAGCTCGATTAATCCTCCAAATTTGGCGCATCGAATTTGAAAAACCCTGCGGCACCGCCCGAGCAAGTAACTTTTCACACGCGTGGATTATCCTTTGCGCCCGCATGGTCGCCCGATGGAACGAAGATATTGTATACCAGCACCAAAGATGGGCGCGAGCAAGAAATCTTCATGTTCGATTGGAATGATCCACGCGACTGGCCCCGCGTGTCGTTCAGCCAAGACCAGTATCTCTGGAATCAGTATCCTTCCTGGTCACCCGATAGCAAGCAGATTGCGTTTTCATCCGACCGCGGTCATATTGCCGCGTACACAGAGATTTGGGTGATGAATGCCGATGGCTCAGGTGCAAAGAAACTGGGCGATGGCTCGCGTGATGCCTGGGCACCAGTGTGGATCAAATGGAGTAGGTAAAGTTGGAGGGGTAAAAATACGTCTGCTTGTCTCAATGAAACAAGCAGACGTATTTTTCTGTGGATTTTTCTGGTTGTTTTAGATTGGTGCGGCAGAAATCTATTCTCTGAAATTCTGCGTGTCTCTGCGGCAACCATTGCAAATCTAAACCTCGGCACCGATTGGAGCCGAGGAAAGTCAGTGCTCGGTACGAACGACCTGCATTGATACGCAGATTGCGGGAATTGGCAAATCAAAAACGCCCGCGTCTCCGCGAGCGTTCTGTTTTCCCATCTACTTTTTCCTTTTCGCTGGCGATTTACTCTTTGCCATTTTGCGCTTGGCGTCTGTTGCCTTCTTACTGTTTACTGCCTTGCCCTTACTGACAACTGCTTTGCGCTTACTGCCCACTACCTTGCGCTGCGCTTTACTGGCGACTGTTGACCGCCGACTGGCAACTGACAGGTTTTCAATCTTGACCGGTTTCACCGGCTCCGCCAACTTGAAGCCAAATATCTTGCCGTAGAAATACAATTCGCCGTCGAGCGAGCGTTTGATGTTCTTGGCTTGGCGAAAGCCGTGTTGCTCGCCTTCAAACGGCACGTACGCGACCGGCAATCCTTTGCGCTTGACCGCCGCAAACATCAGCTCGGCTTGGTTGGGCGGCACGATCTTGTCTTCCAGACCCTGGAACAGGATCAATGGACAATTGAACTTGTGCAGCGAGTTGATGGGCGAACGCTGTTTGTAGAGTTCGCGTTTTTCCGGAAAGGGACCGACCAAACTGACGCAATAGCGCGACTCGAATTTGTGCGTGTCGCCGGTGAATATCTCCAAATCGCCGATGCCAAAGTGGCTCGCGCCGGCGTGAAAGACATTGGTGAACGCCAGCGCGGCAAGCGTCGTGTAGCCGCCCGCGCTTCCGCCGCGAATGGCCAATCGCTTGCCATCGACTAGCCCTTGCTTGACCAAGTATCGCGCCGCGTTCGCGCAATCGTTCACGTCGACGACACCCCAGTTGCCGTTCAGCCGCTGGCGATACGCGCGCCCATAGCCGGTGCTGCCGCCGTAATTCACATCGACCACCGCAAAACCGCGACTGGTCCAATGCTGCAATCCCAAATTCAATACAGCCGATGTCGAGCCGGTGGGACCGCCGTGGCTGATGACGAGCAGCGGCGGCTTTTCATTTTTGAGCGCGACGAAATCGCGATTGCTGGGCGGATAGAAAAACGCAAACGCGGTCTGCTGGTTCTCGGTTGGAAACTCGATAGTTTGCGGCACCGACAAATATTCTTCGTCGATTTTCAAATCGCTCGCGCGTCGCAATACGTCGATGCGACCAGTTTTTAGATCGAGCGAGACCAGAGCGAAAAATTGGGTCGGCGAGCCGCCGAAGAACACGGCGCGTCCCGGCATCGCGCGAATCTGATTGAAACTTGTGAACGGCAAATCGATATCTTTCATTTCGCGCGTCGCGGTATCGACGCGCGCGAGGTGCGAGCCGGCGGGGCTGGCATACGAACAGATGATTGATTTTGCCGATTCAAACGCGTACGTCGATGCGCCGAACACCCAGCCCGGCACGCCAAACTCGGCGTCGCGTTTCACCACAATTTCGGCGCGATCATTCTGCCAGCGGTACAAATTCCACCAGCCCGTTGGTTCGGCGACGAAATAGAGCGTGCCGTCCGGCGACCAATCCGGTTGAAAAATCGATTCGGTCGTTCCGCCGGCGATTTTCTTTTGTGCAGCCACCGCGCCTCGCGCATCGAATTCCCCGACCCACAGTTCGCATCCGTCCCAGGGCATATTGGGATGATTCCACGTGAGCCACGCAAGCCGCTTGCCATCGGGACTGACGCGCGGGTTGGAATAGAAATGGTTGCCCGATACCAACACCGTGCCGCCGGCATCGTCGCCGTCCGGATTCAGCGCGACAATCGTGTTGATCGCTTCGCCTTGCCCGGTGTGATCTTCGCGCACCGCGATGATGCGATGCCGCGCGCGATCCATCACGCCATCGGCGTAGCGCAGATCGACGGCGGGCGTGATCGGTCGCGGCTCGCCGTTCGGTGTTTGGCGATACAAACGCTGGTCGGCAAAGTTTGAAAAATAAATCGTGCCGCGATCCACCAAGAACGCGCCGCCGCCGTACTCGTGCACGCGCGTGCGCGCATTGAACGGCTTGGGCGTCACGTCGCGAATCGTGCCATCGGCTTGACGTTGCACGAGGACGTTGCGCCCGGCTTCTGCGGGTCGCTGTTCGATCCAATAAATGTCGTCGCCGTCCAACGCTACTTGCCCAAACGCAATCGTGCCCGACACAATCAAGTCTGAGGTGATCGGAGATTTCCACGAACCGTACGGTGCAACCTTTGGTTTGTTCATTTTGACTCCGTTTGCATTTTCTGGACTGCCGCACTCACGCCTTTAATCATCGTCTCCAAACTCATCGATGCGCCCAGCGTCACCGCGTCGCGCGCGACTGACTTGCTCCGGCAACGCGGGCAAGTGAATGAACCCGGCACGCGTGTTCGACTTGTTTTGCGCGAGCTGATGCAGCAACACGTACAACACTTGATTGCACAGGTACGCGCCCGCGCTCAACGATAATTCTGCGGGAACGCCGGCGGCGCGCACCGCATCGAACATCGCGCGGACGGGCAGCGTGCAAAAGTATGCGGCGGGACCATCACGCGCGATTGGCTCGTCCACGATTTTCTGCCCGGCGTTGTCGGCGATGCGATAGTCCATCAAGTTGATGGCAACGCGCTCAATCGAAATCGCCATGCGGCGTTGCGCTTCGCCGAGGCACAGCACAGCATCGGGTTGAACGCGTTTCACCGCGTCGAGCAAAACCTGCGGACCGCGCACACGCTCAACCGGCAAAATCGCTGTGTGCATTTCGACGCCGGCAATTTTTTCGCGTGCCAATGCGCGAACGACTTGCTCGGACGGATTGATTTTACTTTCGCCAAACGGCTCAAAGCCGGTGAGTACAAGTTTCATTTTTATTAGCCGCAGAACGACACAGAAACACACAGAAAAAACCTGCGTTGGCTGTGCCGAATTTCAGGCACAGTCATCTGTGGCGAAAAATTTACAACTCCGTTACCACCGGAATTACCATCGGCCGGCGATGCGTGTGCTGATACAAATATTTGCCCAGCACTTCTTTCAGTGTCGTGCTCAGCGCCGCGCCGCGCCCGCCTTTGCGCAGAGTCTCCGCGATTGCCTCTTTTGCGCCGGCGATCAAATCCTCCGATGTCTCCGCGTACACAAATCCATGCGTGATGATTTCCGGACCAAACACCACTTCGCCGGTGTGCGCGTCAATGGTCACGAGCGCAACCAGAAAACCATCTTCTGATAAATGGTGCCGCTCGCGCAAAACCGTTGACCCCACATCGCCGATGCCAATGCCATCGACCAAGACATCGCTGGCTGGCACACTATCCCGCGCGACGCGCGCATTCCCTTCGTCGTCAAACTCAACGACCGCGCCGTTTTCCACGACAAGTGTATTTTCCGCCGGCATTCCAATCGATTGCGCGAGCCGCGCATGCAAAACCAGATGGCGGTATTCGCCGTGCACCGGAATGAAATATTTGGGGCGCACGAGATTGAGCATCAACTTTTGTTCTTCCTGGCTCGCGTGGCCGGACACGTGCACGTGCATCAACTCATCATAGTACACAAATGCGCCGGCGCGAAACAAATTATTCAGCGTGCGATTGATCATCTCTTCGTTGCCGGGAATCGGCGTGGCGGAAAGGATCACGCTATCGCCGGCGGTGAGCGTCACTTGCTTGTGATCGCGATTGGCCATGCGCACGAGCGCGCTGGTCGGTTCGCCTTGTCCGCCGGTGCAAACGATGACGATTTGATTTCGCTCGTGCTGGTGCATCTGCTCGGCGCGAATGATGATGCCTTCGCGCGCGCGCATATAGCCCAGCTCGATTGCCATCTTGACGTTCTCTTGCATCGATTTGCCGATGATGACAACCTTGCGATTAAACTGCGTCGCGACATCGACGATTTGCTGAATGCGCGAAATGTTCGACGCAAACGTCGCGATGATGATGCGTCCTTCCGCCAACGCAAACACGCGCGAGAAACTTTCATAGAGCGATGATTCGGAAGCCGTGTGTCCCGGCGAATCCGCGTTCGTGCTGTCGCTCATCAGCGCGAGGACACCGCGTCCGCCCAGTTCAGCGAGCTTGGCAAAATCGGTGAGCTGTCCGTCGACCGGACTCGGATCGAACTTGAAATCGCCGGAATGCACGACGATGCCGGCGGGCGTCGTAATCGCCACGCCGATGCCGTCCGGCACGCTGTGGCTCACGTGAAAAGTTTCGATGGTGAACGGGTCGATTTGAATCGTGTCACGATTCTTAATCGTGTACAGCGTCGTGGTTTTCAGCAATTTGTGTTGCTTGAGTTTCACTTCAATCAAGCCGCGCGTGAGCGTCGTCGCATAAATCGGGACGTTGAGGCGCGGCAAGACGTGCGGCAACGCGCCGATGTGGTCTTCGTGTCCGTGGGTGATGACGATGCCGCGCACCTGGTCGCGGTGTTCGAGCAAGTAGGCAATATCCGGAATCACAATGTCGACGCCGAGCATATCGCTTTCTGGGAACATCAAGCCGGCGTCAATGACGAGAATCGCGCCGTCGTACTCGATGAGCGTCATATTCTTGCCGATTTCGCCGGCACCGCCGAGGGGAATGATTTTAAGTTTGGGTTTCATAAGTGTCGATTGGTCGGGTAGTCGATTAGTCAGGTGGTCGGCGTTGCGACTATTTGACTATTTGACGATGCGACTAGATCAGAACATGCTCAATTGTTCCGGCGGCTTGTCCTTCTTCTCTTCGCCCGTCTCTTCTTTAAGATTTGCCATTTCCTTTAGAATGCCCGGGATCTTTTTGAAATCGTCTGCCAAGACGCTCCGCAAACTAGGTTGATGCAACGCCGCCGCCGGATGATACATCGGCAGGATGACCAAGTCGCCGATCTTGCGCGGCTTGCCGTGAATTTCGGAAATCTTTTTATCGACGAACCAGCGCGTCATCGCAAAGCGGCTGATGGTGATGATGACCTTCGGGTTGATGAGCGCGATTTGTTGATCCAGATACGCCTTGCACGCTTCCATTTCGTCCGGTTGCGGATCGCGATTTTGCGGCGGGCGGCACTTGAGCACGTTGCAAATGTAAATCTGATCGCGTTTCAAATTGATGCCGGCAAGTAATTCGTCCAGCAGATTGCCCGCCGCGCCGACGAACGGTCGTCCTTGCCGGTCTTCGTGAAAGCCCGGCGCCTCGCCGATCAGCATGATCTCGGCGTGCTCCGGTCCTTCGCCCGGCACGGTATTGTTGCGCCCCTTGGCGAGATCGCATTTCTGGCAAACCTTAATTTGATCGTAAAGTTGAGTGAGCTGGGACATGCAAGACTCCGTTGTGATTTCGAACGCGATTGTATATCAAGTCAGTCGTTTTGTCTAAGCCAACGCAAAACCCGAAGGACATTGTTGCCTTCGGGTTTTTGCTTGACTCGATTAGCGTGTGGGCGTCGTTGTTGGCGTTGCGGTTGGTGTGGCAGTGGGCACACGTGTTGGCGTCCACGTTGCGGTTGCCGTTGGCAGAATCGGTGTTGATGTGGGCACCGGCGTTGGCGTGTATGTTGCGGTTGGCGGCACCGGCGTAAACGTCGATGTTGCCGTGCGTGTTGCCGTTGGCAGAATCGGTGTTGATGTTGGCGCCGGTGTCGATGTCTTCGTCGCTGTCGGCGGCACCGGCGTAAACGTCGATGTTGCCGTCGGTTGCCGTTGGCAGAATTGGTGTTGATGTGGGCAACGGCGTCGACGTGTATGTTGCGGTCGGTGGCACCGGCGTTGGGCTTGGAATATTCGTCGCCGTTGGAATTGGTGTTGGCGTGTTTGTTGGCGTCACCGATGGTCGCGGTGTCGGTGTGGGCACATTGCCCACGAACACCTTGACGCGCCCGCCATATCCAGGACCGGCTTTATCTGTACATTGCCAAACGAATCGTGTATGCGCCATCGGCGTAGCGGCGCGTGTCCCAGGTCGCCAGCAGGCCATCCTTCACCGGCGTCGTGCTTTGCATGATTTGAATCCAATTCTGCGGGTCGTGTCCAAAACCGATCTGAACGGTATAGTAATCGAAGTTCGTCGTCTGCACCGTACCCATGATTTTCACTTCGCCCTGTAACGTTTCGCCGTCGACCGGTGACAAGATCGTCATGAACGGCTTTTGTTCCGGCGTTGGCGTGGGTCCGGTCGGAATCGGACAATTTGGACTTTGGTCGGTCGGTGGTTGCGGAATATTATGATCGATTGCCCATTGGCGTGCTTCGGCTGGATAGACCGCAAAGATCTTTTCCTCGACGCGATCCGGGCAGAGTTCACTGCCGCGCAAACCATTCGTGCGGTCGATTTTGATTTTTTGCCACACGTTGTCCAATTGCGTGGGGGCTTGCTCGGCGAGAAAAATTTCTTCGTGTCGATGATCCGGTGGGCAGTACTCGGTGGGCAAGAGCCCCGATTCATCGCACACTTGCAGGCGCACCATCCCCGGCGGAATCAAAAAATCTTGTTCCGGTTTGCCCGCGAGCGCGCGTTCCATGAAATTGTGCCACAGCGGTCCCGCGCCGGTCACGCCGCTGATATGTTCCATTTCGGAATTGTTTGCGTTGCCGACCCAAACGCCGGTGACCAAATCAGGCGTGTAACCGATCGTCCAGTTATCGCGCCAATCGTTCGTCGTGCCGGTTTTTGCGGCGGCTTGGCGCGACAAGCGCAGCACCGAACTCGCGCCAAACGCCGGCGCGCGCGCGTTCGCATCGCTGAGTATACTCGTAATTTCGTACGCGTACCGCGCATCAATGACTTGGGAGCCCTTGGGCGGGTTTTGTTGCAGGTCCAAGATCACTTTGCCGTTGGCATCGGCAATTTTCAAGAATGCCGTCGGCGGAACGCGCACGCCGTAATTTGCAAACGTCGCGTACGCGCCGGTCAATTCCAGCAATTGTATTTCGCCGCCGCCGAGCGTCAATGAGAGTCCGTAGTTGCTGGCGTCTTTGAATGTCGTGATGCCCACACGCTTTGCCATCGCGATCATTCCCTGCACGGTGACGAATTTTAAGGTCTTGACCGCTGGAATGTTGAACGACGACGCGAGCGCCGTCCTGATGTTCGTGAGACCGTGTTCGCGCAGATCGTAATTCTCCGGAACGTAATCGGGCTGGCCCGGGATCTGGAAAATCGTTTTCACGTCCGGAATGACTGTCGCTGGGCTGTACCCTTTTTCAAACGCCGCCAGATAATTGATCGGTTTGATCGACGAGCCGGGCTGGCGCAAACGAACCGCCACGTTCACTTGCCCATCGATTGCCTTGTCAAAGAAATCGACACTGCCGAGCATCGCCAGGATTTCGCCGGTCTTTGGATTCAGCGCGACCACGGACGCATTCGTCACATTTTTGCTGTCAAGCGCGGCGATTTGTTTGCGCGCTTCATCTTCAGCCATTCGCTGCAATTTCAAATCGATGGTCGTCGTAACTTGTAACCCGCCTTTGTAAACGACTTCGGGTCTGTACTGCTCTTCCAGCAGTTGACGCACGTAAACGACAAAATGCGGGGCTTTGATGCCGATGCCTTGCGTACAGCGACGACTGAACGTATCGGAATTGATCAAGCGCGTCGTCTCGCCGGAGACAGTGGCGATTTGATCGCGTGGCAGATAACCGGCATCCGCCATCAAATCGAGCACGATGCGCTGACGTCGCAGTGCGGCATCGGGATTTTCGCACGGGTCCCACAACGCCGGCGCTTGTGGCAAGCCCGCCAGCAACGATGCTTCCGGCAAGGTCAAATCTTCCGCGTGTTTGTTGAAATACGCTTGCGACGCTGCCTCGATGCCGTACGCGAGATTACCAAATGGAATCGTGTTCAAATACAGTTCGAGAATTTGATCTTTGGAGTACCGGCGCGTCACTTCGAGTGCGAGGATCGCTTCGCGAATTTTGCGCTCAATGGTTGGCTCGGGCGAAATGAGCGTGTTCCGCACGAGTTGTTGTGTGATCGTACTCCCGCCGCCGCCCGAGGCTTTGCCGGTCGTGGCAAGATAATACACGGCGCGTGCGATGCCACGCGCATCGACGCCGGGGTTGGAATAGAAGCTGGGGTCTTCGGTCGCAATCGTCGCGAGTTTCAGGTTCGCCGGGATTTTTGAAATCGGCACATTCGTGCGCCGCCCGCCGTTCGGATCGAAAAGTTCAAACAGCAGTTCGCCGTTGCGATCCATGATTTTCGTCGTCTGCGCTTGCGCTTGTCCCGCCAACAATTCCGGCGGCGGCAGGTCTTGCGCGAAATGATTGTATGCGACGACCGCGCCGGCAAGCAACAAACACGCGCCGACCAAACCCAGGACCGCGATGATGGCCATCCCGCGCAACGCCGCATTGCCGATGGTTTGCCAATGGATACGTTGCCACCAGTGGCGTGGTTTTTCGCTAACTGCCGATTCCGACACCGGCTTGCCGGGTTCACCCGCCGCCGCGCCGGTTGGCTCAAAAACTTCTACCGGTTGCGCGGCAGTTGCGGATGTGGGTGTACTCGCTTGCGGTTCAGAATTGGTTTGGGGATGCAAAGAATCGGGCGCGGGAGATGCCGGCGTCTTGGATTGGTCGGGACGAGAATTAGATGAATCGAGGGGATGGCTGGTTGATGATTCGTTCACAATTAAGGACTCGTTCTTTCCAATATGACGCTCGCGTGGAGTGAAAAGTTCCGGCGCGCGCTAACGCGGCACGATGTCGAACGCAAATTGCCGGCGGATCAGCCACCACAACAGAAACAGCACCCCGAGTTGAATCGCGGTGTTGAGCGTGCCAAGCTCCTGCACCGGCACGGGGAGATAAGGCAACACGAGATAGAATCCACCGAGAATGACGACGTGCATCGTGTAACTGTAGAGCGAGTTTTGTCCCAGCGGCAAGAAGAACCAACCGACGACCGACCAAATCGGTCTCCAAAAAAACGTGAGGAACAAGTAGGCAAACTGAAACACGACGACCGTTGCCAGAACGCGCCCCGGCGCGACGGCACTCTTGTTGAATAAGGTGGCGACGATGGATTGAATATTGATGCCCGGATACAATCGCGCCAGCATTTTGCTCTCGGTCGAGTAGAGGTTCAAGAGCCAGAGGAAAAGCAGGATCGAAAACAAAAAATACGGCCAGCGCGGAAAGGTGCTAAAGCGTCTCAGTAATTCCTTTCGATGATAACCAAATGCCATCGCCCAAAAGAAAAGGAGTTGCCACGCCGCCGGGTGAAAAATCGTATTGCCGACAATCGGCAGAATCATGATTTGCTCGGCATTGACGTACTGAAATCCCGCCCACAACAGGAATGAGCCGATCAAAAGCCACGCGGTGCGCCGTCGATACAGCAACCACAAACCCAGCGGCGCGAACGCCATCAGCAACGTGTACATCAATGGAATATCGGCGAGGTAATAGGTCTGGCGGAACAAGATGACGTTGATAACAAATGTCACCGGATCGCCGATGGTGACATCTTTTGCCCAGGGCAGGTGGAAAAAGTCGGAGATAGCGGCGAAGGCGAGTGTCATGATAATCGTCAAGCGGTACAGCGTCCACGCGCGTTGCAACGCTTTGAGATTGGCGGAACGCAAACCTTCTTTAATGGCGATGCCGCCGTAGACGATGCCGACGACCATGCCGGAAATCAAGACGAACGCTTCGGCGCCGGAGGTGAAGAAACTATTGTTGCCGGTGATGAGATACAACCACGATGCGCCGCCCAAATGATCGACCACCATCACGAGCACGGCAAACCCGCGCAGAATATCAAGACGCAGATCGCGTTTCTCTGCCGCCGGGTAATGCCAGCTTTCAAACATCCTGCGCAACGCGGCGAGGACCTCCCCCGGGGTCTTGGGGAAACTCCATCGGTTGGAAGGTGTCACATCGATTGCGTTATCCATGCGTGGTCAGAGTATAACAACAAGGACAAGGCGTGTCAACAGAAAATTCTCTCGCCAAGACACAAAGAACGCAAAGGAAAATATCTCAAAACATTTGCGGCTTGGCGTCTCTTGAGAAAAGATTACTCGTACCGCAACGCGTCAATCGGGTGCAAGCCGGCGGCGCGCGCGGCGGGATACAAACCGAAAAATAAACCGACCGCGACTGAAAAACCAACCGCCAATAACACCGATGTCGGATCAAGCGTCGTCTTGATGACGCCGGTCGTATTGACGCCCGCGCCAATTCCCGCGCCCAACAAAATTCCCAGGATGCCGCCGGCGACGCTCATGGTCACCGCTTCAATCAGAAATTGCGTCATGATGTCGCGGCGGCGCGCGCCAATGGCTTTGCGAATACCAATCTCGCGCGTGCGCTCGGTGACGGAGACGAGCATAATGTTCATGATGCCGATGCCGCCGACGAGCAAAGAAATCGCGGCAATCGCGGCTAGAAACAGCGTCAAGATATCGGTGATTTGATTCAATGCGCCGAGCAAATCTTTTTGGCTGAGGACCGTGAAATCATCTTGCTGATACAAAATCTTGTGCCGTTCGCGCAATACGCCGGTGATTTGCGCCATCGCCAGGTCGATTTGTTTTTCGCTGGTTGCGGAAATGTACACCGTGCTGATACGCGGCGCGCCTTGCGGCGTCAGCGCCACCGAGCCAAACAATCGCTGTTGCGCCGTCGTCAACGGCACAAACAACACGTCATCCTGGCTTCCACCAAAAGATGAGGCGCCGCCTTTTTCCACCATCACGCCGACGACTTTGAACGGAATGCGATTGATCTTGATCGACTTGCCAATCGGGTCTTCGGTGCCGAACAACGTTTTCGCTGTCGCTTTGCCAATTACCGCCACACGCGAAAGCAAAGTGATGTCATTTTCATCGATGAATCTGCCGGAGGCGACGTGCCAACCTCGCACACTTTCGTAACTGGGTGTGATGCCGCTAACCGAGGTGTTGGTATTGTTGCCGCCGTACGACAGTTGCGCGGTGCGTTGGTACACCGGTGCGACGATGGCGACGGCGGAACAACACACGCGATCTTGCAAGGCTTGCGCATCGGCCAATGTCATCGGCGCGGAAACGCCCTGCGGCTGACCGGGGCGCGGCGCCGTTCCTGGAAAAATGATAATCAAATTCGAGCCGATGCCTTGCACTTGTTGTGTGATGGCGGCGCCGGCGCCTTGACCAATCGACAAGAGCGCAATGACCGCGCCCACACCGATGATAATGCCCAGCATCGTGAGCGCGGAACGCAACCGATTGGCGGTCAGCGCGCGCAAGGCCACGCGCATACTTTCAAATATGTTCATACACTGCTCCGATTGTGCTTAACGCGGCGCGCCGAACCCGGTGGGCAATTTTTGCACCAATGGAATGATGACGGTTTGACCTTCGGTCAAGCCACTGACGATTTCCGTTTCGACATCGTTCGCCAAGCCGGTCTTGACTTCGATCTCTTGCGTTTCATTTGCGCCTTTTTGAATCGTTACGAAAAATTGCTTGCCCGATGCACGAATGGCGCGATTCGATAACATCAAAACATTGGGTTTATTCGCGATGACAATGTTGGCGTCCGCGGTCATCCCCAACTTGAGCGGCGCTTGCTGAGTGTTTTTCAGCGTCACCGTCACGATGTAATTGACGACGCCTTGCACCGTCGTCGCGGTTGATGCCACTTCAGCGACTTTGGCGGTCAGGTTGGCGTCCGGGTACGCATCCAAACCAATCTGCACATCCTGACCTTCTTTGATTTTCGCAATGTCGGTTTCATCGATGTTCAACTTGATACGATATTCCGATATGTCGGCAATTGCGATGATCACGCGCCCGGCGGGAATGGTCGATCCCAGGTCGGCGTCCAAACGCGTGACCACGCCATCGAACGGCGCTTTGATGAGCGCGTAATCGAGCCGTGTCTTGGAAAGATCGCGCGCCGCGCGCGCTTGATCGACACTCGCTTGCGTGCTTTTCACATCGTTTGGATTCGGCGTGGTCAAACGCGCCAAATTCGCACGCGCTTGTTCCAGCGCCGCTTGCGCTTGCTTGACCGTGCTGTCGCTGGGGCTAAAGCGGCTGTTAAACAGCGCTTGCGCCTTTTGATAATCCAGCGTTGCTTGTTGAAGCGCCAGCGCTTGCGGCAACGTCGCGATGAACGGATTCGTTGCGCCGCCCACGCGATCGTAATCGGCTTGCGCGCGCGCAACCGCTGCGCCGGCTTTATCGAGATCGGCTTTTGCCGCCGATTACATCGTTCGCGTTCGGCGTGCGCAACTGCGCGAGCGCAGCATCGGCAGAGGTAACACTGGCTTGCGCCGCGGCGACATCGGCGGGATTTGGGTTTTTCAATTGATCGAGACGCGCTTGCGCGGAAACCAACCCGGCGTCCGTCTGCGCCAATTGCAATTCTAATTCGCGTGTGTCAAGCGACGCCAAGACCTGTCCGCTTTTCACCGCATCACCGGCTTTTACGTCCAACTTGTTGAGCGAGCCGGTCGTGCTGAAGGCGAGTTGTGCTTCGCGCAGTGGGCTGATGGCGCCGGTGGAACTCACCGTCGCGAGCAACGTGCCACGTTGCACCACCGTCGTTTCATACGTCGTGACGGTTTCTGCGCTCGACATCATGCGCGATGCGAGCGCGACGCCGCCGACGAGCAAAACGATAATTGCGCCGGCGATCAGAATAAAAGTACGTTGATTGAGTTTCATAGCAATTCCTCAAACTTTTCTCAAACAAAAGACTTGGGAGACGCGCGTCGCCCAAGCCCTCGTTGGCAGTATGAATCGTTTCGGGTTGACAAACTCTATTGTACCCGCAATTGAATTTACGTCAAGACAAGGCGGATGAAAGAAATTCGGTCAACGCGCGATTCACGTGTTCTGCTTGCTCAATCATTACCGAATGTCCGGCATTGTCGATGACGACAAGACGCGCGCCGGAGATTTTTGACGCAAAGAAATTCCGAATACTTGGGCGGCGTCATTGCATCTTGCTTTCCGCAAATGGCGATGGTCGGCGCGCGGATTTCGGAAATGCGCGCGATGATATCGAATGCATTGCACGCGGAATAATCGCCGTGCGTGACTTGCGCCGGGCACGCGCGTAATTCTGCGAGCGCACGCGCGCGCATCGATACGTCCAGCCCGGCGGAGTAGGCATGATCGATGACGAATTCCGTCGTCTGTTCGAAATCGGTAAGAATGCCATCGAGAATTGCCGGCAGGACGCGCAGGCGCGCGCCGGTGCCGACGAGTCCCAATCCCGCAACGCGATCCGGATGCGAGAGCGCGAGCGTTTGCGCAATTGCGCCGCCAAGCGAATGTCCGGCAATCACCGCGCGATCGATCTTCAATGCGTCGAGCAAGCCCAACACAACATCGCGATAAGCATCGACGGTGGTGCGCCCGGGCAAATCGGATTTGCCGTGTCCCGGCAGATCGAGCGCGATAACACGCGCGACTTGCGCCAGCGGGCGCATTTGCAAACCCCATGCAAGATGATTCGCGCCAGAGCCGTGAACAAGAACAATTGGGGTGCCGTGCGCGCCGGCTTCGGCGTAGTAGACTTTTTGGTTAGCAATATTGGTGAATGGCATAGTGTGATTCAGACCAAAGATGAATCGGCGGACTGGACTAGCCAGCCCGCCGATCTTTTTAACACTGTCGCGCGATGCTACTTGCCGTACGCATCCAGCGATTTGTTCACGCGTTGCACGCCTTCTTTTGCCGCCGCTTCGGGATCGGTGGCGGTAAAGTCGGCGCTGGTCTTGCCAGAGTAGACCGCAGTCAACATGTTCGAGATGATGCCGCGGACACCTTGCCATGCGGGGGCAACGGGTTCACGCAGACCCATGGGCGCAAAACCGGCGGCGTTCTTGTACTGGTTGTAGACCGGACCAAGGCGCGAGTTGTTCGCCGCGACCTTGGCGGGATCGAGCGTGAGCACGGCATCGCGGGCCGCTTTAGACGCCGGGAAGTAGACGAGGCGTTGTGCCCATTCCACTTGGTTCTCGGGTTGCAGAATGTACTTGAGGAACATCCAAGCACCGAGTTGTTTATCGGCGGTGGTCTTCATGATGCCGATGCTGGGACCAAAGAACGTGACGGTTGGTTTGCCTTTGGGTCCGCCAGGAAGTGGCGCGACGTTCCAAGCAAATGGACCTTCCTTGCGGGCTGCCATGGCATCGTTGTAGAAAGGCAGACCAGCGGTCGAACCGAAGGTGAACGCGAGCTTGCCAAGACCGAAATCGGTTTGGTCGCCGCGCGAGGTTACGGTCGAGTTCTTGAACCAGCCTTTATCGACGCCGTTCTTGAGCCACTTGAGCGAGTCGATGCCGGCTTGTTCGTCGAAGGTGGATTTCTTTTCGTCGTTGCTGGCATACGTACCACCGCGGCTCAGCACCCACGCGGCAAACGCCGACGTATCGACGCTGGGCGAGTTGGTGGCGAGGCAGTAGTTATCGCCCTTGGTGATGGCGGCGCAGATTTTATCGAAATCGTCCCAGGTTGTGGGGGCGGCATTGAAACCAGCCGCTTTGAGCATATCGATGTTGTAGTACATGACTTCCATCGAGCGGGAGGGCGAGACGCCCATGATCTTGCCATCGGCGGCGATGTCAAAGAAGAGTTGTTGACCGTTGGGCAGTTTGAACGTCATGCCATCGCGCGTGGCGGCATCCAAGCCATTCGTCGCATCGTTGAGGTACGTGTCGAGCGCCACCATTGCGCCAGCAACCGAATAGTCGAGCAAGTCGCCCGGATTGCCGGTGACCATATCCGGCATCGCGCCGGCGGTAATCGCGGCATTGACTTTTTTCGGCATTTCGCTCGTCGTGCCTTGGAAAGTCGGGACGATGTAATACTTTGGATTCTTGGCGTTGAATTCATCCGCAAAGCGCTGAATCATATCCACTTGCTCGGGCGCGGAGAGGTGATGCCAGAAATTAACTTTGACTGCGCCGGGCGCGGCGGTGACGGCAGGCGGGCGCGGCGTAGCGGTTGGGACAGCGGTATTCGTCGCCGCGGCGGGCGGCTTGGTTGCCGCGACGGTCGCCGCAGTCGTTGGCGCGACAGTGGGCGCGGTGGTTGGTGCAACTGTCGGCGCAACCGTTGGCTTGGGTGCTTCAGGTTGGCGTTCGGTTGGTTTGGGTCGGCTGTCGGTGCGGCGGTTGGCGGCACCGGCGTTGCGGTCGGCGCGGGCGCGCACGCCGCCAATGCAACCAAGACCAATAAGGTCAACAAGAACAGTGATCGGATTTTCATTT
Source organism: uncultured Chloroflexia bacterium (assembly GCA_963718225.1). Classification (GTDB taxonomy): domain Bacteria; phylum Chloroflexota; class Anaerolineae; order UBA4142; family UBA4142; genus DAOTXS01. The sequence goes on from CAVQYN010000020.1 coordinate 173,717, forward strand.
CTTCTTCTCCTCGAATTTTAGTCTGCGTGATATAGGTTAGCGTTTGAAACTTGACCTTGATAATCACCTCCCATTTTAAGATTTCGAAAAGATGAAAGTGAAACGATGAAAGATGAAAAAGAACAAGCGAGTTTTCGTCTTTCATTCTTCATCTTTCATCTTTTATTCTTTATCCTCGAATGCCGACGTTGGAAATGCCTTCGACGAACCAGCGTTGCAAGAACAGGTACAAGATGATGATCGGAACGACCGTGACAGTTGCGCCGGCGAGCAGCAATTGCGTTTGTGTGCCGGCTTCGGAAATCAGCGACCGCAAGCCGACTTGGATCGGGCGCATCTCCGGCGAGTTGGTGACGAGCAGGGGCCACATCAACGCGTTCCACGATCCCAGGAAAGTGAGCAACGCGCTGGTGATAAGCACCGGCTTGGAGAGCGGCAGGACGACGCTGATGAGAAAACGCGAGTGCGTTGCGCCGTCCATTTTAGCGGCGTCGAACAATTCATTGGGAATGCCTTTGAAAAATTGGCGGAACAAGAAGATGCTGAACACGGTGGCGATCCACGGTATGATGAGCGCGTAGTACGTATCGATCCAGTTGTGCGGTTCGACGCCGGGAATATTAAACAGTGTGCCAAGCCACGATTCCGGCGTGGGGAACCAAACCATGAACACGTAATTGGGAATCAACGTCAGTTCGCCCGGAATCATCATCGTCGCGAGCAGAATCGCAAAGATGAGATTGCGTCCGGGAAAATTCAGACGCGCGAAAGCGTACCCGGCGAGCGTTGCGGTAAACAGAACGCCGAGGACCGTGCCCAAGCCCATCACAATCGTGTTGAAAAAGTAACGCACAATCGTGCAACCTTTTTCGCGGCTCAAGATGTCGAACGGCGCGGTCGGATCAAAATTGCAGGGGCGCATCCCATTCATCGCGAGAATCGCATCGCCATAGTTCGAGAATTTTGGATCGGCAGGTAGAAACGTGCCCGTCGTCGTTTCGCCAAAGGTTTGGAGCGAGCCGAGGATCATCCAGACGAACGGAAAGAGCATAAACAGCGCGCCGGAAATCAAGACGAGATGAATCAGCCCGTTGGTGAGCTGGCGCTTGAGGACATCGCGGTTCATTCGCCACCTCCGCGTCGTCCCGGCTCAAAGCGGAATTGAATCAGCGTGAGCGCAAAGATGACAATTGAAAGCAGAACCGCAATCGATGTAGCGTAGCCGGCACGATTCTGATTGTAGAGTTGATCGAACATGAAAATGCTGACGGTGCGCGTCGTGCCGAGTGGACCGCCGAGCGGTTGCGATGCCGCGATGTTCATCGTGTAAATGTGATTGAATGCTTGGAATGAGCCGATAATCGAAATGACGAGCAAGAAGAAAATCGTTGGCGCGAGAAGCGGAATCGTGATGTAGCGAAAAAGCTGCCAGCCGTTCGCGCCGTCGATTCTGCCGGCTTCGTACAATTCGTTATTGATGTTTGTAAGCCCGGCGAGAAAAATAATCACATCGAAACCAAGCGCCTGCCAAAGCGAAAAGATCATCACCGCGACAAGTGCGAGACTGGGACCTTGCGCCCAGTTGGGCACCGTCATGCCCAGCCCTTGCCCGATGAGTTTGATCACGCCGTCCGATTCGATGAGCCATTTTTGGTCGGGGATGCCGAACAAGCCGAGGAAGCGATTCGCGATGCCGCCGGTGGGATTGAACACCCATGCCCACACGATTGCCGATGCGACGGCGGAAATCACATGCGGCATAAAATAGACGACGCGATAAATGCCGCGTCCGCGAATCTTTTGAAAGAGCAGATACGCCACGCCTAGACCAAGCGCGAGAGTTATCGGCACAGTCCCAAGGACATAGAAAACGGTGTTTTGCAACGAGCCCCAAAATTCCGGTGCTTGGAGCGCGTTGATGTAATTGTCGAGACCGATGAAACGAAAATTGCGAATGCGACCGCCCTGGGTGCTAATCCAGAACGCATAGAAGGCGGGCAGAATATGAAAGACGGTGAGGATGAGCAACGCGGGAAACAGATAAATGTAGGCGATCCAATCGAACTTGAAACGCGTTTTGCGTTTGGGGGAAAGGGTAGAGGTGAGACTAGTCATAGCTCCTCATCGATGCAATCGCTAGATTCGGCAAACCAAAAAACGACGCGTGCGCGCGCTCGTTAAGAGAGTACCACATTCTTTGGATTTTAGCAAATCGAGTTTGGGAAGGCGAATTTCACCGCAGAGACGCAAAGAACGCAGAGAAAAAATCTTTACTCTGCGTCCTCTGTGCCTCTGCGGTGATATTTTACACTCCAGTACTTCTGCATTCTTTCAGCGCGGCAAGCACATTGCCAATGTGCTCATCCAGCGGCACGCCAAGTGCTTCGGCGCCTTTCGTAATGTCCTCGCGATTGACGCCGCGGGCGAATGCCTTGTCCTTCCACTTTTTCCTCACCGACGCCACATCGACGTCCGCGATTTTCTTGGACGGACGCACGAGCGCGACGGCGATAATCAGCCCGGTGAGTTCGTCTACCGCGTAGAGCGTTTTCTCCATTGGCGTGATGCGCGGAAGGTTGAGCGCGTCGCCATGCGACCACACGGCGCGCACCAACTCATCCGACCATCCTAGTTCTTTGAGAATCTCGCCATCCTTTTGCGGATGCTGGTCGGGAAACTTTTCAAACGCGAGGTCGTGGACAAGTCCGATATTGCCCCACAAGTTTTCGTCCTCGCCGAATTTGCGCGCGTACCATTTCATCGCGATTTCGACTGCCATACAATGCTTGCGAAGCAATTCGCTCTCGGTGTACTGGCAAAGCAATCGCCAAACTTCGTCACGGTTGAATGGATTCATAGGGCTCCCTTCATTTCCCGCATTATCCCCCAATCGCCGCATCGCGTCAATTGACGCGCGCGACGCCGTTTGCTATACTCGCATTGTGAACATTCGTGTGCTCGTGATTGCCGATGACGCGCTTGCGCGCGCGGGACTTGCGACGCTCTTGGGCAGTCAACCAAACCTTGTGGTTGTGGGACAAGTTGGCAATGTCACGGAAATTAACGACTGCCGTGTCACTCTATCGTCCCGATGTGATCGTGTGGGATGCCGGGATGCGTATGCCGGAGCGTGCGCCGGATTTTCGCGCCGCCTCGATCCCGGCAATCGCGTTGTTGCCCGATGTCGGCGATGTATCGATTGCTTGGAACGCCGGCGCGCGCGGATTGTTGCCGCGCGAAGCATCGGCGGAAAATTTGGCGGCGGCAATCGGCGCGGTCGCGCAGGGTTTCGTCGTCATCGATCCGATGTTTCGCGTCCGCGCTTTTTCCGATGCGCGAATCGTCGCCGCAACCGGTCGAAGAACTGACGCCGCGCGAATTGCAAGTGTTGCGCCTGATGGCGGAAGGGCAATCGAACAAGTCGATTGCGCACGAGCTCGGCATCAGCGAAAGCACACGGTCAAATTCCACGTCAATGCCATCCTCGGCAAATTGAATGTGCAAAGCCGCACCGAAGCCGTCGTCCACGCTACGCGGCTGGGATTGATTCTGCCTTTGATACCCAGTCACACCCGTGTCGTCTGACGGGGGAGAGCAAGGGTGGCGGGAACCTAGTACTTTTGATTAGGTCGCGTCCCCGCAGAACGATTGATGCATCTTCCTCTCCGTTTGTTATACTCATCACTGCAAAATCGTTCACGAAAAACACGAAAGAGTGATTCTGTGATTCTTCGTAGACAAGATCTTGGAGGATACAATGACAGCTCTTTCTGATTTATCGCAAACGCTTGCCGCCGCCGTGGAATTGGGTGGTGCGAGTGTCGTGCGCGTGGAAGCGCGATCGCGCTTTGCCGCAAGCGGCATCGTCTACTCTGCCGATGGCGTGATCGTTACCGCGAATCACGTCGTCGAGGAAGAGGACAATATTGGTATCGGTTTGGCGGATGGGCGCACGCTCACCGCGAAACTCGTCGGGCGCGATGCGACAACGGACATCGCCGTGTTGCGCGCGCAAGCATCGGGCTTGACCACGCGCGCATGGGCGGATCTCAGCGCGCTTAAGGTTGGACATCTCGCGCTCGCGTTGGGCAGACCCGGCAAAACGACGATGGCGACGCTTGGCATCGTCAGCGCGTTTGCTGATGCGTGGCGCACGCCCGCCGGCGGAAAACTCGATCATTATCTGCAAACCGATGTCGTGATGTATCCCGGTTTCTCCGGCGGTCCGCTCGTCGATGCGAACGGCAATCTCATCGGCATGAACTCGTCGGCGTTGATGCGCGGCGTCAGTCTGACGATTCCTGGAACGACGTTGAAATCAGTTGTCGAGACCTTGCTGACGAAAGGTCGCGTGAGCCGCGGCTATCTCGGCGTAGGCGCGCAACCGGTGCGATTGCCGGAAGCGCTGGCGAAACAATTGAATCAGGAAACCGGCTTGCTCTTGGTTTCGGTCGAGCCGAAAGGTCCCGCCGATAAAGCCGGGTTGATGCTTGGCGATGTGATCGTCGCCGTTGCCGGCGATGCGGTGAAACATCTCGATGATTTGCTTGCGGCGTTAAGTGGCGATCGTGTGGGCACAACCGTGCCGGTGAAAATCGTGCGCGGCGGTCAGGCGCAGGAAATCAAAGCGCTGATTGGCGAACGGAAATAACATTGCCATAGAGAACACACACTTGCCCTGGCGGGAACGTGACTGTGCTGAAGTTCGCACAGCCATGCCAGGGGAGTGCATGAGGAAAAACTCCTGTGCTCTCTGTGTCTCTGCGGCAAGAAATAAAAAACTATGAATCTACAACAACTGAACGATGATCTCGGCGCGAAGATTGAACAACGCGCGCGAAGTCTCGTCGAAATTCGCAACGGGCACGGCGGCGCAGGTGCGGGTATCATCGTGCGCGCCGATGGTTTGATCGTGACGAATGCGCACGTCATCGGACGACGCGGGTTGAAAGCGCAGTTGCCGGATGGACGCACATTGCCGGCGCGCATTATCGCGTATGATCGCGATCACGACCTTGCCGCGTTGTCCATCGACGCCGACCATTTGCCGGCAATCGAATTCGGCGATTCAAAAAATATCCAACCCGGGCAGTGGGTGATGTCGATTGGACATCCCTGGGGTGTCACCGGCGCGGCGACCGCCGGCATCGTCATCGGCAGTGGCGCCGAGTTTCCGGAATTCCAAACGGGCGGACGCGAGTTTGTCGTCGCGAGTTTGCACATGCGTCCCGGTCATTCCGGCGGCGCGATGATCGATAGCGCTGGTCAAGTCGTTGGAATCAATGTGATGATCAACGGACCCGAGGTGGGTATGGCGATTCCGGCGCATGTCGTGCAAAAATTTCTCAAAGAAATCGGCAGGGTCGAGCGAGCGCGTGAACCGCGTCACGCCGAAAGTATGCTGGTGTAATCGAACCAATCCAAAGGAGGGGGCAAGCCACGCGTTCTTGATTTTAGTGACGTTTCACAATATAATTGATTCAGTAAGATAATCGTTGTCCTGGTTTAGCGTACAGTTCTCGCTTCAACGTAGAGGTTGAGATGTTTGCTCTCGGGATGAGGTTGTCAGGGATAGATTTCTCAAAGGTAAAAGCACCTGTTGCTCGACGCGTACACTGGCGTCGGAGGCAGGTGCTTTTTGGTTTCGCAGATAGGTGGGGGTCACCGCTCCTGGGTTATGCCATGGCATAACGCTTACACAGACTGGTACAACAATTGGGGCGGGTCAACTCGGCACGCCAATCTCGCATCTCTGAGAAGATGCTCATTTCATCCGAAGCGTGCAAAAATTGATTTGCCCTGTGGTTGCACAAAACTTTCACTAGGGCAAGGCGATCAGTCATGTTTGCAATTCACAAACGAAAGGTGTGATCATGAACGCTCGGCCAAAACCCTTGTTCATTTTTCTGTTGGTGTCCTGCGTGCTCGCGCTCCTAGCTTGTGATCTGAGTTCGCTCATTGGCGGCGCGGTAACCGAGCCGATGGTCGTCATCTCCGCGCCACCGAGCGGCACGCGGGTCAACCCAGGGACCGAAGTTGCAATCCAATCCACCGCGACCGATGCGCGCGGGATCGCCTGGCTAGAACTGTGGGTGGATGGCATGGTTGTCCGTAACGAAACATTGCCGGCGCCGCAAACGAGTTACGTCGGTATCCAACGCTGGGTTGCGACAACCCAGGGCACGCACATTCTCAGCGTGCGGGCATACAACGCGGCTGGCGCGGCAAGCGGTCCCGCTGTAATCTTCGTCGAAGTGGTGCCGGTTGTCGCGTCAGCACCCGTCCTGACGAGAACGCCAAACCCGACGACTGCGCTGAGCCCGACGACTGCACCAAGCCCAACGACCACGCCAAACCCGACGACCGCGCCGATAACGGTGGGCGCTCAGGGATCTTCTGACTTGACCGTCTTGCAGGTGCTATTGCGTTACGACGGCGCGCAAGCGACGGGCACCTTGGAAATCACGGTGTGCAACCTGGGCGCCGGAACTGCGCCGCCTTTCGAGGCAACGCTTACCGCGAATGGCAGAGAGGCGCGTCTGAAACACGCTCAATCGCTCGGTCCAAAACTGTGTGTGGGGGTCTTCTCGCCCGGTTCCACGTTTGGGACCTTTGGCATCACCAGCCCGCAGAACGCGCAGGTGCAGGCCCGAGTCTTTCCCGGCGATGCCAGCGATCCTGCGAACAACAACACGCTCCAGCAGACCGTCCCGGTCACGCAGTTGTCCACCCTCGGCGTTTTTTCCGATTTGCAGAAATACAAGGACTGTCTTCGAACATCCGCTCCCCAACAATGCGTGGAATACGTCGCCTCGGATCCCCTCGGCGATCCGCGCGAGATCAAGAAACAACTGGGAACGTTCATCTCCATCGCGCCCAGTGATTATGAACTTTTGGCGAACTTTACCGTGGAGGATGACCGGGTCTGTCAGGCGCGCGTCGCTCAATATCTGGGCATCGCGTATCCCCACGACGCTCTGCGCAACCGCTGGATGACCGCCCGCACATCCGAAGAGGGAATACGCGCTGCTATTGGTCAAGGGCACGTGATTAATGCCATCACCCGTGAATCACTGCAAAACTTTTACGATGTGTGGATCGGGCGCCCACCCAACCACATCATCCGGATGCTTACCTGGGAAGGTCTCCTGGCAGGGAAATGCTGGAACGCCCACGAGATGACGCATCTGTTCGTCCAGCGCACCCCAATTCCCTATTGGCTGAATGAAGGGCTGGCGAGCTATGTGGACGATCCAGAGCGCGCCAACGTTCACTACCTCCGAAATCGTCGCTGTTCCGCCCAGGGCTGGGTTGATCTAGTGCGTTACGAAGATGGCACACTCGCCTATGAAAAGACCTATCCCTTTGTGAATCTTACCGTTCCGCCCGAGAAAGCGTCTGTGGACACGACATCTTACCCAGCGCGGACTCATTACTACTGGACTGGAATGTGCTTCTGGGATTACCTGGAGAGCACATACGGTCACCAAACCTTCCAGCGGGTCGTCCAAGCCCTCGCGGCGCGACGCGATTCAACGGTATGTGTTCCCTTCCTGAAGGACATCGTCAACCCAATCGTGGGGACCGACCTTTCTATCGTGACTCAACCGCGCTTTGGGTTCGGCATTTCGCATACGAACTGCGATTTCTAGTGAGGCGCCCTGCAGGAACGCTCGACTACGCCGCACGCCTTCCGTTTTGCTCGCGTGCGATCCGAGTTCGCTCGCCGGCGGCGGGGCTAAAGCAACCCTGGGCAGTGTCCGCGAGCGACGCATGCATTAACCCCTGAGTTGAAGTCGCGGCACCATCCATCGCGACGGACGCGCGCCGGCTCGGGCGGTGGATGAAAATTTCATATCACCGTTTTAGCCAAGAGAAAAGTTTAGCAAATTATGAGAAGCTCAGTAACATCAGCACAGTACACTATCAGTCCAAAGGGAACTGACTTTGCAGACCGCGCGCGCCGACCACGCCACGTACACGCCTCTTGGCGAGGTCGATTGGTGCGGTTGGACGTTGGCTTCATTTCGAGTGTGACTATGGGCGCGATCGGTGCGCTGTAGCGTTTGGCATCGTCCCGTCACAAATCGATCAGCACATTGCGGTTCAGGAAAGGAGAACCCATGAATCACTGGATTTCTTTCAAAGAGATAATGGCTATCCTGGTATTAACGTTAGCACTTACAAGTTGTGGCAGTCCCCCCACGCCCTTGCCTTCTCCGCCGGCACCCACATCGACATTTCTCCCAGCCACTGCCACGCCAGTCCCGAGCAGCACTCCTAGACCGGCGACGATAACCCCTACGCCGGTTCCCCCAACAGCCACCGTGACGCCCATTCCACCGACACTGTACAGCAACATCTGTGCCGACATTGTCTAGGCCGACCGTGGATCAGGTGTTGGCACGCTGTCCCACGGCGCTAGAAGTTGCCGCGATCAATAGCAATCTACGCTTGAGTTTTGAAGCCGATCCAACCGCGGGGCAGCTCGTGTGTACCGCTGCCACCGGCTCAGCCGATTTGACGCTGGTCCAACGGCGCATCTATCAAACACTCGTCGTGACGAAGCAATTGCAGTTCAGCCAGCCACTCCCATGGACCGACCAAACGCTGTATTCTTGGCTGGTCACCGCAATCAAAGGCATGCGATTCCGCAGTGACATCAGCAACAGTTACTGCTGCGATCCAAAAGATACGATCAACGTCCGCGTCGCAAGCAATATCGCCTTTGTGACAACCGACCGCTGGGTTAATCCACAGAGTGGGGTGGGGCTAATGGACACCCTGGTTTTGTTCGTTCACGAGGCGAGGCACAACCAGGGTTACGGCCATACCTGCGCGATGACTCAGAACGGCACGCCGATTCCCAACACGAATGACCGGACCATCGCCGAAATGGGCGCATGGGGTGTCCAGTACAATCTTAACACTTGGCTCGCCAATTATGCCGATCCCAGCTTCATTAATGATCCGGACTATCGTCAATTGGCGCTGGCGGGTGCCAAGATCACTCACGAGCGTTTTTGCGACGAACCAAAATAGAATGCGGGCGGGAGGTCAGGTTGCAAGTCGTTCTCGTCAATGTGATGATCAACGGACCCGAGGTGGGTATGGCGATTCCGGCGCATGTCGTGCAAAGATTTCTCAAAGAAGTCGGCAGGGTCGCGCGAGCATGTGAGCCGCGTTACGTCGAAAGTACGCTGGTGTAATCGAACCAATCCAGAGGACGGGGCAACCCCGTCCTCTTTTTTTGTACGCGATTTTGGAGTATAATTGGAGTCGATGAACCTGCCAGAGAATCTGATTGGTCGCAATCAAGATGTCGAACAGATTCGACGACTCGCCGAAACCGGCATGTGCGTGTCCGTCGTCGGTGTGAGCAACTTGGGCAAGTCGGCGTTGATGCGCGAATTGTGCAAAGCGTCGTCGCGCGGGACATTTATCTACGTCGATTGCAATCAAATGCCGGAGCGCACCGGGCGTGCACTGTTTGTTGCGATTTGGCACGCTATCACCGCTCGTCTATCGACGAGCGAACTGCGCGCTGGCGCGCAACATTTGTACGAATCAATGGTCGCCGCGCCGAGCAATATGACTGCCGCGTTGAGTTTCGAAGCCGGGTTGGCTTTTGCATTCGATCATCTTGCGACGCCGCTCGTTTTTTGCCTCGATGATTTTGACGAAGCATATCGTGACCTTGAACCGCAAACCTTTCTCAATCTCCGCGCGTACAAGGATCAATTCGGTGCTCGGCTCGCGTATGTAACCGCGACGGAGCGCGAACTCGCGCGGCTTCCGCAATCGCGCGAGCAAGGCGAGTTTCTCGAACTCGTCGCCCCGCACACCCACATGATGCATTTCCTCCAACTCACCGAGTCACGCGCGTTCTGTGATTTCGTCGCGGCGCGCGAAAAGGTTTCATTCAGCGATGCCGACATCGAATTCATTCATGCCAACGCGGACGGACATCCTGGTTTGATTCAAGCCGTCTGTTATGTGCTCACTCAAGTTGCCGGCGCATCGAAGCCGGGCAAGCAGCAAGAGCGCATTATTCATCAACTCGCGCAGCAAAATCTCGCCGATGATGTCAATGTGCAATCGGAATGCAAGAAGATTTGGGACGACCTTGACCCGGAGGAACACGCCGCGCTGTTGAATTTCGATGCGGCGGATGCCGCGTCGCCGGCACAGCGGCGTTTGCGCGCAAAATTTATCGTGCGTGCTGGCGAGGAAGATGCGGAGATCTTTTGCCGTCTCTTTGCCGATTTTGTCAGGCGTGTCAAGATCACGCAGGCGCACAAGGCCTCCGGCGTGTACATCGACGGCGGTGACGTTTGGGTTGATGGCAATCGCATCGAAGCGCTGACCGATTTGGAATATCGTTTGCTGGAATTTCTCTACGGCAAAATGGATCGTGTGTGCGACAAGTACTCGATTGTCGAAAATGTGTGGGGACAGCAGTTCATCGATGAAGTGGATGATGCACGCATCGAAAAGTTGGTGAGCCGTGTGCGGCAAAAAATCGAACCGGACGCGGCGCATCCGCGTTATCTCGTCAGTATGCGCGGGCGCGGATACAAACTGACGCGCTGATTTTTGCCGCAGAAACGCCAAGAATTACACAGAAAACCGACTGTCAGGATAAAGTCAGGCAGTCAGAATCGATTTCTGGTATAGTAGTGCCAAGTTTGATTTCACATAAGGAGGAAACTATGGCTGGTTTGTTGGAAAAAGTTCAAACGCTGATCACGGCGAACTTGCACGCGCTGATCGATCAGGCGTTGAAGGCGAACTCGCTGGCTGTCATCGATCAATACATTCGCCAGGTTGAGAACAACCTAGAGAGTTTGGAAGATGCGTCGGCGACGGTAGGCGGCGAGGTGAAAACTTTGCGCCGCAAGCTCGACGAGTTTTCCGCCAAGGGCACCGAGCTCGACAAGAACATCGACCTCGCGCTCAAGCAAGGCAAGCAGGAACTCGCCGCGGCGGCGCAGAGCAAGTACAATTCGACGATACGTTTGGTCGAGACGTACAAGGCGCAGTACGAGCGGCAGGAAAAAGAGTATCAGAATCTGCTCGACGCCAAGTTAAAGTTGGAAGCGAAACTGACAACCGTCAAGCAAGAGCGCGATGAAATGCAAGCGTTGCTTGATCTCGCGCGGTCGAAAGAACTCACGACCAAAACGATGCAATCGCTGGACAACTTGATGGGCTCGGGTGATCAAGATGTGGCGCGGATGGCAGAAAGCATTCGTGCGCGGCTCGACAAGGCGCAAGCCCGTTCCGATATGCAAGCCAAGCGTCTCGACGCGCAGATGGACGAACTCCTCGAGCGCGACACGCTGGATCGCCAATTGGCGGAACGCAAGCAACGGCTTGGCATCAAGTAACGCCACAACGTAACGCAAGAGACACGGAGATTATTCGACAAGGAGCATTCTCCGTGTCTCACTTTCCCATTGTCTCCTTGTCTAATTGGATACGTCTATGAATCGAACTCGCATCATATTCTTTGCTATCGTCGCGTTGGCGCTCATCATCGTCGGCGTTTCGGTTTTGATTTCGCGCTTCGGCGGCAGTGTACCGAACCCAACTGCCCAACCACTCCAAGTCCGCGTCGTGACGGCGCTGTCGATTGAACCCTGGGTGCAGGACGCGGCGACCAAGTTCAACGCCGAAAAACGTTCCCAGGATGGCAGGACGGTTGTCGTTACCGTCACGCCAATGGACAGCGTAACCGCGCTGGGCAAATGGGATCGCGGCGAGTTTAATCCGGTACCGACGGTTTGGATTCCGGACTCGCGCTATCTCGTCGAGTTGGTGAACGCGACGTACAGCGCAAAACTCGGGCGCGATGTCTTTCTCACCGACGGCGAGTATCGCGCGCGTCCGCTCGCGACGTCGCTCTTCTCGTGGGGTATTTACAAGAGCCGCGCCGAAGTCTTGCAGAAGAAATTTACGGAAATCGATTGGAAAGCCATTCACGACGCCGCGATTGCCAAAGGCGGTTGGCCCGAACTGGGCGGGCAATCGGCGTGGGGTTATTTCAAGCTCATCGTGCCGAATCCGCGCAAGAATGCTGCCGGTTTGCTGGCGATGGTCGCCGCCGCCGGCGAGTACTATGACAAGACATCGATTACGACTGAGGATGTGACGAATCCCAAATTCCAAACCTGGCTGAAAGAATTGATGGGCTCGGTGACCGATTTTTCATCGCTCTCGGCGTACTCGGTGGAAGACCTCGCGCTGTTCGGTTACTCGGTGGGTGATGGTGGACAATTGCTCGAATCGGATTTGCTCGTCAACATGGGCGGCATTCAAACGCGCTGGTCCGATCCGCTCGTCATCGTGTACCCCAAATACTTGACCTGGTTCGATTTCCCGTTCACGATTTGGATGGGACCGGAAACAAGCGCGGCCGAAAAGAATGCGGCGTTGCAGTTTGAGAAATATTTGCTCTCGGCGCCGGTTCAGCAAGAAGCGGTCAAGCGCGGTTTGCGTCCCGCGAACACCGATGTCGCAATTGGCGGCGCGGATAGTTTGTTTGCCAAGTGGCAGCCGCAAGGCGCATTGACAATTGTCCCGCGCACGACGCGCATGCGCGCGCCGGATCGCGACACGTTGCTCGCGTTGTTGCGCTGGTTCGATTTGAACGTGGCGAAGTGAGGCGCGCAATGAAACGAAAGAATGGGGTCAATCAAAATTCGCCACGCGTCGCGCTCCTCCTTGTCATTGGCGTTTTGTTTTGCATCGTCGCCATGTTTTGCGGCATCGGTGCGCTGATTTGGATTGCGCCATCAGCGGAGACGACGCCCACGCCGAGCAGCGCAACGCTTGATCTGGCGTACTCGCCGGAAAAAGACGCGCTGATGCAAGACATTGTCGCGCGCTTTAACAAAGCCAATTACAAAACGCCGACCGGCTTGCAAATGAAAATCGCCGCGACGAAAATGGAAGCAGGGGATATTGTCGATGCCGCGCGCGCCGGCAAATTCACGGCGGTCAGCCCCGACTCGTCGCTGTGGCTGGGGCAAATCGATGCGGGACGCGACACACCGCTCGTGAGCGAGTCCACACGCTTTGCGGTCACGCCGATTGTTATCGCAATGTGGAACGATGTTGCGCAATCGATGGGTTATCCGCAAAAAGCCATCGGCTGGCAGGATTTACTGAACAAGGCAAAGACCGATGCGAATTTCAAGTGGAGCCATCCATCGACGACGTCGGCAAGCGGTTTGCTTGCGACGCTTGCAGAGTTTTATGCGGGCGCAAACAAGACGCGCAATCTGACCGAAGCCGATTTGCAAAATCGCACTGTGCTTGATTACGTGAACGCACTGGAAAAAACCGTGCGCTATTACGGCGAAGGCGAGCAAGCGACCATCGATCAAGTGTTGGCGCGCGGAAAAAGTTATCTCGATGCGTTTGTTGTGTCGGAACGGCTGGTCATTTATCACAATGCCAAAGCGACGCAAAAGCTCGTCGCGATCTATCCGGCAGAAGGCACACTCTGGCAGGATCATCCGGTGGCACTGCTCGAACAGCCGACCCTGACCGACAATCAACGCCTCACGTATCGCCGCTTCCGCGATTTTCTGCTTTCGCCGGAAATTCAAAAAGTGATTTTGCAAGCCGGCTACCGCCCGGTCGATTTGAATGTGCGGCTCGATGACCCGGCATCGCCGATCAGAACTGCGAACGGCGTCGACCCGGCGCAACCGCAAACCACTCTGCAAATGCCCAGCGCATCGATTCTCGAAAAAGTTCAATCGTCGTGGTACTTGACCAAGCGCCCGGCAAATATTTATCTCGTCGCCGATACGTCCGGCAGTATGGGCGATCAAAGCAAATTGCCGCAGGCAATCGATGCGCTGAATACATTTCTCGATCAAGTGCAAGGCGAGCAAGATCGCGTGGGCTTGGTTCCATTTGCGACCAGCGTGTACGGCGTCGCGCCGCTTGGCACCATCGGCACGCAACGCGATGCGCTGAAGAACAAGGTGAAATTACTCGCGGCGGAGGGACGCACGGCTCTGCTCGATGCGGTGCAGTACGCGTACGACGATTTGCAAAAGCGCAATGAACGCGACCGTATCAACGCCATCGTTGTGATGACCGACGGCATCGAGAACGCATCGTCAATCAAACTCAACACGCTCGTCGATCGTGTCAAACGCGGCAACACGAGCGGCGTGCCGGTGTTGATTTTCTGCATCGGCTACGGCAGTGACGCCGATTGGAATGTGCTCAACGCGCTCGCGGAAGCGACCGGCGGTCAGGCGCGCGCCGCAGACCCGGAAACCATCAAGAAACTGTACAAGATACTGTCAACCTACTTTTAGCGGACGGATGACCAAGGACGAAAGACGAACGTTTCCTTCGTCCTCCGTATTTCGTCCTTCGTCAGGGTTTTCGAATGTCCAACAACAATCATCCGTTCCCGCGCGTGGTCGGCAATTCTTTCGTACGCGATTTTCCGCTGGGAAAGCGCGGCGACCATCGCGCTCACAATTTTGCTGGCGTACTTTCTCCCGCGCCCGTTCGATGGCTGGCAATGGTGGTACTGGGTCGTCATCGGCGTGATTGCCGAGGTGCTGATCATTTGGAGCAGCATTGGCGATGTGAACACCGGCGCGCAAGTCGTCGCGGATATGTTTCGCGAAGAGTTCAATCCCGGCGTTATCCAGAGCCAAACGTATCGCGCTGCCGTGCAACGCGCGCTCGATTATCGCACGCGCATCGAGGCGATGATTCGCCAGAGCGAAGCCGGCGTTTTGCAATCGCATTTACAGGAATCGACCGCCGGCATTTCCGATTGGATCGCGCAAATTTTCCGGCTGGCGCAACGCCTCGACGTGTTCGAGCGCGACAGTTTCATCAAACAGGATGTGGAATCCGCGCCGCGCGAAATCGTCGATTTGTCGGGGCGCGTCGCGCGCGAAACCGATGCCGCGGTGCGCGAGCAAGCGCAACGCACGCTCGAATCGAAAAAAGCGCAGTGGCAAAATCTTAAGAAATTAAAGCAGACAATGGAGCAAGCGGAACTGCAACTCGATGCGACGCTGACGGCGCTGGGGACGGTGTATTCGCAGTTGATGCTGATTCATTCCAAGGATGACATTGAAGACAGCCGGTCGCAGAGATTGCGCGAGGACATTGCGGACCAGGTTGCCAAATTGAACGAATTGCAAGGTGCGATGGACGAGGTCTATCAAGGCAAAAGCATGTCCTGAGCAAAGCGCAGGATGAAAAGTAATAAGGTAAAAGTGACCACCTTGTCAGCAGACACGTATCCCGAAGCGGAGCGCGTGCAAATCGAATTATTGCGCCGAGCTCCGGCGTGGCGCAAAATGCAAATGGTTGGCGAGATGAATCAAACCGTACAAATGCTCGCGTTGAACGGGTTGCGCCAACGATTTCCAAACGCGTCTAGCGGTGAATTGCGGCGGCGCATGGCAGAGTTACGGCTTGGCGCAGAACTTGCTGCGCGTGTTTATGGCAACGGAGCGTAAATGATCTCTGAACCGATTGCGGTTACTTTGCTCGTCATTGACGCACTAGAAAAATTGGGCGTGCGTTATCTGATTGGCGGCTCGCTTGCCAGCGCGTTGTACGGTGTGCCGCGCGCCACGATGGACGCCGATGTGGTTGCCGATTTGCAATTGGAACACGCTGAATCGCTGGCGCGCGCGCTAACTCCGTCATTCTACGCGGATGCGAAAATGATTCGCGATGCGATTCGACAGCAACGCGGTTTCAATGTGATCCACCTCGAAACGGCATTCAAGGTCGATGTGTTTGTGCGAAAAAAGCGCGCCTTTGACGAATCGCAATTTGCGCGACGGGTGAATCTCGTTGTCGCCACGGAACCTGAACGCACTGCATTTGTGGCAAGCGCGGAGGATACGATTCTAGCAAAATTAGAGTGGTACCGCATGGGCGGCGAAACATCGGAACATCAATGGCGCGATGTGCTGGGGATGGTCAAGGTGCAAGGTGAGCGTTTGGAGATGGAGTATCTGCGTCAAGGCGCAGTTCAATTGGGCGTGGCTGATTTGTTGGAGAAGATTCTGCGTGAAATATGATACGCGAACCCGCGAAGCGGGTGTGAAGATTGATAGCCGTCGAATAGAATCCGATGGCGCGTTGATGTTCGGAGGAATAGATGAAACGATTTGCAATCATATTACTGATGCTGCTAGCTACTGCCTGCTCTGCCGGTCCCAATAAAGGCGACGTGCTGGTCTACGTTGTCGCGCCGCTGTCCGGCTGGCAAGCGAACGGCGGACAAACGGTGCTCGGCGGCGCGCGCACGATGGCAGACCAAATCAATCGCCAGGGCGGCTTGCTCGGTTACAAGGTCGTCGTCAACGGACTCGATGACTTGGCGGACGATGATACCGCGACGGCGCAAGCGCAAGAGATCGCCGGCGCGATCAAGCAAGGCAAAAAAGTGATCGGCGTCATTGGACATTTGAACAGCGGGCAAACGCTCGCCGCGATGCAGGTGTACAAAGAGTTTGCCGCTCATCGTCATCACGCCAACCGCGTCCGAAGTGTCGCTGACCAAGCAAGGATATCGCAACTTTTTCCGCGTCAACGCGACTGATGCGGCGCAAGGTCCCGCGCTCGCCAAATTCATCGTCGAGCAACTCGGCGGCAAGCGCATCGTCGTCGTCCACGCCGATAACGAGTACGGCAACGGCTTGCGCGATCAAATCACGAACGCGTTCAAAGCGATGAGCGTCACGCCGGTCGCGACGGTGAAAATTCCGGAAGCGCAGACGACGTACGCGAAATTTGTGGCGACGATCAAAGACGCGCAACCCGATGTCGTGTTCCTCGCGGGGTATGAAACCGAAGGGATGATTCTTGCGCCGGAACTGCGCGATGCCGGCGTTGCGGCAAAATTCATTTGCTCCGATGGCTGTTTCAACTCGACGTATGTCGATGAAGCCGCACCGGCAAGCGAAGGCACGTACGTCAGTGCGATCACGCCTGATCCGAAAATCGTCGGCGACAAGCAGTGGTGGAGCGATTACCAAAAAGTCGAAGCGCGCAACCCGGACACGTACAGCATTCCCGGTTACGCCGCGATGACGGTCCTCGCCGAAGGTGTCAAGAAAGCAAACACGCTGGACGCCGCGCGCGTCGCCGATGCGATTCGCTCACTCGACCTGACGACGTTGGTCGGCAAAGTGAACTATGACGCCAACGGCGATTTGAAAGAACAGCGCGTGTTTGTGTTTCAGGTCAAGGAAGGCGCATTCGTCCAAGTGTTTCCCAAACCTTAAGGTTTTCAAAAAGTCACGCGTCCACCGAGATTCTGGTGGACGCGTTTTTGTTTTTCCTTTTGTCATTTCGAGCCGCGTAGCGGCGAGAAATCTATCAAGCAACAATGAGATTTCTCGGTCGCAATACTTCCTCGAAATGACATCGAGCACTCAATTGAATCCCCACACGTGCAACAGTGTGTCCGCAATCAGTCCCAGCAAAAACCACACGCCAAACGCGCGATTGTGCACGAATGCGGCGGCGACGAAATAATTGGGCCACACATCCGGAAAATCGGCAGGTTTCTCTGCTGGCTTGGGCGCGCGAAACATCGGCAGGATGCGCCGAAATTCCGGCAACGCGAGCACGACGATCAACAGAATCGGCGTAAAGAATCGGATCAGCATCAAATACGCCGTCAGCGCATATTGCAGCACGAGCATTCCGACCAGCATCCAGCGCGCCGGTTTTTCGCCGATGACGACTGGCAACGTGTGAATGCGTTTGCTCTTGTCGACATCGAACTTATCAATGTGCTTGCCAAAGATCACGCCGGTCACGCCGAGTGCGTACGGCAAACTCGCGAGCACGACATTCCAATCCCAGTTGCCGGTGAGCACGTAATAACCGCCGCCGATCATCAGCGGTCCCCACACGATCAGCACGGCGATTTCACCGAGCGCGATGTATTTCAGGGGCCACGTATAGAACAAAACGAAGAATGCGCCGAGCGCCATCAAGAGCAACGTCTGTCCGCCGCGCATGTACACCAACACCAAGCCAGCACTCGCCGCGATCAAGCCGGTGGCTGCCGCGTACGTCAGCAATTGCGTTTTGCTCATCAAGCCGTGCACGAGCGGTTGCGGACCATACTGCGCGCGATAATAATTGTCCTTATCGACGCCGCGAACGTAATCCGTGAAATCGTTGAGCAGAGTTATTCGTCGCGTGCGCGAACACAAGACCGATGGCGATGAGAATCCACATTCCCCAATCGAACTTGCCGTCGCGCGCGGCGAAAATGCCGGCGAGCGCGGCGGAGAGAAAGGTCATAATCAACACCGCCGCGCGCGTTGCGATCAACCACTTGCTGATGACATCGAGATGATTCCATTCCTCTTTGCTGATGCGTGGAATCACCTGCAGTGCCTTACGCCACATTCCGATATTCATCACGTCCTCCTAATCGATTCTTAAAACTTTGGCGCCGCGAATCCGGCGCGCTTTGAGCTCGAGCAATGCGTGATTCGCGTCTGCCAGCGCAAATTCCTGTAACTCGGGTTTGAGTGGAATCTGCGCCGCGATTTCCAACAATTCGCTCACATCGCGCCGCGTCACGTTGGCTACACTTTTGATTTCCTTTTCCATCCACAAATGTTTTGGATAATCGATTTGCGCGAGCGTATTTTGATCGATTGGCTCTTTGCGAATTGCATTGATGATCAGTCGTCCGCCCGGCGCAAGGTTTGCAAGCGCGTGCACGATTGGCTTCCACGCCGGCGTCGTGTCGATGACTGCGTCCAATTGCACCGGCGATTCCGCCTCGACGTCGTCTGCCCATTCCGCACCCAGTTCGCGCGCGAAAGCTTGCTCGGATTCACTGCGACAGAAGACGAAGATTCGGGCGTGTGGATATTGATGCCGCGCAAGTTTCAAAACCAAATGTGCCGATGCGCCAAAGCCGACGAGACCCAGGTTCTGTCCGTTTTCGATTCTCGCCAAGCGCAATGACCGATACCCGATTGCGCCGGCGCACAACAACGGCGCGGCTTCCGCATCGGTGAAAATATCCGGAATTGGAAACGCGAAATCTTCCGGCACAACGATGAACTCGGCGTAGCCGCCGTTGGTATCGCGCCCGGTCGCGCGAAAATTCGCGCACAGATTTTCATCTCCGCGCAAACAGAATTGACATTCGCCGCACGCAGAAAAAATCCACGCCACGCCAACACGCTCGCCCGGCTGAAAACCTTTTTCCGGTTTGCGCAACTCGACCAACAACCTGATGCCCCAGGACCGACCGGCAATCGGGGCGGCGGCATCCGTCCTTCGATTTCGTCAAGCTCGGTGTGGCACACACCGCACGCTGAAACGCGAATCAAAATATCATTTGCGCCGGGGATCGGTTCGGCAATCGACGCCAGTTCAAGCGGCGCAGAATTTGCTTCCAACCGTGTCAATCGATTCAACAGCATTGCTTTCATCGGCGCGAACTATAGCACTGGAAAATCATGTTGACAAATCGGCTATCAAGATACACAAGGATTGAGAGTTGGTATCAGAGGATTGCTAGAAATTATTTGACTTTCGATGCGACGGCAGATACACTGTCTTTACAGTAATTGGAAACCACGACAGGTAGTGGTTACTCACTCGTCCGGAATACAAGATATAGCCCCAAAGTCGCTTTTGCTTGAATATAGCAGAGGAAAATAATGAAGACATGCCCAGGGTGCGGAAAAGAATACCCGGAGGAAATTCGGCACTGTCAAGTATGTGGCGCGCAGATGTTTGCGCCGGCTTCTCGTCCTTGCCCTAATTGTGAATCACAAAATCTTTTGGGGACGCGTTACTGCAAAGGGTGTGGAATTCCACTGATGCCGTCGGTGAAATCCCCGGGCAATGAACAACCAACGCTAAATTCTCAGCCCCAAAACTTGGCCGCATCCAGCGACCCGGCGATACCAGAATGGGTGACGCGTTTTGAGGCGCCGACCCAGCCGCCGGAAACCATCTACTCGCCACACAAACAAGAATTGATTAATCAACTGCACATTCTGCTGGCTGAAATCTTGGATGTTGAACGTGAAGAGATTACCGCCGTGCAAGTGCACACGCGCGGAAAAGAATTGGTCGATCTAGTGCCGGCGGAACCGGTGCAAGAGGAAAAGCAGGAGCTCGCGCAAGCGGGTTAGCGCGGTTTCGGTAC
Organism: uncultured Chloroflexia bacterium; assembly: GCA_963718225.1. Lineage (GTDB taxonomy): Bacteria > Chloroflexota > Anaerolineae > UBA4142 > UBA4142 > DAOTXS01. The sequence goes on from CAVQYN010000020.1 coordinate 193,920, forward strand.
GATGCAAGTGTGAGGTCGGTGGCTAGGCGCGACCGAGCATTGTCGCCAAGCGTCCTTTCCAACTAATCGTTTCCATTGATTCGATAGATTCAAGCGGAATCGATTCACCCAAAAGTCGGCGCGCAATGCTATCGAATGCGGCACCGGCTTTTGATTTTCTGGTGAGCGTCACCGGTATGCCGACGTTGGTGTTGGCAATCACGGCCTGGTCTTCAAGAATAATTCCGACCAGCTCGATGTCGAGCAACTCGATGGCGTCGGAAACGCTGAGCATATCACCGCGATTAACCATCGCCGGGCGAACGCGATTGAGGACTAGTCTGGGGCGCGGCTTGTTGGTGATTTCAAGGAGTTCGACCACCCGGCGCGCGTCGCGCAGTGAAGAAACTTCGGGTGTGGCGACAATCAGAATTTCAGTCGCTGGCGCAATGGCGTTGTTGAATCCTTCTTCGATGCCGGCTGGGCAATCGATCAAAATGAAATCAAAGTGGGAACGCATATCCTGACAGAGACGCACCACTTGCTTTTCGGTGAGATCAGCTTTCTCTCGGCGTTGGGATGCCGCTAACAAGAACAAATTCTCGAATTGTTTGTGGCGCACCAGCGCTTGTTTCCAACGCACGCGGCCCTCGATGACATCGAAGAGATCATAGACAACGCGATTTTCCAATCCTAGGATCAGATCGAGGTTGCGCAATCCAATATCAAGATCGATGCATGCAACACGTTGATCGAGTTTCGCAAGCGAGATGGCAAGATTACCGGCGGCAGTCGTCTTTCCGACCCCACCTTTACCTGAAGTTACTGTCAGAATTGTACCAAGCATTTGACTCCAAACAGCATTTTGCTTTGACTTTATATTCTCGTTCTCTTATACTCGAAATACGAGCGACGTGTCAACTCGCGATGAAATATTTGAGACCAGTGGTTAAAGTTTGGTAACATGGAATACCAATGGACGTGTCCCAATTGCGGTGAAGAATTAGAAGTTACTCCACAACCAGTCGCAATCGAGTGTGATGCCTGTGGCGAGTTGCTGGTTTTTACTGATGAGCACAAACTTGTTTTGGCGGAACCACTGACAACCTATTTCGATGCCGGCGGCGCATCGAACTTTACTGGTGCGCAAGCTTCAGAACCGGCGTGGCAAGTGGGCAAGTTCAAACTTTCGGTTCAGCGCCAGACCAGAGCTGATCAACTAGCTCAGGTGCGTGTGATCCAAGAGCGGCAAGCGTTTCGCCAAGGTTTTATCTCTGGGTTATTGGTAATCATCTTGGGCGGGTTGCTCTTACTCTCGATTGGAGCGCATATTTATTTTTTCGAAAGCAGCTGGCTGGATTTAGCGGGTGTTGTGGTGGGCGGACTTTTTCTAGCCCTGGGATTATTTATTGTGGTTTGGTTTATGCGCTCAATGCGACCGGGAGCGATCTGATCCAAAACAAATCATGCTTTGAAATCCATAATGGTTTGATGCACCATCTGGCATGCCCTATGTACAACGATCTTCGCTTGAGTTAAAGCCCAAGGAAATCATCGATGTTTTCTTCCGGTGCCAAAGCAATTCTTCTAGGCGTGATTTGCCTTGTTGTAATAGCGATACCTCTGATGAGTGTACCGTCGGCTTCCGCTGCGCGCGGGTTGCAAGTTGCAACGCCGACGGCCACACCTCGTGCAGAAAACCCACCTGCGCAAACCACCACCTATGTGGTCAAGTCGGGCGATAGCCCGTGGTCGATTGCGAACAAAATATACGGCAACGGAACACTCTACACCTTGATCTTACGCGCGAACAATTTGCCGGACAAGGCGGTCCTCACGGTAGGATCTACTTTGATAATTCCTCCGTTGAATGAGGGGCCTGGCGTTTTCTCGCCTCCCACAGCAAGCCCAGCAACCGCTACACCGGTTGCAACTGCGACTCTGGACAATTCGAAATCTGCTCCAAATGGACTTGCCACTTCAACACCGACGGCGACCGCCAGCAGCACTCCGAATCCTCCGCCACCGCCCCCCGGGGGAGACAATTTCCTGGCGTTTCTTGCACCCTTTGTCCAGATGAGCGCCTACATGATCAGCGGATTTTGTTTTGTGGGCTCTTTGCTCTGTGCCTACATGTCCTTCGAATCGTACAGACGTTCACGCCCATATGTGCGGCGGCGACGTATCGGAAACCGAATTCGGGTAGGATTGTAGCAACGATCTGGAAACGACGATCAACAAAAATCACGCGAGCCGCACTGGGCTCGCGTGATTTGTCTCTGCAGGGGCGGCAGGAATTGAACCCGCAACCTACGGTTTTGGAGACCGTTGCTCTGCCAAATTGAGCTACACCCCTATCAACGCAAATATTAACACAAAAAACGCCGATACGCAAATCATCGGAACAAATCATGTTCTTTGGCGCGCACAATTTCCTTTGCTGAACCTTCGTGCTGATTAACCGGCACACCGCGCGCGTGAATGATTGGACGACCTTCATCGGCTTGCCCTTGCAACAATGATGCCGCCGACGCGATCTGATCCGCGATGCCCACCAGCGTTACCTGCAATTGGTAACCGAACAAATCCGGATGCCCGCGCAAATCTTCGACTGCCGGTATCCCGGCAACGCCGATTGCCACGCCGACCGCGCCGTTGCGCCACGCGCGCCCGTGCGAATCGTTGACGATGACGCCAATGTCGCGCGACGTGAGCGCATTCAAATGTTCACGCAATCGATGCGCCGATTGATCCGCATCCTCCGGCAATCTCAAGACCCATTCATTTTCGTCATGCGGTGCGACGTTCGATTTATCAACGCCGGCATTCGCGCAGACCCAGCCATGTTTCGTTTCGACGATGATGAGCCCGTCGCGTGCGCGCAAGATTTCGCGCGTGTCCCACAAGACGACTTCGCAAAAGCGCGCGTCCTTGTTCGATTGTTTTGCCAATTCGATTGCGCGCGGCGATGGGGTGACATCGCGCAAGCGCACCATTCTGCCTTCAGCTTTGCTTACGATTTTTTGCGCGAGCACCAGCACATCTCCATCTTGCAATTCGACGTGTGCGTCGCGCAAACCGCGCAAAACAATCGCGGCGAGATCATCGCCGCGCTGGATGAGCGGAATGTTGGGAAGGGCAGTTAGAACAAGTTGGTTCAGCATAGTTTCAAATCACGCCAGAGATCGGATTTGCCTACGAAATACCGGCTGAGGTTGCGGACTAACCGCGTCACGAATCCGTTCGGTGTTCCATTGACGCGCCAATGTGTTCGGCGGCAATAGCGCTGGCTCGAAATATCTGCAATCGTCCGATTCATCTGTTGTTGTTAATTCGCCATCAATCACGCGACACAGGAAAATGAAGACGAGATCATCCCGGTCATCTTTGCCGTAAATGCCAACAAGTTTTTCGACCTGAACATTCAACCCAGTCTTCTCCTTTGTTTCTCGGACGACTGCTTCCGTTGGCAATTCACGACTTGAAATACCGCCTCCGGGTAGATTCCATGCATCTCTATCCCGCCGATGGCACAGCAAAACGCGATGCTGTTGGTCAAAAATAATCGCGAACACACCGAGCGTAAAGAACTGTGGCACAGTTATCCTCGCGGCACACCGGTGATGCGAATGCCCGCGCCGCGAATTTTGTGTTTGATGTTCACCGCAATCAAGATCGCTGTCATTGCTTCGACGGCGACCGCATTTGCCAGCACGCCACCGTCGAACGCATCGATGCCGATCTTGTGAATCAACTCGATGATGATTTCGCGCGCGGCTTTATCGCCGCCGCACACAATCACATCGGTATCGATCTTCTCCTCGACCGATTCCAATTTCTCCGGCGAAATATTTTGAAATGCGCAAACGACTTTCGTCGTATCGCCGAAAAACTGCTGAACCTCCGCCGTCACCGAACCGGCGGCGGGCGGTTTCGCGCGGCTCTTGCGTTCCGGGTCGAGTGACGACGAAATATTGATGACGATCTTATTTTGCGCCGCCTCACGTAAATCTTCGAGAATCGGTTTCATGCCGTCGTACGGCACCGAGAGCAAAACGATATCCGCTTGCGCCGCCGCCTCGCGGTTCGACATGCCCGTGACATCCGATGTGCCAAGTCGCGCATTCATTTCGCGCGCGGCATTGTCGCCTTTCATCGCATCGCGCGAACCGATGATGACGTTCACGCCGGCTTTGGCAAAGCGAAACGCAAGCGCGTTGCCCTCTTTACCCGTCCCACCGATGATTGCCAGTGTTGCCCCAGTCATTGCTACTATCCTTTGCTAAAACGTAAAGAGTAAAAACTACTTGGGTTTTACTTTTTACGTTTTTTTCTTCGTCCAGCCGGTTCGATCATACACCACGCGGAAACCCAGCCGTTCGTACCAGCGTTGCGTGTCGCTACTCGTTTCCGCCTGCAAACAAATCGGCATTCCGCTCGCGCGCGCATCGCGAATCATTTGCCGCACGAGCGCCGTGCCGATGCCTTGCCCACGCGCACTTGCCGCCGTCGCCACACCATAAATGCCTTTGACTTTTGCCCATGTGACCAACGTGCCAGCCGCCACTGGCTCGCCGTCGATCAGCGCGAGGTATGGCGCATTCATCCCAGTTTCAATCGAGCGGCGCGCCATTTCAATCGACGTTGCCGGCGGTTCACCGCTTCCGCCGAATGCGTGATGTTGAATCGCGACAAAACGTTGAAGATCACGTGGCTGAACTTGTTCGACGCTCACGCGCGGATTCGTTGGCGGCTCCGTGTCGTCGGCTTCCAAAAGCATTTGCGTTTCGCGTTCGACGCAAACATAACCGTGTTGTTCGAGTAATGGCGCGAGATTTGCCGGGCGCGTAAGTGGACTCACTCGATAAGTCGGCGCGATATTGCGTTGCGCAAACCACGCTTCGATCTCGTCGATTAATTTTTCGATGCGCGCGTCGTCGGTGCGGATGCGGCACGCGAAATTCAAACCCGCGCCAAACTCCGGACGCGATACCAACAACAGTACATCACTGTGCTCGACGAACTCGCCGCCGATATTTTGGGCAACCTGCGCGTTGCCGGATTCCTCGTGATATTCTAATCTATCGGCAAGCGGGTGAAGCGACATTTACATTGCCTGAACTTTTTTCCAAACCTTTTTCGCCGCTTCTTTCGCCTTTGCCGCAATTGCCGTTTCGTCAAGCGTGAGCAGTTGGCGGTCTTTCATTAGCAACTTGCCAGCGCAAAGCGTGTGCGTGACGTGCGTGCCATCGATGCCGAAAATCAACTGCCACGGAAAATTGCCGGCGGTCAGCGGCGTGAACGGAACGTAATCGAGCAGGATGATGTCCGCAAACGCGCCCACCGATAATTCACCGACCTTCGGTTTCCAAAACACTTGCGCGATTTTGGCGTTGTTAGCGTACGCCATCTGCAAAACTTGTACCGCATCCATCACTCGCGGGTCGCGGCGCGTCGCTTTGTGCAACAAATAGGCAAACTTCATTTCCTGAAAATGATTATTCGAGAAACCATCGTTGCCCAAACCGACGTTGACTCCGCGCCGCAACATTCCCAGAATGTCGGCAACGCCGACCGCATTGTTCATGTTCGAACGCGGATTGTGCGCGACGTGCGTTTTCGTTTGGTGTAACAATTCAATCTCGCCAACGTCGGCGTTGACGCAATGCACCGCGATAGATTGGGGTCCGAGGATGCCGCGGGCGTGCAAGCGGTCTACGACGCGCATGCCGTACTTGCTCAGCGCATCATCCTCGTCCGAAGTATCTTCGCCGACGTGAATGTGAAAGCCGGTGTCCAAGCCCTCTACCGCGGCGAGAGAATGCTCAAGCGTTTTGTCGGACACGGTGAACGACGCGTGCAAGCCAAACGACCCGGCAATCAGGTTTTTTACCTCTGCCTCTTGGCTCTTGATTTTCTTGATGAATCGTACATTCTCGCGAATCCCGGCTTTCGTGCCGGCAGGTCCATTGCGGTCAGTTACCTCATAGCACAGACTCGCACGCAAACCGGATTCGAGCACCGCGTCGGCAATCGCATCGAGCGACCCATCGATGGCGCTGGGGCTGGCGTGATGATCAATCAATGTCGTCGTGCCGTGGCGAATCGCATCGACAAGGCAGACGAGTGCGGAGAGTTGACAGTCTTCCAATGTGAGCGCGCGATCGATCTTCCACCAAAGGTTCTCAAGAATCTGCGGAAAGTTTTTCGGTGCGGAACCAGGAATGGACATGCCGCGCGCAAACGCGCCGTAAAAATGTGTGTGTCCGACGACACTGCCAGGCATCACGAGCTTGCCGAGCGCGTCCAACTTTTCGGCATTAGGATATTTGGCGGTTAGGTGATTGGTTTTGCCGATGTCGGCAATCTTGTTGCCCTTGATGTACACCGCGCCGTTTTCGATGACTTTATTTTTTTCGCCGAGTGTAACCACTGTGCCGTTCGTGATGAGCATATCTACTCCAATGTTCAGTCGGTTCGAGTCATCCAACTTTGCCAGATGTTACGTTTGCGTTGCAAACAAGGCAAATCAGACGTATGGTAAAGCCATTGACCCAATGCCTCTGCTTTTTTGCCGTTGTAGAACAACCGCGATTGATGCAACCGTCCATCAATCCCTGCCAAGCGCAGTACCGTCCAGTGAATCCATTCTAAATACCGTTGACTGCGCGAAGTGAACTTGCCGACGAGATATGGAAAATCACGCCAGCCCTTTGCAATGTGCCAACCACCATCGCCATCCAGTTCGCCGCGCAAAAAGTCCATAAAGATAACATCCGGAATGTCGAGTTGACCGATGGTCATTGTTTTATTGGGTGTCAATCCGCGTGCTTCAAGGAATTCTCTGAATACATAGTCGCAGATTTGGAGCATGAACGCGGGTTTGCGAGAGAATCCGGGTTTTGATTCGATAATGTTCGGGTTGTCCAGTTGCAGTATTTCTGCAGCAGAGTCAATGAGTTCTCGATCCGTTGACACCAGAATTACACAGTTATTCTGCTTTTGCAGATTTCCATCGGATGCGATCAACCCAACGACATAAGCCAGTTGAGCAGAAGGCCACGTATTGAGTATGCCATCGGGCACACAGCGGACAAGCTTATGCCAGCCGCGTGGGCGCAAGGCAATGCCGTACTCATGTAGTCGCGCACGCACTGTCAACCCATCACAACCGAAACGACGCGCGATTTCATTTGAAGACAAATGTTCTTCAACATACAAGTGTTCGAGTTCATCGCGTGGCAACGCGATCTTGTTGTGGGCAATTCTCACGTCCGACTCCGGCTGGTGTGACAGGTTGACTTTGTATGGGACGTGCAACTATTTTCGAGCTGTGCCAAGCGCTTTATCAATGTCAGCAACTTTGGCTTGTTCTTTTTCCCACCATTCTTGGGATCGCTGAGCGTTCAATTCCTCAACAGTCTTACCTTGCTGTTCGATCCAAGTGAAGTATTTTAGTTGCAACCATTGCTTGCGCGTTTCCGTTGTGCCTTCCTTGATCCAATCAGTTTTTTGATCGCGGAAGATTCGTGCGCGCGCAGTCGCTTCGGCTTCGTCCATCTTGCCAAACATTTGAGTCATCTCTTCCATCGTGGAATGATAACGCGCGATGTTGTCCGTACAAATCGTGACGATAGTATCGTTCTTGCCGTAGCCGTAGAATTTCGCCGTCTTGATCGCGCCGAGCACGTTGCACACGCCGCTGATGCCGAACAAGGTCGCCATCGTCTCCACCGATTTTTGCGGGACGCCGAATCGTTTGACGAGCGTCTTCCACCCGGCTTCTTCGGTGAGGAGTTGCAAGCCTTTTTTGCATTCGATGTCGTCGAGACACATGATCGCGTCCTGGTTCATCACGTTGTGAATCCACGTTACATGCTTGTCGCCGATGCCTTGAATATCGTGCGCGCCGTAGCCGTTGTTGTACAGCGTGGGGCATTGAATCGGTTCGAGTCCGACGATTTTGTGATCGCTCCACACTTGCTTCAATCGATCACCCGCGGCAATCGTGCCTGCGCTACCCATTGCGGAGCAGTACGCCGCGATCTTACCGTTGCCGATGCCTTGCTGTTTCAAAATGTCGGCGAGTTCGACAATCGTGTTGCCGGTGACATGATAGTGGAAACGATAATTGCCCATCACCTCGAATTGATTGAGGATGCGAACGTTCGGGTCTTGGCGCAAGCGATGCGTTTCGTCGTAAATTTCTTTGACGTTCGATTCCGAGCCGACGGTCTTGATGACTTGCGCGCCGAACGATTCGATCATCTGGAAGCGTTCCTTGCTCATCCCCGCCGGCAAAACGACGATCGATTTGGTGCCGACGCGCCCGCCGACCCACGCGCCGCCGATGCCGTAGTTGCCGGTGCTGGGCCAAACGACGCGTGTGCTTCGCTGGGTCAACTTCGCCGAACAGAATTTTTTCGATCAGCACCGAATACGCCGCGCCGACTTTGTGCGCGCCGGTCGGAAAGTCCTTGCCGTACAGCACGACGATGTTCGCATCGACGCCGGTCAGCTCTTTTGGCATCACGAAATAGTATGGCTGATTGTTGCCGTCGCGCCACGTGATGTTGAACAAGTTGATCGGGTCGAGCGGGTCTTGCGTTCTTGCCGCCAACGCGCGCTTGCGGATGTCTGGCGCAATCTTGTTGGGGTGCAGCATTTCTTCAAACGTGGGTCCGAGTATTAGCTTGGACATTTGAGACTCCTTTGTTTTTGATCGTAGCGTTTCGATTATATCCCAAGCGGACATAGAATCAAAATGTGCTTTGAATTTTCATCGGGTGAATCAGCACAAATCTGTGGTTATTGTTCCCAGTGCCGCGCCGCTTTGACACGCAATTTTTGGTTCAGTAAATTCCAATTGAGCAACCACACCGAATCGAGATTCGGTCGCTTGCTCGTGATAACGAATTATCGCCAGCGGTTCTTCGTGCGACGATGCAAGCGGCGCAAAACCGGCGCTCGCCAGCACGCGCATCGACGCCGGATTTTCGTCAGGTCCCACGCAACCGATAATCGCGACGCGCGGATAACATTCGTCGCGGTCGAGTTCGGTGAGAAGCAAGACGCACGCCTGTCGCACTGCCGATGCAACTTGACCGCTCGCCGCGTGCGGATGGCGCGCATAACTGATTTCCCAAATCGCAATGTCGCGCGCGAAATGAAACAAACCGGTCTGCTCGATTTTTTCGCGCAGTTCATCCCCCTTGTCCGGCGTGAATTGCACAAAGCCCTGCAACTCGCCGGTCTCATCGCCGGCGACGCCGGAAATCGCATACGTGAAACCGATGTGCGGACCATTGCCTTGCGCGTTGGCGATCAACTCGTCCAGCGTTTCAATGCCATCGACCATCAAATCATCGCCGACGCTTTGATCCGTTTCCCAATAGCGTTCCACATCGCTGGGGTCATCGACGTTGATGAGGCGAAGCGCGGCGTTCTGCCCGACGATGCCCCAATCGGTTACATCCGGTCGTGTTGTCATATTTGAAGAAATTATGCCAGGCGGCGTGTCGCCGCGAGCGGGTCGTTATCGTCGAGCGTTGCGACGCGCGCGACGGTTTCAATCGCGATGGCAGAGAGCGCGGCGCCATAATCCAAATCGATGTTTTCCATCGTGTCTTTCGTGTCGTGATAGCCGGTACGATTAATGTCATAATTTTCCATGAACAAGATGACCGGCACGCCCACATCGGAAAATATTTGCCCGTCGGTGTTGTAGAGCGAACTGCGCGGGTCTTCGCTCGTGCGAATTTCGCCGGCAAGTTGCGGATAGAGTGCGGTCGTCGGTTGAATGCGACCATCCTGGCTTCGCTTGCCGCGTTCGCGTCCGCGTCGCTCCGGCAATTCATTCCATTCGCGCGTCTTGTCATTCCACATCGCATTCGCCACATGCGCTTGATATGCCAGTTGCATCGATTCGCGGCTATCGCCCGGTGCGATTTGGAAAATGTCTTGCGCGTTGTCGCGATTGTGCGCGATCATGTCCATCACCGCCACGCCGACGATGCGCGTTTTCGACAAATCGATCGTTTGCTCGCCGGTGCGGAGTTTGAGTGTGCCTTCGATGAGTGCTTGGCAGAAATTTCTTGCGCCCAAACAATCGGATGGGAATTCTTCGCCGGTGAGATGCAAGAGCCACACATCGCGCTCCAGTTTTCTTTCGCGGGCGAGCTTCAGAAAAATCGGCGCGGCTTGCAACAGCGTCGCCGTCGCCGAATAATTATCGTCCGCGCCGGCGGCGGCAACACGCGCGCCGGTCCCGCCGCGCGCTTTTTCGTACACATCTTCCATATACGCCGTGTCGTAATGATCCGCCATCACCACGGCTTGCTTGCGATTCTTGCCGGGAATGATGACGAGAATATTGCGCTCGCGTCCCTCGCCGGCTTGATTGATGCGCCAGCCGCCAAACGCTTTGAAATCGAAATCGGTTTGCCAGCGGAACGGCAACTCACCGACGAGCGCGTGCCCGGTCATCTCCGCCGATTGGATCGCCTGCCGATGCCGCTCAATCAGATAATCGCCGAGCGGATCCAAATCGCGTTTGCGCCGCTCGACGATTTTTTGCGTCGCGGCATCATCGACGACATCCGCGTTGTCTTTGGTCACAAACTGCCCCTGCGCGAGCGTGAAAATATCTTGCCAGTACGCTTTCTCGTACGCAAGCGTCGCGGTTGCATCGAACGTGATCGCCGCCGGCACTGTTGGGTCTTGACGCAACAACGGTTCCAACGCATCGCGAGCTTGTTGACCTTCTTGGCGCGGGCTGGTGCGTTTGGGCAAAGAGCTGAGCCAATCGTCCAGCGAATCATCTTTGGCGGTGCGAATCAAATGCCGCGCGAATCGTTTGGGCAAAGGTTGTTCCAATTGCTGACTCGTGTCCAACAAACGCACGATGTTGAGCGGCGATTGATGCGTGTACAAGTCGTGCTCGGCTTCAAACTCTTTGAGCGCGAGCAAATAATGTGGACGACGAAGCAAGCGCGGCATCATTTCGATGGGGCGCGCAAGATCGAGTTTGTCCGCGCGATACGCCGTCAAATAACCGAGCGGCGCATCCGGCAGCAGTTCCGCTTTTTTGCCGCGCGCCGACCAAAACGCGCAGAGCGGTCGATGCCAATAAATTTCGTGCTCGCCGACGCGCATCGCCGGAAATTGAAAACGATAACGAAACAAACCACCGTCGGTGATGATATCGACGGCTTGCCGGATTTGCGCCGGCGTCGCCGCCGGACCATCGAACACAAACTTGGCTTGCTCATCCCACAACTGGCAATTCCGCGCCAGCGGTTTATCGTACAACTCGATGTCGTCAAGCGCGGTGCTAAAAAGCGCATGCGCAATTTTTGTGTCTTTGGTGCTTGCCGCCGCCGCGTCTTTATCACGATGCACACGATTCCAGCGATGCGTCCGGCGATACGAGTTAAGCAACAGGTCGGCTTGAATCGCGGACTCGGTTTGACTACGTTTCGATTCTTCCAGCCAGCCCGATTGCGGGACGCGAATGCCATCGGAACCGCTTTGCCGCGCGATGAGACGTTGCAACGGAATTTGCATCGCAAACGGCAATTGTTTTTGCAATTTAAAGTAGATGGGCGCACCCCAGAAAACCAAACTGCCGGGAAAGGGTAGGAGATGCAATTTGCCGGCGAAATATTTTTCTTGCGCGCTCGCCGGCAGTTGATCAAACGGCAGAAAGGTCAAGAGATAGCGCACAGTATCGAACGAGGACTTTTTGTCGACGACGAGCGGTTTTGTCCATGCCGGCAATGGCTTGACGTTCCAGTACGGAAAATCGGCAATTTGTTCCGATGGCAGGATGCGCAAGCCGGCTTGCGCGACATTGGCGGCTTTTTCATCGTAGACCGTTTTGAGCAGTTGCGCGATGAACGCCAGCGATTCCCTGGCAGTCATTGCCTCAAACGATTTCCAAAATGCGCGTTCGGGTCCTTGCTCACTCCCGCCAAAAAAGGTCCAGCGTACGCGCCCCATGTCATCTTGGGTCTTGGACAGCGCGAGCGGCAACAAGACGACGTAGCGTTCGTGATCCAATTTGCCGGCGCGCGCGGCAAGCGCAGGCGACCAATACGGATTGTTTTCCAAATTGCGCCGGCGAAATCCAGCGATTTGACTTGCCGGCTTGCCTTCGCCTAGCTCAAGCAATTGTTGCAGAATGCGCTGAGCGAAATCGGTCAAGCCAGGTTTGAGCTCATACTCTTCTTCGATTTCCGGCACGCGCCAACCCGATGGATCATTTTCGGAAAAGAGCCAAGTGTCGATGACGCCGTACGGGCGGCGTCCCAAGCGCGGCGGCGGCATAAATTCCGAGTACGCCGGAAGCGGAAAATCGCCCGGTCTGGAAAACCAGGGATAACCTTTGAACAGTTCTTTCCATCCACTCGATTGTGTTTGCGGCATTGCGTTGACCTCTGAATGTGTCCTTTGACTCCGTGCAGTAGTATGATTTCGACGAGCGGAGCGAGGAGAAATCGCCAGCCAAAACCGAGATTTCTCGCTTTGCTCGAAATGCACCGCATGACATCAGTGATTAACGATTTGCTTTACGTGCCTTGAGCGAAAACATCAACGGCAGGCGTGGAAATTTTTCCGGCAAACGCCACCAACCATCGGCGTCTTGCGTCATGCACGGATACATCTGCCACGCCACAAAATCATACTCGCGCAGTTCGACGATCTGCAACCCAGCGTCAATCAACGCGTTAACGACATCGCTCATGCTGAAAATCCAATAATACTCAACGCCGTGGACGTCCGCATCGCGATCAGCGTACGAGCCGTTCACCGCGCTTGACCCAGGTTCGATGCCGCGAAAGTACGGATAACGCACGCGCAAATCGTCCGCAAGTTCATCGTCGAAGATGTACGCGGTAGGGTGCGCTTCGCAGATATAAAACATTCCACCCGGCTTTCAGAAAATGCGCGACGACTTTGCCCCACTCCGATAAATCCGGCAACCATGACAAGACGCCATGCGACGTGAACACGATATCGAACTGACCGGCAAGTGCGGTGGGCAAATCATACAAATTCGCGCAGACGAAATTCTGCATCGATGCCGGTTTCCTGTGCCAATGCGCGTGCTTGCGCAATCGCTTCTTCCGAAAAATCCGCGCCGGTCACGCGCGCGCCCAGCCGCGCCCACGATAACGTATCGAGTCCAAAGTGGCATTGCAAATGCAACAGCGATTTGCCACGCACATCACCCACCCCGGCGCGCACAACCGCGTCCAGCCGATTCTCGCCGCGCTTGAACGCATCGACATTGTAGAATTTTGATTTGATGTGGACGCGCGTCCATGCGTTCCACAATTCGCGATTTGATTTCAGATATTCATTCACTTGGCGCGCTCGATCTTCAGCGAGGTCATCGTGAGCGACCCGGCAACCGCTTTATCGTTGAAATAAGAAAGCGAATCGTTTTCCTGTTTCAATGCAATCGCGTAGAGCATCGGCAAATAATGCTCGGCGGTCGGCACTGCCAATCGGACCGCTTTGCCTAGTGCTGGATAATCGATTAATGCAGCGTGGTTGTGCTCATTGATTAATGTTTTGAACAACGCATTCGCTTCGATTGCCCAATCGAGCCCAAAGGACTCGTTGAAATCAAAATCGCTGTTCGGGAATGTAACAAGTCGAAGGTTGTGGACAATGTTGCCACTGCCGATAATCAACACGCCTTTTTGCCGAAGAGGCGCGAGTTCTTTGCCTAAATCGTAATGCGCTTGCGGCGATTTCGTGTAATCGAGACTGAGTTGGACGACCGGAATATCGGCGGCGGGAAACATTTGCCTGAGAATGCTCCACGTGCCGTGATCCAAGCCCCATTCTTGATCGAATCCAATTTGACTTTGCTTTACAGTATCTTTGGTTTCCTGCGCGAGTTGGGGACTGCCGGGCGCGGGATACTGCGCCGCGTACAATTCGCGGGGAAAGCCGCCAAAGTCGTGAATCGTGCGCGGCTGTTCCATCGCTGTGACTAGCGTGCCGCGCGTTTCCCAATGGGCGGAAATGCACAGGATTGCCTGTGGCGTGGGCAACGTTTTACCCACAGCGTGCCATTGGCGCGAAAATTCATTATCTTCAATCGCGTTCATCGGACTGCCGTGCCCGACGAACAAGACCGGCATGGGTTCCGTATTTTGCCATTGCTCGGCACGTTGGCCGAGTGCTTTAAGATTCATGTTCCTCCGTTTCGAGGAGAGAGTATAAGCCGAACTCGGCGTCCCGTCAACGCGCAAGTTGACGCGTGGCAATTGCTGTTCTATAATCTCCGCGATGACACCAGACACAACCGAGAAAAAATTGCGCGCGCAACTAGCAACGTTGCGCGATATTACACGCGCGATCAGCGCGGCGTGGTCGTTAGATCAAATTCTCACGCTAATTACGCGCCGCACGGCGCGCGTGATGGACGTCGATTCCTGTTCAATTTACCTCTTGGATGACCCGCGCGAATTTTTGATTTTGCGCGCGACGACGGGCTTGGCGGCGGAGGCAGTCGGTCATGCGCGATTGCGGATGGGTGAAGGCTTGACCGGTCATGCGGTCAAGACCGGCAAGCCGGTGGCCGCAAGTCACGCCTCGCGCGACCCGCATTTCAAGTATCTGCCTGAGACCAAGGAATCGACGTTTCAATCCTTGCTCGCGGTGCCGCTGGTTTCGCGCGAAAAAGTCATCGGCGCGATCAATGTGCAAACGGTCGAAGGGCGCGAGTACGCGCCGGACGAAATCGAATTGCTTTCGATCATCGCCGATGTCGCGGCCGGCGAATTGGAAAAAGCTGTGCTGTACGAAGAAATCGGAGGATTGAAAGAGGCGTTGGAAACACGCAAACTCGTCGAACGCGCGAAAGGCATTTTGATGAAAAAGCACACCATCGATGAGCAAGTAGCGTTTGCACGTATTCAACATCAGGCGCGCGCATCGCGCAAATCGATGCGCGAGGTGGCGGAAGCAATCATTCTAGTGGAACAAGTTTAACTCAACAATGAACTCGCGCAGGTCACCAGACCTGCGCGAGTTTTTTTACAGCCTCCAGTTCAGGTTCGATGACGGTGCCGGTGCCTGCCACTTTCATTGCGCTGGCGATATCTTTCAAACCGTTGCCGGTCAACATCACGACGACTCGTTCATCTGATTTCACGAGACCTTGCTTGACCGCTTTCTTCAACCCAGCATACGCCGTCGATGCGGCCGGCTCGACAAAAAGCGCTTCGCCGCGCGCGAGTTCCGGGATCGCCGCGAGAATTTCGTCGTCGGTCACGGTAAGATACGCGCCGCCGGTCTGGCGCACCGCACGCACCGCGCGCACGCCATCGAGTGGAATGTCCGCGCTGATCGAATCGGCAACTGTTTGTGCGTTGACCGCTTGGATTTTTTCCGTCCCCGCTTTCCACGCATTGTAACACGCCGCCGAACCTTCGGCTTGAATTCCCATTAACTTTGGCATCTTGTCGATCCAACCCAGCTCGAGCAAATCGCGCAAGCCCTTCCACAAACCGCTGATGATGTTGCCGTCGCCGACGGAAACGAAAATTGAATCCGGCGCGCGCCATTCTTGAGGCGTCACGAGTTGCGACCCAACCATTGCCAATTGCTCACAAATTTCAAACGACGCCGTTTTCTTTCCTTCGACGGTGTACGGATTATACGCCGTGTTGCGGCAGTACCAGCCAAATTCTTTTGACGCGGCAAGACACAAGGCGACCGCTTGATCGTAATTGCCTTTCACCAAAATCACGCGCGCGCCGAAAATCAATAGCTGTGCGATTTTCGCTTGCGGCGCGGATTGCGGCACGAAAATCACCGCCGGCATTTTCGCGGCGGCGGCGAGACCTGCGAGTGCCGCGCCGGCATTGCCGGTGCTTGCCGTCGTGATGATTTCCACGCCAAGTTCGCGCGCTTTGGCAACGACGACTGCGCTCGCACGATCTTTGAACGATGCGGTTGGGTTGCGACCATCGTCTTTGAAAAACAAATGGCTCAAGCCAAGTTGCGCGCCGAGTGTGGTCGAACGATACATCGGCGTCCAGCCGACGTGAAGCGGCGGCGCGGATTTGCGCGCATCGGCAAGCGGCAGGAGCGACGCGTACCGCCAAATTGAAAAATCGTGCGAGTCGGAAATTTCGCGCGGCGAGGTTTTTCCATTGATCTGTTTGTAGTCGAGAATCGTGTCGAGAATGCCCTCATCGCCGTGCTTGGGGCAGACGTAACGCGTAGTCTTGGGATCGAGTTCATCGCCACACAGGGTGCACTTGAAATGATAATTCATCAAAGCTCCGGTTTAAGATTGAAGGGTATCGTTTCTTCGCGCCAATTCATCCGCGCGCGCAAGATCATTCTGCGCGTTCATCTCGTCGCCCAGTGCTTTGCGCGCGGTCCCACGCCAATAGAAAAACTCGGGCGCGGTTGCGTCGCGCGCAATCGCGGCATCGAATTCCGGCAACGCTTGGCGCGCACCGCCGTGATGGTATAAACACATACCGAGACCAAAATGCGCGCGCGCGGCAAGCGGCGAATTGTTTTCGACGCGCGTGAGAGCGGCACGAAAACTTTTCTCAGCGTCGGTGTATTTCTTTTGCATCAAGCGAATTTGTCCGATGTTGTACAGCGCGCGCGCATTTTGTGCATCGATTTTGAGCGCGGCGCGATAATCGGCGAGCGCCAGGTCAGGTTGATTCTGCGACGCAAAATAATTTCCGCGCGCGATAATCGGATCGATTGCGCCGGGGCGCGCCGCCATTGTCGCATCGAGTTGTTTGATTTGTTCGCGCGCGCCGGCATACAAGCTGACTTCCCAGCGTTTCACCGCCGTACTGCGATCGATCAAAAACAAGCGCGACGACCAACGCCGCGTGCGTGATGCCCAAGTGGAATGGTCAAGAACCAACTTGTGCCGTAGATCGTTAGCCAATCGCCTTGAAAGCCGGCGAGTGTGAGAAGCGGATAGCCAACGAGCGCCCAACCGAGTTGGATGCGCGCGAACGCAAGAATCGTATACTGCTTCCAAGGTGTGTTGGTCAAGCGCAAGAAAATCAATGCGACAAAACCCAGGACGATCGAAATCAGATTGCCGGAAAGCGAAATCCACCAATCTTGCAGCGCGGTGAAATTTCCTTCCGGAATCACATAGCCGTAGAAGAACGCGTAATGAAATCCACCGTTCAGCCAATCGATGGTCCCGCCAACTTGGTACGTCGCGGCTGCGTGCCCCAGTTCGTGCAGGAGCACGCCGATCGGAACGAAAATAAAAAATGCAATCTCGCTCGCGAGTCGTCGATCAAACGCGGTGAGATCGCCGTCGGTGAACGCGCGCCAGTTGGTGATGAGCGTCCACACCGCACGCGCGCCGAGAAAAAGATAGAAGAGTGAGATAAGATCGAAGATGCCCATAATCAGTTCAATAGTTCGATAGTGCAATAGTGCGTTAGTGAGGATAGTCGAAAATCGCAGACTAACGCACTATTGCTACGCATTGCACTACTTGCGAACGATATGCGTCCCGGTTTCGCCCTCAAGTGCGCGTCCGATATTTTCCGGATTCGTGATGATCGCGTGCTTGCCGCCAGCTTCGAGGAACCACAGCACCGCCTGAATCTTTGGCGCCATCGATCCTTTGGCAAAGTGCGTGCCTTCGGCGAGATATTGCTTCGCTTCCGCCATGCGTCATCTTGTCGATCCATTTTTGATCCGGCTTGCCAAAATTGATCGCGACTTTTTCGACCGCCGTTGCAATCAAGAACATATCCGCTTTGATTTCGCGCGCGAGCAAACTCGACGCAAAATCTTTGTCAATGACTGCCGCGGTGCCGCGATACTCGCCATTGCCCACATCGATGACCGGGATGCCGCCGCCGCCGACGGTGATCGCGATGATGCCTTCTTTGAGCACGGCTTCAATCGTCGTTTGCTCGACGATTTCTTCCGGCTGAGGCGATGGCACGACGCGCCGCCAACCGCGCCCGGCGTCTTCGACGACGCTCCAGCCCATTTCATTCTTGCGCCGCATCGCTTCGGCTTGATCCATAAAACTGCCGATGGGCTTGCTTGGATTTTTGAACGCGGCGTCATTTTGATTGACCAACACTTGCGTGATGATCGTCGCCACGCGTTTCTTGATGCCGCGATGATACAATTCGTTTTGCAGCGCTTGTTGCAATTCGTACCCGATGGCGCCTTGCGTGTCCGCGCCGCACACATCGAGCGGGACCTCGTGCATCTTCTCGATCTTCGCCGCGATTTCGGAGCGACGCAAAACAAAACCGACTTGCGGTCCGTTGCCGTGACCGATGGCAATGTCCCAGCCCTGCTCGACCATATCCGCGATGTGATGCGCCGTTTCGCGCAACGCATCTTGTTGATCTTCGACCGATTGATGCTGCCGCGTCTTTGATTAGTGAGTTGCCGCCAATCGCGATGACCGCTAATTTGCGTTTCGGCGTGCGTTTCACCGTCGTTTTTACGACTGCTTGTTGTTTTCTTTGCAATTGTCATTTGATTATTCCTTTCGAGTGTAATCGTTCGATAGTGCGGTAGTGCGATAGTTAACCCATCGAGGTTTTAACTATCGCACTATCGAACTACCGCACTATCTAACTCATTGTCAGCGCCATCACCGCTTTTTGCGCGTGCAAGCGATTTTCGGCTTCGTCGTACACCACCGATTGCGGACCATCGATCACGCCGTCGGTGACCTCGATGTTGCGGTCGGCGGGCAGTGGATGCATGTAGATGGCGTCTGGCTTTGCCAACTTCATTTTGGCTTCATCGGTGATCCAGTGCTTGTACGAATCGCTGATGATCTTTTTGCCTTCGTTTTTGTCCGTCAGTGGTGAGCAATCGGTCCCCACGATTTGGCGTAGATGACATCGGCGTCCTTGAACGCTTTTTCCATACCGTTTTGTCGTCGACGATTTCAAACGCCGTGCCGAATTTTTTTGCTTGCTCTTTGCGCTTGCCCCACAATATCCGGCATCAGTTTGAATTCCGGCGGATAGCGCGAGCATTACGTCCATGCCAAAGCGCGGCATTTGGAGGATGAGCGATTGCGGAACCGAAATGGGTTTGAGGTACGATGCCGCATACGCCCACGACACGACGATTTTTTTCTTGCGCAAGTCGCGTCCCTTTTTTCTCGTAAATCGTCATCAAGTCGGCGAGGCATTGGAACGGATGATAGATGTCGCACTGCATGTTGAGAATCGGCGAGCGCGAATATTTCGCGACGTCGTTGATATACCGATTGCCGAACTTCCAATCGCATGTGGCGAATCGCGATCGCATCGAAATAGCGGCCGAAAATTTCGCCGATTTCTTTCGCCGTGTCGCCGTGCGAAATTTGCGTCGTGTCGGAATCGATGAACGCGCCGTGTCCGCCCAGTTGCGCGATGCCGGCTTCGAACGAGCCGCGCGTGCGCGTGCTGGAGAAAAAGAACAGCATCGCCAGAACGTTTGTCGCGCAGAATCGGATGCGGTTCGTTCAACGCGCGTTGGCGTTTCAAATCGAACGCCACGTCCAAAACGGTTTCGACTTCTTCTTTTGAGAAATCGAGGTCGCCGATGAGATCGCGACCGTGTAGAAAGGTTTGCATGATAATCTCCTGGTTTTGTAGTTGAATAGTTGGGTAGTCGATATCGTTGCTCAAAGACTTGCGCCGATGCAAGATAAGCAATCATTCCGTTGATAAGTCGTTTGCTTCAGTAGCAAGATCGTATGCCACTTTGGTTCATCTCGCTGATGTACTTGCGGTCAAGCGCAAGATACAATTCAGATTGAATTTCACTAGCTGAGCGCCGCGCCATTTTCAGAAAGCGAACAAATTCAGGATCGGAACCCGAATCAAACCCTTCCGCGATGTTGTGCATGACTGATCCTGCGGCTCCCGTATTTGATTCGCAATCGGAAATCTTTCGCGAACTTGGGTGCTCGCCAGATCATAAATCGCATTAGCCAGTTGTCGTGCTTTTTGCCATGCCTGGAGATCTTCGAATCGCTCAATCTTCGCCATGCACCTCCGCAACTACGACTACCCAACTATTCCGTGACTATTCCACTGCTCCCAACACCATCGCAATCAACGTCATCCGCATCACGACGCCGTTGAATGCTTCTTGCCAATAGCGCGACCAGCGTGTAATGTCCACATCGAGCGGAATTTCGTCCATGCGCGGAAGCGAGTGCAACAGAATCGCATCGCTCTTGGCTTTGCCCATCAACAACTCGCGCGTGATCTTGAAATTCGCCGGCGTCAGCGACTTGTCTTTGCTCGCTTCTTGGCGCGCTTGGGTGTAATCGGGTTGAATCACCGGCTCGACCAAAATGACATCCGCGTCGGCAATCGCTTGCTCGACGTGATCGACTTCTTTAAAGTTCAGCCCGTACTGTTTGAAATCGGCTTTGTATTCTTCCGGCATCCGCATATCGGGCGAGTTGGGGAACAAGGCATTCGCCGCCGGTGAGACAAACGTAATCGGGCAATCGAATTGCGAGAGCGCGTAACCGAGCGAGTGCATCGTGCGCATTCGCATATCGCCGACGGCGAGCCACTTCAATCCATCGATGCGACCTTTTTCGCGCAGGACGGTGTAGAGATCGGTGAGAATCTGGGTCGGATGTTCGCCCCAGCCATCGCCGCCGTTGATGATCGGCACGGACGACCATTTCGCGGCTTCGTGCGGCGCGCCTTTTTGGAAATGGCGCATCACGATCACGTCGCCGTAAAATTCGAGCATCTTGACCGTGTCCTTGATCGACTCTTGATACCAATCGCCGGCGCGCGTCATCTTGGCATCGGAGAAACCGGTGACGTGCCCGCCGAGGCGGTGCATCGCGGCTTCGTGCGCGAGGCGCGTGCGCGTGCTGGGTTGATAGAACGCGGTGACGAGCGTTTTCTCTTTGAGCATGTCGACGTTCTTGCGCCCGCGCGCAATCACTTCCATCTTTTCCGCGACGTCAAACACATGATCGAACTCGTTCCGTTCAAACTCTTTCAGCGACAAAATGTCGCGTCCTGCAAAACTACGCATGGTCAAATCCTCCAAGATTTGGTTTTCCTGGAGCAGATTGCACGAAAATTTCTATGACTCTGGCGCTCCTGGCTAGGTTTGGTTTTTACCCACTCGACGAATCACATGAAAATGAAAATAGCCGGGCACAAGATAACTGATGGAAAAATCGATGAGCTTGTCCGTCGCGCGTATACAGTTGCGCATGTAGTTTTTGCAAGCGGTTCGCCGCGTTTGATTTCTAGTTTGCGCGCCATCGCCGTGTTCGCCGGTTCGATCAAAATATCCGTGTGCGAATGACTCAAGTTCAAATCGCGACGGCGAATCAGCACATCCAGGACCGAGCCGCGAAAGTTTTTATCGAGGTCTTGGTGTTTCAGAATCGTATGTGGGCACCAATATCGATGAGATACGCGACGGGGCGTTTGTTGGCGACGATGACCCGCGAGACGGCAAGCACGAGACATCGCCGCGGTGATTTGTAGCGCCTTGATTTCAGTGTCGGTCGCGGCGCGCTCTTCGATTCGCAAATCGTTCATCCGCGTTTCCAAGCCGATGCGGTGCGCGATCGTTTCGAGACTTTCAAGTTCTTCGAGTCCGGCGTCGAGGCGCGGCAGGGCGGTGACGAACGTGCCGACGCCGTGGCGGCGCATGACAACGCCACGATGTTCAAGTTGCGCGAGCGCTTCGCGAATCGTCGCGCGGCTGACATCAAAGCGTTGACTCAATTCTGCTTCGGAGGGCAGGATACCGTTGTCGCGTGCCAACTTGCCGGCTTCAATTCCGGCGAGAATTTCTTGCGCAACTTGGCGGGCGAGGGGAATGCTTTTGCGTACCATCGTTGATTTCCAGACGACAGTCGTCTGACAACTGCGAGTATACGGAAAAGCAGTGGGAATGTCAAACGGAAGCGGCTAGTGGTTTCCTGCCGCCGAATATACATGCACCCAGCGTTTGTTCGCGGCATTCAACACGGCTGATTCGAATGGCACAAAGCCGTTCGTGCGCAACAGCAATTTGATTTCTGGTTGGCTGTATCGCGCGAAGAATCGTTCTAGTGACGATTGGGCATACGGATTTGGCTCGTATCCTTCACTCGTTCCTGCTTGCACAGCGACGAATAGAATACCGCGTGGAACAAGTACCCGCTGAATTTCGGCTAATACGTCAGGCACCGATTGCTTGGGCAAATGCAATAATGCTGCGTTGCACCACACGCCGTTGAAACAATGATCAGCAAATCCGATATTCAGCATGTCCATTTGCGCAAGTCGCATTGCCCCGCACACCTTTGCCTCAGCCAGCATCCCCATTGAAAAATCGGCGCCTGCAACTTGCCAGTCATGTGACTGCATGCAAACCGCATCGCGCCCAGTGCCGCATCCTAGGTCAAGCACGCGCGCTGATTTGCCCACGAGTTCAACGAATCGTTCCAACGCCGTCTGCAAATCGGATGATAGTTTATTGTGGATATTCGCAAACTCTGGCGCAATCTTGTCGTAGGTGCTTTGTGTAATGTGATCGAATGTGCTCATTCAAAATTTCCGCTCACCAGATCGCAATGAGCCAATGCACCCTTTGGCACATTGGCTCATTGGCAAATTGGTTTATTGCTTTATCGTTCCCAGCATCTTGGGCAAGAGCGCATAAAACTCTGTCGCTACAGCCACCTCGTCGAGCGAGACCTGCTCGTGGCGCATGTGAGCGGTCTTTTCGTCGCCAGGACCAAAACCAATGGAGGGAATCCCTGCCTTGCCTGCCCAGTATGTTCCGTTGGTCGAGAAATCCCACGTGCCGAGACTTCGCTTCTCGTTCCAGAGCGCCTCGATCGTGGCTTGCCCCGCCAACGTCAAGGGATGCGAGTCGTCCAACAGCCAAGGCGGATAGTATTTCGAGACGGGGAAGACAAATCCCGTATAGGACGGCGTGTCGTAGAATAGTTCCTCCACGTGAATTTCATCCTGCAAGTAATCGGGGATGCATCCCTTGATCACGGAGAGCACTTCTTCGCGCGACTCGGCCAACGTGAGGCGGCGGTCAAGGTAGATGGTGAACTGGTCGGGGACCGCGTTGAGTGAAGCAGTGCGCGCCTCCGCATTGGTTACCGCGATGGACGGATAACCCTGAACCGGGTGATAGCCCATCCCAAAGCGCATGCGGCGATCCAACTCGCGAATCTGCGTGATGATGGACATCATTTTATACACGGCGTTATCGCCAAGATAATGCGACGCGGCGTGCGCCGACTTGCCACTCGCGGTGATCTTGAGCTCGATGCGTCCTTTGTGACCGCGATAGACCTGCATCTTGGTCGGCTCGCCGATGAGGACGAAATCGGGACGCACTTTGGGGTCCACTTCGACAAAGGTGTTTGGCGCGATGCCGTCGCACTCTTCTTCCATGTTGCCGAAATAATACACGGTGAATCCTTCGAGCAGACCCAGGTCGCGCGCCATCGCCAAACCGTACACCATGCCCGGCGTTGAATTTTTTTCGTCGCACGCGCCGCGCGCGTAGAGCACGCCGTTTTCCACTTTGCCCTTGAACGGATCCCAGTCCCATTCTGCGGGATCACCGACGCCGACCGTATCAATGTGCGAATCGTAGACGAGCACTTTGGGTCCATTGCCGATGCGCCCCAGGATATTGCCCATGCGATCAAAGCGCACTTCGTCATAACCCAGTTTTGTCATCTCCGCGCCGATGCGTTCGCCCACCTCTTTGATTTGCGAAAGGATCGATGGAATGGCGATAATCTCGCGGAAGAATTTGAGAATAGCGTCTTGCTGTTTCACACGTCGTGCTTGGATTTCTTGTACTAAATCTCGAGTCATTGCTCCTCCTCTAATCCTTTGGTCATTTGTCATTTGCTCATTCGTTATTTGATTATTGTCGGCAATAACGCATACCACTCCGTTGCGCGCACCACGTCGTCGATGCGTATGTGCTCGTCGAGCATGTGAACGACCGCTTCGTCACCGGGACCAAAGCCCACCGACGGAATGCCGGCGATGCCTGCCCAGTACGCGCCGTTCGTCGAAAAATTCCATTTGCCGGTCGTCGTGTCCCAACCCAAAGTGCGCGATGTCTCGATTGCCGCACGCACAAACGGATGTGATTCGGCAAATGTCCACACCGGAAAAATCTGCTCGTGCTCGCGCAAATAGCCGTTGTAACTGGGTTGGGTGTATCGCAGAAATTCGATTTCGAAATCTCGATGACGGCAACAACGCGCGCACTTGCGCCAACGCTTGCTCCGCCGTCTCGCCTTGTGTCAACCGGCGATCCAAAATAATCTCGCAGCGATCCGGCACGACGTTGTACGAGCCGCCTTGCGCTTGAATCATCGTGGCGACAATCGACCCGCGTCCCAGGAATGGATCGGTGGGCAAGCGCGCATCGAGTTCCGGAATCGCACGGAGCAACTCTTGCATTTTGTAAATCGCATTGTCGCCGAGCCAGTGCGATGCGCCGTGCGCGTTGCGTCCCTTCGCCGTCACGCGAAACTCACATCGCCCTTTGTGTCCGCGCACCACGCGCATGTTCGTCGGCTCGCCGATGACGACGAAATCCGGGCGGACGTGTTCTTCTTCCGCAAACACTTGCGCGCTCAAACCCTCGCACCATTCTTCTATCGAGCCGAAATAGTACGCGGTAATGTTATCAAGCAGGCCGAGGTCGTGCGCGATTTTGAGCCCGTAGATCATCGGCGGCGTCGAGCCTTTTTCGTCCACCGTCCCGCGCCCGTACATCATTCCATTTTCGATTGCGCCGCTAAAGGGTCCGTGCTTCCACGCTTTCGCATCGCCCGCGCCTACCGTATCGAGGTGCGAGTCGTAGAGCAAAATGCGCTTGCCATTGCCAATTTTCGCTACAATGTCACCATACGGCGCGTAATGAATATCGCGAAAGCCCAGCGCGCGCAATTCGCGCTCGACGCGCGCGGCAACATCGCGGATGTTGGAATCGAAACTGGGAATGGCGACGAGGTCGCGGAGGAAAAAAATAATCGCGTCGCGGTTAGCGGCGACGCGATTGTGAATCGAATCGATCATGTCAAGACTTTTTCTTTTTCCATCCACGCGGGACGGTGTGTGCCATAAAGTACATCAGGGTCGATGTCGGCGCCATTGCTCCAAACAATGGTACCTAGTTCTTCATCCACGTGCACCGAACGAAATAAATGTGGGTCGCGGCGTATCGGTTCAAAGACTGGTCCGTGCAATAATGGTGCAAGGTCAACCGTTTTTTGTTTTCCATTGGAAAACTCAAGTAGCACCTTGAATCCATCAACGGTTTGACGGAGCGGACGAGAATCATTATCTTTTCCCTTTCTTTTATTCTAGCGGCTCAATCTTGATCGGGGGCACACCTGCCTGTGCACGCTGCCAATTCTCTCGCAATTCGGCGCGATGGAGTGCTGCCCATTCCAGCGCCAGTGCCAGAGCGCGATTGGGAATCTTGCCTTCCAAAATTTCCAAGGTCTCGATATTGATTTGTGCGCGATGTTCAGCATACTTGACGTGAAAATGCGGCGGCAGATGATCGTCGTGATACATTGAAATGATGAGACCAAAGAATCGGCTAATCTCAGGCATCGTTTCTTCTTTCTGCACTTATTTTACAACGATTTGTTGCGCGGGGCAACATTACATTTTGTTCTTTCGGGCAACAATCAACATGTGCTCGCTGATGCCAACGGCGGCAGGATGCATGCAAGTTTGAAAATGCGTTTCGAGCCAGGTCTGCCAGCGTTTGGGATTCTTGGCAAGTTGATTGATGGCTTTGCGCTGATGCGAACCCAATCCTTCCAGCCCTGCCAGCTCCAAAATTTTTATGCGTTTGTTGGTAAATGCCTTGCGAAATTCCTCGGGAAGGAAAAAGTGGCACGCGGTAAAGCCCAGTTCGCCATCGTAATGTCCGGTGTCACGCGAGAGTTTGAATTCAGGCAATTCAAGTTCGTGCGGAAACAGCGACAACTGGACGATGAGCAAACTCAGACGCCCAATCACCGAGACGAAAATCGGTGCGCCTGTTTTCGCGACACGTGTCAATTCCGAAATCGCTTTGGCGCGTTTGCGCGCATCGAGCACGTGCGAAAGTGGACCGCCCAGGCAGATGACAGCGTCAAAGGAGTTGGGCGTAAAGCGCGACAAATCGACAATCGAACCTTCGGCGATTTCCGTGACGTTGTCCTGCACGTGTGTGCGTTTGACCTGGCGTTTGGCGAATTCAAGATTTGCTGGCGTCATGTCAAGCAGAACAACTTCATAACCGCGTTTCGCTAACTCGATGGTATACCGACCTGGTCCGCCGCCAGCGTCGAGAATGCGTCCATGTTGGGGCAGATGTTTTTCAAGGAAATGCAACGTGGTCACGAATTCAAGGTTGTGGTACGTGTCACGGACGAGACGACGCCATTCTCTGCGAACTTGGCGGGTGTAAAAGCTCTTGATTTGTTGCTCTGGGAGGTTGCTCATTCGATTCGATCTCTTTTCGCCAAGTTGTGTCTTGCACAAAGAAGCTGAATGTTTTCGGCAACCAGTGAGGAGCCGCCTTTCGAAAATGGGATAATATGGTCAAAATGTAAGTTGTCCTTACTGCCACACTGGACACATTGCCCCTTATCTCGTTTCCATACGTGCAATTTTACTACTGTTGGAATTAGTCTGTCATGCTCGAGATCTTTGACCGTTTTTTCTGGCGCAAGCATATTTTCCATGAGCTCGAATCGAAACTTGAAAACTTGGCGTTTCTTGCTGTGTTCCTGCCAGGCATCGACCAACTTGAACAAGCCATTGAAGACCCAGATACCAGGACGGATTTTTTCATATACACGCACTCGTTCAAAGTCAGCCTTGCCTGATTTGTAGTTTGCGGCAGCTTGAAAAAACAGACCATTTTGTGACAATTTGCCATTGGGAGTATACATTGGCTGGTCTGCTTTCTTGGGGCTAAACCGAGTTGTTGTTTTTGATGTGTCATGACCTTCGTAAATCAAAATTCGTCCATCTTCTTCAACGCGATCTGCATAAGGCGCGTCTGGTCGGAGGCTCATCAAAATTACACTTTGCTTTCCCCGAAACCGGAAATTCATTCCTCTTTGAAGGTTTGCCCCTTCTTCTTGGCACATTTCTAGGTAGGAAATAATGTCGCCCGATTTGACCATTGGTATTCTCCAGTCTCCTACGCCCACCTTCCACTTTTCCCGCTCTCGACTACCGCCTCAAGCACACGCATATTCCCCGCCGCATCCTCCAACGGCGTTGGCACCGGCGTGTCGTTGAGAATCGCCAGCGAAAACGCATCACCTTGCAACGTGTACTGATCGCACGCGTCGAGCAAAATTTCCTCAATTTGGGTTCCGCGTTGCAACCACATCCGCGTCGGCTTGTCGTTCGGCGTATTTACCGGAATCTCAATCTCGATGCGCCCTGCCGTGCCGAAAATGTTCGCGCGCTGGTACGGTTGAATCTGCGTTGAGCAGGTGAACGTTGCTGTCCCCGCACCAAAATCCAAAACGCCGGATGCCAGGCGATCCGTTTTGAATTGCGGATCGTATTCGACGATGCCAAAGACGCGTTGCGGCTCGCGCTCGAAAATAAAACGCGAGAGCGAAATGTTGTAACAGCCAATGTCCATCAACCCCCCGCCGCCGATGTCCGCCCGATTGCGAATATTTTTCGGGTCGAGATTCGTGTACGAAAAGAACGATTGAATCGTCCGCACCGTGCCAATCTTGCCATCGCGCACCAATTGCAGCGCGCGTTGCCACTGTGGATGAAAACGATACATGAACGCTTCCATCACCTTGAGTTTTGGAAATCTTTTCGCCGCATCCGCGAGCGATTGTGCTTCCTGCGCTGTCAGCGCGATCGGTTTTTCGCACAAGACATGTTTGCCAGCCTGCAACGCCTTGAGCGACCAGGGCACGTGCAAATGATTGGGCAGGGGGATATAAATCGCTTCGATCTCTTTGTCTGCGAGCAGTTCTTCATACGAACCGTACGCGCGCGCGATGCCCAGTTGCGTTGCCGCCGCGCGCGCCTTGTCCAAATCGCGCGACGCCAGCGCGACAATGTCGCAATGTTCGCCGCGCTGCATCGCGGGAATGACCTTGGTGATGCCGATTTTTGCCGCGCCTAAAATCCCCCACCGAATTTTTCGCATGCCCCTTATCCTCGTTAAGTGAACGCTAGTCCACTTTTTTCACGCACTTGTACCACCCCGGTTCTGGTTCGTATCCCAGCTTTTTGTTGATCGCCAGAATCGGCGCGTTCTGCGAATCGTCAGCAGTTTCAACGCCAGCGCAATCTTGCGCTATCACGTCGCCGCCTATCCCAGTGCGCGCCGGTCCCCTCGTTCGCGTCTCTTATCGAGCCATTTGAGCAGGTAGTAGTTGACAAAGCCGATTACCACCATCGCTAACAGGAAAGCCGGATAGGCGATCCGCCAGTTCTCGGGTCCGGTCATCATCGACCATTCTGACATCCCGCCGATTCCAGCCAGGAGGGAAAGCGGCAAGAATATAGTGGTGATAAAAGTCAACCGCCTGACCGTCACGTTCGTCTCGTTGGCGGCTCTGGTCATCTGATTGTTCAGCATCGACAGGTACATTTCCATGAGACTGGTGACAATATCCCGATACGACTCGGTCAACTCAAAGAATCTCACAAGATGGTCGTAGATATCTCGATAGTGAAAGATTGCCTTTTCCGATATAAAGGGGCAATCTTTGCGACAGATCTTGATGAGAATCTCCCGCTCGTGGAAAAGACTCTTGCGGAGATCCAACAGGTACCGCCGGAATCGGATGAGTTCTGCGGGTTTGAAACTGGTAGCGTCAGCCAGCATGGCTTCTTCTACGGCGTCCAACTCGTCTTCAAGCGCTTCAATCGCCAAAAACTTTTTATCCACCACATAGTCTAGGATGATGTGCATCAGAAACGACGCTCCTTGCCGAGCAATCTCCATGTTCGTTTCCACAATGTGCTCAATGCCCTCCAAAAGCCGGTGATTTTCGGAATTGCGTTGGCTGACGGTAACCAGAAAATTGTCCCCGATAAACAGATCGATCTCGCCGATGGCAAGTTCTCTATTTGTATAGTCAAAGGCATTGAAGAGAATAAAGGTATTTCGAGGAAAGTCCTCCATCTTGGGAATCTGGTTTTCGTCAAAACAATCCTCGATCGAAAGTGGATGGAGACCCAGGGGTTCGATGAGGCTCGAGAGTTCCTCTTTGGCGGCTTGGCAGTAATGTAGCCACACAAAGCCCCCGCCCTTTGCCGCCGCTAGGGCCGCGTCAGCGGTTGCGACGCGCGCGAGTTCTCCGGCTGGAGCGAAATGATAAAACCATGATTCGGACATGACTCCCTCCGTTAAATTGAAATGACAGATGCATCAGCGTCATCAACAATAGAGCGGCGCGATTCACTTTAGGGCAGGTGCTATGTTAATCCCCTTTGCCCACTTGTACCACCCCGGCTCCGGTTTATATCCCAGCTTTTTGTTGATCGCCAGAATCGGCGCGTTTTGCGAATCGTTGTTCGTGCGAATGAACGTTGCGCCGAGCGCGCGCGCGTAACGAATCGTCAGCAGTTTTATCGCGAGCGCGATCTTGCGTCCACGATATTCCTTCAGCACGCCGGTGTGCATATTGTCTGCCGAATTCGTCGTCGGAAAATAGCCCACTGCGCCCAAGCCGACAAAACGTTCGCCATCGACGGCGAGAATTTGCCCATCGGCGCGGAACCACGATGCTTGAAAAACATACTTGCTGAAATCTTCAAAACGCGGAAACTCGCCCTCAAAGCCGGGAATATCGAGCGCGGCGAGCTTATTTACTTCGTGCAACTTGCGCCGATTGGCTTCCGTGTCGCCAACTTCGGCGAGCGATGAAAAGCGAATGCCTTGCGCTTGCACCGCTTCGATCACGCTGGCAAATTTCGATTCGTCGAACGTTTTGAGATCGAGCGTCGATTCAAAAATATGCCGGTCGATTTCAAATCCGCGCGCTTGCGCAAACTTCGAACCAATCCGGCATATCGTCACGCACTTCAGCA
This sequence comes from uncultured Chloroflexia bacterium, assembly GCA_963718225.1. GTDB lineage: Bacteria > Chloroflexota > Anaerolineae > UBA4142 > UBA4142 > DAOTXS01. Next base: position 223,994 of record CAVQYN010000020.1, read on the forward strand.
CATGAGTCGATTTGCGCCGTGCGCGCGCGCAAATTCTACTGCGTCGTCGTACAAAATCGAGCCGATGCCGCGCCGGCGATGATCGGGCAGGACGATGGGCTCGATGAAAAAAGTTCCCGGCACATTGTTGGGTCGCCGCGACGCTTCGCCACTGCCGACGATTTCGCCGCGTTCATCGACGGCGACAACGCGATGCCGCACACCATCGGCGGGAAAATTGGTGTACCATTCACGCGCGCGCGCTTCATCGATTGGGTCAGGCACAATCGTGTTGACCAATTCCGCGTAACGCGCCGCGTCAGTTTCAATGTTGAACGGACGCAAGGTTATTTTTGGCGTATCCATGTTCCACCTGCCCAAATAATCCCCAGCAACACAATCGCCGCCGCAAATTGAAACGGATGAATTTGCGCGTTTTGTTGCAACCACACCAACGCGCCCGCCGCGCCGGTGCCCAGCGCCGCGCCGAGCGAATACACGGCGGTGTAAATCCCGGACGCCGTCCCGCGCGACGACGCATCGGTCTCGTCTGCGATCAACGCGGTCATCGCCGGGAACAACACGCCAAAGCCGACGCCGTACGTCGCCATCACGCTGATCATCGATTCCCAATCGCGCATCAGCGGCAACAGCATCAATGCCAACGCGATGACGCTAAAACCCAGGACGATCACCGGCTCGCGCCCAATGCGATCCGAAAGTCGTCCGAGCGCGAGTTGAATGATGACCGCCGCGACGCCAAACCCGGCAAACCAAAAACCAACGCGCGCGGAACTCACGCCCATCTCTTGACCGATGAGCGGCAGAAAAACGATGAGTGTGCCGAGCGAGAACAACAAGCAAAACGCGGAGACGTACGATAAAAACAGTCGGCGATTCTTTAGCAAGCGCCAAACACTCGGCGATGCTTTGACCTCGTGCCGAGAACTCTCGCCGATGAAGAAAAATGCCGGCACCGCAACGAGAATCATCATCGCCGCGAGCGCGACAAACACAGCGCCGAAGCCCAAGCGATCACGCATCAACCCGGCAAACGGCGGCGCCAGCATCGCCGTGAGTCCGATGGCGGAGCCGTACAGCGCCATCGCGCGCCCGCGCGCCCCGGTTGCCGCCGCATCGCCGATGTACGCAAGTGTCGCCGGCGAAAGCATCGATGCGCCCAAACCGTGCAATGCGCGCAAACCCAGCAACGCGTACGGATCGCGCACGAACGGATAGAACAACAACGCCAGTCGCGACGACGACCAAGCCGGCGACAAGCGGCGTCTTGCGCCCCGCGCGATCGATCCAATAACCCGCGCCCAAGTTACCGACCAAGTTGAGCGCGGAGTACGCGCCGACGATTATGCCTATCAGCGTTACCGATGCGCCAAGCGATTTCGCATACGGCGCGATGATCGGCAACGAGGATTGATAATCGAAATAGGAGATGAACACAATCGCGTAGACAATCCATAGACTGTAACGCGATTGGGCTTTGGTGATTTGAATTTTCATTGTTCCGCTTTTGTAGGGGCGACCCTCACTTGCCCTGGCGGGAACGTGGCTGTGCCGCAGTGGCTGTGGGTAGTTCACCACAGTCAAGGCACAGTCATGCCAGGGTGCGGTCGCCCCAAGAGGGCAGGGACATGGCTGTGGTGTACTTCGCCACAGTCACCTGCCCCTACAAATCATAATCTGATTTTCGCGCGTACTGTCCCGGCGCGTTCATGGCGCGCGGTGAGTTTCACCACGCCGCCTTTCGGCGCGTGCACAACCCATTCCACCTTCAATCGATCATCGGTGGGATCGGCGACGACAAATCCCATCGGTGCAGACGATTTGTACGCGCGCCCTTCAAGCTGTCCGAATTCATCGCGCAGTTTGCCGGTTTCCAATTTCGCGCCTTTCGGCAATTCGATTTCGCAGACGATTCCGCGCGCCAATTTGTTTTTCTGCGCAAGTTTCGTCACGTACGTTGGCAACCAGCCGGTATTGTGCACCGTCATCTGCACGCGGTATGTGCCTTTGCCCAACGCCGTCGATTTCACATCCATCAATTCGAGTTTCGGCGAGATGAGCAAATGCCAGATCAGCCAATCGGCGAAGGGCGCGATTTCCTTCTCCAAAAATTCCGGCGGCGGATTGCGGAACGCGTACAACTGATTCCACCCACCCAACTCGACCTTGCCGAGTTGAGGATGATCGAACGCGTACCAATCGACATAGCCCTTGCGCCCCAGGACTTGATCGCTCCACCGCAACATCGTCACATCGTCTTCAAACGGATGCTCGCGGTACCAATCGATGAATTTGTATTCTTTGATCCCGGCTTGACGTTGCGGACTCCACAACTCGACCGTCCAGCCGAAAATGCCCAGATGATCGTACAGCCAATCGTCGAAGACGCCGGTGATGACTTCTTTGGGATGATAACGAAAATCGTGATAGACTGAAATGTTGGGATAGCCGGTGAGGTCGGTTCCCTTCTTGCCGATTTTTTGGTACGTCCACAAATCTTCGGCGGGAAACGAATCGTCGTTCTGCGCACTGCGCGGTCGCAGGATCACGCCGCTGAAGGTGTGAAACGCAACGCCGCCGGTGATATTGGGATGGCTCGTGATAAAATTGACGACCGCGCGCACTTCGGGCTCCGAAGTTGGAAAAGGTCCCGCGCCGTTTTGTTCATGCTCTTGCCGCCAATCGTTTGGAAAATTGCGATTGAGATCAAGCCGCTCTTTTTTCGGTTGCAGTTTGAGATGCACGCCGTCGTAATCTTCCAAGCGACCTTCCGGCATAATCCGATAATACTCGCCGCCGGCTTCGGCGGGATCGCGGCGCACCATCAAGCGCGGCTCCGCTGGCGATTTTTTCCACGGTCCGTTCGGATCGGGAATGCGCATCAACAACATTCGCCCATCGCCGTCGATGTCCTCTTGCACGAGACCGCCGATCGGTTCTTCGTCGAACGGATACGGGCGCGTGCTGGAGCGGACGATCCTGGGTTTATCGGCGAGCGCGAGTTCCGCGCCGTCCGGATTGAAGCGCGGGCAGACGTAAAACACGCGCGTGTCGAGGACGCGCGTAATGTCGTCTTTCTTGCCGTACTCGTTGACGAGTTTGTGGATGAGATACAAACACGCCGACGACGGCGAGACTTCGCTCGCATGAATGTTGCCATCGACCCAGAGCGCGGGTTTTTCTTTCGCATCGCCGGTTGCGGTGTTCGTCACCGTCGCCACCCAGATGTCGCGCCCTTCGAAACTCTTGCCGATGCTTTCGACGCGCACAAGTTTGGGAAACTCTTTCGCAAACTCTTTAAGCAAGCGTGTTAGCTCTGCGTACCGATAGTACTTGTTGAATTGAATGGCGGGCATGATTGCTCCTTAAAGGAGATGAAGTAGAGAAGGACGAAGTATGAAACTTATTGGTCCTATCGGTCATCCTTCATCGTTCATGCTTTTCTTTTGTTTGTCGTGACTATTTCCGCAATTTGTTTCAAATGATCGTGGTCATGTTTCAGCCCCAGGAGAAAGCGCATTGTCGCGTTGCGCGGTTCGCTTTGGGGCGAGTACTGGTATGTATTGGTTAGATCGGGCTGGTCGGGCCACATATCCAAACTTGCCAACCGCATTCGCCGCGATTCTTCCAAACGATGCCGGCATTGCGCAATCGTCGTCACCGTTTGCCACGCGACTTCGGCGCGCGAACGTCCGCCGCGCCACGGCACACCGCGCGCCAGTTCACACGCCATCGCCGCCGCTTCTTCCGACGATGCGGTGACGTGGACGATGACGTGTCCCAGCGTCCACGCCAGATCGACTTCTTCCGGGTTTGCCGCGAACGCATCGTGCGCCTGCGGATCGCTGGGCGCAAATATTACATCCGCATCGTTGCAATCGGCGATGAGTCGCAGTTGCTCGTCGATCATCTCGTTCGTGAATCGGCGCAAATCGCTGGGCGTGAATTGCGCCGCGAATTGCGCGAGCGTCACGTGCCGTTGGTGGTTGGAGTAAAATCAAGCATCAATGCTCCGGTTTCACGTTTCAAGTTTAAGGTTCAAGGTTATCTTTCGACTTTGAACTTCTTAACTTGAACCTTTAACTTGTTCTTGTCCGCCGGCAGATTATAGCACCGAATCCCTGTCGCGTTAAAAATCGCGTTGATGATCGCGGGCGCGGTCGGAATCGATGCCAGTTCGCCGACGCCTTTCGCGCCATAGGGTCCATCTTTCGTTTCGTCTTCGACAAAGAATGTGATGATCTCTGGCGTTTGATCGACCTTGGGCAAGTTGAATTTGTACGAGCGTGTCGGTCTGCACGTAACCGTCTTTCATCACAAAATTTTCTTGCAGATGCCATACCCAGCCCCATCGAAATACTGCCTTCGATTTGTCCGAGCAACGCCAGCGGATTCATCACGCGACCCACATCGCACGCGGCGATGACTTTCAAGACTTTGCGTCTCGCCCGTTTTCATATCGACTTCAACGAGCGCGGCTTGCGCGCCAAATCCAAACGCAACGTGCTGATATTTTTCGGTGTGCGGCGCGACGTACTGATAGCTCACTTTCGGAATGCGCCCTTCGCGTCGCGCTGCTTCACAACATCGATCGAGAGGAATGCTTTTGTCCACGGCAGACGGGCTCCCACGCCCAGTCTATGACGGCGTGGGAGCCGTCACTGCTGCAATACATAACCATTCTCAAAAACCAAACTATCCGGCGACGCATCCAGCATTTCCGATGCAACCTGGCTCAATAACACACGCTGGCTTCTTGGCACGCATGTCGCGCCGCATTCCCAGTCACGTACGTTTGGCGCGATGCGGTCGTCGCAAAACCATCGAGCGTGCGGTCGGTATCGGCGACAAGCACATCGACCTTGTTCGTACGGCACGCCCAGTTCTTCGGTCACGATTTGCGCAAGAATGCCAACAAGTCCTTGTCCAATTTCTGCCGCGCCCGCGCGAATCGAGGCGCGACCATCGGCAAAGAGTTCCACTTCAGCGCCCGCCGCGTCGTACGCGCCACTCCCAAACCCAGTATTTTTGTACGCGCACGCCACGCCCCACGCGCGCCGCTTGTCGCCTTCGATCGCCACGAAATCGTGCTTGGTTCATTTCGGCGATCGACTTTTTCCAAGCATTCATCGAGTCCGCAACTTTCGGTCATCACTTGCCCCGCGAGCGTTTTCTTTCCGTATCTCAAAATATTTTTGCGGCGCATCTCAATCGGCGAAATATCGAGCGCGTGCGCGAGTTCATCCATCTGGCTTTCCATCGCAAACGCCGATTGCGTGACGCCGAATCCGCGAAACGCGCCCGACGGCACATTGTTCGTGTACATCGCGTACGTGTTGACTTGGCGTTTGCGACTGTGATACGGTCCCGCCGCGTGCGTTGTGATCGAAGCATCACGTGATTGCTGAGCGACGCATACGCGCCGCCGTCGCCGTAAATCTCGACCTCGTGCGCGACGAGCGTGCCATCTTTTTTCGCGCCCGTTTTCATTTTGATGATCGTCGCGTGACGTTTGGGATGCACGAGCAGAGATTCTTTGCGCGTGAACACCAATTTGACCGGGCGTTTCGTTTTGTGCGCGAGAAGCGCAACGTGAATTTGAATGACCGGGTCTTCCTTGCCGCCGAACGCGCCGCCGATGAGACAATTGACGACGCGAATATTTTCTTCCGGCACATTCAACGATGCGGCGATGCACGCGCGGTCGTTGAACGGAATTTGTCCGCCGCAATAAACCGTGATGCGCCCGTCGCGTCCGGCACCGCCAGCGCGGCTTCCGGCTCGATGAAGGCGTGCTCGACCGTTTGCGTCGTGTACTCGCGCTCGATCACGACATCGCTTTGCTCGAATCCATCGTCGAGGTTGCCGTTTTCGAGATTGAAATGCGCGAGAAAGTTTCCGTGCGCTTCCTTGGAAAATTTTTCGGGATGTTCGTGAATGAGCGGCGCATCGGGTTGCGCGGCTTGTTTTGGTCCAGTCGACAACGGGCAGAACATCGTAGTCAACCTCGATCAACTTGAGCGCAGCTTCGGCAATCTCTTCCGATTCCGCGGCGACGAGCGCAATCGCATCGCCGACATAGCGCACTTTATCGTAACACAGCACGGGCCAATCGATTTCGTGGACGCCGAAATCTTTGCGACCTGGGACATCATCGGCGGTCAACACCGCGACAACACCGGGCAACGCTTTCGCTTTGCTCACATCGACGCGTTTCAATCGCGCGTGTGGATATTTGCTTCGCAACACTTTGGCGTGCAACATTCCTTCGACGTACAAATCATCGGCGTAAATGCCGGTGCCGTTGACTTTGGCAATCGCATCGGGACGCGGCAAGCGGCTGGCTGATCGCGTGCATCGGCTTTTTCACCGATGGCAATGGCGGCACATCGCGTCCAGCGGCAGATGCTCGACCGCGCGGAGAATCGCGTTGTGTCCGGTGCATCGGCAAATGTTCCATTTCAACGCCTCGTCGATTTCGTCGCGCGAGGGATGCGGATTTTTATCGAGCAATGCTTTGGTGGAGATGATGAACCCAGGTGTGCAAAAGCCGCATTGCGTCGCGCCGTGATCGATGAATGCTTGTTGAATCGGATGCAGTTTGCCGTCTGCGCCTGGCACACTGCTTCAATGGTCGATGATGTTGGAATTGTTCGCGCGTTCCATCAGCACGAGGCACGCGCGCACGGCTTCGCCATCTTTGAATGACCATGCAACTGCCGCAATGCCCGGTCGCGCAACCATCTTTGACGCCGGTGAGGCGCAGTTGATCGCGCAAGACATCCATGAGTTTGGTCTTGGGTGTTGCGGAAACTTGAACGGGTTTGCCGTTCACGGTGAGGTTATAATGATTTGATTGGGTCATTGGATACGTTCTTCTCCTGTCCGTGAGCGGAGTATTTGGCGATTGGCACTTTTCGACAAGCGAGGATGCTTGCCGCCGTCGCACACACCAGGTCTGCGACGACCAACACGCCAGAGGGTTTACAGAATTATTTTAGCACAAGTTAGATATGTGGGCAACGAGATAAGTTTTTTAGCGCATCTCAGCCCATCGCTGAGACATTTGTTGAACACTGGTCGATGAGCGGACGTTTAATGTCATATATTCTTCGAACCCGGCAATGAGCCAAATGTGTACGAGTTGTTTGAAAATGAAGGTCAATCTTTTGATTCCCTAATGTAACTTTTTGCCCCTTCATATTGGGTTCTTACTGTATGTACGAGTGCAGAGTCATTTCCATAAACAAGGACAAGTTCTTTATAAATCCTTTCGTAGGTGTCGAATGGGCTTATCCGTCAGGTTTTGAGGTATTTGTGTATGCAAAATGAAGATTAAAGAATACCTCAGCCAGCCGCATGGCGAAATTCTGCTGAAACGATTGCAAGGATCCCTTGCCGGGCGAAAATCAAGCGATTCGTTTTGTCATGGTTCTTCAAAGTGTGCTCTTGATTGATTGCTGTTGCGATGTTTTCCAGCATTAGAGAACAACTCTTTTGAATCGCCTTCACTTTTTCTTCCAAGTCGTCATTGCTTGAATCTTGTGCAATCTCAGCGACACACGGGAAATACAGATGTATAAGTTCCCTTTAGAGTTTACTTTCTCAAAATAATCGTCATTGAGTCCGGTTATCGCAGCCTTATCACACAACTTAGCCTTGAGATGTTTAATGGTCAAACCTTTGTATGCAAATAGTGGAGTCAAGTAATGTCCGGAGAAGATTGTAAGCGTTAGTTTTTCACGATTAACTACCCCGATGAAGAAAGGTATCTCAAGTTTTCTAAGCGTTGGCAGAAGGTGTCTAGATCGAGTTTCTTCGAGCTGCTCTTGCTTTTGAGTTGGATCCAAAACGAATTTCTCGGTAATAAATCCTCATTCGCTCCCTTTTCTCTTGATTTCGAAGAAGCGTCAAGCGAAGAAATCTCCTCCAATGTCGTCCGCAATGTATACGGCTGGAAAGAAGCGAATTTATAGAGAATAACCCTGGCAATGTTTTGACTATTGCCACCCAAGTCACCATGCTTTCTGATGAGGCATTTTTCTCCTCTAGATAACCTATGCGCTTTTGACTTTTCATCCTTCGACTTCGCTACACTTTTGGCCTTTAACTTGCAATCCTCTTCGCTCCCGCCATCATCAAGCCCAGCTCATCCACCGGCGTGTTCGGCTCGACGATGCCGACGATTTCGCCTTCGTACATCACGGCGATGCGATCCGCGAGCGCGAGCACTTCGTCCAGGTCTTCGCTGATGAGCAGAATCGCCATCCCCGCGTTGCGTTGCTCGATCAAACGCTTGTGGATGTACTCCGTCGCGCCGATGTCCACGCCGCGCGTCGGTTGCGCCGCGATCAATAATTTCGGCTGGCGCGTCAGTTCGCGTGCCATAATCAGTTTTTGAATATTGCCGCCGGACAATGCTTTCACCGGCGTATCAAGCGTCGGCGTTTTGACATCGTACTCGCGCACAAGTTGCGCCGCATGTTTCGTCAATCGCGCCGAAATCGAACAGCGTATTGCGCGAGAGCGGCGCGTTCGCGTGCGTTTCGAGAATCGCATTTTCTTGCACGGTGAAATCGCGAATCACGCCCATCGTCATCCGTTCTTCCGGAATGAACGCCACTTCCGCCGCGATGATTTCGGCGGGCGGACGATTCGTCAGATCGCGTCCGTTCACGTTGACCGTGCCGCTTTCCGCGCGGCGCAGACCGGCAATCGTTTCGGCCAGTTCGCGCTGACCGTTGCCGGACACGCCCGGCGATTCCCAGGATTTCATTCGCGCACACTTGCAGCGAAAGATTCCGCACCGCCGGCAAACCTTTATCGTTCAGCGCGGACAATTTTTCAACGCGCAAGACCGATCGATTCGGATGGGCATGTCCGGCTTGTCCCACACCGTGACCACATCGCGCCCGACCATCATCTTCGCCAGTTCTTTTTGCGTCGTGTCTTTCGTCGCCACCGTGCCGACGACGCGACCATCGCGCAGGACGGTGACGCGGTCGCTGATCTTCATCACCTCATGCAATTTGTGGCTGATGAAAATGAGCGAGTGTCCGGTCTCGGTCAACTTGCGAAGCGTCACAAACAAATCATCGACTTCTTGCGGCACGAGTACGGCGGTCGGTTCATCGAGAATCAAGAGCGCGGCGTCGCGGTACAACGCTTTTAGAATTTCGACGCGCTGTTGCTGACCGACGGCAAGTTGCCACACCATCGCGTTGGGATCGACTTTCAAGCCGTACTGCTCGCCCAGTTCGAGCAGGCGTTTACTCACTGCATCCAAATCGGTCAGCGGCTCGCGCGAGGAGCGCAAACCGAGTGCGACATTTTCGGCGACGGTGAACACCGGCACGAGTTGAAAATGCTGATGGACCATCCCGATGCCTTGCCGCATCGAATCGATCGGCGATTTGATTTTGACCGGTTGACCGTTGACGAGAATCTCGCCTTCGTTCGGCTGATAGAGTCCGTAGAGAATTTTCATCAACGTCGATTTGCCCGCGCCGTTCTCGCCGAGGAGCGCGTGGATTTCGCCGGCGCGGACATGGAAGTTGACGTTCGAGTTTGCCAGGACGCCGGGAAAACGTTTGGTGATGTTGCGTAGCTCGACCGATTGAATGTTGATCGTCATAATTCACCTGGTGTAGGGGCGAACCACCTGTTCGCCCCTACAAAGAACTTTATTTTGTCGGCGTTGGTGCGGCGGTTGGAACGGGTGTCGGTTTGGGTACGGTGATCTTGCCGTCGATCAAACCTTGGACGGTATCATCGGCAAGTTTCTTGACATCCGCCGGCAACGCATAGTCGGGATTGTACTTGACGACGAGCACTTTGTTCTTGAGCGTGCCGATCATCACTTCGCCGCCGAGCTTGCCCGCTTTGGTGTTATCGATCATATGCTTGACGAACGGCGTCCAATCGTACACCTGGGTGGCGACGACGTTCTTGGGCGCGAGCGATGCCTGGGACGATTGATTGCCGAACCACGCGAGACCTGGCTTGTCCTTGAGCGCGCAAATCGCACCGACGACGGCTTGCGATGTGCCGGTAAACATATCCGCGCCGTCCGCGACCATCGTTTGCGCGGCTTGCGACATCAACGCCGCATCGCTGAACGAACCTGTGAACGTG
>CAVQYN010000021.1:0-173984 GCA_963718225.1 uncultured Chloroflexia bacterium
GCGATTTTCGCTTGTGGCACTCGAAATGATTTTACTTTTATGTGGCGGCTATTTGCTTTTGCTTTCATGCAACTTTCTCCACACCCGCTCGGGCGTCATCGGAATTTCGTTCATCCAAATGCCGACCGCATCATGCACCGCATTTGCAACGGCGGGCGCAACACCATCAAGCGGAATTTCGGCGACGGCTTTTAATCCGAACGGATGCGACGGTTCGAACGTCTGCACAAAAATCGTTTGCAGATCCGGCATTTCGTCCGCCGAAAAGATTTTGTAATCACCAAATTGCCGAATCACCGAATCACCCGATTTGTCGTACAACATTTCCTCGCATACAGCGTAACCCAACGCCTGGGTCATCCCGCCTTCGATTTGTCCCGATGCGGTCGCAGGGTTGACGATGACGCCGCTATCGACTGCCATCACGAGCTTTTCAACCGTGACTTGGCCTGTCTCCGTATCCACCAACACCTGCGCGTACTGCGCGGCAAAAGGCGGCGGTGATTTCGGCGACATATACGACGCAACTGCCATAATTTGATGTTGGTCTTTGTGATGCAACGATTCGAGCGCAACGTCTTGCAGTGTGACAAAGCGACCGTCGGGGGCGATTGCCTTTTTATCGCGCAGAATCAAATCTTTGGACGGATGACTGATGACGGATGACCGACGTTTCCCGTCCTCGGTCATTCGTCTTCGGTCATTAGCATTTGCGCCGCGACTTCTTTGATCTGCTCCGCCACTTGCTCCGCCGCTTTCACCACCGCGCCGCCGGAAATGTACGTCGTCGACGACGCGTACGCGCCTTTGTCGAACGGCGTGAAATCAGTGTCGCTGGAGTAGACGAGAATATCGTCAATCGGACAGCCCAGAATTTCGGCGGCGAGTTGCGCGAGCACCGTATCCGACCCAGTTCCCAGGTCAGTTGCGCCGACGAGCAGATTGAACGAGCCATCGTCGTTGATCTTGATCGATGCGCCGCCCATATCAAGATACGGAATCGCGGTGCCTTGCATCACGCACGCGACGCCTAGACCGCGACGCAGGTGCGGTTTGCCCGGAACGATGCGCCATTCTGCGACTGAGGACGGATTACGATGACCGAGGATTTCTCTCCGTCTCCTGTCTTCTTGTCTACTTGTCTACTTTGCCAATCAATCGCCTCCGCCCCTTGCTCGACACATTCCGCCAACCCGCACGTCTCGATCGTTTCCGGATGCGGCGGGCGACCTTCGTTCCACGCTTTCGACATCGGCAACTCGTCGCCGGCTTTCACGGCATTCTTCAACCGAAATTCGATTGGGTCGAATCCCAGTTTGTGCGCGATTTTTTCGATGTGCACTTCGAGCGGGAAAAATCCTTGCGGCACACCATAGCCGCGATACGCGCCCGAAGGTGGCGTGTTCGTGTACACGACGTGCGCTTCGAATTTGATGTTCGGCGCGTTGTACAGATTCATCGTCTTTTGTCCCGTGTTGCCTGTGACCGTTAGCGCGTGACAGCCATACGCGCCCGTATCGCTCAATGCGTACATTTCGTTCGCGATGATCTTGCCGTCTTTCGTCACGCCCGTTTTCATGCGCACACGCATCGGGTGGCGCGAGCGTGCGGCGATGAATTCTTCTTCGCGCGTGTATTCAAATCGCACCGGGCGCCCGGTGGCAATCGTCAGATGCGCGGCGACATCTTCGATGAGCACTTCTTGCTTGCCGCCAAATCCGCCGCCGATACGCGGCTTGATGACGCGGATGCGCTTCGGCGGGAGTCCGAGTACCGGCGCAAGAATGCGGCGCGCGTGAAACGGAACCTGGGTCGATGTGCGAATCACGAGCCGGTCATTTTCGTCCCAATACGTCACGACGACGTGCGGCTCGATGTGCGCTTGCTGAACCTTTGGGACCATGTACTCGTCTTCGAAAACATAATCGGCTTGTTTGAATCCCTCAGCGACGTTTCCTAATTCGATGTCGATATGCGCGGCAATATTCTTGGCGGGGTTGGCAACGTCGAAAAAGTTGACGTACTCGGGTTCGTCGTGGATCCGTGCCGCGCCTGGTTTCATCGCGTCGCGCGAGTCGATGATCGCCGGCAGTTCTTCGTACTCGACCTCGATCAACTCCAGCGCGCGCTCGGCGATTTCTTCCGACTCCGCGGCGACAAACGCGACGCGGTCACCGACAAAGCGCACCTTGTTGTCGAGCGAGAACATATCGAGCGGACCGGGGATCGGGTCGGATTGCCCGGCGGTCGAATAGACAACGCGCGGAATATCTTGGTGCGTCAGCACCGCGTGTACGCCGTCCAGCGCGCGCGCCTTCGACACATCGATATTTTTGATGCGCGCGTGCGCGACCGGCGAATGCAAGACTTTGGCATACAACATTCCGCGTAATTCAATATCATCGGTGAATGCGGGTTTGCCTTGCACGAGTTTCACGGCATCGACTTTGATCTCCGGCTTGCCGACGACAGATGTCTCGGGCACAGCAGGGGCAACAATCATAGTTGGTGATTGGGTGATTAGGAGATTAGGTGATTCGGCAGATGGGTAGGTGGTTGGATAGTCAGTTGGCAGTGTCATGGGATTGCCGATTCCCCAATCACCGAATCACCGAATTTTCCATTTCCGCGAATTATTTCTGCGGCCCGCATCACCGCTTGCACCGGCTTGATGTACCCGGTGCATCGACACAATACGCCGCTCAGCGCATCGCGTACTTGCTCTTCCGTCGGCGTCAGCGTTTGATCGAGCAATGCTTTGGCGGCAAGAATCATCGCCGGCGTGCAATAGCCGCATTGAATCGCACCGATTTCGACGAACGCTTGCTGAATCGGATGCAAGCCCTCGGTGTGTTTCCAACCTTGCTCTTCCACTTGCCCGATCGATTCAATCGTCGTGATGTGTTTGCCATCCACTTGCGCGGCCAGCAGCATACACGAATTCATCGGCACGTCTCACCAAAACCGCACACGCACCACATTCGCCATTATCGCATCCATGCTTGACGCCAAAATAGCCATTGGCGCGGAGCGTGTGCAGGAGCGTTTCGTTCGGCGCAACGTCGAAGGTTTTCGGTTCATTATTGATGATGAAACTGATTTGCATCGAGAGACCTCATCGTTTTGCTTATATTTCCGCGGTCTTGTCGTATTTATTTGCTTGACGCGGTCAAAGGTCGCGGTAAGCGGAACGCTCACCGGCGTCTCGGGGTTGACGAAGCGCTTCAGAAAATCGATAATCGTGAAGCCGACAACCGCCCGGTGTCCGGCTCAATGTGCACGATCACATTTCATCGAGCGGAACGGAATCAGTGTAGACCGACTGACCCTGGAAATCGAAAGCATATCGGTCTTGTGATCATACAGGAATCTCAATCGTTTTTCGGCGACGCGCGACTCATATTTGGATTATACCACAAAAGACAGCGCGGCTAAATGTTTTGCGTTTGACAATTCCCCTGTTTTTTGGATAATGGAATCAAATCTAAATGAAAGGAAAATGTCACCTCGCAGAGGAGATCCAAAACAAAAGCAACAAAGCGGCTTGCCAAAGTGGCTGATTCTGGTGGGCATCGGCGCGCTAGTGGTGGTGGCGGCATCGTGCTGTTCAATTGCAAACGACTGCCGCGCCTGCGCCCGCCGCACCGGCACGCTACCGCGCATCAGGGCGCACCAAAGGCGATCCGAACGCCAAAATCGAATTGATCGAGTGGTCGGACTTTCAGTGACCGTACTGCAAAGATTTCTCGCTTGGCGCGGAGCGTCAACTCGATAAAGACTATTTCAAGACCGGTAAAGTGAAATTCACGTACCGCTACTATCCCGTTGTCGATATCGCGGCGCAACGCGGCGTCAACGAATCGCATTGGTCGGCGTACGCCGCCGAATGCGCTAATCGTCAAGGCAAGTTCTGGGAATATCACGATAAATTCTTCACTTCCTGGACGGGTGAATTTGTCGGCACTTACACCAAAGCAAATTTGAAAAAGTACGCCGCCGATCTCGGACTTGACACCACCACATTTAACAGATGTATCGATAACGACGAGACTGCCTCGGTGATCCAAGCCGAAATCGCTGAAGCCAATCGCATGGGCATCCGCGGCACGCCGACCTTTTTGATCAACGGTCGGCAGTTGATTCAATCACTCAATGCCTCGGAATTTGCCCGCACATTCGATTCATTGTTGAAATGAAGATTGTCCAAACATTGCGCGGGCTGCAAACCTGCGTAAGGTTTTTTCTTTTGGAAATATCAATGCCGAGTCTCCCGATTCTTTTTGCTCGTTTGCTTACACCTCTTCCTCGCCGGGTGCGCCAGCCCCACGCCGCTACCAACCCGACCGCCAACCCAGCCGCGCCCGGTGACATTTCATCGTCGACGGCGCACCAAAGGCAATCCCAATGCGAAAGTGACGCTCGTTATCTACTCCGATTTCCAATGCCCACACAGCCGGCAATATTGGCGCGATATCGAACCCCATTGAAAGCGATTATATCAAGACCGGCAAAATCAGTTACACCTACAAGTATTTTCCAGTGATCGACAAGGGCGACATCGGCGAATCGCATTGGGCGGCGTACGCCGCGGAATGCGCGAACGAGCAAGACAAATTCTGGGAATATCACGACAAATTGTTTGCCGAATGGTTCGGCGAAAATTCGGCGCGTTTACACTTGACAAGCTGAAAATCTACGCCGCCGAGATAAAACTCGACACGACAGAAATTCAACGCGTGTCTTGATTCCAATCGCTATGCGCCGTTCGTGCTCGAGCATTTCACCGAAGCGTTGCAATTACGATTGCCCGGCACGCCGTACTTTCTGCTCAACGGACGCCGCCTCGACACGCCGACACTCGATTACGCCGAGTTCTGGAAACCGATCGAAGAAGAATTGAAAGTACGATGAATTTTGTAGGGGCGACCTGGCTGTGGTAACTTCACCACAGTCAGGTCGGCCCTGTGGGGCGCACGCCTTGTGCGTGCCCCTGCATTTGCATCGCATTCCCCAAGATGTTAGAATACCCCCAATGCTTGCTCTCTTTCGCAAAGCGTACCGCGACGTCACCAAACGCCGCGTGCGTTCACTCCTGACGATCGGTGCGATTGCCATCGGCGTTGCCGGGATCGTCGCAATTGTGTCCACCGCGCAAAACCTCACACGCGCGCAAGCCGACGCGTACCTCAACGCGTCGCAAGCCGACATTACCTTCTGGGTCTGGGATGCGCCGCCCAAGACCGCGCTCGCGCTCAAAGAAATCCCCAACGTCGCCGAAACGGAACTCCGCAACAATTATTTCACCAAATGCAAATGGAACGGCGAATATCGTGACGTGTACATTTGGGGTTCGAATTTCTCCGATCAGCACATCAATCAAATCCAATTGCTCGATCGCGCGCCCAAGCCAGGTGAATTTGTCGCCGAAGTCAGCGTGCGCGATGCGTTCGGCGCACAAGCCGGCGATGCGATCACGTGCCGCGCGCGCGACAGCTCGAACCGCACGCTGACGCTTGTCGGTTTTGCATCGAGTCCAAATTATCCCAGCGCGGCGATTCTGAATTGGGCGACGGTTTATGCGAACGCCGAGGATGTGCAACGATTGCTCAACATTGGCGGCGCAAATCAAGCGTTGCTCAAAGTCGATGACATGACCCAAGCGCGCGAAACGGCGCGCGAAGCGGCGCGCTTGTTGAACCGTCGCGGCGTGAGTTACGGTGCGCCCACGATTCGCGATCCGGAAAATTATCTCGGCCGCCGCGAGCTCGACGCGTTGTTTGTTTTGCTCAGCGTCTTTTCAGTTGTCGGGCTCGTCACGTCCGGCTTTCTCGTCGCCAACACGCTCGCCGCAATGACCGCCGAGCAAGTCGGCGAAATCGGCGTGGTCAAGGCGATTGGCGGAACGCGTTGGCAAGTGCTGACGGTTTTTGTCGTCGCCGCGATTATGTACGGCATCGGCGGCACACTTATCGGCATCGCGCTCGGCGCGATCGCCAGTTGGCAACTGCTTGCATATATCGGCTCGATGTTGAATCTCGATATTCGTTTTGCGATTTCACCGGAAGGCGTGGCACTGGGTTCGCTTGTCGGCATCGGCGTAACCATCATTGGCGGATTGATTCCATCGCTTGCCGGCACATCGATTCGCGTCAAAGATGCGCTGGAAGCGTATGGCATCACATCGACATACGGGCAAGGGCGCGTGGATCGATTGTTGCAAAAAATCGTCGCCTTGCCGCCACTCGCCGCGATGTCGTTGCGAAATTTGGCGCGACGCAAAACGCGCTCACTCATCACGTCGCTGGTCATTGCCATAGCGGTGGCAACATCGCTTGCGGCGCAAAGCACCAGCACGTCGGTCGACGCGGCGGTCGATGGGTTGTTTCAAACGTACCGCGCTGATGCGTGGGCATGGTTCGATCAATGGGTCGGCACAAATTTCGCCGCGAACTTTCGCGCGGTCGATGGCGTGCACGCAGTCGAAGTCTGGTCGATGGGCGATGCGTGGGTGGGCACATCGCGCGCGCGATTGTGGGGCGTGCCCGCCGACACAACGATGTACATTCCGCGCTTGGTTGATGGGCGATGGTATCGCGCCGACGAAAGCGATGTCGTCGTCGTGTCCACCGATCTCGCGCAGGAAAAAAATCTGCGCGTCGATGACATGATCGAAATCGAAATCGGCGAGGCGCGCCGGAGTTTTCGCATCGTCGGCATTACCATCGACAATAGCATTTTTCTGGGCAGTACCGTTGCCGGTAAAATTTTCGTGCCGGAAGAAACCGTCGAGCGCATGCAAGACCGGCTGGGCTGGGCAACTTTTTTTGCGTTGGAATTTGACGCGCACGACCCAACAACCATCGAAAAAAGATTGGGCGAATTGCAGGCGAAATTCAATCGTTATCAAATGGGGACCGATTCCGCGTACCGCGAAGTGCGCGGCGCAAAAGAACAATCGCGCATTCTCTCGCTCGCGCTGTACGCGATGAGCTTGATTATCGGCGGCATCGGCGCGCTGGGCGTGTTGAACACGCTGACACTGAACGTGCTCGAACGCCGCCGCGAAATCGGCGTGCTTCGCGCCATCGGCGCGCAAGACGCAAATCTTGTGCAAATATTCTTCGCCGAGGCACTCGCGCTTGGGCTTGGCGGCTGGCTCGTCGGCGTCATCATTGGTTTTCCGTTGGGACAGTTATTGCTGAATCTGATGCAATCCGTATTGTTTCACATCGATTACATTTTCACCGGATCGATGGTTCTGGCGAGTCTCGTCTTTGCACTTGTGCTCGCATCAATCGCGAGTCTAGCGCCGGCGCTTGGCGCGGCGCGTTTGCGCGTAGGGCAAGTGTTGCGGTACGAGTAGTTCAAGGAGGAACAATGCCAAAGCAATCAGCGCGTTCACGCAATCGACGCGCGGAAGAATTTCCGCAAGCAAAACCAATTCTTGTGGTGATTCACGGCGCGGGCAAGTGGAAGCCAGATTACGCGGACGCGATGGTCGCGGCGATGTAAAAACTCGCGCAAAAGAAAATCGAATTTCATGCGGCGTGTTACGGGCACATGCGTGTGGCGGATATTCGCGGATCTGAAAAATCGCAAATGTGGTTTGAGAAACTGCAAGCCGAGTTTAATCAGACCAGGCGCACACGCGCGGGGGCACAAAGCAAATTACCCCTCAGCCGTATTCCGATGCCAGGCGACATCAACGCACTTGTGATGCTCAAACACGTCGCCGCATATTTGGGCGATTCAAGTTATGCGCGTCGCCTGCGAAAAATTTTGCGCGACCAGCTCAAGATTGCGCAAGCATCCGGCAAACCGATTGTATTGGTGAGCCACAGTCTCGGCTCCGTTATTGCTTTCGACGTGTTGCGCCGACTCGCTCCGACGTATCGCATCGCGCATTGGTTCACTGTCGGTTGCCCTTTGGACAACCCCGTGATCCAACTCGCGCGGAGCAATCGCTTGGGCAACATTCCTCGCATCGTTTCGTGCTGGCACAATTTGTACGACACGAATGATTGGGTTGCCAGCAAACTCACGCGATTCAAATTCAATATCGATAATCATCAAGTCGAAACCGCCGACTCGATGCCGGCCGCGCACGATTATTTCGACACCGCCGAGCCGCGCCGATGCTACGCCGATGTGTTCAAAGGAAACCAACGATGAAAACTCGCGCCGCCGTTGTCCGCGAATTGAATCAACTCACGATTGAAACGATTGAACTCGATCCGCCCAAAGCGACCGAGGTTCTCGTGCGTGTGCATGCCGCCGGCGTGTGCCATTCCGATTTGCACACGATGCGCGGCGAACTGCGCGCAACCCCACCGATTGTCCTGGGGCACGAAGGCGCGGGCATCGTCGAGCAAATTGGCGAGCATGTGACGCGCGTCAAGCCCGGCGACCGCGTGTTGGTCAATTGGGTTCCTGCCGATGGCACATGCCCGATGTGTTTGAACGGGCGACCCAATTTGTGCGAACGATTGGGCAAGACCACATTTGCCGGCACGTTGCCGGAAGGCACATCGCGTTTGCGCACAATCGATGGGCTTGCGCTGAAACATTATCTCAGCGCGTCGACGATGTCGGAGCGTGTCGTCATCGATGAAGCCAGCGCAATTCCTTTTCCCAGCGATGTTCCGTTCGACGTCGCGGCAATCATCGGCTGCGCGATTGCGACCGGCGTGGGCGCGGTGACGAACACCGCGCGGGTGATTCCCGGCAGTTCGGCGGCGGTTATCGGTTGCGGCGGCGTGGGACTGGCGATGATTATGGGATGCCAACTCGCTGGTTGTTATCCAATCATCGCCGTCGATGTGATGGACAGCAAGCTGGAATTCGCGCGCAAGTTTGGCGCGACCGAAACAGCAAACGCGTTACAATGCGATGTCGTCGCCACACTGAAAGCGTATACGCGCATCGGTCCCGATTATGTGTTCGATTCCGTCGGCTCAGGCATGACAATATCACAAGCCTTACAAGCCGTGCGCCCGGGCGGCGCGGCGATCGTCGCCGGGATGCATGCGGCAAAACTCGATGTCTCAATTCCTGCCGGCAATTTGATTTTTCAAAACAAGCAATTGCTCGGCTCATTCTTCGGCTCGCTGCGTCCGCTCGTCGATATCCCGAAACTAGTTGAATTGTACCGCGCCGGTCGCTTGCCAGTGAACGAACTCATCACACAACGCTACTCGCTCGACCAAGTGGCGCAAGCGTTTGTGGATATGCAAGCCGGGACGATTGCGCGCGGCGTGATTATTTTTCAGTAATCAGCGGTCAGATGTCAGTCGTCAGATAAATCTTTCTGACATCTGACTACTGGCTTTTCAAAGGATTTTATGCCCAAAGCGATTCTCTTTGACCTCGACGGCACGTTGATTGATAATTCGATGGATACATTTTTACCAGCGTATTTTGGCGCGTTGACGAAAAAACTAGCGCCTCTCGTCGCGCCGGAAAAATTGATCGCGCAATTGCAATCGTCCACGCGCGCGGCCGTGATGAACGGCGACGGCTCGCGCACGATTGCTGAAGCCTTCGCCGCCGACTTTTTTCCAAAACTCGGCGTCGCGCGCGAGACCCTGATGCCGCTCTTTGATGATTTCTACGCGCGCGAGTATCCTCACCTGCGCTCACTCATCCAGCCGATGCCGGCAGCGCGCGCCGTTATCGAACGTGCGCTGAATCGCGGCTTTAAGGTTGTCATCGCAACGATGCCGGTCTTTCCGCGCACGGCAATTCGGCAGCGCATGGAATGGGGCGGCATCGATGACTTGCCGTACGTGCTCGTGACCGACTATGAAACAATGCACGCAAGCAAACCGCGTTCAGCGTACTATCGAGAAATCGCGACGATGATCGATTGCGTGCCGGGAGATTGCGTAATGGTCGGCAACGAAATCGAAAATGACATTGCGCCGGCAAAGAAAATCGGCATGCAAACGTTCTGGGTCACGCGCGATGTGCAAGCGAACGCGCCGGCGGATTGGCACGGCAGTTTATGGAGTGGATTTTGAAAAATTATTGGAACAACTCTAGTTGCGCACAAAATATTTTGTGGTATAATGCAAAGGTATTCGGGCGGTTAGCTCAGTTTGGCTAGAGCGCAGCGTTGACATCGCTGAGGTCATAGGTTCGAGCCCTATACCGCCCACACGCAAATAATCGAACAGCCAAGACCAAGACGAGTAATCGAATCGTTGCCACAGGGAGAGCGCGTCGTGATTGAGAACGCGATCGGCAAGCATTCGACGAAAACCACTTGCGAGCTGGACTCTAGTCCCGGGGCAACCGTTATCGGCAATACGAGTGTGCATGTGTCCAACGATGTGCGTGTGCAAATCTGGGTGGAACCACGGGAGAACTCTCTCGTCCCAATGAGGACGGTGAGAGTTTTTTGTTTTTCTGACGTAACCAAGGAACGACGCATCATTGCGAAAGGAGCGATATGACCACAATCGATTTATTCCACTATGCGCGCGGCGAAGACCTGGATGCCATTTCGGACGAAGGGCTAAAGGTTGGCGCGCGCGTGATGAAAGTCGAATCGGCGTTGCGTGAGAAATCGGTGTTCGCGTGGATGGCGCCGGATTTCGATGTCTTGGGATATAACGAAAACCCAAAGTACATTTGTTTGCGCGCGCGCGTTGAAGTGGCGCGTTGCCGCGTCGCGCCGATGGAATTGTTCGTCGCGGCGTACGTGAATCACATCGGGCGCGGACAGCCAAAGAATTCGGAAGTCACCGCGAAGCTAATGGCGGCATACGAAAAGATGGCGGTGCCGATCGATCAGTACAATGAAGGGATGTTCCGTTCGCCAGAAGTTTTGATCGATGGCGAAGTCAGCGCGGACGATATCGCCGTGGTGAAATCCCCCGTGGCGGGCATGCGCGGTGAAGAGAATCGCCGCTACTACGCCTCGCGCTGGGGCGAGCACCTCATCCGCGTGCTATCGATTCCGCGCACGCTAATGCAAGTGGGCGAGCTGACCGAAGCGGCGCGCAATCGCGGCGTGGCGGTGCGCGTCGCCAAGCACGATGACGCGACGGCATATTTGGAAACATATATGCTCGTCGAGACCGGCGAGTTTTTTACAGTGGAGAAAGAAGACTAACTACCATGACCAATGTGACAATGCTAGGCAATTTAGCCAAACTGGTCAATTGGTTCATTGATTGTATCGAAGGGAGGTGGTTGTCGTGACCATGAATGCGACTGATACGCCAGTTCCAACGCGTAATAAAAAACTTAACCACCTCGCGGTGGTAGACGGAGACTGAAATGGACGAAAACATTTTCGCCATGCGCCATTCGGCGGCGCATATCATGGCACAAGCCGTGATGGACCTGTTCCCGGGCACCAAGTTCGGATTTGGTCCGGCAATCGATGAAGGATTCTATTACGACTTTCAATTGCCGCGCGCGGCGACGCCGGAAGATTTGCCGGCAATCGAAGCGCGGATGAAAGAAATCATCAAGGGCAAGCATTCGTTCAAGCGCGACGAACTGGCAATCGATGCCGCGCGCGCAAAATTCGTCGATCAGCCATTCAAAGTCGATCAGATCAACGCGCTCGCCGCCGGCGAAATCGATGAACATGGCAACGCCGGCGCGAACGCCGCGACGAGCGTATCGACATACACACACGACGCGTTCGTCGATTTGTGCCGCGGTCCGCACGTATCCAACACCGGCGAAATTCCGATTGATGCGCTGAAACTCTTGTCGATTGCCGGCGCGTACTGGCGCGGGAGCGAAAAGAATCCGCAACTCACGCGCATCTACGGCACAGTCTGGCAATCGAAAAAAGAATTAGACGAGTACCTGTGGCGACTCGAAGAAGCGAAGAAACGCGACCATCGCAAACTGGGCAAAGAGCTCGGCTTGTTCCATTTCTCCGATGACATCGGACCTGGCTTGCCGCTCTTCACACCCAAAGGCGAAATCGTCCGGCATTTGATGGAAGATTACGTGCGCGAAAAACAAACCGCGTATGGTTATCAGCATGTGTGGACGGGGCACATGGTCAAGGAAGACCTGTATCGCAAATCCGGTCACTATGACAACTATGTGGAATCGATGTTTCCGCCGATGGTGGACGAAGAATTGATTCTGCGCCTCAAGCCGATGAATTGTCCCAGCCATATGACGCTCTACAATGAAATGGGACGCCACTCGTACCGCGAATTTCCATTGCGCTTTGCAGAATTTGCGACGCTGTATCGTTATGAAAAACGCGGCGAATTGTCCGGGCTTACACGCGTGCGCGCGCTCACGCAAGACGATTGCCACGTGTTCTGCACCGAAGACCAAATCGAAAGCGAGTTTACACTTGCGCTCAACTTGATTCGCGAAATTCTCGATTCGTACAATTTCAAAGACTATCAAGTTCGATTGTCTTTGCGCGGCTCGACCGGCAAGTACGTGCAGGACGATGAAAAGTGGGACAAGGCGACAAGCGCATTGCGCGCCGCGCTCGATAAAAACGGCGTCGAGTATTTTGTCGCGGAAGGCGAAGCGGCGTTCTACGGACCCAAAGCCGATTTCATCGCCAAAGATGTTCTGGGACGCGAATGGCAACTTTCCACAATTCAAGTCGATTTCATCCAGCCGTCGCGCCTGGGTTGCGAGTACATCGCCGAAGATGGCGCGACGCGGACGCCGGTGCTGATTCATCGCGCCGTCACCGGCTCGACGGAACGATTCCTGGGCGTGCTCATCGAACAATTTGCCGGCGCGTTCCCAGTCTGGCTTTCGCCGGTGCAAGCAATGGTCATTCCCATCGCCGATCGTCACGTCGAGTACGCGAATTTCGTCGCGGCGCAATTGCGCGCGCAAGGGTTTCGCATCGAAGTGGATACGCGCGCGGAACGGATGAATGCGAAAATCCGCGACGCGCAGATGCAAAAAATTCCGTACATGCTCGTCGTCGGCGACAAGGAAGCGGAAGCGCAAGCCGTCGCCGTGCGTCTACGCTCCGGCGAAGACCTCAAAGCGATTCCGCTCGCGCAGTTTATCGAAATGGCAAAGCGAATTGTGCAGAGCAAATCGCTTGAACTCAAGTAAGTGATCGAAGACGGAGGACGATGGCGTTCGTCCTCCGTCGGTTTTAGGAGGGGAAAGATGATTACCAACACAAATCTCATCGAAGCGTTCGCGCGCAACGTGAGCGTCATCAAAATGCAAACGGACGGCTTGACGCACGAAGACAGTCTGTTGCAACCGCCGTTTCGTGGCAATTGCCTAAACTGGGTGCTGGGACACATCACAGAAAATCGCGATCACATTTTGGAGGCGTTAGGCGAATCGCCGGTGATCGATGAATTCGGCAAACGGTACACGCGCGGCTCGGAGCCGCTGACGCAAGCCGGCGATGACGTGGTGCGTTTGGAAGAATTGCTCGATTGGTTGGAGCGCTCGCAAGTGCGGCTTGCCGCCGCGCTGGAAAAGATGAATGATGCGGCATGGGCAAGTGAGCGAAGCGTGGGCAGTAGCAATCGCAAAATGACCGTCAGTCAGCGCGTGTTCTTTTTTGTACTTTCACGAAACGTATCACGTGGGGCAGACGGAATTGTTCCGGCAAATGGCGGGCAAAGACGACAAGGTCATTTAGAAAAATGCGGTTGACAAATCGCCGGGAATGATGTTTACTCTGAGCCCTCGTCGCGCGTGGACGAGGGTAAATTTTTGGCTTGGAAAGGAATGCATATGCCAGTTACCAAACAAGAAGTTCTCGATTATCATCGCATGGGGCGACCCGGCAAGATACAAGTAGTGGCAACGAAACCGGCGGTTACTCAACGCGATCTCTCACTCGCGTATTCGCCCGGCGTGGCGGAAGCGACACTCGAAGTGGAACGCGATCCGGAAACCGCATACGAATTGACCGCGAAAGGGAATCTCGTCGCGGTCGTCTCGAACGGCACGGCGATCCTGGGTCTCGGTGATCGCGGCGCGCTGGCAAGCAAGCCGGTGATGGAAGGCAAAGGGTTGTTGTTCAAACGCTTTGCCGACATCGACGTGTTCGATATCGAAATCAATTGCCGCACGCCGGAAGAAATCATCGCCGTCGTCAAAGCATTGGAGCCAACCTTCGGCGGCATCAACCTCGAAGATATTAAAGCGCCCGATTGTTTTCAAGTCGAAGAGACATTGAAAAAATCGATGAACATTCCGGTTTTCCACGATGACCAGCACGGCACGGCAATTATTTCCGGCGCGGGTTTGCTCAACGCACTCGAAATCAACGGCAAGCGCATCGATCAGATTCGCATCGTGATTAGCGGCGCGGGCGCCAGCGGTGTCGCGTGCGGCGAGTTTTGGATTCGGCTCGGCGTCAAACGCGAAAACATTATGATGCTCGATACGAAGGGCGTCGTCTACAAAGGTCGCACCGATGGCATGAATCCGTACAAAGAACGCTTTGCGATTGAAACCAAAGCGCGCACACTCGCCGATGCGGTCAAAGGCGCGGATGTGTTCCTGGGTTTGTCGGTGAAAGATGTGTTGTTGCCGGAAATGGTCAAGTCGATGGCAAAAGCGCCGCTGATTTTCGCGCTCGCGAATCCGGATCCGGAAATTCGGTACGATTTGGCAAAAGAGGTTCGCCCCGATGCGATCGTCGGCACCGGGCGCAGTGATTTTCCAAATCAAATCAACAACGTTCTGGGATTTCCATTCATCTTCCGCGGCGCGCTCGACGTGCGCGCAAAAGCGATCAACGAAGAAATGAAAGTCGCCGCCGCCAAAGCACTCGCCGCGTTGACGAAAGAAGATGTGCCCGATTCGGTCTTGAAAGCGTACGGACTCGATTCGTTGAAATTCGGACCCGAATACATCGTGCCGAAACCGGTCGATCCGCGCGTGTTGTTGTGGGAAGCGCCCGCCGTCGCGCGCGCGGCAATCGAATCCGGCGTCGCGCGCAAAACCATCGATTTGTCAAAGTATCGCGAAGAGTTGGAAGCGCGTCTGGGCAAGGGACGCGAAGTGATGCGCACGGTGTTCAACAAAGCAAAATCGAATCCCAAGCGTATCGCGTTTGGCGAGGGCGAAGAACCCAAAGTGATTCGCGCGGCGTACCAAGTGCAAGAGGAAGGCATCGGTCAACCGATTTTGCTCGGCAATCGCGCAACCATCGAGCAAAAGATCAAAGAGCTGGGACTCGATTTCAAACCGCAAATCGTTTCGCTCGTGCGCGGCGACGCATCGGCGGACGCGCAAAA
Organism: uncultured Chloroflexia bacterium; assembly: GCA_963718225.1. GTDB lineage: Bacteria > Chloroflexota > Anaerolineae > UBA4142 > UBA4142 > DAOTXS01. Next base: position 15,225 of record CAVQYN010000021.1, read on the forward strand.
GTACATCAACGCGTATCATAAACTGCGCGAACGCAAAGGCATCACGCGCGGGATGGCGGAGCGATTCATGACGCGCCGCAATCACTTTGGTCCGATGATGGTGCAAATGGGCGAGGCGGATGCATTCGTCAGCGGACTCACATTCAATTATCCGGACGTGATTCGCCCCGCGCTGCAAATCGTGCGCACACGCGAAGGCGTGAAGAAAACCGCCGGGATGTACATCATCATCACGCGCGATCAACGCGTGTTCTTCTTCACCGATGCGACCGTCAATATCGATCCGAGCGCCGAAGACTTGGCGGAGATCGCCGTGCTTGCATCTGACGCCGCGAAAAATTTCGATATCGAACCGCGCGTGGCGATGCTGTCGTTTTCGAACTTTGGAAGCACGGAGCATCCGTTCGCGACAAAAGTCAATCGCGCGATTGAACTCGTTCGCGCCAAGCGCCCGGATTTGCCGATTGACGGCGAGATGCAAGCGGACACCGCCGTCGTCGCGCAGATTTTGGAAGAGCGTTATCCGTTTGCGCGCGTCCGGAATCCAAATGTACTCGTGTTCCCGAATCTCGAATCAGCGAACATCGCGTACAAACTTCTCCGGCATCTCGGCGAAGCCGAAACGATTGGACCAATTTTGCTGGGGATGGGCAAGCCAATTCACGTGTTACAGCAAGGGGATGAGGTGAAAGATATCGTCAACATGGCGGCGATTGCCGTGGTGGATGCCCAGAGGAAATAAAATACCTAATGTGCAACTTCAAATAGGGTGATCCATCGATATTGAAGTTTAGATCATGGGGCAATCTAGACTTGTGCTAGATTGCCCTATGGCGCAAAGTTCCTGGTATCCCGACCAAGGAACTTGCCCCATGCAGTTCAACACATTAAGAGACCCTAACAACATGAATTATCGTCAGATCGTTTTCGGTTATAATACGTTTACCAGGATTGTTTAGAGGTAAACGCATGGCTAAACCGTTGCTGGATGATGAATTATGGGAACGCGTTGCACCCGTTTTACCCGAACCCCCAGTGTCGGTTTGACTACAACAAGAACGCAAGAATAGACGAGAACGATAATCTCGTCAGGGACTTTTGAAGAAGCATTGATCATAAAGTGCCGATCAACTAATCGCTTATGACCGCATCAACCACAACTCAACCCCCCAAACCTCTCTCCGTTCCTGCCAAGCCCGACGAAGACAGCATCATCGGCAAGGCGTACGATCCCAAACTTGTGCGGCGACTGTTGCGCTATTTGTTGCCGTACAAATGGCAAGTCATCGTCGCGCTCGCGTGGATGTTCTTTGCGATGAGCGCATACATCGCGGGACCATACCTCATCAAAGTCGCACTCGATAGCGGCATCGCCGTCGGCAACCTGGGAGTGTTGCAACAATCCGTCGCGCTTTACTTGCTCATCGTCCGTCGCGTTTTGGATCGGCACTTTCTTCCGCGTGCGCACGATGGCAGTCACAGGACAATCCATCATCTACGATCTGCGCCGCGAATTGTTCGAGCATCTGCAAGCGCTCTCGCTCGGATTTTTCAGCCGCTATGCCGTCGGTCGCCTCATCTCGCGCGTGATGAACGATGTCGGCGTTCTGCGCGAATTGATTACGTGGGCAGTCGTCGCCGTCGTCCGCGATTTCTTCGATCTGTTCGGCACACTCGTTGCGATGTTCATCCTCAACTGGCAACTCACTTTGCTTTCGCTCATCGTTCTGCCGTTGATGTTTGTCGCGACCGAAATCTTTCGACGCAAGGCGCGCGAGAATTATCGCAACGTCCGTTCCGCCGTGGGCTGGGTCAATGCGGTGCTGAACGAAAACATTGTCGGCGTGCGCGTCGTGCAGTCGTTTTCGCGCGAGGATTACAATTACGAAGTGTTTGCGCGCGAGGTGAACGGCAATCATTTGCGCGCGACGAATCGCGCCGCGCTCATCGTCTCCGTGTTTTTCCCAACGGTCGATTTCATCGGCAGTGTCGCGCTCGGCTTGGTGATTTACGTCGGCGGGCTTGCGGTGCTGGGACACGTTTGGCGTCGATGCGACATTCACCGCCGGCACGCTCGTCGCATTCGCAATGTACATCGACCGATTCTTCAATCCGATCCGCGACCTGGCTCAACGTTACAACAATTTCCAAGCGGCGATGGCATCGAGCGAGCGCATCTTTGAATTGCTCGACACGCCAATCGAAGTGCGCGATGCGCCGAACGCGCACGAACTGCCGACCATTCGCGGCGATGTCGATTTTCAAAATGTCGGCTTTCACTATTCCGATGACCCCACGCCGATTCTCGAACAAATCAATTTGCGCGTGCAAGCGGGACAAACGATTGCGCTCGTCGGCGAAACTGGGGCGGGCAAGTCCACGCTCGTCAAACTCGTCAGCCGATTCTACGATGTGACCGATGGCGCGTTGCTGATCGATGGCATCGATGTTCGCACCGTCACGCAAAATTCCTTGCGCCGACAAATGGGCGTCGTGCTCCAAGATCCGTTTTTGTTTTCGGGAACGATTAGAGACAATATTGGCTACGGCGCGCTGGACGCGCCCGAAGATGCAATCATCGAAGCCGCTCAAGCCGTTGGCGCGCACGAGTTCATAATGAAACTCGAAAAAGGATACGCTACCTTGGTCGGCGAAGGCGGCGCGATTTTGTCGGGCGGTCAGCGGCAATTGATTTCGTTTGCGCGTGCGCTCCTCGCCGATCCGCGCATCCTGATTCTCGACGAAGCGACATCAAGCGTGGACACGCAAACCGAACGCATCATTCAATCTGCACTCGAACGATTGCTCAAAGACCGCACGTCATTCGTCATTGCACACCGCTTATCCACCATCACGCGCGCAGATAAAATTCTCGTCATCGACAAAGGACGTGTCATCGAAGAAGGCACGCACACCGAGTTACTTCAAAAGCGCGGACAGTATTTCGATTTGTACACCATGGCGTTTGCAACTAAAGTATGACGAGAGGACGCGAAGACCGAGGACGGAACGCATCGTTCTTCTGTCCTCGTCTTCCGTCAGGATTTAGATGAATCTTCGTCCCGCCACCCAAGCCGACCAACCCACGATCAAGCGCATCATCCGCGACGAGAATCTCAATCCGATGTCGTTGGACTGGCGGCATTTTGTCGTTGCGGAAAATGACAGTGCGATTGTCGGCATCGGGCAGGTGAAACAGCACGACGATGGTTCGCGCGAACTGGCATCCATCGCCGTGATTCCGGAACAACGCGGGCAAGGTATTGCGAGCGAAATCATTCGCACGTTGCTGGCGAAGGAAAGTGGCTATGTGTATCTCACGTGTCGTGACAAAATGGAAGCGTTCTACAATCGTTTTGGCTTTCGCAAAATCGGACGCGCAGAAATGACGCCATACTTTCGCCGCTTGCATCGCATCGGAAATATGTTTGCGCGGCTGGCAGAAACGGAGATGTTGGTGATGAAACTCGAATGTAGAGACGCCGAGGCGGGACGACTCTACAACAGGAAATAAATGATCCGAAACGAACTTTCTTGCCGTCTACGCTCACCCCGACGATGAACTATCCGCTGGCGGCACCCTCGCGCATTATGCGCGGCAAGGCGTCAGCACGCATTTGATTTGCGCGACACGCGGCGAAGTGGGCGAAGCACCGCCAGATTTCAAGGGGTTCAAATCGATTGCCGAAATGCGCTCCGACGAATTGCTCTGCGCGTCGAATATCCTGGGATTGGATTCGGTCAGCTTTCTCAACTATCGCGATTCCGGGATGCCCGGTTCGCCGGACAATCGCCATCCGCAATCGCTCGTGTCCGCGCCGGTAGACGAGGTCGCGCGCCAGGTCGCCGCGTACATCCGACGACTGAAACCGCAAGTCGTCGTCACGTTCGATCCGATTGGCGGCTATCGTCATCCCGACCACATTGCGATTCACAACGCGACGGTGCAAGCGTTTGCGGTGGCGGGAGACTCGAGAATCGAGATTGAAGACTTGCCGCCGCACATGCCGTCGAAATTATACTTTTCGACGTTTCCGCGCGGATTTTTGCGAACCGCCGTGCGATTGCTCAAATTCATCGGACGCGATCCGCGGCATTTCGGCAAGAACCACGACATCGATTTGGAAGCGTTGGTCGAATTCGACTTCCCGATTCATGCACGCATTCCGATTGGCGACGCCATCGATCAAAAAGCGCGCGCGACCGCGTGCCATTCAAGTCAACTGCCAAGTATGGGCGGCACGCTCGCGCGGTGGTTCCAAAAATTGTTCGCCGGCGAAGAGACGTTTATGCGCGCGGTGCCGACAGAACCGCCGCCGCATATCGAGAGGGATTTGTTCGTGGGGATTGGAGAATCAAGCGGGCTGGGTTGATCCTAGTGCAGCAACTCGAAGGAGTTGCATACCAACCAAGTACGTTCACTCAAGAAAATGCAATATGAAATCCGAGGGCTTGTTTTGTGCTTTCAAGTTGATGCACTACAAGCCCGTTTTCTATTTGCCCGCCTTTTTCAAATCGCCGGTGACGTTAACCGCCCAAAAAATCTCTGCCGCATCGACGGCGAGAAATGCCGGCACTTCATCTTTGATGACAAGTTTGGGTTCGCCACCGCTTTTCGGCAAGCGCAAAATTCCGCCGACGCAATCGTTGGCGAGAAAAATGTTCGCGGCGTCAAAGGCGAACTTGGGCGCGGGACCTTGCACCGTTGCTACCAACTGGGTTTCACCGCCGGTCTTTGGAATTCGATACACCCTACTGCGTTCGTCGGCACAGCTGCGAAACGTCGTGCGCGACGATTGTTCTTGCATCGTCCAGTACAAATGATCATCGTTCAGTGCAAGCGCGCCGGCAATCGCATCGCCGGACGCAAGCACACGCATCGTGCCGGTGCGCTGATCGGCTTGGAACAATTGACGATTGTAAATCCAATAGACATTCGACGCATCGAGCGCAATTGACGCCGCGCACGTTTGCGTCGCAAAAGCTGTCGGCGCGCCGCCATTCTTGCCGATACGCCACAGTGTGTTAGCCTTGCAATCGCCCCAGTACACATGTGCATCACCGATTGCCAGACTCGCGTTGCCATCTTGTTTCGACGCTAACGGAGTCGCCGCACCGCCGGTTTTATCGACGCGCATCACCGCGCCATCGAGAAAATCACCTGCTTCGGTTCCACGGTTGACCCAGTACACGCTCGATGCATCGAGCGCGAGATTGCGCGGGCAAGGTTGATCGGGCGCGAGAATTGTTTCTGCGCCGCCGCCGCGCGGCATCTTGGCAACTTTGCCAATCGCGTTCGTGCCATCGGCGTAGTAACAGGTCGTCCAGTACACGTGCGTCGCATCGAGTGCGAAACTGGTGACGAGTTTGCCGGCGTTGCCGAGTGAAACGATGACACCGGGCGCAAGTGATGTTCTCGTCGCCGCCGTGCACGCGACCAACAAGCCGATGAGAGCAAGCGCAAGAAACAATCGGCGCATTTTTACCTTTTCGTATCCTTGACCGCCAGCACAATGAGCGTGCCGATGGCGTAGCAAATCGCTGCACTGAGGTACAACGCAGTATAGCCCCAGGTTGGCGAATCGATCATATAGCCGCCGATGCCGGCGATCACCCCCGCGCCGGCGGTTGCAATGTTGGAGATGCCGAGAAAGCGTCCGCTGGCATCACCGGGAATCAAGTCCGCACCCCACGCCCAGTTTACTGTCAGAAAAATGCCGATGCCCACGCCGACCAATGTGCCGGCGACAAATACCGCCGATAATGTGCTGGCGGTCATCATCAGCAACGCGCCGGCGATTCCCAAAATACCGGAGATGACGATGAGCGTTTTGCGTCCAAAACGATCGCTCAGCGCGCCTGCCGGCAAAACAACTAACGCAACGGCAATACCAAGAATCGCAAGCAAATTTCCGGCTTCGGTGGCGGCGTTCGGCAGACGCAAGACATCGCGGAGAAAGTACAGAATGTAATTGCGGACCAAGTTGATGCCAACGAGAATCGCCAAACGCGAAACGAGCCAGAGGAAAAAATCGCGGCTGTGAAAAAGCGTTTGCCACAGTGACGTTTTAGGCGCAACGGTTTGCCGCGCCGGCGTTGCGCCATCGAAAGGTTTTTCCTTGACGAACAATGCGGTGATCGCCATCGTGAACAAGAGAAAGAAGATGATCAAGGCGAACGCGAGGACGATTTGTTCTTGATCGATCAATTTGCCGACGACGAGTGACGTTACAATGATGCCGAGGATTTCCAAAAATTGTTTGACGCCAGTCACCATCCCGCGTTTCGCTTCCGGCACAAGTTCCGGAATGTATGCTTGGTACGGACCGTGGGCAATGTTCGAAGTAACTTGCAATAACGCATACGCCAGCACGAGCAGAACATAGTTGCCGGAAAAAACCATCAGCACGAGGAACACGACATCGAACAGCGTGCCGCCGATAATGTACGGACGCCGCTTGCCCAACGGCGTTGTGCGCGTATCGCTCCACGCGCCGGCAATCGGTTGCACAATCGTTGCGATGATCAGCCCAATCGCCGAGAGCATACCGAGCGCGCCGCCTTTTTGTGATTCGGGGACGAGGTTTTGCACGAGCGTCGGCAACAGCAACGGCGCCATCGAGTTCCACATGAACGAGATGGCGAACCAATACGCGTTCAATGTGAGATAATCCCACCAACGCATTGGATTCGTGCGCGTTTGTGTCATCGTCGTCATCACGCTTCCTCCCGGCGAAATTGATTGCCGCTATGATACCACGCTAGAGAATGCAAGGCAAGTATGCTTTGACGCCTCTTTGTAACTCGGCTATAATCGTGCCAGGTGCAAAGATGAATCGATTCTTGAAACGCCTTCCGCTCATCGTCGTCACTATCGTTCTCTTGATGGTTGGTTGCAGTATTCTCCCCGAACCTACGCCATCCGCCACGCCCACACCGGTTCCCACGTCCACGCCCATCATCACCGCCGAAGATGTTGGTCGCGCGTTTCTCAAAGCGTGGGGCGAAAGCGATTATATTGCAATGTACAACTTGCTCGCGCCGAGCCGCAAAGAAACGGTGACGCAAGAGCAATTTGTCACGCGCTATAAAAACATCGCAGTCGAAGGAACATTCCGGACGATCAAGACGATGGTCAACTCGGCGCGCGCGCAAGGCGACGATGCAGAAATCAAATTTTCGTTCACGATTGAAACGAACGCGGCGGGCTTGATTCAAAACGATAACGTGATTCCATTGCGCCGCGAAAATAATCGCTGGGGTGTGTTGTGGAGCCCGGCGATCATCTTGCCGCAACTCGGCGGTGGCGGATCGGTGCGTTTCTTCCCGGAAGCGTCGGCGCGCGGCGAAATTTTCGATTCCAAGAATCGACCGATTACTCAGCCGCAAATGCTTGTCGTCGTCGATGTAGTACCAGTGGAAATGAAAAATGAAGCGCAAGTGCTGGCGAATCTGTCGCGCGTTTTGGGCAAACCCGCCAGCGCGATCAAATCGGCGTATAGTAATTCGCCGGGCGATTGGCGCACTGAAGTGGGCACATTTCCGCGCGAGCAACTCAAAGCCAATCTCGAAGCGCTGAGTTTGCCCGGCATCAAAATCGATCGGACGCGCGCTCAGCGCACGTATCCATTTGCCACGCTGGCGGCGCACGCGATCGGCTACGTCGGACAAGTCAGCGCGGAAGAGTTAGCCAAGTACGCCGTGCGCGGTTATCGCGAAGGGGATTTGATCGGCAAAGCCGGTTTGGAATTGTGGGGCGAGCAAGAACTCGCCGGAACGCGCGGCGGCAAACTCACGGTGGTTGCGCCGAGCGGAGCCATCAGCGCGACGATTTCCAGCCTGCCGGCGAAGCAAAGCCAGCACATTTACACGACGCTCGATATGGACGTGCAAAAAATCGCCGAGGAAGCGCTGGGCGCGCGCCTCGGCGCGGTCGTCGTGCTCGATGTGTCGAACGGAAATATTTTGGCGATTGCCAGCCATCCAACCTGGGATCCCAACAAGTTATCGCGCAACATGACCGTTGCCGATTTTCGCGCGTTGTTGAATGATCCCGGTGATCCACTCGTCAATCGCGCGGCGTTGGGCGCATTTCCGCCCGGCTCGGTGTTCAAGGTTGTGGCGTACACCGCCGCTATCGAAAAGGGATTGTACTCATCGACGTCGTTGTTCAACGATCCTGGGTTCTGGGACGGGCTGGGCGAAAATTTTCGGAAATATTGTTGGACCTGGACGCCGACGAATAAAAAAGGACACGGCGCAATTTCCTTATCCAACGCGCTCGTGCAGTCGTGCGATGTGGCGTTTTACACCGTCGGTCAGAAACTCGATCAACTTGATCGCAATGTGTTGCCGACGTATGCGCGCGCCTTTGGTTTGGGTTCGCCGACCGGGACTGAAATCACCGAATCCCCGGGCATCGTGCCCGATCCGAATCAAGGTTTGTGGCGTCCCGGCGATCCGATCAATCTTGTCATTGGGCAAGGGAATATGTTGACAACGCCGTTGCAAATTGCGGACATGATGGCGGCGATTGCAAATGGCGGCACGTTGTACACGCCGCACATTGTCACGCGCGTGGCCAATCTCGCCGAAGGCACGGAAAAGGTTATGCAACCGGAAGTGCGTGGCAAGTTGCCGATTTCTGCAACCACGTTGGCGTCTCTGCGCGAGGCGTTGAAACGCGTGACGACCGATAAAGACGGCACCGCGTACACCGCATTCCGCGGTTCCAAGGTTGTCGTCGCCGGCAAAACCGGCACCGCCGAAGTCACAAAAGAAGGCGAGCCGCATTCGTGGTTCGCGGGTTATGCACCGGCGGACAATCCGAAAATTGCGATTGTGGTGATGGCGGAACACGGCGGTGAAGGTTCCAAAACCGCCGCGCCAATTTTCCGGGAAATCGCGGAAAAATATTTTGCGTTGCCGAAAAAATAAAAACGCAATTGAGAATTCTTGCAGTGGACAATCCACCACGCGGTTTCATCTTTGATCTCGACGGCACGGTGTACATTGGCGAACGCGCATTGCCCGGCGCAGTGGAAACCATTGCACGGATTCGCGCGCGCGGCGGTAAAACGATTTTCATTTCCAACAACCCACTCGAACCGGCGAGCGCATACGCGGAAAAATTATCGCGCCTGGGAATTCCGGCAACGCCGCGCGATGTCGTGACCTCGGTCGATGTGTTGGTGGCATACTTGCTCAAGAACGCGCCGCGCGCGTGCGTGTTTGTCATCGGCGAGCCGCCGCTCATCAATGAGGTGCACCGCGCCGGGTTTAAGGTGAGTGAAGAGCCAAACCAAATTGAATATGTGATTGCCGCGTTCGACCGCACGTTCGATTATCGCAAATGGAACATTGCGTTTCAGGCAATCAAATTTCACGGCGCGCGTTTCATCGCAACCAATGCTGATAAATCGTGTCCGGTGGATGGCGGCGAAATTCCGGATTGCCGCCGGGATTATTGCCGCGCTGGAAGTAACGACGGACCGGCGTTGCGAGTTTGTCGCCGGCAAACCATCACCGCTGATGATCGATGCCGGTGTTGCACGTATGGGCGTGCCGGCAAACGAATGTCTCGTGATTGGTGATCGATTAGAGACGGACATGGCGATGGGGCGCGCGGCGGGCGCGCGCACGGCGCTGGTGCTGACCGGCGTGACAAAACGCAACCATCTTGCCGCCGCGCCGCTGCAACCAGATTTTGTGTTGGAAAATATCGGCGAACTCGCGCGTCTCTTGGATAAACAATGACCGATACTATGCAATTCGCTTCGGCGACAACGACAGAACGACATATCGACAGCGCGATTGCCTCGCTCACGCAACAGATTCGTGCACGCGTGAATGCGCCGGTGTTTGATCTCATCGTCGTTTTTCTTTCGACGCATTTCTTGCCGATTGCGCCGTTCGTGACTGATCGCTTGCGTGAAGAACTTGCGCCGCGCGCGCTGATTGGCTGCACCTGCGAGGGCGTCATTGGCAATGAACACGAATTGGAACATCGACCGGCGATCACGCTTGTCGCCGCGCGTTTGCCGGGCGTGGAAATTTTTCCCTTTGCGTTGAATCGCGATGATTGGGATTCGCTCGACGATGAATCGCGTTTTTGTGAATTGCTGACCGCGCCGCCGGACGCGCGTTTGTTTGTCATGCTCGGCGACCCGTACTCGGTGCCGATGGATCGCTTGCTTGATGCATTCAATCGGTGTTACGCCGGCATCCCAATCGTCGGCGGCATGGCAAGCGGCGGGACGCATCCTGGCGGCAATACAATTCTGTTGAATGATCGCGCCTTCAGCGCCGGCGCGGTGGGCATCGCGCTCGCCGGCGATTTTGATTTTGATGTCGTCGTGTCGCAAGGTTGCCGTCCGTTTGGTCACATCTTTACGGTGACGGAATCGCAAGGCAATACGATTACTAGCTTGGACGGTCAACCGCCGGTGCCGTTGATCGAGCAATTGATTGAGCAATTGTCAGACGAGGACCGCTTGTTGCTGAAGAATGGTTTGTTCGTGGGGCGCGCGATTGGGCGCGAGAATTTGGGACGCGGCGATTTTTTGATTCGCACGTTTATGGGCGCGGATCGCGCGAACGGCGCGATTGCGGTTGGCGATTACATTCACCCCGGCGAAAAAATTCAATTTCACTTGCGCGATCAAAACACCGCAACCGAGGATTTGGAAATGTTGTTGTTGCCGCAATCGCTCGATGCGCCAGCGAGCGGCGGTTTGCTATTTTCGTGCAACGGGCGCGGCACGCGCTTGTACGATCATCCCAACGGCGACATTGCGACCATTCAGAATTTGTTGGGCGGCGTGAACATCGCCGGGTTTTTCTGCGCCGGCGAACTGGGACCGATTGGCGGAAAGAATTTTCTGCACGGTCACACGGCGAGCATCGTCTTGTTCCGTCCGCGTTCTGAAATTCCGAATAATTGAAATTGGCCACAGAACCACACAGAAGAACGCAGAATTGAAAAACCAGATTTCACAAGAAATCTGGTTTTTTCGTTTCTGTTTCTATCCGCGTTCATCCGTGCTCGTCCGCGTCCGATTTATCCACATCAGCACCGCTTCCAACACTCCGCCACCGATTGCCAGCGCTTTATCGCTAATCGTAAAACAATGCTCGCGTTGCGCGCGCGGATCCACATCGCCGATCTTCATCCCGGCTCGCACCACGATGCCGTCATGCATCAAGCCACGCAAAATTCCATCGAACGGCGCAATTACTAATTGGCCATTTACTTCCGCGATGATTTCTCCGCGCGTGACTTGTTCCCCAATGGCTTTCTTGCCAGTTACTGCGCCTTCTGCTGGCGCGCGCAACACGCGCTCTCCCATCTTGCCGCCGATTTCGCCCGGCGTCCCGGTGTTTGGTTCCGCTGAGCGATCCCACAGCACACGTCCCAGGTTGTGCCCGCGGTTCGTTTCGATGACAGCGTGGCAATCGACGTTTGGCATAAAGCCGGGACCCAACGCAATCACTAGCGGGGCATCGTCGATGTGCGTGCCGGTGTTGCGCTTTGCCATCACCGCATCGACGAGAACTTGTGGCTTGAAATAGTTTCGCGCATTCGTCTGCGGATCGATGAGCACCGGAATAATTCTCTCGTCAAGCAAGCGTTGGGCATCGTCAAACGATTTAGCACGGCGCGCGGTTACACCTTCGATGGTGATCGATTCATCGTACACTGCGCTGGCAAAAGCGACGCTGCGCCGCACGACGAGCGGTTGCGCGAGTTCGGCGATGGCGACCGGAAATCCGGCGCGTTGCAATCGCCACGCAACGCCGGTGCCCAAATCGCCTGCGCCTTTGACAAGAACCGGAAAATCTTGAAACATGCGCTACCCGGCAAATAGCCGATCCGTTTTTGCCGCCATGATGAAATCGTTACGGTGCAAGCCTTTGATCTTGTGCGTCCACCATGTAACTGTAACTTTGCCCCACTCGGTCAAGATGGCTGGGTGATGTCCTTCGGCTTCGGCAATTTCCGCAACTTGGTTCGTGAACGCGACGGCTTGCACAAAATTTTTGAACTTGAACGCGCGCTCCAAGCGCTTGATGGTGTCGCGCTCGACGATTCGCCATTCCGAAATCATCGGATGCCAGACGGCTATCTCCGCGTCGGTTGCTGTCGGCTCACTGCCGCGACACGCCACGCATTTTTGTCCTACCAATTCATTCATCTTTCATTCTTCATCTTTCATCTTTTACTTCGCCACGAATCCCAAAATCGTCTGCGGGTAAGAATCGGTTGCCAGCAAAAATCCGCGATTGTCCAGCCGCACGAGTCCTTCCCAGTTGCGCGCGTCGGCATTCGGCAACCAGAGCTGAAGCGGCGGTGTGTTCGTCAGCGAGATGCCGGCGTCGCTGTATTGAAACTCAACCAGCCGCTCGACTTGCGGAAGCTGCGCGTGCGTTTTGCCCTTGCCAAACTTTTGCGCGAGTGGATCGAACAGCGGCAGAATTTTCACGTCGCCCGGGAAGAAATAATTGATCCCCCAAAATTTGTTCGCGGCGTCGGTCGGCGTCGCATCGGTGATGCGATATTCGATATTCGGAAACGGCAATGTGCCGATTGCCTCCGGCTTGAAATCGAAAACATGCGCGACCGGTTGCGGGTTTGCGCCTGCGCCGTTGGCTTCGTACATCGTCAGTAATTTATTTCCCGCGACGACGATTGCTTCGTCGCTGAAATTGCTGATGGCGGCTTGCGGCGGAATCGATAACAACGTTGTCGCATCGATTTCAATCGTGCTGAGATCGGACGCGATTTTGCCTTTCACGATGTTGCCGAGCATCGCGCTGGGTTTTGATTCGATCGTGAGAAACACTTGATCGCCTACAAACGCAATCGCTTCGAATCCTTCAAACCCGGTAATTTTCTGCACGAGTCCTGGGGCTTTGAGTGGAATCGCGCGCGGCGTAATCGGATTTTTGTTGGCACCATCGAGGAACGCTACCAGGTCGGCTTTGGCAACCGCAAACAGCGCGCCATCGCCTGCGCCAAATCGATTAGGATATTGCGGAAGCAAAATCAACGTGTCGCCGTACCACGCCAGCCCGGAATATTCAGCGTTGTTGCTGGCGGCAGGACCAGCGAGTGGAATCACGACGACGTTTTGTTCGTTGGGTACAGGCGCCAGCGTCGGCGCGACAAGTGTTGGGCGCGGCGTTGGTGTAGCAAGCGCAAGCTGCATTGCCGGCGCAATGAAGAACAAAATCGTGAACGCGACGAGCACGAGAAAAAGAAAAAATAAAAAGAGCGCGCTTTTGCGACTGAGCAAATCTGTTCTCCTATGATAATTCACGTGCGAGCACAAACCATTTTACCGCAGAGATCGCAGGGAACGCGGCAAGACAGAAGGAATTCTCTGCGCCTCCGCGGTGAGATTTACTTTTTTCTCAATCCCTCAAGAACCATCCACGGCGTCAATGGAAATTCATCGAACCACACGCCGGTCGCATCGTGCACCGCCGCGATAATCGCCGGCGCGAGTGGAATGAATGGCATCTCCGCCATTCCGCGCGCGCCCCAGGGTCCGTCGCTATCGGCGTATTCCAGAATGACGGAATCGACTTGTTCCGGCACATCGAGAATTCCTGGGATCAGGTACGTGCTCATCGTCGGCGTCAGCACCTTGCCCTCTTTCGATTGGAAATTTTCTTGAATCGTCCAACCTTGCGCTTGGGCGATTGCGCCTTCGATCTGTCCTTCGACTAACCTAGGATTGATCGCCTTGCCTACATCGTCGGCGCACGTCACGCGCACGACGCGCACCTGCCCGGTTTCGGTATCGACTTCAACTTCAACCGCTTCCGCGACGTACCCGTACGCGACATTCGGTTTCGATTTGCCGGTGGCTGGGTCAAAGTTCGTCGTTTGCGGCGCGAGATATTTGTATTCGGCGATCGCCGGGCGTTCTTCGTCCTGCCATTTCTTCAACGCGAGTTCGCTCGCGCCTTTGATCGCGTTGCCGCCCATATACGTCATCCGCGACGCAGACACACTGCCGGCGCTTGCGCTCGTATGTCGTATCCGACATGCGCATTTCGATTTTGTCGAGCGCGACGCCGAGCGTGTTTGCCGCCATTTGCGCGAGCGCGGTGTGCGTCCCTTGCCCCACTTCCGCTGCCGCGTGATACACGATCACCTTTTCGATTTTCGCGCCGCCGTGCAATTCAACTTTTGCCCACGCGTTTTCCTGATAGCCAAAACTAAATCCGATATTTTTCAGAGCGCACGCGAAACCGAAGCCGCGGACGACGGAGGACGAAGGACGGAGGACGGATGATTTTTCTCCCGGTCTCCCGACCTCCCGGTCTCCCTGTCTGCGTGCCTGCCAATCAAATTCATCCGCGCATTTTTGCACGACTTGCGGCAAACTCACCGGTCCGCCCGGCAACGGCGTTTGTGTCGATAGCAAACTGCCTTCGCGCAAAACATTTCTCAAACGCAATTCGACTGGATCGATTCCCAGTTTCTCCGCCAGCTTGTTCATTTGCGATTCGGCTTGGAAATGTGCTTGCGGTCCGCCAAAGCCGCGAAACGCGCCGGTGACGATGTTGTTTGTCGTGATCGCGTACGCATCGACTTGCACATTTGGAATTTCGTACGGACCCGTTGCGCCGAATGCCGCGTTGCCCAAAACTTTCGGCGAGGTGTACATGTACGGTCCCGCGTCGGCAACGATTTCGACTTGCGCCGCAACGATTTTACCGTCGCGCGTTGCGCCCCATTTCGATTTGAGCCACATCGGATGGCGTTTGTGATGACCGATGATCGATTCTTCGCGCGACCAAATGATTTTCACCGGTCGATTCAATTTGTATGCCGCGAGCGCGAGAATGATTTGCACGCTCATATCCTCGCGTCCGCCAAACGCGCCGCCGATTGCCGGGTAGATCACGCGCACCTTGTCGAGCGGCAGATTGAGCGCGTGCGCGATTTGCTCCTGGTCTTCGTGCGTCCATTGCCCACCGACGACAACGGTCACGCGCCCCTCATCGTCGATGTACGCGACGCCCGGCTTCCGGTTGCAAGTACGCATGCTCTTGCGCCGGCGTGTGATACTCGCTTTCGACAATCACATCCGCTTCCGCGAATCCTTTTTCGATGTCGCCTTTACGAATCGGAATGTGTTTCATCACATTGCCGGCGTAATGCGGATGGACTTGGACCGCGCCCGGCTTGATCGCTTCGCGCGGATCGGTGAGCGGTGGTAAATCTTCGTACTCGATTTCGATCAGGTCGCGCGCGTGTTCGGCTTGCTTTTCCGTTTCCGCGACGACGAGCGCGATTTTTTCGCCGACCCAACGTACTTCATCGGCGACAAGCACCGGCGCATCTTTTGAGCCGAGACCGAATTCGTTCACCGGCACATCGTGCGACGTGAAGACATAGACAACGCCGGGCGCGCTTTGCGCTTTCGTCACGTCGAGTCGTTTGATGCGCGCATGTGGTCGCCGCGCGAACAACACTTTCATCCAGAGTTGCCCGGGCAGGTTGATATCGCCGGGGTAGAGCGCGTCGCCGGTGACCTTGGCGCGCGCGTCGATGCGGGAAATGGAATCGCCTAATCTAGTCATTAGTCGCTAGTCCTTGGTCGCTAGTGTTTGAAATGGACAAAGATGCGACCGAAATTCTTGTCGTCTTTTTCAACGCGATGGTAGAGCTGGCGGATGTGCGACTGATTCAAAAAGCGCAACACTTTTTTCTTGAGTTGCCCGCTTCCCTTGCCGGGAATAATCTCGACGAGATCAATTTTCTTATCCACCGCCTCTTGCACAATCCGATTGAGTTCGGCGTCAATTTCTCCGCCGCGGTTGTAGATGTCATGTAAGTCAAGTTTGAGTTTTGCCATTGCTCATTATTTCCGGTTTCGCTTCAATTTCTTTCGCAATTCCTTCCACTCAAATGTATTCAATACATCGTTCGCTGTTAAGCCGCCGCGCCGCGCCATCGCCACGCCGTAGAACAAGCCGTCGAAGCCGGCGGGCGAGTGCGCATCGCTGTCGATCACGATTTGCACACCGACTTGGCGCGCGCGCCGCACCCGCACATCGTCCAGGTCAAGCCGTTCTGCCGCGCCGTCGATGTCGAGCAACGTGCCGGTTTCTTTCGCGACGCTAAACACTTGTTCCAAATCGAGCGCGGATTCTTCGCGTTCGTTGATCAAGCGCGCGGTCGGATGCAGATAAATATCGACGTGCGGATTCTGAATCGCTTTCAACACGCGCGCGGTAATTTTCTCGCGCGTCTGTTTGAGCGCGCTGTGCGTCGAGACGGCAACCAAATCAAATTGCGCGAGCAGTTCGTCCGGGAAATCAAGCGAGCCGTCTGCGCGAATTTCCATTTCGATGCTTTTCAGCACGACGAAATCTTTCCATTTTTTATTCAGCGCATCGATTTCTTTCCACTGTTCTTTGACTTGTTCCGGCGTCAACCCGCGCGCGATGCCCAGTCCCTGACTGTGATCGGTGATCGGCGAGATATTTCAGCCCCCGCGCGCGCGCCGCTTCCGCCATTTGCTCAATCGAAAAACTGCCGTCGCTCCAATTTGAGTGCGATTGCAAATCGCCTTTCAAATCTTTCAACTCGATCGAGGCGCGGCAACTTTATTGTTTTGCGCGAGTTCAAGTTCGCCGGTCGCTTCGCGCAATTCCGGCGGAATCCATTGCAACCCCAGTTTCGCGTACACTTCTTCTTCGGTCGGCGCGAAAATTTCCTTCTCGTCTTTGACGCGCTTGAATCCCCACTCACTCAACGACAATCCTTGCGCCAGCGCGATTTGCCGGAGCGCGACGTTGTGTTCTTTGCTCCCGGTGAAATATTGCAGAGCCGCGCCCCAATGTTTTGCTTCGAGCACGCGCAAATCGACTTGCAGTCCATTCTCCGCGATGATGCTCGCCTTCGTCGTGCCTTTTGCGTTCACCTCGCGCACGATGGGCAGATTCACAAACGCATCGATGATTCTCGCCGATTCATCCGAACTCACGAGAATATCAAGATCGCCGATGGTTGGTTTCATCCGGCGGAGCGAGCCGGCAGGCGCGATGTCGTGAATCGATTTGCCGCACGATGCGCGCAGAGCCGCGACGATTTCTTGCGCGAACGGGTACGCGACGCCGAGCAGAACGCGCGTCGATGATTTTTTACGTCGTTGCGCTTCGATCCCCGCGAGAATTTTCTCTTCCGATTTTGCGCCAAATCCTTTGAGCGCGCGTAATTTCCCGGCGCGCGCCGCTTTTTCAAGTTTCGCCACGTCGGTGATTTTCAATTCTTTCCACAACCGCGCGACTGTTTTCGGACCAACATCGGGAATTTGCAACAGATCAAAAATGCCGGGCGGCACGCCTTTGGAAATCTTGGCGTAGTACGCAAGTTTGCCGGTGCGAAAGATTTCGTCGATCTTTTCGGAAATCTCTTTGCCGATGCCTTGAATCGCGCGCAGGTTTTTCGGATCGTTTTGCCAAATGTCGCGCAGGTCGCGTCCCTGGTGTTCAATCGCGTCGGCGGCGCGGCGGTACGCGATGACTTTGAAAATGATCTCGCCTTGGATTTCCAAAATATCGGCGATGCGATAGAGCAGAGCGGCAATTTCAGAATTGTTCCATTTTTCCGGCATGGTGTTTCCCTCGCAGATAACATTCTAAGGCGGATGCAACGAGATGTCAATCGAAATAAAAACCAGGTTTCCAAAAGAAACCTGGTTCCTGACTATTTTCTGATTTTGACTTCTGGGTTCACCGGATTCGGCAGGCGTTCGCCGCGCAGACCGGCAAGCAAATTCTCTGCCGCCATCGTCGCCATCTTGGTGCGCGTGACAACCGACGCGCTGGCAATGTGGGGTGCGATGATGCAATTTTCAAGCGTCAGCAAAGGATCGTTCATTGCGATGGGTTCCGGGTCGGTCACATCGAGCGCGGCACCGGCGATCACACCATCGCGCAGAGCCGCATACAATGCCGTTTGATCGACGACAGGACCGCGCGACGTGTTGATGAGAATCGCCGTCGATTTCATCTTGTGCAAGAATTCGGCGTTGACCAAATGCCGCGTCTCGTTCGTCAGCGGGGTGTGAATGCTCACAAAATCGGCTTGGCGCAGAAGCGTGTCGAGATCGGCGTACGTGATGCCAAGTTGTTTTTCCAAATCCTCGCGCCGATTTGGATCGTGGTATAGCACGCGCATCTCAAATCCGCGCGCGCGCTTTGCCATCGCCGCGCCGATGCGCCCCAGCCCGACGAGTCCCAGCGTTGCGCCGAAAATATCTTGTCCCAGCAGAACGGTCAGCCCCCAGGTTTTCCATTTGCCCGCGCGCGTATAGCGATCACCTTCGACCACGCGGCGCGCGGCGGACAGCATCAACGTGAATGCAAAATCGGCAGTGGTTTCGGTCAGCACGCCCGGCGTATTGCCGACGGCAATGCCGCGTTGCGTCGCGGCAGGGACATCGATGTTGTCAAAGCCGACGGCGCAATTGCTGACGACTTTTAACCTCGGCGCGTTGTCCATCAACATCGCATCGATTTTGTCGGTGAGGAGGAAAGCAAGCCATCGAGGTCGCGCACTTTGCTTAACAACACTTCGCGCGGCGGCGGAAGTTCGTCTTGCCACATTTCAGCATCGCACGCCGGCAAAATCAGATCAAGTGCTGGTTGCGGTAACTTGCGTGTGATGAATACTTTGGGTTTCATTGTATCTCTCAATTTACCACAGAGGACACAGAGCGCACAGAGAAATTCCTTCTCTCTGTTCTCTGTGCTAAGAATTATTGCTTGACCGCTTGTTTGCCAATTGCTCCAACAACACTACCAAACTCGAATTGTCCATGTCGCCTTGCCCGGCGTTGAGCAACTCGGTCATCATTTCGCGCACTTGCGCTGTTACCGGCAACGCGATGCCATACTCTTTGCCGGTTGCCAGCGCAATGTCCAGATCTTTGCGATGCAGACGCAAGCGAAAACCGGGAACAAAATTGCGGTCAAGAATCCGCTGTCCATGGAATTCCAAACTGCGACTGTATGCCGCGCCGCCCATCAACGCTTGCCGCACGAGAACTGGATCGACGCCGGCTTTCGCCGCGAACACGAGCGCTTCGCACGTCGCTTCCAAATTGATCGCCGCCATGATTTGATTCGCGGCTTTGGTAATCTGTCCCGCGCCGGATTCGCCGATGCGCAAGATCGTTTTGCCCATCGCTTGAAAGATCGGCAAAGCGCGCGCAAACGCTGATTCTTTTCCGCCAACCATAATCGACAGCGCGCCTTTTTGCGCGCCGATGTCGCCGCCACTCACCGGCGCATCAAGAAAATCGCAACCACGTGCTTCCGCTTCGCGCGCGAGTTTCTTCGCGGCGATCGGCGCAATCGTGCTCATATCGACGATGAGCATCCCGGCGCGCGCGCCGTCGAACACGCCATCTTTGCCGGCGATGACGTGTACCACGTCGGGCGTATCGGGCAGCATGGTGATAACGACATCACTATTCTGCGCGATTTCTTTCGGCGTGTCGCGCCACGTCGCGCCAGCCGCCAGCACATCATCAATTTTTGCGCGTGTGCGCGTTAGGACATTGACCGAGAAACCGGCGCGCATCAAGTTCTGCACCATCGGCTTGCCCATCGCGCCGAGACCAATAAATCCAATGCGTTCCACAGTGCCTCCGTGAATCGATTATACGGGATTTGAAATTGGGCGCAAAAAAATCCGGATCTCGTGTCGAGACCCGGATCTCATCGCGCCTGATTCAATTGTCGTACTCGCCCAGCATATCCTCCGTCAGAATGCCGATGCCTTGCTCTTTCAAATGAGCGAGCATCTTGTGCACAAACACATCTTCGTCGTGTAAGAGTTGCGTGAAATCCTCGATGCCGTTTGCCGCCATCTCGACGGCGAGTTCAGTGTCATAACAATCGAGAATCTTGTGCAACAGTTGTGCTTCTGGGTGAGTCAACTCGAATTTGATCATGGGAGCCTCCTTTCGATTGGCTATGATCGAATAGCTCTAGTTGCCCACCGGCTTTATTTTACACCAAGATGCCGATTTGTTCAATAGCCCAGCGCGAGGCGAGACGATGGCTAATGGCGAGGGATTACGCTGGAATAGCCGATTGATGTTGTCCCAGGTATTCTAACACCTTGGCGGTCTCAATTTGCCATACGCATCGAGAAATATAGGGCTTGAATCCCAGTTCGTGGTTGATCTTGAGCATCGGCGCGTTCGAATCGGCGTTGCCTGTGCGAATATACTTGACCTGAGTTCGTTCGCGCAAAATCTTGTCGAGCATTGCTGCCTTGAGCCAACGCCCCAAGCCCTTGTTGCGATAATTTGGAAACACACCGGTCGCGCCCTGATTCAAAATCTCCGCGCGATTGGCGTTCCACATACACTTCGGTATAGCCGGCAAATTTGCCGGTCGATTTTTCGCGCACGTACAGCGTCCAGCGTTCTGTGCCGCGCGCCAACATTTCCTTTTCCTCTTGCCGCAAGAATTCGGGTGTGTATCTGGAAATCGGCGACATCCAAAGTGCCGCGCGGCGCGCTATTCATCACACGATACAACTCGGCAATCGCGTAAATGTCTTCTTCAGGATAAACACCGTCCCAAAAGCCCAATTCGAAATCCGCGCCTCGTTCTTGCGCACGCGCGAGCCAATCGTTTACCAACGCGCAGTTCAACTCTGCAAGGTCAAGTTGGTTGGTGTGATTTTCCAATCCCCTTTGCGCCCCCAGGCGTTGCATAAATACTTCACCCGCCGGAATGCGTTCGCTAGTGTCGCCAATCAATAACCGGCGATTTTCGCGCCGGGCAGTTTCGGCGATGAGCGCAAGCAAGCGGTGCGCGATTCCTTGGCGACGATATGGCGGCAACACTTCGATCGACATTTCGCCGACGTGCTTGTTCTCTTCCATGCGCAGGAGCGCGAGTGTTCCCGCGGCGATCAATCCGGATTCACCGGCGTTCCACACGCCCCACGCATGCACTTCGACGAAATCGGGAATATTGCGGAAACTCTGCGTTTGCTCCTCGAGCGGCATCGGCGGGTCGTTGGGCAATTGCTCGGCGCGCATTTGATTGAAAAAGATATTCGCAACGCGATATTCTTCAGCACTTGCGTTTTTCACATCGAATGGTTTAATCACATGGTTACTCATTTTCCACTCTCGCGATTCACGGAAGGGAGATTGGAATGTGGGCGGTTGGCGCGCTCATTTTTCTCCCAAGATGTTTTGCGGCGGGAGGTGCCTCCCGCCGCGTTTAACTCACTTGTCATCTTCGCGCAGAAACAGCGATAACGCCCAACTTACAATGCTGACGACCAACGCGCCCAAGAACGCCGCCGTGAAATCGGCGACATGAAACCCCAGCCCGAATTGTCCCGCAAGCCAACCGGTAAGCGCAAGCATCGCGGCGTTGATGATGAACGTGAACAAACCAAATGTCAACAACATCAACGGGCAGGTCAAGCATCGTCAAGAAAGGCCGAATCAGCGCGTTCACCAAACCAAAGATAAATGCGACGAGCGCAATCGTTGTCCAATCGCCGTCGAACGACAAACCGGGAATGCCAACGCGTGTTGCGACGAACAACGCAATTGCATTGATGATGAGTCGAATAATCACATTACGCATTTTCTACGCCTCGCCTCGAAGTTTTTTAATGCCGTCGTCCACGCTCATTTCACCGCGGCCGATGGCGTCCAGAATTGCTTTGCGATCCGTTTGGCTTAATCCAGGCTTGACCGCTTGTGGTTCTTCGGCATCGGGCTCGTCATCGTGAAGATGAAACTCGACGCGATGATGTCGATGATGCTTGGGCTGGGGAATATCCGCGAGCGACGCGCGCACGGATGCGCGCACTTCTTGCGCGATCTCTTGTCCCATTCGCGCAAAATGCTGATGCAATTCGCGATTGTGTGCATGACGCATAGGTTGATCTCCTTCCAAAATCAAATCGCCGTGCGTGGACTCGGCTTGGATTTTCGCGCCGCCTTTGCCGATGGTCCCGCGCAAATGACGCTCATCTTGCTTGACGACCTGAATCTCGTGCCGCGCAACCAAATCGCCGCGCGGCGCATCAAGTTCAATGTCGGCGTCGCTGTTGCTCGGCAAGCGAATGATCACGTCTTCCTTCGCGCTCAATTTCAGATCGACGGCTTGCGCGAACGAGATGACCGCATCGCCATCAACGTCCGGCAAATCGAGCGCGGCGTTCACTTCTGACGCCACCAGATCGTCGCCGATGTGTTGAATCGTCGCGCGCGCATTGACCTCGCGCAGATTCACGTCGCCTTCGACCTCGCCGATGCTTAGCGTACCGCGATTGCCCACCACGTTCAAGTCGCCGCCGATTTTTTGGATCTCGGTCGCGCCCGTGTTGCGCAGACTTGCATCGTCTTCGATGGCGTCGATGGTGCACGCATCGATATCGCGCAGAGCCACATCGCCTTGCCATTCACCTTGCCCGCGTAGCTGAGCGATATCGCGCGCCGAAAGATCACCATCGATATCGCGCACAATCGTTTCGCCGCGCAGGTTGCGCAATGCGATGTCACCATCGATCTTGGCGATCTCGACGCGCCCGGCGAGATCGTCCACGCGCACGTCCGCGTTGCAATCGGTAATTAGCACCGACGCCGCGCGCGGAACGCGCACCAAAATTTTCTCCGCGTTTTCGATGACAAGCGTGTTGCCTTCTTGCCGCGCATCGCAATCGGTCGCAACGGTGCGCGGATCGTCCCAGCCGGTTACAACAACTCGCTCATCGCAATGGCGAATTTGAATCTGAGCATTTTCAGAAATCGGAAATGTTCGTTGTGGCATTTGTGTTCTCCAAGATATTCACTATTCTGCACCGGAAGCGGAATTGAAAGGCGTGCGCACTCTTCGACTGCGCCGCAAAGCGGCTCCGCACAGAATAAAGTGCTATTCAATGAACACCTCAACGTGCTCGCCGCCGTCTTCATCTTCGACATCGACGATTTTACCTTCGCCGCCGGTTTTGATCGCCGCCATGATTCTCTGCATGTCCAAACCTTCCAACCCGGCGGGCGCAAACTTGGCGCCCATCTTCATCCCAACATCGACCAAGCCGAGCGGAATGTTGACATTCACCTTGCGTTTGCCGGAGCGCAGATCGGTGACGCGCACGCGAAACCATTTGCCGCTTGTCGTCGGCGAAGGTTGCGGCGTGACTCTGTCTGCCTCGCCGAGCGCGCCAAGCAGTTTGGCGCCTTCCTCTGCCGTAATCTGTTTCGCCTCGATCATTTTCAAAATTTGCATGCGTTCGTCTTGTGTTGCCATATTCGCCTCCTACATTTTCACTAACGCTAAACGATGTATACCTGCACGCGCTCATCCTTGTCATCGACATCGATGGTGATGCCGCGCCCTTCGCGCAGTTCGCGCTCAATCGATTGCAAGAATTCGTCGGGCTTGTCCCAGAACGCGGAGAAATTCGCGCGATCGGTTTGAATATTCATCCGTGCTTTTGTGCGTCCGGCAAAAAACATGCCTAGCCGCAAGAGTCCCATCGAAAAAGGAAAGCCAAAGCGAATCGTGCGGCGGCGCTTGCGTGATTGCTCGATGTTGACAAAGAGCCAGTGTCCGGAAAAGAGCGTCGCCGTGATCGCGAGCAACAACGAACCGAGCAGGACAACGGGCAGACCAACAAAAAGCCACAAAATATTCGCCTTGACCGTTGCGGCGATAATCCACGCGCCGAGCAAAACCGTCAGCACGCCAAGAATCATCGGATAGATCCAGATGCGCCGAACCCAGGTTGGAATTTCAAATTTCGGCGGCGCGGTGGGTTCGGCCGACGGCTCATTCAAGCGCGCGTCCGCTTCGTTCACATTGATTTCGCCGCGCTCTAGCTTTTTGAGTACGTCCAGCGTGTCGCTATTCGTCATATTCCCTTACTCCGTCTTCATTTCCATCAAAGTCAATCCGTTGACAAATCGAAAATCTTGTTGTTCCAGCGCGGTGACTAGTTCCGCATAAGCATTCGTCGCCGCCACGCGAACCGGGTGTGCTGGCAATGCCGATAATTGTTGTAAGGCAAAGGCAATCAAATCGTCTTCGACGTGTCCGCGAAAATCCGGATGCACTTGAAATACAATTTGATGCGCCGTTGCGATCCGATTTGCGCGCACGAACACAAGCGCACCGAGTTTCTTGTCTTGCTCAAACGCCCAGCGTTGGGTTGTGCGCATCGTCAGCAAATCGGTGAGGCTTTCGATGATGCGTTCGTCCCACCCCAATACAAATTTGGACGCCGGCGGTCGCGGATGACCGGCGATCGCGGTGAGTAGATTTAGTTCTGAAATTGCCCGGTCATCGCCGGACGTCAACGGACGCAAGGCAATTTTGACGCGCTTGGCAATTGGCGGAACTGCGTCGATGCTCCACTCGCCGGTTGTTTCAATCGACTTGAATCCAAACGCTTCGTATAATTTGATTGCGCCAGCGTTCGCCGGACGGACGTTCAAGTTTAACGTCTTGATGCTGTGTTCGCGCGCGTAATCGATGGCGGATTGGACCAGCGCGCGTGCGATGCCTTGGCGGCGATAGTCGGACTGGACGCCGACGTTGCTAATGTACAATCGATCGGGCTGTTGGTGATTTTGCGAAATCGAAAGATTGCCGACGATTTTGCCACCTTCGACCCAGACAAAACCATCGATGGGTTCCGCCAAGCCCGGCGCGTAATTCAATGCCCACAGAAAAATACCAAACTCGCGCAAAACCGGCACATCGGAAAAAGGAATGTTGTGTTCCGGGCGAAACGATTCTTCCAGAACGTGTCCGACGGCGTACAGATCGGTGGCGGGATTGAATCGGCGCACGCCGCGCGCAATGGTTTGGGATTGTTGGATCGCTTGACCAACCATCAGATTTCCTTATGCGGGCTCGCCTTGAAGCAACTTGACCGCGTCGTCGGCGGAAATTTTTCCGTGCGCTAGATCATCCAAAACCGCTTTGCGTTTTTCAGGCGAAATCACCAACACTTCTTCTTTTGGTTCAGCGCCGGGTTCATAGCCCATCGCGCGAATGATTTCGGTGAGGCGCGCACGCACGGTCGAGTAGGGCATCGCTAATTCCTCGCCGACTTTGTACGCGTTGCCGCGATTCTTGATGAACGTTTCGACGAACTCGACTTGCGCGCTGTCCAACTGCGAGAGTTTGCCAACCGAAAATTGTCCGCCGATGTCGGTGCCGCAACCGCGACATTCCAGCCGCGTGACGATCAATTCTTTTCCACAAACTGGGCATTTTCCGAAAATTTGATGCATTAGTTAAATTCCTTGTGTATTCTAGTCAATAATTTACTACAATATCCAAAATTTGTCAATATCAATAAAAAATTACATAAAAACCAGATTTCTTGCGAGAAATCTGGTTCGTTTTGTCGTTCTGAACGAGCAAAGCGTGTGAAGAACACTTGCACCGCACGTGGCTGTGCCTGAACTGCGGCACAGTCATGCAGAGGTCTCGTTATTTCTGTGTGTGGGTTTGGAACTCAGCGCAATCTATTTGCTTTTGCAATAAGACCCTTCTCGCTAAGCCCGTCTCGCCGGTAATGTCACTGAGAACCTGGGTCAGCTGCACGTTCATTTGGTGCAAGGCTTTCTGCATGTGTTGAATGTGGGCGGCGCGATGTTCCAAGCAGACTGGCGCGATGGCGGAGATACGCGCGCAACGCCACGATCTCGGCATCGGGACGAAACGAAGCACTCAATAAGCCATAGGTGTGCAAGCGTTACAACCACTGACAGTCCTTTTCGTCGGTTTTGCGTCCCGGCATATTCTTGACATGGCGCGCATTCACGACCGCCACCTGGAAGCCTTGGGCATCGAGAATCTGGTAGACTGGAATCCAGTAGACGCCGGTAGATTCCATGAGCACGGTCTTGACGCGACAGTGCCTTCAACCACTTGGCGAGAGCATGCAAGTCGGGCGTGAATGTGCCGAAGGGGCGAACCGGTTGCGGGTCGTGGTCTGCAGGCACGGCGACCCAAATCTCGGCACTGCCAATGTCCAGTCCGGCAGCGTTCAAAGCTCAGGGTGACAGCGTAAGATTCAGCAAATCGTTTGCTTGCGGCGCGCCGCCCAACCGCACGATTTCATCGTCGCGCAAACCGGCACGGCGCAACGGCTCGATGACGTGCACACGCAAATCGGGAACATACGCGCGCAAAATCTTGCACGAGGGTGACGTGGGCACGATGCTGAAATGTTCAAGACTTGCCGGCAGGAAAATCGTTTGCCCGCGTTGCGCCGCAACGTCATCGATCATCGCTGTGCCGTCGATGACCGACAGAATATCGAATCGATCATCGAGCGCGATGCGTCCAATCGATTTCTTCACACTCCAAAGCTCGAACGAAAAATATCGACACGCGACCAGAAACCGCTGGTCGAATTCAGGACGATGAATGGTCAATCCCGGAATCTTGTGCTCGTCCTGGCGCGCAAATCGCGCGACGCGCAGTGATTGCGCAATGTGGAGTTCGCGACTCGTGCGTCCCCAATCGTACAAGCGATACGTCGTGTCCGAATTCTGTTGAATCTCCGCCAGCACGATGCCGCGCATAATCGCGTGGACGGTTCCCGCCGGCACAAGAATCACATCGCCGCTTTGCACCGACACATGTGCGAGCAAATCCGACAATCGATTTTTGTGGAGATGCTCGGTCACGCGTCCAGCATCGACATCGCGCGCAAAGCCGTGGATGAGTTGTGCGCCCGGCTCCGCGTGCAAAATGTACCATGCTTCCGTTTTACCAAACGGCTCATGCTCGATTACCTGCGCGCTCGCGTCATCGGGATGAACTTGCACCGACAAGTCTTCATGCGCGTCGATGAACTTGAAGCGCAAGGGCAGTCGATGACCTTGCGCCGCGCCGAGCATCGCCGCTGGATCGCGTTCGATGAGTTGCCCCAATGTGCCCCCGCGCGCGGGACCATTTTCGACGACGTTGCCGTCCCAGGTTTCCCACGTCTCGCCGATCAATTCGCCGGGCGGAAGTGTTTTATTCAGCCAGCGTTCCAGATTGCGTCCACCCCACACTTTATTCTGTGCGTCGGCGCGGAGGAGGAGAGGATAGGATTCATTCATGTCGCGGCGGATTTCAATTGCTCGTATTCGTCTTGCGTGATGAACTCGCCTTGGTCCAGCGTTTGCTCAACGATGTTGCGTTTCGCGTCGAATTTTATTTGCGCGCGCATCAGCGTAAAGCATTTGTTGTCCATCATCTCTTTGCTGAGCATATAGCCGCCGTTTTCAAAGTCGGCGGAAAGTTCGTTGCGCCAATCGACGCGAACGGCGAGCGGTGTGCCACAGCGTTTGCATTTCACGTAGAACCAGAGGGCATTGGGGTCGGCGAGCGTTGTGCTGGAGAAAAGTGATTTGACTTGGTCGAGAAAACCCATAGGAACTCCTGAATGACACATTACGACTTGAGTTGCGGGATGATAAACAGAAACAAACTCGCGAGATCGAATGCGACGAGTGCGATGTACAGTGTGGCAAAGACCAAGCGCTCGTATTCGCGCGCGAGCAATTCACGCAGACCGACGACGAGCGCGAACGCAATCGCGACAAGCGCAGGAAAGAGATAGCGTCCCTGCAACTGGAAAAATTTGAAATTGTATGCGACGTAATCGAACACAGCAACGGCGAGTAATAGCGAAAGCAATCCCAGCCCCCACCATTGCGCACGTGTTAAGAGCTCGCGGTGGCGGAGCATTCTTAATTTGTACAATCCCAGCCCCACAATTGCGGTGGCGGTGAGCGCGAAAAGCGCAACGTAGATGCGGTCGTTGACAAGCACGCCCATCCAACCAAACTGCGCCCAGAATGATTTGAACGTGATCGCGAGATAATCGAACAAGACGTGGTTGAGTCCAAGCCGCGCAATCATTTCGGCGGTCGTGGGCTGTCCGATGACAATCGCGTCGTGCCGCGCGATGCCGAGAGGATCGGTGACGCCGTAGGTGAGCATGTTACGAATGAACATCGGCGCGGCGACAAGCGCGGCGACGATGACGAGATGAAACAGACTGCGTAGCGTGAAGAGCGAAAAACGAATTTGCGTAATGTTCGCGCGTGCAATTTCGGCGGCAACGAGCAACGCGATGGCCGGCACGTACGTCGTTGATTTGGTGAGCAATCCCGCGCCGAAAAGTATGCCGCCGAGAAGCACAAAGCGTCGATTCGTGATGATGTTTTTCGCGCGGCGAAGCGCAAGCCACAAAATCAATGCGACGATGAGTTCGGCGGCGAGGTCGTTGCTGATCGACGCGCTGACGGCGATGTGTTGCGGAATTGTTGCCATCAAGCCGACGGTCGCGAGAGCGAGCAAGCCATCGTCCGGAAAAATTTCGCGGACGATGTTGTGCGCGACAAGCAAGACGAGCACGCCGAGCAAAATCGAAAACAGGCGCAACGCGATCACGCCATCCCATCCGCCGGCACGCGCGAGGAGATAGATCGGCGTAGCGACGAGATAATAGAGCGGCGGCTGGTACGCTTCGTAGCGAATCGGGTCAATCGGCATCGACGCCGGAAATTTTTCGGCTTTGATTTGTTCGAGGTATGTTTGATTATAGTCGCCGCTTTGCAAAATCGGCAGAACGCCGGTTTCCGCAATCGTACGGATGTAATTGAAATGCGCGGGCTCGTCCGGCGCTTGCCATTTGGGCGTGTTGACGGCGTAGAGCACGGCGATGGCGGCATAAACCAAAACGATAAACAGAAAGAATCAGGCGTTGCATAGAATTTACCTCATCTTCTTCAACGCAAACCCAACAATTGACGTCAACGCCGTCAGCCCAAATAATCCCGCGCCAATTTTGAGCGACAATGGATCATACAGCAAACGCACGCGATGCGCGCCAGCGGGAACTGGAATTGCGCGGAAAAGATAATTCGCGCGCAAGACCTCGACCTCGCGGTCATCGACCCACGCGCGCCAGCCAGGGTAAAAAATCTCGCTCAGGACAAGGACGCCGGCGTCCGACGTATTCACGTCGAGCAAAATTTCGTTGGGACCATAGCCCACGATTTTCGCGTCGCCGCGTGCGGAGCCGGTCAGCGCGTTGCCGGATTCCAAGACGACGGTTTGCGTCGGATCGAAATCTGGGGCGCGCATTGCATCCAGCGCGTGCGCGTGATCGACGATGCGCGTGTTGGCGACGATGAATGCGCGGGGTAGGACGCGTGTGTTCTCGAATATATTCAAGCCCGGTTCGCCGTCGAACGCCAAGCGGAATTTATTTTGATCGACCGGCGCGTTCTTGCGGACAATCAAATATTTCGTGTTGAGCAAATCGTACAACGGCGACGAACGGCTGTCGAGCGACTTCCAATACCGGTCGAAATCGGCGAGGACGAGCGGATTGTCGCCGTTGACGTCGAACAACCCGTAGAGCATCGATGTGTCGGGTTGCCACAGATTGTCCACGCCGGTCTCGCGCGCATCGATGCGATAGAAATTTCCATCACTTTTGAAAAACGCAATTGCGTCTGGGTGCTCGAACGCGCGCGACGGATCGTCGGTGCTCGCGTCGACGTACGCGCCGAGCGAAAACAAATCGAAAAAGATGAGCGCGACGGCGAGCGTTGACCAAAGCATCGGTTGGAAAAATCGCGTCGCGCGCGCAATAATCAACCCAATCGACAAGGCGAGAAGCAAAAGGAAAAATGCGAGTGCGTTCATGGCGTTCGCGATGCGCGTGAACAACACCGCATCTTGACCTTGTCCCAAAATCAAAATCGAGTAAGCGGCGGCAGCGGTCGGCACGGCGATCAACAAAAAGACCCAGGGCAAAACGCGCGCGATGCGCCGAAAAGTGTTTTCGATTGCGTCCGGCAGTGAGCGAATTAGCGCATCAAATCCAAACGCGGCGAGCGTTGCAAGCGCAAAATCCATCAGCACGATAAAGCGCGCCGGCGCGCGCAGTTGTCCAAAGCCGGGCGCGAGTTGATACAGCCAGCCGTGCAAAATCGCATAGCCGCCCAGCGCGAGCGCGAGTCCGATGAGTGCGAGTGCGCCAAAGAATTTCGTCGCAGAGTCGCGGCGCAGAATCAACGCGAGGAACGCGAGCACGAGCGGCAGAATACCGATATAGCCGACCTCGACGCGCGACCAAGGTCCCCACGCGTTCTGCGGTCCGCGCCCGAAAAAGCCGGGAACGAGCATGCCGATGAGTTCCGCCGGCGGGAGCGAGAACTGTGCCGCTTGCTCGTACACGTACGTTGCACGCACCGTGTTTTGCGTCATCTCGATGCTGGGCAACAGCACCGGCGCGGCGATGCCGAAGGAGACGAGCGCGACGATGACCAGCCCGCCGATATAATGCACCGAATCGGCGAGGCGAATTCGATTTTCAATCATCATGCCAATCGCGAGTAGCATGAGCGCGATGATGATGAACAGAAAAAGTTGAATGTGTCCGGCGAGGAACGCGATGCCAAGTAGAACGCCGGCAACGACCGACAAGCCCGGTCGTCCATCAGTCTGCGCGCGTCGATAGAACAGGAGAGTCAATGGCAGCCACGCAATCGTGGCAATCAGATTGAGATTACCAAAATGCGTGATAAACAAGTCACTAAATTCGAATGCAATCGCGCCGGCGAGCGCGGGGAAATGGCTCAAGTTTAAGGTTTCAGGTTTCAGGTCATTGCTAGAAACTTGAAACGTGAAACCTGAAACGTGGAATTTGCCAAACCGAAGAAACAAATACATTCCCGCGCCGGCAATCCAGAAATGCAGGACAGATAAAAACTCCATATCCCGGAAGGTCAGTGGATCGGAGAGGAGAAACGTGAGAAGATTGATCGGATAAAAGATGCCGGATTGAATATCGCCGACGAACGGCATACCGCCGAACAGGTACGGATTCCATAATGGAATCACGCCGCGGGTCCACCACTCGGCGGCGAAGGTGTACGTAGGGTAGAGGAATTGCGCTAGGTCGCCGCCGCCCGCCGGCATCCACACTTGCCCGGCGAGCAAGCGCCAGAAAAACCCAGCTGTCGCCGCGCCGATCACGCCCAGCATCAGCACGTCGCGCCATACATCGTGCACGCGGCGACGCGCGAATGCAACCGCAAAGGCGATGAGCCAGATCAGCGCGGCGACAAGGAGAATCATTCGAGGATGAATGTGCGTGTCGCGCCGCCGACGGTCCAGAGCAATTTCAAACCGGAATCGTCCGTCGCGATTTGGTAAATCAATTCAACTTCTTGGCTTTTGCCCGGCGCCAGCTCCAATTCGGTGAGCATGTTGGCAATTGTAACCGTCTTGGGATTCGCGGTATAGTCGAGTCCGCCATCGCCGCGCGCTTTGAAATCGGCGGCGGTCACTTTGAGCGATGCGCCGGCTGTTTTGGTATTGCGCACACGCACCGTGACCAAAATAAATTGTTGATCTGCCGGTACTTTGACCGTGCCTTCGATTTTGAGCGGACGTTGAAACCCGGTAACCGTAATTTCCAAGCCGTTATCGGCGAGTCCGGGTTTCTTGAATGCAACCGGCGCATTCTTATTTGGCGTGGGCGTGACCGTCGGTTTGGTGCCGGGCAACGCTGAGGTAACTTGCGTCAAGCCGCCGCTCAACTGCAAACCAATCAGCAAGCCGGCGCAACAGCAACACAAAATCAAAACGACTGCCACGGCAATCACGATTAGGCCAATTGGGCGAGGATTGCCGCTACGCGGATAATCGCCACCGTAGGCAACATTACGGTAACGCGAGTCTTTCGAGAATGACATAGTCTTGCTCCCTTGGCGCGTCGATTACCTTAAGGCGCGCGCCGGTTATGAGATTGTACAGTCCAACGTGAATTTCAAATTCGCCCTGGGCATTCGCCGGAATTTTCAAATGATAATCGTCGATTATAATTTCGCCAGACTGCCAATGCTGGGTTGGATACGAGCCCTCGCCCGGACGACGATCGGTTTGCGACCAGACCGGCGATTGTGTCGCCGGATTCGCCGCGCCGATGAGTTGCACAAAGACGGTGTAATCATCCGGCGTTGCGGCAACGCTCTGCCAATAAACCGTCAAATCGATTTCGTTCGCAGTGCGCGTCGCATCGTAACCGATCAACCGGATCGCTTCGCCGAAGCGCGCGTTCACCGATTTTGTCCGGCGCGATTACCGGCGCGCTGCTGGTGGTTTGAAAAATCGCCGCATACGGCTTGCCCGTCCAATCGTAAATCGTATCAACGACTTGGGCGCGCGGGAAAAATTTTTGCAATCGCGCCAGCAATCGATCGTCTTCGGCGGTAACGATGCCGTACACGGCAGGCGTGTCGGACAAGACCAACACGCGCCGACCATCGAAACTTGATGCTTTGCGCCCGGCAAGTCCAAATTGAATTGTGTAATGTTCGCGCTCAACCGGCGAAAGGTACAGTGTTTGCTCTGGGCGCGCGCGTAATTTTTGCGCGAGCGTGAGATAACCAACGTCGAACGAAATAAAGTTGCCGGTGCGCGACGCCCAGATGTTAAAGTAAGAGTCGATAGTCGCCAGCGAACTAGTTGCTAGTCCGATGACAAAAATTGTGCTTACGGCGAAAAAGATCGGGCGCTGCAGTGTGCGGGCTTTATCGATGATGGTTGTGAAGCCGGATGCAGTGATCAACGCAATCGCCGGGGTCACGCCAATACTGCGACCAAAGTGCGGCGCGAAATCGGTCAGGATACTGGGTAGAACCATGACGCCGAGCCACAACAAAAGAAATCGTGATTCGCGTTTGCGCCAACGTGCAATGCACATTACGATGCCGAGAACGAAACCGATTGCGAGAAAAGGATCGAGTGCAGGACGATTCGGCAAATTACTGCGCGGGTTCGCATCGCCTTGAATGAAGAACATTCCCGCCACGCGCATACTATTTTCGGCGATGGTGGCAAGCCCGGTATTTTCTGTTACGGTACTGGGACGCTCGAGAAATTGGTTGGGATGTGTGGCAAAGTATAACCCAAGCGGCGCAAAAACCAAAAACGCAACCAGCGCGAAAATCAGCCAGCCGCGCCAATTCCGCGTCAGCAATTCCCGGTCGAGCAAGAATTCAATACCGAGAAAAAGCGCGACAAGCACCGGGACAAACAACGCGGCTTTGTACGTGTATTGCGTCGAGGCGAGAAAAAAACCGCCAAGTCCCCAGAGCCACAGATTTTTTTCGCTCAGCGCGCGCCACAAAAATCCCACTGCAAGTGTCAGCGTCAGCGGTACAAAAATCGGCTCCATGCCAAGCCGGCTGAAACTGATGTGCCAGTATAAAATCGCCAAGATGAATGCGCTGAGTAACGCGAAGAGTTTCGATTTGAAAAGCGCGCACGCTAAAAAATACAATGCGCCAATCGTCAAAATTCCGGCGCACGCCGAAACGAGGCGCAATGACCACGGGCTAGCACCGAAAAGTGCAAACGAAAGCGCGGTGATGTAAATCGCCATCGGCTCTTCGGTGAGGTCTTCGGTAAAAAAAATCGGACGCTCGATGCCGGCGACAACACGTTGCGCCATCGTCGCGTTGAACGCTTCGTCATAGTGCAGTCCCGGCGGCAATTCGTCGAGCCGATACAAACGCAGAATCGCAGCAAGCACGATGATGAGCGTAAGCCAGAGCCAAGCCCAAGTGCGAAATCGATCGTTCATCGTTTCGATTATTCGCCAACGCCGAACGCGCACGACCACAAGACGATTTGACCCTCGGGCGTCGTGTATGAAACTGGTTCGGGCACGGGGTTGATGATGCGCGCGAGATAATCCATCGTGATTTGATGCGCTGGCTCTTTGAAGAAGAAAGTGTATTGATTTCCCGGCTCGATTCTAAATCGACCTTGTTCCAAATCTGTGCTCGACACGGCTTGGAATTTGCCGGGCGTCGGCACAGTCCGCGCAACCCAGGGGACCAAGTCTTTCTCGCCGGGATCGGCGTACACGTAAATTATTTGGCGCGGCGCGGTCAATTCGATGAGCGCAAAGTTCATTACATTTTCATAGTTTGGCTTGTACCTTCGCGGCATCGCGTTGAAATAATTATCGATGCCGGTCACGGCAATGACGCCTATGCACGTTGCCGCGAGCAAACCGGTGATGGGATAACGCCAATCGGGCAGGCGTGCGACGATAAATTCGATCAGCGTGAAAATGCCAACGGCGATCAGAATCGCCATTGCCGGAATCACGGCGACGAGATGTGCTTGGCGCGGCGGGAACGTGCTAATCACGCCGAGCAAAATGCAACCTGCAATGAACCACAGGGCGACGAGCGCCAAGTTCTTGCGCCGAAGATTTGCGAGCGCAACTGCAAGACCCAGGAAATAGAAAATCGCGCCGGTGTAGCCGGCAAGCGGACCGGCGATGAAATGGTCGTTGACCCAGCGGTCGTACTGAAACGCGAGGAACGTGCGTATAAATCCGCGCCCGAGCAAGCGCGCGATCAAATCGGCGCGATAGAAAAGCGTGAACGGACCAATTTTGATCGGCGGATAATCGCGGTACAAGTCTTCGCCGCGGAGAAAATCGTTGGCGTAAATGTCGTTCGGAAATAACCCTTCGACGGTTTTGAGGCGCGCGGCGTCTGGGTCAACCGCGTTCGCAAATGTTAAATGCGGCATCGCCGTGAGCGCCCAGCCCACGATGAACACAATGCCCAGGAGCGTGAGCCATCGAACCGCAATCGGTTTTTTGTTTGCCCATTGCCAAACGAGATAGTACATAAAGAACAAAATCGCCAGAATGAGCGCGAGGCGTCCAGCCGTGTAGGTAAGAAATCCCAACCCTGCCGCGATGCCGCCGAGGTACAAATAGAATGCGCTGGAACGTTTCAAGCCCGCATACAACAAATACATCGACAAAGCCAATGGAAAAAGCGCTTGCGAATTGTTGTAACCCAAGCGTTCAAACGCAATGAAGAACGGCGTGACCAGCATGATTGCGCCGGCAACAAACGCAATCGCGCGATTGAACAGATCGCGCGCGAGCCAGTAGGTTGGGATCACCGCGGCGACACCGGCAAGAACCGATGCAAAACGCCAACTCCAGATCGAGAGTCCAAACAGTTTGAAAACCAACGCTTGATAGAATGTACCAAAAATCGGATACGTGTAGACGCCGAGATCGAAAATCGATGGGCGATAAGTCCAAAGCGCAATGCTCTTGGCCGTGTCCCAAAAAGTGCCTTCATCGCCGATGAAAAGATTAGGTACCTGTTCCAAGCGAAAAGTGCCGACGCCCAGTCCTAAAATCAGTAACACGCCGATGAGGAGGAAATCGATCCAATTCCAATGGGGCGATAGCGTAACGCCGGCGCGCCGGTCAATCATAAAAACGATTACGCCGGCAAGCGCAAGCACAACAAGCCAGACGATAGCAAGCCAGTTGCCGGGATCGCGCAATGTCATGCGCCACAGCAAAAAGAGAAACAGCGGAACAATGACGATGCCGAGTTGAATTGCGCGACTCCACTCCCGCGATTTGAAATCGGGAAGCGCGAACGGCAGTTCGATGAAATCCGGATCGGCGAACAATCCCCGCGCGCTCAAGCCGACGAACACCGCTCCGATGGCGAGCAAAATCATCGCGAGCAGAAGGTTCGTGACGCTTGGTACATCGGGGCGAAGGAGCGAGGCAAATTGCCCCGCGAAATCGAAACGGGCGAACCAATCGAGTTGTCGCAAGAGCGCGTATTGTCCGAGGATGACCAGCGCGAGTCCGATGAGCAAATAGACCACACGCCAGTTTGGCGAAACTGGTTTTGGTTCGCGCGGTTTAGCAAATGTCAAGTCGAATGATTCGATTTGCCCCAGGTTCTGCACGCGCAACGCCAGCGCATCGTTTGCGCGAACAATTGCCAAATGTTCGCCGAAGCGAATCGCATCTTGACCGCTGGCGAATTTGCGCGCGACCCACGCGGAAACGCGCCGCCACAAACTATCGGCGAGTGCGAGCGCGATGACAATTGTCGTGCTGAGCGCGAGCGCCGACAAGGCTAGATCGGCGAGCGTGCCGAACCACTGGCGACCCAGCAATGCGCCAAATGTGAACGCGGCGAAGAAAAGCCAAATTGCAGTGAACCATCGGATTCGCATATTATTTGCACCGAATCAATAACGCGACGACAGAAATCGCAAACGCGATGAACGGCAGCACCGGCGGCAGGAAAACCGGGTTACTCAATGCGTTGGATAACATCCATGCGCCGGCAGTTACGCCGCCGAACGCGATGGTGAACCAACCGAGCGCGCAGGGATTTCGCAATTGCATCATGGCGGCACCTGATACAACGTGACGATGATCGAGTTGTCACGCGGCGTGCGGATTTCGCGCAACTGCCCGTCCGGAAAAGTTTGGCGAATCAGCGCCAAATCTTGAATGCGGGTTGGAAGCACGACGAACATTCCGCCGCGTCCTGCCGGAACCCACGCTGCCGGCGGCGCCGACTTGAGCGGCGCATCGATGTTTGTGATTTCAACGTGCGGCGTCAAAAACGGCAATGTGGGAAAATCGGGATAAAGAAACGGCGTGCCGAAAAAATACGTGCGATATGTTGGTCCCAGATTTTCCAGAATCGGTCCTATTTCGGTGGACACTTCGGCTTGCAGTCCGCCGGCTAATCGCTTGGGCGAGAAATCGATAAAATACGTTTTGAGACTGATCGCGGCAAACGCCAACACGCCGATTGCCATCAGCGTGTTGACCGGCACGCGTGTGAACGCGCGCCGCAAGCGGCGCACAAGTTCATCGAGCG
The DNA here is from genome assembly GCA_963718225.1 of uncultured Chloroflexia bacterium. Taxonomy (GTDB): domain Bacteria; phylum Chloroflexota; class Anaerolineae; order UBA4142; family UBA4142; genus DAOTXS01. Next base: position 52,010 of record CAVQYN010000021.1, read on the forward strand.
CGAGCACGATAAAAAAGCAAACCGGCACGGCAAGCGTTATCAAACGCATCGTCGCCGGCGGGCGCAACGTCAGCATCCCGCCGAGAATGATCCCGCTCCACCACCAGACGGCCATCGGAAAAAGGCGGCGATCCGCGCCCGGCAAAAACGCGCGCAAGGTGCCGTACCCAACGCCCACGGCAAATAATGCGCCGAAGAACGGATCGAGCAAGGGCCCAGGCAAACCGTAATGATTGATCGTGTCCGGAAAAAAGTTGAACGCGAGCACGGAGCGAACAAACTGATCCCACAACACTTGCGTCGCGCTCCAATGACGGTTGTCCATTTCCCATTGCAATAGATTTGTGCCAATGAGCGTGATCTGATTCATGCGCCCGTTGAATTCGTCGGGCGAGAGAATTGCGTTTTGAATCATCGGCGCGGCGACGATGAGAAAGCCGCCGGCGGCGATAAATAATCCGATGCGCTGCTTGTCCCAAAAACGCAAGCCTTCGCGCAGGAACATGTATGCAATCAAAACTGCGGCGATGATTAGGACGAGACGCGCGCCGGTGTAAAAATAAAGCGCGCCGCCCGCCGTCATGCCCAGCAACATCCAATCAACTGGACTGCGCCGACGGGTTGCGCGATAGATAAGCAAGATCACCAAACTTGCCCAAAACGTATCGGCAATGTTGTTTAGGTTCTTGCGCGAAAAGTGAATGTGAAAATGGTACGTCGCGACGAGCGCGGCGGTGACAAAACCAAAACGCGGTCCCTTCAATCGGCTGACGAGCCAGAACGTAACCGGAATCGTCAGCGTGCCAAGAATCGCCCAGGGCAAACGCGCGCCGGCAATGGTGGGTCCCAACAACAATATGCCAAGTGCATCGTAAAAGAAACTCAGTGTCGGTTGCGACAAGTGTCCGGAAAAAAACGGACTGCCGATTTCGCCATTCAGCACGCGCACTGCTTGCGTGGCAAATGATCCTTCGTCGCCGTCCAGCACAAATGGAATCGTGCCAATGTCCCACACGCGCAGAACAAATGCGGCGAGTGTGAGCGCGCTCAGCGCCAGCGCGGAACGCCAATGACGCCGCCACCACGCGCGGAGATTGACGCGCGGGAAACCGTTTGGCGGTGCGACAGCGATTGCGTATGCGATACCGGCGACGAGCCACAGAAAAATCACGCCGGTGAAATCGCCATCGCGCGGCATCTTTGGAATTTGAATCAACATCCACGCGATGGCCAAACCGGCGACAAGCAACGCAATCCCGCGCCACGGCCGCGTGACGATTGCCTGACGCGCGACGTGCCACAACATTGGTTGCGGCAATCGCGGCTGTTGTGGTGTTGGTGCCTGGCGGCGAAAGCGTAGTGTTGCAATGCGCGCGCTAGGTAATGTCAAAAGCAATTCAAGAAATTCGAGGCGCGAGAGATCGCGAATTGCAACACGCTCCTGTCCGGCGGCGGATTCAATCGTCAAGTGTTTTTGCAGCGCTGGCCGCGCGAGCCAAATCAACAACACGATGACGAACGCGGCGAGCGTAAGAAACGCGATGATCGCCAATATTGCATCGGCTTCCGCGCCGAGCCAGCGCCGCCCCAGCAACGCGCCAAGCGTCGCGCCGATTAACACGAGCGAGGCGATGCGCAAAAATCGAGACATTAGCGCGCCTCCACGCGAATCGTTTTCAGGATGATGCGGTCATCTTGGAATCGATTGCCCAACTCGTCTTGCACCGGCAAACGCGCGCCGGTCGCGGAATCGTACAAACCTACTTCGATTTGATAATCGCCGGGTGGCACATCTTTGGGAAGGAGCAAGCCGCGCCGGTCGGTAATCGTCTCGCCGATTTTCCATTCCGTTGTGGAAACCGCGCCGCCGACCGGCGCATCGTCCATTTGCGCCCACACGGTTGATGCGGTTGCCGGGTTCACTGCGCCGATGACGTGCGCGAACACCGTGTACGATTTTTCAATACTTGCCAAAGTGTTCCATTGCAATGTAAGTTGGACGATGTCGCCGGGAGAAAATTGTTCGCGGTCGAGCGCAAAGCCGAGCAATTGAATTTGGGCGCCGAATTGCGCGCGTTGCGGTTTGATATTTCCCGGCGCCGCGTGCGGCATTGCGTACAGACTTAGCCCGGCGTCGACAAAGCCGTTGGCATACGATTTGAACGCATTCATGCCGAACCATTTTTTCAAGTAGCCGGTCGGATCATATTCCTCCGGATTGCCAAACATGACCAGCCAAATGCGCGGATGTTCGCGCGCGACAGCTTCCACTTGCTTGCGCGTCACCGGGTCTTCGAGCGGCGCACCATCGGGGAAGAAGAATGCCGGCACGTTGATCGGCGTGTAATATTTGAACAGCGGCTTTTGCAAAGGATTGTTCAGAATCAACGCATCGCCGGGTTGCGCATTCTGCGAAACGAATGCCATCATCGTGCCGTACTTGCCTTTGGCATACGTATCATCGAAATAATAATGCACAAGTGAAAACGTGCTGATCGCCACAAATGCCATGAGGATACCGGCGGCGGCGCGGCGATTGCGGCGGGAAAGCGCGTCCAAGCCGAATGCGACCGTCAGCAAAAATCCTGGCAACGCGACGAGGACATAGCGTTCGTAGAAAAAAGGCATAATCGGATTGACGATGTACGCCATCATGACCGGCACGCTGAAATAAAGCAGCGCGAACCACGCAGTTGTCTCACGCGTTCTCCAAATCGTCCAGACGCCGATGGTGGCAAAAAGCAAAAAGAGCGCGGCGGAAAATTGTGCCGCCGGTGTCTCCATCGTGACGCCCGCGCTGAACGCCAGAAACGTTTTGCCAAAAATCATTTCGATGCCGTGCCAGCCCCATTCATCAAAACGCGCGCTGGCTTTGCCTCGCAAAAAACCGGACTGGACGATGATCCATGGCACATACGCCAGCGCGAGAATTGCTTGCAACCCGAGCCATCGAAACAACTCCGACCGGCGGCGAAATAATCGAACGCACGCAAAAAAATTCTCGGCGGCGAGAACGAAAAAGCCGGCATAGTGCGTGTACAGCGCCAACGCCGTCGACACGAGAAAGGCAATCGCCAAAGTGATCGATGGCTTGGCATTGAGCCAGCGCATCGTCCAGTAGGCGGAGGCGAGCGACAGAATCGCGACGAGTTCGTACATGCGCGTTTCTTGGCTGTAGTAAATCAACAGCGGCGACACGGTGGCGAGAATTGCGGCGAACCATGCCACGCGCGTGCGTGAGGTCAAGTGTTTGGCAAGAACAAAAATGAGCGGGACGACGGGAATGCCGATCAACGCGGACAGCGCGCGCGTGGCGAAGGCGGTACTGCCGGCAAGTTGAAGCCAAAAGTACAAAAAGGAGCGGATAGAGAGGTGGATGCGTGTCCGAGCCGCCGGCAACGACGACGTGCAAGGGTTGCTGGCTAAGAAAAATACTAAACGCTTCGTCGCCCCAAATGTCTTGCGCGGACAGACGATAGAAACGTAAAAGTGTTGCCAACAGGATCAAGCCAAACAGCGCGAGTGCTCGCCGAAAAGGAGGCTTCACATTTTCGATTATAGCATATCCGCGCAGTCAAGAAAAATCGTGATTATGGTATAATGCGAGTGATGAAACACATTCTCCTTCTCCATCATCCCAAAATTCCACATTCGCTCGATGTCGCGCGCGGCTGGGCGGAACAATTCACCGCACTCGGCTGTCGCGCGACAGTGCTTTCTGCGTGGGACGAGCCAGCGATCATTCGCCACGCGCCGACTATCGAAATGGCAATCACGCTCGGCGGCGATGGCACGATTCTGCGCGCGGCGCGCGCGTGTGCGCCGGCACATGCGCCGATCCTTGGAATCAATTTCGGTCGTGTTGGCTTTTTATCGGAAATGTTGCCGGAGGCATTCAGCGCGCAAAAGATCATCGACGGCAAATTTTGGATCGAGGAGCGCGCGATGTTGCACGCAGTGTGCCGGCGCAACGGAACGTCGCTCGGCGAATTTGAAGCGCTGAACGATGTCGTCGTAGGGCGCGGAAAATTGGCGCGCGTGATTCGCCTCGCCACATCGATTGACGGCGATTTTTTGAAAACCTTCGTTGCCGATGGCGCGATTGTTGCCACTGCCACCGGTTCGACCGCGTACGTCTTTGCCGCCGGCGGTCCGATTCTTGCGCCGGAGGTCAAGACGCTCGTGCTTGTGCCGATTGCGCCGTACCTCACGCAGTTGAAATCGCTCGTGTTACCGGAAGGATCGCATGTGCAGTTTCAACTCCAAACTGATCACAACGCGATTCTCACCATCGACGGGCAAATCGACATCGAATTGCGGAACGGCGATCAAGTGTTGGTGCAAGCCAGCCGACACATCGCACGCTTTATTCGGTTTCAACCACGCACGTATTTTTACAGCACGCTCGTCGATCGCTTGCGTGAACGCGGTCCTGAACGCGAGAACAATCCAAACGCGAATCCATAGGCGCCCCGGATTCTTTCATTTTTTTTACAGTTGGGCTATTGACAAGAACGCCCAAAATCGCGACAATCTCCGCACTTGCTAATTTTCTCCGCATCGGCTCTGCGCAAGAATCGTCAAGAGAGGATTCCGCGACAATCCTCTGGACAGGGAATCTCATGCGAATAGTCAGACCTTGGCCCGGCGAAGAACCGCCGCCGCCTCCGGCGCCGACTCCTCCTCCTACGCGCGCGCAACGATTGCGCCAACGCCTCAAAAATTTCTACACGCGTTATCACAGCGCATTTCTCATCGTCGGCGGCGCGTTACTCGCGTTCGCGATGATGCTCACGTACGACGCCACTCAACCGCCGCCGCAACGATTAACTCAACGCGATATCAACGCCGCTGTTTTCCGCGCGATGGCAACGGCCACGCCGCGTCCATCGTTTGCATCGATTGCGTACGCCAACATTATTCCTTCGGTGGTGCGTGTTCAAGCGATAACCTTAGGCACAGACGGCAAACGCGATGGCGCGCTGGGCACCGGCGTCGTCGTGGACGACACGGGTCTCATTCTTACGGCGTTGCACGTTGTGCGCGATGCGGTTGACGTGCGCGTAACCTTTTTCGATGGCTCGGAATCGCCGGCATCAATTATCGCGCGCGTGCCGGAAAACGATTTGGCGGTGTTGCGTCCGCGCGTCATCCCAGACGATTTACAACCGGCGGTGCTGGCCGGCACCGGCGGCTTGCGCGTGGGCGATGAAGTGTTCGCGGTGGGCAATCCGTTTGGCATCGACAACTCGTTTAGTGCCGGCGTCGTGTCCGGATTGAATCGCAATTTCAAATCGCCAAAGACCGGCGCGACGATGACGGGCATGATTCAATTCGATGCCGCCGTCAACCCCGGCAACTCGGGCGGACCGTTGGTCAATCGCGATGGCGAAGTTGTTGGCATTGTGTCTTCGCTGTTAAACCCGACTGAACAAGACGTCTTCATCGGCATCGGCTTTGCGGTGACGATGGAATCCGCCGCCGCGGCAATGGGGTCGCCGGATTATTAAATTTTATCTCACGTCAAGCCGCAAAGACGCAAAGAATTTTTGAACACTTGGCGTCTTGGCGCAAAAAGATTCTTTTCGTTAACGCTCAACATCGATAAGGAGAATTTCGATGACAGACGAAACCAAACAACCCGATCAAGCTCCGTTGATGGAGCAAGTTCTGTACGAAGTCAAGAAAATTATCGTCGGGCAGGACCATTTGCTCGAACGTGTGCTCGTCGCGATTCTTTCACAAGGGCACTTGCTCGTCGAAGGCGTGCCCGGTCTCGCGAAAACGCTGACGATCAAAACGTTGGCGGAAGCCGTGCGCGGCACGTTCAAGCGCATCCAATTCACGCCCGATCTCGTTCCCGCCGATTTGGTCGGCACGCGCATCTACAATCAAAAGACCGGCGAGTTTGCAACGTCGTTGGGTCCGGTGTTCACCAATCTCTTGCTCGCCGATGAAATCAACCGCGCGCCTGCCAAAGTGCAATCCGCATTGCTCGAAGTGATGCAAGAGCGCCAAGTGACAATCGGCGGCGAGACGTTCAAGGTGCCGGAGCCGTTCCTGGTGATGGCAACGCAAAATCCGATCGAAACCGAAGGTACCTACCCCTTGCCCGAAGCGCAGGTCGATCGTTTTATGATGAAAGTGCTCGTCGATTATCCGACCGAGCAGGAAGAGTTTGTCATCGTCGAGCGCATGACCGGGGCGTTGAACCAGGTCAAGCCGGTCGTTGACACCCAGCAATTGATCAGCTTGCGCAAAGAAGTGGAAAAGGTGTACGTCGATCCGGCGTTGATCGAATATGCGGTGCGGCTCGCCACCGCCACCCGCGAGCCGGCACGTTTTGGTATTCCGGAAGCGGCAAAATACATCATGTACGGCACGAGCCCGCGTGCATCGATCAATCTCATCGTCACCGCCCGCGCGCTGGCATACGTACGTGGACGCGAGTACGTGTTGCCGCAAGATATTTTGGATATGGCGTTCGACGTAATGCGGCATCGTTTGGTCTTGTCTGTACGAAGCCATGTCCGATGGCTTGACCAGCGATACGATCTTGGATCGCATCATCAAAAATATTGCCTTGCCTTCGCAACCCTTGCAAACCCATGTCAACATCAGCGCCCCAGCGCAATCCTGAAAAAATTCTACAACGACTCGATTGGACGGTCATTCGCCGGCTCGATGGGCTGTTGCAAGGCGACTACCGCACACTCTTGCACGGCTTTGGTCTCGACCTTGCCGATTTGCGCGAGTATCAGTACACCGACGACATTCGTTACATCGATTGGAATGTGACGGCGCGGATGCAAACGCCGTACGTCCGGCAATACGTCGAAGACCGCGAAGTCACGGCGTGGTTTCTGCTTGACCTCAGCCCGTCCGTCGATTTCGGCACGGTGCACACGCTCAAACGCAATCTCCTCATCGATTTTGTGACGGTACTCGCGCGCCTGCTCACGCGGCACGGCAATCGCGTTGGCGCACTCGTGTACGGCGATAAAGTCGAGCGCGTGATTCCAGCGGGCAGTGGCAAAATCAAAGTGCTTCAACTCATCAACGAGTTGTTGCGCCAACCGAAATTGAAACACGCCTCCGCGACCAACTTGACCGCGTTGTTGGAAACATCCCTGCGCACGATTCGCCGGCGCTCGTTGGTGTTTATCATCTCGGATTTTTTCAGCGCGCCGGGCTGGGAAAAACCACTCGGCGTCCTGACCCAGCGCCACGAAGTTTTGGCGGTGCGTTTGTACGATCCGCGTGAAACCCAATTGCCGGACATTGGTCCGATTATTTTCGAAGATGCGGAGACCGGCGAGCAGTTGTACCTGGACACCCACGACAAAAAATTTCGCAAGCGGTTTATGGACGCGGCGCAAAAGCGCGAGTACGAATTGAATGTGATTTTTCGCCGCGTTGGCGTGGACGTTCTGCCGCTTTCGACGGAAGACGATCTCGTGCACGAGGTCGTGCGTTTTGCGACGTTGCGCAAACAACGCAAACAATTGCCGAATCCGGCGATTGGATAATAGGATACGAGGCAAGTATGACTTTTCTTTGGGCTGATGCGCTTTGGTTGTTGCTGCTTATCCCGGCACTGGTCGCTGCGTACATTCTCTTGCAGCGCCGCCGACAAAAATATGCTCTGCGTTACGCCAGTCTTTCGGTTGTCAAAGAAGCGTTGGGACGCGGACCGGGTTGGCGTCGCCACATTCCGCCGTTTTTCTTTTTGCTCGGTTTAACGGCAATGATTCTGGCTTTGGCGCGTCCTGCCGCGATTATTCTTTTGCCATCGCAACAAGGCACGGTGATTCTCACGATCGACGTGTCCGGTAGTATGCAAGCGCAAGATATGAAACCCAGCCGCTTGGAAGCCGCCAAAGTTGCCGCGCGCGCATTTATCGATAAACAACCACCGAATGTTCGCATTGGGATCGTATCGTTCAGCGACAACGCCGCCGTCGTGCAATCGCCGACGAGTGACCGCGCGGCTGTCCTCGCCGCGATTAATCGATTGACGCCGCAACGCGGCACGGCCATCGGGCGCGGTATTTTGACATCGGTCGATGCCGCGTTTGAAGACCCGACGAAACCGGTGCCCACGCCGATTCCGCGCGATGCGTTGGGCTCGATTGAGCCCACGCCAACTCCAACGCCGATGCCGCGTGGACAACACGCTCCGGCAATCGTCGTGTTGTTAAGCGACGGCGAAAGCAATGTCGGTCCGCGTCCGATTGACATCCTCGAGCAAGTGGCGAATCGCGGCGTGCGTGTATATACCGTTGGCTTGGGCAGTCCGGAAGGCGTAGTGCTCAACGTTCAAGGTCGCAATGTGCGCGTGCGCTTGGATGAGCAAGTACTCAAGCGCATCGCTGATGAAACCGACGGTGATTATTTTCGCGCCGATACGGAAGCGAATTTGAAAAGTGTGTACGAAAATTTGAGCACCCAATTGGTGTTCAAGCCGGAGCAGATGGAACTCACGGCATTGTTCACCGGCGTCGCATCGATTCTGATGTTGATTGCTGGAACCTTGTCGCTCCTCTGGTTCAATCGATTGCCTTAAGGTTTGACAAATCCGCGCGATTCCGCGTATAATGCCCTTGGTATTGGTGGATAGCCGCGTGGGTGTGTTGTGGTTGGAGTCGTCGATTTATTGAAATCGGTTTTTCCTCACCGACGCGTGGAAGAACCGATTTTTTGTTTTGAGTTGAGCGAGGACGAGATGGCAGAGGAGCATTCCTGGGAACAACCAGCCGATGAAGCGTATTGGCGTAGCGTAATGGGTCAGCCCGGCGAATCGACGCCGACGCGGCCGGCGGATAATACGACGTCGGTTGGGTGGGCACGCGCGGAGCAAAGTTACGCGCAAGGCGATGTCTTGGAACTTCAGGGTGGTGGGTTACAATCGCGGCGGCGTCTTGGTTGATTTGGGCGACACGCGCGGTTTTGTTCCGGCATCGCAACTGGCGTCATTTCCGCGCCAAGTATCGGAGGAGGAACGCGTGCAAGCGCTTGCGCGGTATAGCGATACGACGCTCAAGCTCAAGGTGATCGAATTTGACCGCGCGCACAATCGCCTGATCTTGTCTGAGCGCGTGGTCAATCCTGCGCCGTCGCGTGCCGAGCAAATGTTGGCGTCGATTCAGCCGAACGAAACGCGGCACGGCGTCGTGCGGAATGTGACCAGCTTTGGCGCGTTCATCGATCTCGGCGGGGTTGAGGGTTTGATTCACGTTTCGGAATTGTCGTGGCAGTTTGTGCAACATCCGCGCGATGTGCTCACCCCGGGCAACAAGTCGACGTGTTGGTCTTGGAAGTCAATCGCGAACAGAAACGCATCGCGTGCAGTCTTAAACGCTTGCAGCAAAATCCCTGGGAACAAGCCGCGCGCACGCTGAAACCCGGCGATTGGGTCAGCGGTGTGGTCACGAGTGTCGTCGCATTTGGCGCGTTTGTGCGCATCGCCGATGGCGTGGAAGGGTTGCTTCACATTTCGGAATTGGCAACCGGCGATTTGGCGCATCCGCGCGATTTGTTGCAGGAAGGCCAAGCGGTGCAGGCGCGTGTGCTGGAAATCGAACCGACACAACAAAAAATGAAATTGACTCTGCGCCGGGACAAACAGGGTGAGATGAGCGCGGACGTCGTCGTGCCGGAACAAGCGGCGCCACGCCGAATTCCGCCGCCCCCGCCGGTCGATGATGCGTATTGGGAAAGTTTGATTCAATCGGAATGAATCTTCTGCCGCAGAATAATGCCGCGAATTTTCTTCTGTGTGTTTCTGCGTGACGCAAAGCGTGTGGCTAGTATCAACGATGGCGCAAAGACGAAAAGAAGCTAAAGTACAAAAAGAACAAAAGGACGCAGCCTGCTCAGTCATCGCTGTTCTCACGCATCGGCATAAATCTTTCGCCGACGCGGCGACGCGAAATCTTTGGCGTCCTTATGTTGTTTCTCGGCATCATTACCTTGCTCACAATAACCGGTTTCACGCGCGGAACCGTCGGTGATTTGTGGGCGAATGCTTTGCGTACGCTCTTTGGTTGGGGTGCGTATGCCTTGCCGGTCGCGGCGTTTGCGGCAAGCTATTTTCTCATTCGACGCGGCGAGGCGAACGAATCCTTGGTAAGTTGGGGACGCGTATTCGCCGCCGAGATTTTCTTTGCAGTTGTGCTTGCGCTCGCAGATTTGATTGTCGCGCCGAAAATCGACGACTTGGCAAAGACGGCGACCGGCGGTGGATTTGTTGGATACGCGATTAGCTGGGGCTTGGCCCAAGTCGTCGGCACGATTGGCACCGGCATCGTGCTGGGTTTGCTTGGTTTGATTGCGTTGGTTGGCATCATGGGTCTGAGCACGGAACATTTGCGCACGTGGAGCGATTCTTTGTTGGAACGCGTAGACCAACCAACGTCCACGCTTGTGCCGCGACCGGAAAGAATAAAATCGGACAAGCCGGTGGTGAGTGTGTCCAAACCCAGATTCGAACCACCGAGCGCGCCAGTGAGAAGCCGTGCCCGAAAAATCACCGGTGCCGACACGGCCGGCCTTTGGCACCAAGCCGCCGATGAAAACATCGGGACAGCCGATTCTCACGCCGCGCGGACGCGCGCGCAAACGCACGCCGCAATTGCCCTCGTGGAACTTTTCGATCCATCGAACGAAGCCAAGTACGGCGAATCCGACGCCAAGCGCAAAGGCGATCTCATTATCGAGACGTTGGCGAGTTTTGGCATTCCGGCGAAAATCATCGAAATCAATGCGGGTCCAACGATTACGCAATTTGGGTTGGAGCCGGGTTTTGTAGATCGCCGCACGCGCAGACGGCGAGATGCGCCAGCGCAAAGTGTCGGTGAATCGCATCGCCGCGCTCCAACATGATTTGGAACTCGCGCTTGCCGCTGCGCCGATTCGCATCGAAACACCCGTGCCGGGTCGTCCGATCGTCGGCATCGAAGTGCCGAACCATTCGATTTCGGTCGTGTCGTTGCGCGGCGTGATGGAAAGCGACACCTACAAGAAAAAGAAAACGCCGTTGCGCATTGCGCTGGGGCGCGATGTGTCCGGCGTGTCGATTGGCGCTGACCTCGGAGCGATGCCGCACTTGCTCATTGCCGGTGCGACCGGCTCCGGCAAGTCTGTCTGCATTAACGCGATTATCGCGTGTCTGCTCATCCAAAATTCGCCGGACGATTTGCGCTTTGTCATGATCGATCCCAAGCGCGTCGAGTTGGTGAATTTCAACGGCGTGCCGCATCTCTTGGGGCCGGTCATCGTCAACACCGATGAAGTCGTGGCGTGTTTGCGCTGGCTTGCGCGCGAGATGGACAATCGCTTTACGTTGTTTGCGAAAGAAAAAGTTCGCAACATCGATGCGTTCAACGACAAGATGAACAAGAATGGCGGCGACACGATGCCGTTCATTATCGCGCTGATCGATGAACTGGCGGACTTGATGCTCTCCGCACCGGAAGAAACCGAAAAGCTTTTGACGCGCCTCGCGCAAATGGCGCGCGCGACCGGGATCCATCTTGGTCATTGCCACGCAACGTCCGTCGGTTGATGTGGTGACCGGTCTCATCAAGGCGAATTTCCCGTCGCGCATTTCGTTCGCGGTAACCAGCAGTGTCGATTCGCGCGTCGTGCTGGATATGCCGGGTGCGGAAAAATTGCTCGGCAAGGGCGATATGCTTGTACATGGCAAGCGATTCGTCCAAGCTGTCGCGCTTGCAAGGTTGTTTCGTTTCGGACGACGAGTTGGCGCGGCTGGTCCATTTCTGGCGTGAAAAAGCAATCACCGATATGCGCGACATTGCGACCGAGCCGCCGTGGAAAAATATGGGCGGCGACGCCAAGGAAGGCAGTGACGACGCGCTGATCCAACAAGCATTACATTGCGATCCGGCAATACGATCATACATCGATTTCGTTTTTGCAGCGCAAGCTTGGAATCGGTTATCCGCGCGCCGCGCGTTTGATGGATCAATTGGAAGAGCACGGCATCGTTGGACCAGATGAAGGCGGCGGCAAATGGCGCCCCGTGTTGGCCCATGATTTGGCGGTTAAAAATTTCGAGGCGGAAGAACCGCCCAAGAAGAAAAAATGATGGAGGATGTATGCCTAGACCCAGGCGACCTTTAGAAGAAAACAGCGAAAAGAAGAAAGACGTAATTGAAGCCGAGGGCTTGATTACGGAAGCGTTGCCCAACGCGATGTTTCGTGTGCAGTTGGAAAGCGGGCATTCGGTGCTGGCACACATTTCCGGCAAAATGCGGATGTATTATATTCGGATTCTCCTCGGCGACCGCGTCACAGTAGAACTCTCGCCGTACGATCTGACGCGCGGACGCATTACGTTTCGGTATCGCCAGTAACCGGCATTGGGCGGCGCCAACGCCAGGAGGGTTCGCGATGAATTTCCAAACCATCGATCCGAAAACCGTTCGCCCTTCGTCGATCGCCGGGACATGGTATCCCGGCTCGCCGCGCGAATTGCAGGCAACCGTCGACGATTATTTGGTGCACGCGGAATATTTTGCGACGAACGATGAACTTTTAGCTTTGATTTCTCCGCACGCCGGTTATCGCTATTCAGGTTCGACTGCCGCGTACGCCTATCGTCAACTCGGACAGCGACAAATCGATACGGTGGTGTTGCTGGGACCGAGCCACCATGATAATTTTGGTGCATTTGCGATCAGCGCGAAAAAGTTTTACACCACGCCGCTCGGCGCGGTAGAACTTGACCAAGAATTTATTTCCGCACTCGCACAAGAAATTCCTCTCGCACGCGTCGAGCGTGATCGCGAACACTCCCTCGAAATTCAATTGCCTTTTCTCCAACGCACGCTCGGAAAATTCAAACTCGTACCGATCATGATGTCACTGCCGTTTTACCTTGCCGGCGAACGTGCACTTGCGCCTGCCGAGCAATTGGCAAACGCGCTGGCGAAACTGGCGCGCGACCGGCGCGTGTTGTTCGTCGCATCATCCGATCTCTCGCATTTACCGGATTATCACGCGGTGAAAAAATTCGATGCGCGCACCGAGGAGTTGGTCGCGTCGTTCAACGTGCCGGAACTTGTCGCGTACATGCAATCGGGCGATTGTCGCGCGTGCGGCGATGCGCCGATCATTACGGCTTTGCTAGCGGCAAAAGCTCTGGGCGCGAATCGCGCGCGCGTTTTGCATCGAACCAATTCCGGCGACGTGACCGGCGAACGCGAGCACTCCGAGTATGTGGTAGGGTATATGGCGGTGGGAGTCTATAAATCAAAACAGTGAGACAACTCATTGTCAAGACCGAAGACGGAGGACGGAAGACAGGTCACGACCATCGGTCGTCGGTCATCCGTCTTCCGTCTGTGATTTGCAGATGAGATACGCTCAAGTCGTCGTCAACACGCCGCTCGCGGTGGGCAAGGCAGTGCCCGGTGAAATCGCGCCGGCAGAATCGCGGCGCGAGCGCGCGTTCACGTATGAAATTCCGGAACACCTTGCCGGCAAAATCGAGCCGGGACAATTGGTGTGGATTCCGTTTGGCGCGCGTCGATTGCAAGGCATCGTCATCGCATTCAGTGACATGTCGCCGGTCGAGCAGACAAAAGCAATCGACGAGATCGCGGACGCGCGTCCGTACCTCAGCGCAACGCAAATCGATCTGGCGCAATGGATCGCGCGCACGTATCTTTGCTCACTGTACGACGCGCTGAGTCTGATGCTTCCGCCCGGCGTGGAACAGCCGACGGAAATCTTGCTCTCGCTCGTGCCCGATTCGCCGCGCGACGATTTGACTCCCAAACAAATCGCGCTTGTCCACTTGCTCGCGCAAGACGGCGAAACCAAGTTGCGCGCGTTGCCGCGCGGACTGCGCGCTGGCGTCGATGACGTTGGCGCGGCGCAACATCATCGCCAAGCGCACGATGGTCGCGCCGTTGCGCGCGAAACCGCGCCGCGCGAAATTTGTCCGGCTGATTTCCGAAAACGCGCTGACGAATTTGCATTCGCGTTCGCAAGACAAAGCGCGGCGCGATCATCGATTTTCTTAAGGCTGAAAATAAACCGACGTGGCTCAGCGCGTTGTACGCGGCAGTCGATTGCAGCATCGCCGATTTGCGGAAATATGAGACTGCCGGCATTCTCGCGCTCGACGAAGAAGAAATCGTGCGCGACTCTCTCGCTGGTCGCGTGTTCGACGTGGTCGAGCCGCCGGCATTGACGAGCGAACAACAAGCGGCGTGGGAAAGAATAGTTTCAAGTTCCAAGTTCAAAGTTGCAGATGCACAACGTGAAACCTTGAACCTTAAACCTGAAACTTTCTTGCTTCACGGCGTTACCGGCTCCGGCAAGACGGAAATCTATATGCGCGCGCTGGCGCATGTCATCGAACAAGGCAAACAGGGCATTGTACTTGTGCCGGAAATTTCGCTCACGCCGCAAACAATTCGACGCTTTGGCGCGCGGTTCAAACGCGTTGCCGTTTGGCATTCGCGTTTGTCGGAAGGCGAACGCTACGACACGTGGCGGCGCTGCCGCGACGGCAAAATCGATCTAGTGATCGGCTCGCGCTCGGCATTGTTCACGCCTTTGCCGTGCGTCGGCGTGATTGCTATCGATGAAGAACACGACCCCGCGTACAAACAAGAGTCGGTGCCGCATTATCACGCGCGCGAGGTGGCACTAGAACTTGGGCGGCGTATCGGCGCAACGGTGATTCTCGGCAGTGCGACGCCGGATTTGGAGACATATCATCGCGCGATGCACGGCGAATTCACGTTGTTGGAATTGCCCAAACGCGTCATGGGACATCGCGCCGTGATCGAAAACGAAATCGCCAATTACCAATTGCCGCCGACGCGAGTGACAGCGCGACAAATTGATGCAAGCGACGCGCGCTATCTCGATTTACCGCCGGTTGAGCTTGTCGATTTACGCGCAGAATTGAAAGCCGGCAATCGCTCGATGTTTTCGCGTGCGCTTCAACGCGAAATGGCGCGCGTGCTTGCGGCGCGCGAGCAAGTCATTTTGTTTTTGAATCGCCGCGGCTCTGCCACATTTGTCTTGTGCCGCGATTGCGGCAACGTGTTCAAGTGCAAGCGTTGCGATAATCCGATGACGTACCACAACATCGGCGACGAATTGATTTGTCATCATTGCAACCGCCGCGACCGCGTGCCGACAAAGTGTCCACACTGCGCTGGCGCGCGCATTCGCTTCTTTGGCGTCGGCACGGAAAAAGTGGAAACCGAAATGCAGACGCTGTTCCCGCAGGCGCGCACCTTGCGCTGGGATTATGATGTCACACGCGGCAAAGAATCGCACGAGGAAATTCTGAGCAAGTTCATTGCGCATCAAGCCGATGTGTTGATCGGCACGCAGATGATTGCCAAGGGTTTGGACATGCCGTTGGTTACGCTCGTCGGTGTGATTAGCGCGGACACGTCGCTCAACTTGCCGGATTTTCGCGCGGGTGAGCGAACGTTTCAATTGCTCACGCAAGTTGCCGGACGCGCGGGACGAAGTATTCTTGGCGGCAAGGTCATCGTGCAGACGTACAATCCTGAGCATTACGCGATCCAAGCCGCGTCGAATCACGATTACCGAACTTTTTACGAACGCGAAGTTATTTTTCGACGCGAGCAAAATTATCCGCCGTACAGCCGGTTGATTCGATTGCTGTTTCTGCACGCGAACGAAAAACAAGCGCAAGCCGAATCGCTCCGCATGCATCGAATGTTGACAACGCTCATCGCGCAACGCGGCTTGCCCGCGCTCGATCTCATCGGACCTGCGCCGGCATTCTTCCGGCGCGTGCGCGGCGAGTATCGGTATCAAATTCTCGTGCGCGGCGAAAACCCGACACGCGTTGATTCAAGACATCGGTTTGCCGTTGGGCTGGCGCATCGATGTGGATCCGGAAAGTGTTTGTAAAATAATTTTCCAAGAGGAGAAAAATGAAACCACGAACGATTGCTGAACCGTACAAAATCAAAATGGTCGAGCCGATCAAGATGACCACGCGCGAATATCGCGCGCAAAAAATTCGCGAGGCGGGGTACAACACGTTCCTGCTCAAGAGCGAAGATGTGTACATCGATCTGCTCACCGACTCTGGCACCAGCGCGATGAGCGATTGGCAATGGTCGGGCATGATGCTCGGCGATGAGGCGTACGCCGGCGCGCGCAATTTTTACAATCTCGAAAAAGCGGTGCAGGAAATTTACGGTTTCAAATATCTCGTGCCGACACACCAAGGTCGCGCCGCCGAACACATCACGTCGCAACTGCGCATCAAGCCGGGTCAGTACGTCCCGATGAACATGTACTTTACGACGACGCGCGAACACGCCGAACGCGCCGGCGGCATCTTTTACGATTGCATCATCGACGAGGCGCACGATCCGACAAGCCCGCATCCGTTCAAGGGCAACGTCGATCTCAAGAAATTGCAAAAACTCGTGGACGAAAAGGGCGCGCAATCGATTGCGTATCTATCGATTGCGCAATGCGTGAACATGGCGGGCGGTCAACCTTTCTCGATGGCGAACCTGCGCGAGGTATCGGCGTGGGCGAAGAAATACAACCTGCCGATCATTTTCGACGCGACACGCGCCATCGAAAATTGTTATTTCATCCAGCAACGCGAAGCCGGGTACGCGAACAAGCCCGTGCGCGAAATCCTGCGCGAGATGATGAGTGTACGGCGAAGGGCATGACGATTTCATCAAAAAAAGATAATCTCGTCAACATCGGCGGATTCTTGGCGACGAACAACGAAGCGTTTTTCACGAAAGCGAAAGAGATGGTCGTCGTGTTTGAGGGTTTGCACACGTACGGCGGTCTTGCCGGGCGCGATATGGAAGCGATTGCGCGCGGCATTTACGAAATGGTCGACGACGCATACATCGCCAGCCGCGTGCGCCAAGTGGAATATCTCGGCAAGCAGTTGCTCGATGCTGGTGTGCCGGTCGTCGTGCCGATTGGCGGGCACGCGGTCTTGCTCGACGCAAAACGTTTTGTGCCGCATATTCCGCAAGAACAATTTCCAGCGCAGGCATTGGCGGCGGCATTGTACGTCGATAGCGGCGTGCGCGCGATGGAACGCGGCATCGTCAGCGCGGGACGCGATCACAAGACCGGCGAAAATCACAAACCCAAATTGGAACTCGTGCGTTTGACGATTCCGCGCCGCGTGTACACGAATTTGCACATGGATGTGGTCGCGGAGAGTTGCATGGCGTTGTACGCGGAACGTAACAAGATCAGAGGGTTGAAGATGGTGTACGAGCCGGAGAGTCTGCGATTCTTTCAGGCGCGGTTTGAGGAAATTTAAGAAACAAAAAACCGGGTTTCTGCAAGAGACCCGGTTTTGCTTTTTACTTGGCGAGCAACTCTTCCAACTTGCGCACAAATTGCGCTTCGGTCATGAATGCGCTGTCACGCGTGATGGGACCGAGCGAATTGCCGGCGAGATTGCCATCTTTGCCGACAAAGTACGTTTCCGGCACGCCTTTGATGCGATACTTTTGACTAATCTCGCTTCCGAGATCAACGCCGTTAAAATACGTGATGTTGTATTGCTTGAGGTAATCCTTCGCCGCCGATTCGGTGTCCACGTAATCGACGCCGATGAACACCACGCCGCGATCCTTGTACTGGCGCCATGTCTTTTCAAGAAACGGCGCTTCATCGCGGCAAGGTGGACACCACGACGCCCAGAAATTGATGACGACGACTTTGCCTTTGAGTTGCGATAATTGGTACGCTTGTCCGTCGAACGAGGTAATTTTAAAGTCCGGCGCAACGCCCACCGATGGCTGGAGTTCGCCGCGCGCGCGCAAGCCGATAGCGAAAAAGATCAACACGCCGATCACAATCACAAAAATCAGAATCTGTATCCAACGAGGCACGTCATAGCTCCTTCAAATCTTTTTCGATGCGGTCAGCGTATTCGCTGGGAATCTCCGGCGTGCTTGCCGGCGCCGCGCCCGGCGCGTGGCGCACCAACCATGTTCTCATCGTGAACCACACAATCAGCGCGCCGAGCAGAATGACTGCCGGAATCATCACGTACGCCAGCCAGTTGAATCCTTCGGCGGGCGGTGCGCCCAGCACTTGGGGTCCATATTTTGCGACGAAGATATCGCGGATTTGTTGTTCGGTTTTGCCGCCTTGCAATAGCGACTTGATTTCGGCGCGCCAATTGATGCACGCTTGCGTGTTGCACACGTCAAGCGGCGTGTTGGGGCACACCGGACAGTACAATCCTTTGGCGATGCGATTCACTTCGTCATCGATATTGGGTCCCTGCGCGCGCGTCGGCGTCGCGCTGAATTGCGCGAACGCAAACAGCGCAACAATTATCACAAAAAATATTTTCGCTCTCATCCTTTCAACCTCAACTATAGTGTTCTCACTCGCGTCATTTCGAGGAACGGAGCGGCGAGAAATTTGAGTGAAAACGCGAGATATCTCGCCGCTACGCGGATCGAAATGACAGGCAAAAGCATCAGCTGAAAAACTATCACACTATCAAACTAGTCAACGCACTCCGTCCATTGCCCAAGGCACGTACGTCTGCCATCGATGCAACAAATGCGGGCGCGCTTTGGCGAACGCCGCTGTCTGCGCTTGCACGACTTGCTCCACCGCATCAAGCTTGCCGCCGGTCTCGCGCAGAATCGTCGCAATGCGCGCATAGTACAGCGGTAACAACGCGGCGGCAACTTTGTCCGGATCGTTTTCGCCCTTGTTGTACACAACGGCAAAATCGAAAACGATGTGCGCCCACAAATCGCCGTCCAGGTGCGATGCGCCGCGCGGCTTGTTGACCAATTCATCGATGGCGTGAAAATGGCTTGGCGTCAGCGTACTGCGCCAGAGCCGGCGGTAGCGCCGCGCGCCGGAATGAAACGCGTCGTTCAACATATCGATGGTGATGGCGCCGGGCAATTTCTGATTGCCGAGCATCGGATTATCACCGCAGAACGGAACTTGGCGCGGCGATTGCGGCTCGATCCACCGGCGGCGATAAATTTCCATCATGCGAAACATCGTGCCGACCGATTGCACAAAACCGGGATCGATGGCAACGGCGGCTTCGCGTTTGTTTTCGATTTTGGGCGTCAGCGGCACTTGGCACATTTTTAGATTCTCATTGACCGCGACAGTCGAGATCCAAATATCGATGCCGTGCCGTGCGACATCAGTTTCCCAGACATCGCGATCGTGCAACTTGCCTGCTAAACTGCCGGCGACAGCAAAATCGCCCGCCATCGGTTCGCGCACATCGACGCCGTACAGCAAGCGCGTCACCGGATACGCCAAAATATCGTTGACCGCGCCTTCGACGAGCGGACGCGCGTACGCCGGCACCGCATACACATACTCGCCACGAATAATCGGTGCGGCAAGTTTTTGCATCCAGTCCGGTTGCAGACTTTGCAAATCGGCTTCCAGTACGATGCACGTTTGCACGTTCAACGCGCGCGCGATTTCAAAAATAGCGCGGATGGCGCTCCCCTTACCTTGAATGCCTTGATACGTCGTGACGATGCGCCGCAGCGACGGCGGCAACTCGCGATTCGCCGCGACGCGCACCGTGTCGTCCGCCGAGCCGCCGTCCAACACGGCGATTACCGATTGGAGCCGGGAGAAATTTGTATGCACGCCGTTGGCGGCGGTGTCGATGACGTTGCCGATAGTTTGTTCGTTCTTGTAACTTGGAATGCCGATTAAAATATCAGCCGCGCCAATCTCCGCCAAGCGACGCAGTCCGTCATTGCGAAGCGATGATTCGAACAAGCAGTGCTCCTTCTACTTGATTGCCGCGAGCGAACGTGCGGCGTCTTCTGCCGTGGTTTGTCCGCGCGACACATTGACAACTGCCATGCGCCACGCCTCGGAGATTTTATTGAATGCTGGCGTGCGAGGAATCAAGCGTTGCGCGTTCAAATGATCGCGCATAAAGATCGAATAATCCGGCGGATCGACGGCGACGAAAATTGCCGACCGCGTTGCCGGCACGCGATGCATCGCGCGCAACCACGGCGCAAGTCGTTCGGCTTGCATCAGCCACATGATCAACTTGGCGCTGGCGATTTGCCGCGCCGCGTCTCTAGTCGTCAGCGCGAATGCCCAGCCAGTTGCGATGCTCGCAATTTTTCCATCGCGCGTGGGAATCGCGGCGAACTGCACGTTGGGAAATTTTTCGCGCTCGGTGATGTACCGCGATGCGGATACTTGCGCGGCGGGCAATTGTCCGGCGACAAACAAGTTCCACGTTTCATCGACGCTTTTCGCGCCAAACGCGGCATCGTTCAACAACCCCAGATCGCGCGCGCGCTTGAAAAATCCCAGGACTTGGGCCGCGCCGTTCGCATCGACCGGCAATGTGAGTTCGGTGGACGCGGTCAACGCCGCGTACTGCAACCAATCCGCCTCGTCACCGCCGAGTGGCAACAAGAGCGGCGTGCGTTGCTTGAGCACCTCGTCCCAGGTTGCCGGCATTTTCTTGATGCTGGTTTTGTTGAAAACCAGATGTTGCGCGTCGGCGGCAAACGGAACGGCGAGCCACTGATTGCGATAGCGGGTCGCTTTGGAAGCAAACGGAAAGAAATCGTTTTGCAATTCTGCCGGCAACAACGCATCGAACGATTGCAAGTTGTTGCTTTCAACGGCGGCGGGAACTTCGGACAGGTCAAGCGTGATCAGGTCCGGTGCCAATGCGGGGACAACCGCGAGTGTCGTCTGCAATGAATCGAGCAAGCCGCCTTTGCCCGTCGATTTTTTCAACGCAATGTCGATGGCAATGTTCGGATTCGCCGCCGTGAACGCATCGAGTTGATTGCGCAACAGCGTGCCTGCCAGAAAATCTTCGCTCGTCCACAGCGTCAAGCGTCATCGCGCCGGTCGATGCAATCGGTGTGCGTGTCGGCGGAATGCGCGTCGCGGTAAGTGTGGTGTTCGGCGTCAATGGCGCAAGCGTCGGCGCAAGTGTCGCGGCAGGCGTTTGTGGCGCGACGGTGGAACAACTGACGACGATGAGTGTGAGCATCAACGTCGTCAAACGTGTTGGCGAATTTCCAAAGGCGCGCATAAGACACTTTTATTATATCACAAGCTGTTAGGATTTGCATTTTTTCATCGTTTGCCGTAGAATGTTTTTCGGCTCGTGCGCCCAGTCTGTCTTGTCCCACAGGAGGTTTCGATGGATCTCGCCAAGCTCGTTCGCGCCATTCCCGATTTTCCCATCAAAGGCATTCTCTTCCGTGACATCACCACCCTCATTCGCGACGGCGATGCATTCCAAGAAGCAATCAACACGATGGTCGAGCGTTATTTCGATGTGGATATCGATGTCGTGGCGGCGATTGAAGCGCGCGGTTGGATTTTTGGCGCGCCGTTGGCGTACGAGTTGGGCGCGGGTTTTGTGCCGATTCGCAAACCGAGCAAACTGCCGGCAGATAAAGTCAGCGTCTCGTATTCTCTCGAGTATGGCAAAAATGTGCTTGAAGCACACAAGGATGCGATTACACCCGGCACCAAAGTTTTGATCGTCGATGATTTGCTGGCGACCGGCGGTTCTGCCAGAGCCGCGTGCGAGTTGGTGGAAAAACTCGGCGGCACGATTGTGGGCATGGCCTTTCTCATCGAGTTGAAAGGTTTGAAGGGACGCGACAAACTCAAGGGCTATGATATCTACTCGTTGATTCCGTACGAGGGAGCATAAACCGCAACGGGGCGCAGGCGACTGCGCCCCTTGTTTTTATTTCCGCCAAGCGTATAATTCGCTTCGCGTCATCTCGAGCCGCAGAGCGGCGAGAAATGACAAAAGGACACACGAAAAATGCTAACCGAGCTTTTGCTCACCAACGCCAATATCTACACGCTTGATCCAGAACATCCACGGGCAAGTGTGGTCGCGTTTGCCAACGGGCGCGTCGCCGGTTTCGATGCCGATGCGCTCGCGATTTACAACCCGCTCACCGTGCAAATCATCGATGCCGGCGGGCGCACGGTGATTCCCGGCTTGATCGATCATCACATTCATTTCACGGCGTATGCCGCGAGTCTCGGTCGCGTACAACTCGATGGCGCGCAATCGATACAAGACGCCGTCGCGCGCGTTGCAGAACGCGTCAAATACGCCCAACCGGGCGAGTGGATCATCGGTTTGGGCTGGAATCATCTCGATTGGCGTGTGCCAAGTTTGCCAACGAAAAATGCGTTGGATGCCATCGCGCCGGACAATCCGGTGATTCTCGACCGCAAAGATGGACATTCAGTCTGGGTCAACTCGCGCGCGCTGGCGGAACGCAACGTCACCCGCGATACGCGCGACCCGGAAGGCGGCGTAATTGACCGCGATGCCGCCGGCGAGCCAACTGGCATTTTGCGCGACAATGCGATCGATCTTTTCGACGGTGTCCGCGGATTTGACGCACCGGAGATTTCGGAAGCGGAATTGTTTAATGCGATTCGTACTGCGCACCAACGGGGACTGACCGGCATTCACAACATGGAAGGCGCGGAGGCGCTGCAATTGTTTCAGCGTTTGCGCGCGCGCGATCAATTGACGATGCGCGTGACGCACATGCTTCCGCGCGCGAATCTTGAGCACGCCGTTGACATCGGTTTGCGCGGCGGCTTGGGCGACGAGTTTCTCCGCATCGGCGGCGTGAAAATGTTTGCTGATGGTTCGCTCGGTTCGCAAACGGCGTGGATGCTGGAGCCGTTTGAAAACTCACACGACACCGGACTGGCAACGACAGCGCCGGACGAAATCGAGCGCGTCGCGCGAATTGCCGCACGCGCCGGGATGATGGTGTGCACGCACGCCATCGGCGACCGAGCGAATCGCGAAGTGTTGAATGTGTACGCAAACATGCGCCGCGACGGTGTCGACGTGCCGTTGCGCATCGAGCACGCGCAACATTTGCATCGCGACGATGTTCAGCGTTTTGGCAAGCTGAATGTAATCGCCTCGATGCAACCGATTCACGCGACGAGCGATTACAAGATGGTCGATGAACGACTGGGCGCGCGCGGGCGCTTCACGTACGCGTTCAAGAGTTTGCGCGACGCCGGTGCGCAAGTTATTTTCGGAAGCGATTGTCCGGTGGAAACACTCGATCCGTGGCAGGGCATACACGCGGCGGTGACGCGCGAACGCGCGAACGGCGAACCGCGCGGCGGTTGGTATCCGGCGGAAAAATTATCGGTGGCGGAAGCGTTGCGCGGATACGCCGAACCGTTGACCGTCGGCGCGTTCGGCGATTGCATCGTGCTGTCGCAAAATATTTTTGAAATTCCGCCGCGCGAGATTTTGAACACGCGCGTGGAGCAGACTATTGTTGGAGGAAGGGTGGTCTTCTCGAACTAATTTTCGATTGCCGATTTGCGATTTTCGATTTCTGTTTCATGGAAGGTGGATAATGAACGAGAATGAACTGAAACAGCGGACGAAAACATTTGCACTGCGAATTATCAAACTGGTTGACGCGTTGCCCAAGACAACCGCCGGGCGAGCCATTGGAAATCAATTGATGCGATCTGGAACATCGGTGGGTGCGAATTATCGCGCGGCGTGTCGCGATCGCTCGAAATCTGAATTTATCGCCAAACTCGGCGTCGTGGAAGAAGAGGCGGACGAAAGTGCCTTTTGGATGGAACTCATTGTTGAAAGTGGTTTGATGAAAGAATCTCTCGTAAGTGTATTGCTCAAAGAGGCAAACGAACTTGTGGCAATTATGGCAGCGTCTCGCATTTCGGCGTCTAAATCGCAAATTGGCAATCGGCAATCGAAAATTTACACCCAATGAAACTCACTTTTCAACAATTGAAAAGCTCGTTACGCAATCCAAAAACGATTCCCCAAACGAAACCTGCGGACTCATCGCCGGGGCGGATGATCGCGCGCGGAAAATTTTTCCGTTGCCCAACAACTCGCCGCGCGCACAGGTTGAGTACAACGCCGAGCCGCACGCTCTGCTGGAGGCGATGCGCGTGATCGACATCGAGCATTTGGATTTGCTTGCGATTTACCATTCGCATCCGGCGACGCCGGCGTTTCCATCGCCGACGGACATTGCGCGCGCGTTTTATCCGGATGCCATCTACATGATTGTTTCATTGCAGAATCTGGCGCAGGCAACCGTGCGCGGTTTTCGCATCGAACAAGGTCACGTGAGTGAAGTCACAATTGAGGTGGAGGACGATGAATCATCGCGAGAGAATTCACGCCGCCCTGCGCGGCGAGCCGATCGATCACGTGCCGGTCGCGCTGTGGCGCCACTTTCCCGGCGACGACCTGCGCGCGGAAACACTCGCCGCGCGCGTCGTTGAGTTTCAGCGCGCATACGATTTCGACTTTGTCAAAGTAACGCCGGCGTCCGGGTATCCGTCGGAAATGTACGGCGCGACGTTTCGTACGCCATCGCCGGGGTCATCGCGCTTGCGCGAAGGCACACGCGAACGCGTCACGCGCCCGGTGAATCGATTGGACGATTGGGAAAAGATCGCGCCACTCGACGCGACGAATCCGGTTTTTGCGCGCGAGTTATCCGCACTGAAACTGATTCGCACGCAACTCGGCAACGATGTGCATATTTTGCAAACGATTTTTTCGCCGCTTTACGCCGCGGTGAATCTCGCCGGTGAACGCGCACTCGACGATTTCCGGCAAAATCCGAGCCATGGTGCAACGCGCAATGCGCGCGCTGACCGAAACGACGATTCGTTTTGCCGTCGAGAGTTTACGCGCTGGCGCGGACGCGATTTTCTTCGCGACGCAACATGCCACGGCGGATCATTTGACCATCGAGGAACATCGCGCGTTCGCCGAGCCGTACGATCGCCAAGTGTTGGAGGCGGTGCGCGCCGCGCAAGCCGATTTTATTTTTCTGCACATTCACGGCTTGAATATTTTCTTCGACGAACTCACACGTTATCCGGTCGACGTCATCAATTGGCACGACCGCCGCACCGCGCCATCGTTGCGCGAGGCGCGCACGAAATGGAACAGCGCGCTCGCCGGCGGCATCGATGAATGGAATGTGCTGGCGGTGCAATCGCGTGACCAAGTAATCATGCAAGCGCGCGATGCGATGACGCAAACGAATCGGCGCGGTTTCATTCTGACTTCAGGGTGTGTCATGCCCATCGACACGCCGGCGGAAAATGTGCGCGCGGTGATCGACACAGCGCGCACGAGGTAGAGGATGTCATCAAACTCGACTCTGATTCGATTTGAAAACGTCACCAAACAATTTCAAGAAGGTGACAAGACGCGCACCGTCTTGAAAGATTTGAACGCGATGATTCGTGATGGTGAATTTGTGGCGATTGTTGGACGAAGCGGGAGCGGCAAAAGCACGATGCTCAACTTGCTCGCCGGACTCGACGTGCCGACGACCGGCGACATTTGGATCGATGGCACGCACATCAGTGCGCTGAACGATCACGACCGCACGATTTTTCGCCGCGACCGCATTGGCTTTGTGTTTCAGTTTTTCAATTTGATTCCGACGTTGACCGTGCGCGAAAATGTTCTGCTCACGGCGGAGTTGAATGGCTGGAAAGACGATGGATGCCAAAGCGCGAGCGCGGGTCAAGATGCTCGACGCCGTTGGCTTGCTGGATCGCGCGAATGTTTTTCCGGACAAACTCTCTGGCGGCGAACAACAGCGCGTGGCGATTGCGCGCGCGCTCTGCGCCGATCCCGCGCTCATCCTCGCCGACGAGCCGACCGGCAATCTCGACGCCGACACCGGCGTCAAGGTGTTGGACTTGCTAATGCGCCTCGCGCGCGAAGGGAACAAGACACTGATTATGGTCACGCATTCGATGGATGTAGCTGCGTTGGCAGATCGAATCTTGAAATTGGAGCACGGAAAGTTAGTTTGATAGTCCATTGGCGCGATTCACACGGGTATGGGATTCCCGCTCCAGCGTTGGTGTCAAGTGCCCGCTGAGAAACGCCATGCTCACTTGGAAAAATCGCACATTCGGAAGCACTGCAACTTTCCAACTCCTTACTCAGCGACTTGCCATTGCGTTGGTATGCCATGTGTTCAATTCCGTGTGCCCTCTTCTACGGCAGCCGACACATGGCTAGAGAGGAATCTTGGGTGAGAAGGTGAGAGGAAAAACTTGGCAATCTGATTCTGGGGGATGTTATGCCTGATCAGGATAAGGGCGGCGGAAAGCACAGAACAACTTGGAGCTTTGAGACGCGACGTTGGGCTATTCTCGCTTTGATCATCGGCGCCGTGTGGCTGACTTATCAGGAATTGGAAATCTTGCCGCCGATTGTGCTGGCGTTGTTATTGGCGTACTTGCTCAACCCATTCGTGACCTATTTGCATCAACGTCAACGTATTCCACGTGTGCTTGCCGTGGCGCTGATTTACCTTGTACTGATCCTGATCTTGGTGGGTGCGGTCGGCTTGCTTGTTCCAGTCCTTGTGCGCGAGGTGCGCGGATTATTCGCACAACTGGATCAGATCTTGGCGAGTGTAAGCCGCGTGCCGTTTCTCGACGCGCTTGGCATTCACTTGACCCCGACGAGTTTGGCAGAACAATTACGCATCGAACTTGCCACACTTGGATCGATTTTGCCCCGCGTGATTATTGGCGCGGTGTCAAGTGTGTTTGGAAGTGTGCTCGTCTTGGTGTTGTCGTTTTATTTGCTGATCGATACTGAAACGATTGGGCGTGAAATCGATGGTCTAGTGCCGGCGGACTATCGCGAAGAATGGCAACGCATCAAAACTGAGTTTGATAACATCTGGTCGAGTTTTCTGCGCGGGCAAGTGATATTGGCGATCATCATTGGGACGGTGGTCACGATTACATTGATGGTTCTCGGCGTGCCGAACGCCTTGTTTCTAGGTTTACTGGCTGGTGTTCTCGAAGTTGTGCCGAATGTGGGACCGATTATTGCCATGATTCCCGCCGTGTTGATTGCGTTGTTTCAAGGATCGAACTACTGGGCAATCGACAACGCAATTTTTGCGGTCATCGTCATTGTAGTATACATAATAATCCAGCAATTGGAGAATCACATCATCGTGCCCAAGGTCATCGGGGAGAGTGTAAATCTGCCCCCGGTGGTAATCCTGATCGGTGCCTTGGCCGGTGCAAATCTGGCCGGTGTACTAGGGATTTTCCTTGCCGCACCGGTGCTGGCAACCTCACGCGTAGTGGGGGAGTTTATCATCAGAAAATTGCTAGAACCCGCTGATTGATGTCACGTTGCCAATTCTGTTTCTTTAGAACCGCTCACGAGAATGCTGGAACTGCTCTTTGGCGGTACCCGGCAAATTGCGAAACTTGCAAACCATCGAGGGCGTACTCCAACTAGATTTGTCTACCCGCCGAGTGGCGGCAGCCTCAAGTCTCTATCTTTACAATATTCTTGCAAATGGTTTTAACAAAACTCCAACGGAAAAAGTATTGACAAACCCTATACAACCGGGTATGATAACGATTGAAGTTGGGGAGTAGCCCATTGCGTTTGAATCGTCGTCAGGACAGAGCCAATGCTCTCGGCGATTCGATGGTAATGAAGCCAGGGCGAGACCAACGCGACATCACAAACGTGCCGCGAGGGTCTCGTTTTTTAATACCTCGAGGCTGACAAAAGGAGGCAAGATGTTTTTCGGTTTTGAGAATTACTGGACGTACCTGCTGTTCAGTTTGCCCGCGTTGTTGTTTGGATTGTGGGCGCAGTTCCGCGTTCAAGGCACATTTAAGAAATTCTCGCAGGTGCGGACGATGACCGGTATCAGCGGTGGTCAAGTGGCGCGCCGCATTCTTGACTTGAATGGCTTGCAAAATGTCAAGGTCGAAGAAACCGGTGGATTCTTGTCCGATCACTATGACCCGACGAGTCGGACGTTGCGGCTCAGCCCCGATGTTTATCGCGGCAACAGTCTCGCGTCCGCCGGCGTCGCGGCACACGAAGCCGGGCACGCGCTCCAGCATCAACAAGGGTACGCGATGCTGGGCTTGCGCTCGACGATGGTGCCGACAGTGCAGATCGGTTCGTGGCTGGGTCCGGTCATCTTCATGCTTGGTTTCTTCCTCGCCGGTGCGTTGGGCAACACACTAGCGTGGATTGGCGTCGCATTGTTTGCTGGCGTCGCCGCGTTCGCGCTCGTGACCTTGCCCGTCGAATTCGACGCGAGCAAGCGCGCGAAAGAATTATTGGTCGGCAATGGCTTGCTGACACGACAGGAAATGTACGGCGTAAATGGCGTGCTTGATGCCGCCGCGCTGACGTACGTTGCCGCCGCCGCGCAAGCCATCTCGACGCTGTTGTACTATGTGTTCTTGCTCACAGGGCGTAATAGCGACTAGTGTCGCAATGGGGCGCGCTCGTGTGCGCCCCTTATTTTGCTCAAAGGAATTACGAAAATGAAATGGCAATGGAAAATCGGCGAATATGGCGGCATCGGTGTATATTTGCATGCAACCTTCTTTCTGCTCATCGGCTTTGTTGCTTTGAGCCACGTCTTGCAGGGTGATCCAGCAAGCCAAACAATTGCCGGCATCGCGTTTATCCTCGCGCTCTTTGCCTCGGTTGTCCTGCACGAGTTTGGTCACGCACTCACCGCAAAGCGGTACGGCATCAAGACACGTGATATCACGCTCTATCCGATTGGCGGGGTCGCCCGGCTGGAACGAATGCCCGGATAAACCGATTCAGGAATTCTGGGTGGCGTTGGCTGGACCGGCCGTGAATGTCGTCATCGCCGCAATCTTGTTTATCTGGATTACGATTACGAACGACATCGTTTCGTTGGAGCGATTGAGCGTGACCGCCGGTCCCTTCTTTGAACGCTTGATGGTGACGAATATTTCGCTTGTGTTGTTCAACATGCTGCCGGCGTTTCCAATGGACGGTGGTCGCGTTTTGCGCGCGCTTTTGGCGATGCGGATGGAATACACCCGGGCGACGCAAATTGCCGCGACGATTGGGCAGGGGATGGCGCTCCTGTTTGGATTCGTCGGCTTGTTCACGAATCCGTTCTTGGTCTTTATCGCGCTGTTCGTGTGGATTGGCGCGGCGCAAGAGGCGAGTATGGTGCAAATGAAATCCGCGCTCGGCGGTATTCCGGTCAATCGGGCGATGCTGACCGATTATCGCACGCTTGCACCAAGCGATTCGCTCGGGCGCGCCGTCGAATTGATTCTTGCTGGGTCGCAACAAGATTTCCCGGTGATTGCGAATGGCACAGTCGTCGGCGTGCTGACCCGCGATAAAGTGATTGGCGCGCTGGCGCAACAAGGACGCGACGCCCGCGTGGATCAAGTGATGGCAACCCAAGTGGCGAGCGCCGACTATGCGGAAATGCTGGAGGGTGCGTTGATGCGGATGGAAGAGCGTCAAGCGTCGATGATCTGTGTTACGCGCGCCGGACAACTAGTCGGCATCGTAACGAAAGAGAACATCGGCGAGTTCCTGATGATTCAAGCCGCATTGGACAAAGCGCGCCGCGGGAGCAGTTTGCGACCGACCGTCGAACCCGTTTAGAAAAAAACAACCGCCGCTGGGATTTCCGGCGGCGGTTTATTGTTGCCAGGAGAACTTTTCGCTGTACGGTAAATGTAATATAATTGAGCCAAGCCGCGGCAACAGCCGACGCAAACCCAAGAGGCTACTGAAATGCAAACACTACTCGGCAAACATTGGCATCACCTGCCAACGACAGAGGTTGTCGAACTCCTCGACAGCCATATCGACAAAGGTCTCGATCTTTTCGAAATCAAACATCGGCAAGAACGCTTTGGAAAAAATGCCCTCACGCCCAAGCGCGGTCCCAGCCCGCTTCAGCGTTTCCTCGCGCAATTCAACAATCCCCTGCTCTACATCTTGATGGTGTCGAGCGTAATTACACTCGTCGTCAAGCAAGAACTCGTCGATGCGTTGGTGATTTTTGGCGCGGTGCTGATCAACGTGATCATCGGTTACATTCAAGAAGCTAAAGCAGAAAAAGCCATCGAAGCGCTTGCACAAGCGATGACGACCGAAGCAACGGTCATTCGCGCGGGACAGCGCCAACGCATCACCGCGACTGAATTGACGATGGGCGATATCGTTGTGTTGCAAGCGGGCGACAAAGTCCCAGCCGATTTGCGTTTGGTGCGCTCGCGCGATTTGCAAATTGCCGAAGCCGCACTGACAGGTGAATCGGTCGCGGTGGAAAAGAATGCTGATTTACAACTCGCGCCCGAAACGGTGCTGGCCGATCGGCGCAATATGGCGTATGCGTCAACACTGGTAACATACGGACAAGCCACTGGCATCGTCGTGGCAATTGGCGACCACACCGAAATCGGACGCATCTCGCAACTCATTTCATCGACGACCGAACTCGCGACGCCGCTCACGCGCAAAATGGGCGAGTTTAGCAAAATCCTTCTCTATGCGATTCTTGCGCTCGCGGTGCTAACGTTCATCATCGAGGTTGCGCGCGGCGCATCGGCTATCGAAACAATGACTGCCGCGATTGCATTTGCCGTCGCGATGATTCCTGAGGGTCTGCCCGCCGCGCTCACGGTAACTTTGGCGATTGGCGTCTCGCGGATGGCGCGTCGCCGCGCGATCATTCGCAAACTCCCGGCGGTCGAGGCGTTGGGCAGCACGACGGTGATTTGTTCCGACAAAACTGGGACTCTGACGCAGAATCAAATGACGGTGCAACAAATCGTCGCGAACGGGGTTGAGTATAAGTGTCACAGGTTCGGGTTACGCGCCGACTGGACAAATCGTCCCAGCCCAAAATGCGCCGGCGAACAATGTCGCTTTAACGGAATGTTTAACGGCGGGTCTACTGTGCAACGATAGCGCGCTCATCGAAAAAGAAGGACGCTGGCAGGCGCAAGGCGACCCCACCGAAGTCGCGCTGATTGTCGCCGCGCGCAAAGCGCAAATTGATGTATCGTTGCAACGCCTCGATACGATTCCGTTTGAATCGCAACATCAATATATGGCAACGTTGCACGCAACTTGGCTCAACGCGTCGCATCTACGTCAAAGGTGCAGTCGAAGTTTTGCTCGAACGCTGTGTGGGTGCGCTGGATGCGGCGGGACAATCCGTAGCGTTGGACCAAACACAAATTCATCGCTTGGTCGATGCGATGGCATTGCGCGGTTTGCGTGTGCTTGCATTTGCGCGCAAGGATTTTTCGGGCGCGGACAAAATCGCGCACGCCGATGTGGCGTCGGGGTTGACCTTCCTGGGTCTGCAAGGCATCATCGATCCGCCGCGCGAAGAGGCGATGCATGCCGCGCGCGCGTGTCAGGATGCTGGCATTAAGGTCAAGATGATAACGGGCGATCACGCGCTCACCGCGTCGGCAATCGCGTGCCAGGTCGGTCTCGCCGATTCGTGCGAGTCTGCCGCGCTCACCGGTCGCCAAATCGCCGAGCTGACCGATGAACAATTGATTCAAGCCGCCGATCAGACGCCCGTCTTTGCGCGCGTATCGCCTGAACAAAAATTGCGCTTGGTCGAAGCATTGCAAGCCAAAGGTCACGTCGTCGCGATGACCGGCGATGGCGTGAACGATGGTCCCGCGCTCAAACAAGCGAACATCGGCATTGCGATGGGCATCACGGGAACCGATGTCGCAAAAGAAGCCGCCGATATGGTTTTGACCGACGATAATTTTGCGACGATTGAAGCGGCGGTCGAAGAAGGACGCGGCGTATTCGACAACCTCACCAAAATTATCGCGTGGACTTTGCCGACAAACCTGGGTGAAGGGCTTGATTATTTTTGTTGCGCTTTTGCTCGATCTGACCCTGCCCATTCTGCCGATTCAAATTTTGTGGATCAATATGGTGACCTCCGCCGCGCTGGGTCTGGCGCTTGCCGTGGAACTCAAAGAGCCAAACATTATGCGCCGCTTGCCGCGCAACTCGAACGCGCCGATTCTGACAGGCGAATTGCTGGGTCGCATTGCCTTGGTCGGAATGATTATTTTGTTCGCCGCGCTGTTCATTTTCGAATACGAGCTGGGGTCGGGTGACACGGTGGCTCAAGCGCGCACGGCGGCAGTAAATGCAGTCGTCATCATCGCAAATTTTCTATCTGCTCAATTGCCGCTCGCTTACGCAATCGATGTTCCAACTGGGACTGTGGTCCAATCGCTGGGTCATCATCGGGATTGGCGCAATGCTTGGATTACAACTGCTATACACCTACGCGCCGTTTATGAATGCGCTGTTTGGGTCCGCGCCCATCCCGCTCGAAATGTGGCTCGACGTTTTGGCATTCGGCGTCGCAACGTACCTCATCGTCGAAATCGAAAAATGGTTGCGGCGTCGCGTGAAAAAAGGATAATGTTCTTTGGCTTGCTAAGGTTGTTGACCAAATCCAGTGTCCAGTGAAAACTCGAACGATACGACGAGCAAGCCTTTCAGCAAAAATAGATAAATGAACCCATCAAACAAACCTGAACCCCAACTTGCGCGTTGGTCAAAATGGATCAGTGAACGCAAGGAAAAAATCGCGGACGCCGTCGATCAACATTCGCCGCGCGTTTGGCTTGGTGTGGGATGCGCACAAGCCGTCGGCAATCGCGATGCTGGGATGCACGCTCGTCGGCGCGCTGTTGCCGGCAAGCCAAGCGTGGGTCGGCAAACTCATCGTCGATGCGGTTGTTAATGCGATCAACACAAAAGCCGGCGCGGAAGCCGGACTACAAGCGATTCTGCCGCTCCTCATCGCCGAATTTATTCTGGTCGTTTTGCAAACTGCCAACAATCAAGCGCGCGCGCTCGCAGAACACATTTTGCACGCGCGGATGAATCTGGCGATCAATACGCGCATCGTCCGAAAAGCGCTCGAACTCGACCTGACGCATTTTGAAAATGCCGAGTACTACGACAAACTGCAAAACGCGCGCCGTGAAGCCGATTGGCGCGGCTTGCAAATTGCCAACGGCAGTTTCTTCCTCTTGCAGAACCTCATCACGCTTTTGTCCTTTGGCGCGCTGTTGTGGCGCTTTAGCCCCTGGCTCGCGCTGCTTCTCTTCGTCGCCACGATTCCCGCGTTCATCGCGCAAAGCCGCTTTGCTGAATTATCATTCCGCGTCTTGTCGTGGCGCGCGCCCGAAGCGCGTCAACTTAATTATCTTGAACACTTGCTCACCGATTACGATGCGGTGAAAGAAGTAAAATTGTTCGGACTCGGCGAACCGTTGCTGGGTCGATACGCCAACTTGTTTTGGAAATTTCTCCAGCAAGACCAAAAGATTGCACAGAGTCGCAGTCTCGCGTCGGTGGGACTAGGTTTGCTCGCGACGTTATCGTATTACGGCGCGTATGTTTGGATTGTATGGCGCGCGGTCGGCGGCGAAATCACGCTCGGCGATATGACGCTGTACTTGGGAATTTTCAGGAGCAGCCAACACACGTTCGAGGCGATTTTCTACGGCTTGAGCGAGCTGTACGAGAATGCTTTGTTCATGAGTAATCTGTTTGCGTTTCTTGAACTCGTGCCGCAAATGGTCGTTGCCGCGCATCCGATTGCCGTGCCGCGCAAAATTCAAGGCGGCATCGAGTTCCGCAACGTGTCGTTCCGCTACGTCGGTCAGGATGGTTATGCGTTGCGCAACGTCAACCTGACGATTCAGCCGCGCGAAAAAATCGCGCTCGTCGGTCCGAACGGCGCGGGCAAGACGACGCTCATCAAATTGCTCACGCGACTCTACGACCCGACCGAAGGCGCGATTCTGCTCGACGGTATCGACTTGCGCGAGTATGATTTGCGCGAACTGCGGCAACGCATCGGCGTGATCTTTCAAGATTTCGTGCGCTATCATCTTTCCGCGGCGGAGAATGTCGGCTTTGGACAAATCGAAATGTTGGAGGACCGACCGCGCATTGTGACCTCGGCGCAAAAGAGCGGCGCGGATTCGTTGATTCAATCGTTTCCGGAAAAATACGAAACAATGCTGGGTCGATGGTTTAGCAAGGGGCGCGACTTGTCCGGCGGCGAGTGGCAAAAAATCGCGCTCGCGCGTGCGTTCATGCGCGATTGCGAAGTCCTCGTGCTCGATGAACCGACTGCCGCGCTTGATGCCGAAAACGAAATGAAGGTGTTCCAGCAATTCCGCGAACTGACGACGGACAAAACGGCGGTGCTCATCAGTCATCGGTTCTCGACTGTGCGAATGGCAGACCGAATTTTTGTAATCGAGCACGGCGGCATCACCGAGCAAGGAACTCACGCCGAACTGCTCGCGCTGAACGGCACGTACGCGCGGCTGTTCAACTTGCAAGCGGAATCATATCGATAGTGCAATGGTTCGATAGTTGGATAGTTCGTTAGTTCAATCAACGATCAAACTATCCAACTATTCAACTACGCCACTATCGCACTATTGCACTATGACACTTACTCTTTTCAAAACCGCGCTCCGCGATCAACTCCGCCGCCCTTGGCTCATGCTGTTGCTCATTCTCAGCGTCGCGCTCGGCGTTGCGGTGGTTGTATCGGTCGATCTTGCCAACGCATCCGCCTCGCGCGCGTTTCGATTGTCGACTGACGCGGTGATTGGCAAAGCGACGCATCAAATCATCGGCGGCAACGCTTCGCGTGGCTTCGACGAAAGCGTGTACCGCGATTTGCGATTGCAAGGCAATCGTTTGACCGCGCCGATTGTCGAAGAGTACGCGAGCGCAAAAGAGCTCGGCGGGCAAGTGCTTCACGTGCTCGGCGTCGATTTGTTTGCCGAGCCGCCGTTCCGCACGTACCTCACCGCCAACGCCAATGTGCCCATCGAAGCGTTCGCCGCGTTCTTCACACAACCAAACACCGCATTGCTCAGCGGCTCGACCGCTGAACGATTCGGCGTCAAGGTCGGCGACAAGATTTCTTTGGTCATCGGCACCCGCGAACACACCGTCACCGTCATCGGTTTGCTCACGCCGCCGAACGAAATTTCCGCGCGCGCGCTCGACGGCTTGATGCTGACCGACATTGCGACCGCGCAAGAATTGTTTGGGCTCGCCGGCAAACTGACGCGCATCGATTTGATTGCGACCGATGCCGAAATAAAATCGCTAACAGCAAAACTGCCCGATGGACTGCGCATCGTCCCGGCATCGCAACAAGCCGACACCGTAACGCAACTCACCGCCGCGTTCCAACTCAACCTCACCGCGTTCAGTTTGCTCGCGCTCGCGGTCGGCATGTTTTTGATTTACAACACGACGCTCTTTTCAGTCGTGCAACGCCGCCGCACTCTGGGAATTTTGCGCTGCATCGGCGTGACGGGCAGACAAATTTTTGCGATGATCCTCATCGAAGCGGCAATCAGCGGCATCATCGGTTCGATCATCGGCGTCGGTCTGGGAATTTTGCTGGGGCGATTGACCGTTGCGCTCGTCACGCAAACAATCAACGACTTGTATTTTGCGGTCACGGTGCGCAGTGTCGATGTCGATGCGTTTTCGATTGTCAAAGGAATTCTGCTCGGCGTTTTGTCTGCGCTCATTGCCGCATCACTGCCCGCCGCCGAAGCCGCGAACGTTCCCGCCGTTACCGTTCTGCAACGCTCCGATCTGGAAGCGCGCGTGCGTCGCGCGCTTCCCGCAATCACGATTCTGGGTCTCGCGCTTGCGATCATCGGCGGCGCGTCGCTCGCGTCAAGTCAAAACAATGTGATGCTTTCGTTCGGCGGGATTTTCGTTGGACTGTTTGGCATCACGCTCTTCGTGCCGATTCTCACGGTTGCGTTGATGCGTTTCGCCACGCAAACGCTGGGGCGACTTGGATTGCTGGGACGAATGGCGGCGCGCACGGTAACGCAAGCCTTAAGCCGCACGTCGGTGGCAATCGCCGCGCTGATGGTCGCGGTCTGCGTCGTCATCGGCGTGACGGTGATGATCGAATCGTTTCGCGCGACGGTGGAACAATGGCTCGCGCAAACGCTCACCGCCGATGTCTACATCACCTCGCCCATCACCGGCGCGAATCGAACGGTGTCGGTCGAACCGGCGCTCGTCGACAAAATTCGCAACGTGCCCGGCATTCAACGCGTCGAAACGATTCGCGATGTGAACGCCTACGCGCCCGACCTGGGCAACGTGCGGCTCATTGCAGTCTCGACGGTCGAGAATCGCATCCTGAAAACGAATCGCGCGAATGCCATCGACGAATGGAAACGTGGCGCGGTCTTTGTGAGCGAGCCGTTTGCGAATCGGCACAACGTCAAGGTCGGCGACCGATTGACGATGACGGCGGAACGCGGCGCGCAAGCGTTTGAAATCGCCGCCATCTTTTTCGATTACTCGTCGGATCAAGGGCTCGTGCTAATGTCGCTCGATGTGTACCGCAATTTGTGGAACGACCCGAACATTTCGGCAATCGGCGTTTATGCTCAGCGCGGCGACGAGGTCAATCAAATCGAGGATGCAATTCGTGCGGGAATTGGCAACGCGAATGTCATCGTGCAGAGCAATAAATCGTTGCGCGATGCGGCGATGGTGATTTTTGACCGCACGTTTGCGATTACCGCGACGCTTCGCATCATCGCGGTCTTTGTCGCGTTCATCGGCGTGCTCGGCGCGTTGATGGCGTTGCAGCTGGAACGCACGCGCGAGCTGGGGACGCTGCGCGCGACGGGGATGACCCTTCGGCAATTGTGGCGGCTCACGCTGTTGGAAAGCGGATTGATGGGCGCGACGGCGGGCTTGCTCGCGATTCCGACTGGCGTTTTGCTCAGCGCGATTTTGATTTACGTCATCAATTTGCGTTCGTTCGGCTGGACGATTTTCTTTGAGCCAGTGCCAGAAGTGTACGCGCAAGCGCTGTTCGTTTCAGTTGCGGCGGCGTTGCTCGCGGCGGTGTATCCGATGGTGAGGTTGAGCCGATTGCAAGTGACGGAGGCGCTGAGGGAAGAATGAAATATCACCGCAGAGGACGCAGGAGAGACAGCTGAGAAGAAGATTCTTCTGAAACTCTGCGTCCTCTGCGTCTCTGCGGTGCAATATGATTTGCGAAATGAAAAAATCATACTAATTGCAATTATCAGTAATTGTAATCAGTATTATTGCGCTGCTTGCACTTTTAACTCCGCCCAACCGCCCCAAGTCACCGCCGCTATCGTCGGCTTGCAGGCGAATCAAAGCATCGCCGG
This sequence comes from uncultured Chloroflexia bacterium, assembly GCA_963718225.1. Lineage (GTDB taxonomy): Bacteria > Chloroflexota > Anaerolineae > UBA4142 > UBA4142 > DAOTXS01. The sequence continues at coordinate 89,171 of CAVQYN010000021.1, forward strand.
GTACGCGCGCGCAGAGCGGGTGCGCGAGTTCAAATTTCCGGACGATCACGGACCGCATCCGGAGTTTCAAACCGAATGGTGGTATTACACCGGCAATCTGGAATCCGCCGATGGACGCCGATTCGGTTATCAACTCACCTTTTTCCGCCGCGCGATTACGCCAACCGAAACTGCGCGTCAATCAGATTGGGCGACGAATCAAATCTATTTCGCGCATTTCGCGCTGACCGATGCGAAGAACAACAAGCACGCATCGACTGAGCGATTCAGTCGCGGCGCGGCGGGACTGGCAGGCGCGTCCGGCAATCCGTTTCGCGTGTGGATTGAAAATTGGAATGCGACATCGCTCAATGCGGACGGAAGCACGGTGAAATTGTTTGCCGAGAATGAAGGGCAATCGCTTAATCTCACGCTGACATCGATGAAACCGCCGACGTTGCACGGTGAGCGCGGGCTTGTCGCAGAAATCAGCGGACGCGGGGAACGCATCGTACTATATATCGTTCACGCGGATGAAGACCAGTGGGACAGTAACAATAAACAGTGAACAGTGGACTGTGAGCGGGGATTCGTGGATGGACCACGAGTGGAGCACGGCGGTGCTGGGCAAGGATGCGGTCGGCTGGGACTGGTTCTCGATTCAGCTGAGCGACAATCGCGAACTGATGCTGTTCCAGATTCGACAGAGAGACGGAAGTATTGAGCCGCTTTCGTCTGGCACGTTGATTGAATCGGATGGCACGACGCGGCACCTCACGCGCGAGGAATTCAAGATCGATGTCCTTTCGACGTGGACGAGCAATCAAACGCGCGCGACGTACCCGGCGCGGTGGAATGTTGCGGTCCCGACGGCGGGGATTCAGTTGGAATTGAAACCGATTGTCGCGGATCAAGAGATGAACGTGTCGATCATTTACTGGGAAGGCGCAGTGGATGTGAGTGGAGAGTCCTACAACAAGCCAGTATCAGGTAGAGGATTTGTGGAGATGACGGGGTACGCGGCGCAGTCGGCAGTGGGCAGTAAGCCGTAGGAGAAGCGCATGCTCAACTGCAATTGGGTCAAAGTCGGCAACGGAAAACTGACGTTGTGGCATTTTCTTGGCAAAGAATCCGTTGCACAATTACAAACCTTTGGCGTAACGCGGGTCGTAACACTATTAACCGAGGATCAAGGCGCATTTCAAATCCGTGACCAGATCGAGCCACTGGGTATTGCGTGGACGTGGTTGCCAATCCGGCGCGGTAGGTTCTTGTCGAATGATGAGCAACAGCATTTGCGCGCGGCGTTGCCCGAATTATCCGGCTATCTCGATAACGGCGAAGCCATTCTGATTCATTGCTCGGCAGGCATACATCGCACCGGATTGGTTGCGTTCGCTTTATTGCGTTGGCGTCGGCTACGATCAAGCGGAAGCGTTAAAAATGATCGAGCAGATGCGTTTGCATACCCGTGAAGGAATCCAATCAAAGCATTTGCGATTCGGCAATCGGGTGGCAGAAGAAAAATTGGGTTCACCACCGAACACAAGGTCAGGAGGGACCAACACATCGTTTTGATTTGGCGCGCGTCTCGCGGATTATGATGCGCGCACGCTGAGCCAAAGACCCTTCGATCTCGCTGTGTGCTTGCGTTCAAACTTCCCAGCCCGCCAGAGGATGCACCAAGGGAGACTGACCGATGGTTTATCTGAATGTTCGCCACACGGTTGCCGATTACGCCAAATGGCGTGAGGGGTTTGACGGGAATGAATCTGTTCGTCGCGCGGCTGGTGCAACCGGTGTCAAGCAAGTCTACCGCGATCAAGATGATCCCAACGCCATAAGCGTTATATTGGAATGGGACAATGCGGATAATGCTCGCAGGTTCACCCAAAACCCGCAATTGAAAGAAATCATGGAAAAGTCGGGAGTGACCGGCGCCGCCGAAATCCGCTTTTTCAATAACGCGTGAACAAATAGACTCAAGATAGACCAAAGCCAACCTCTTGCGAGGTTGGCTTGTTCTTTCACGAAACTAGAAATTTGCGTTTTGACTTGCCCGTACATCTCGCATATGATGCACATGAGATGAGCACGCGCACATTCGACTTTGCCACTTACCTGCCCGCATTCAAACTGTCCGATGCCGGAAAACGCACGCGTACGGAACGCGTGACGATCGATGAACAGCGCATTCCAAAATTCGTCAACGAGTTTTGGACTGCACGCCAACGCCAGGCATCGTCTTTGCACGAAGTCGCGTATCGCGCGTGCTTCAAACCGCAACTGCCGCGCTTTTTCATCGAACGGCTGACCGAACCGGGTGACGTCGTATACGATCCGTTCAGCGGGCGCGGCACGACGATCATCGAAGCCGGGTTACTCGGGCGAAACGTGATTGCGAACGACATCAACCCGCTCAGCGAGATTTTGTCTGCCCCGCGACTTTTCATCCCCACGCTCGATGATTTAACCCAGCGTCTCGACTCCATTCCGTTGTTGAAAAACGCCAAGGCGACGATTGACCTCTCGATGTTTTATCATCCCGACACGCTGCAAGAAATTATTTCACTGCGCGAATACTTGCTCGCACGCAACGCGAGCGGACATGCAGATCATCTCGATGCATGGATTCGGATGGTTGCAACAAATCGACTCACCGGGCATTCGGCCGGTTTCTTCTCGGTCTACACGCTTCCGCCCAATCAAGCCGTTTCTGCATCGAGCCAGAAAAAAATCAACGCCCAGCGCCAGCAAACGCCGCCATATCGCAACACGCGCGCGATCATTCTGAAAAAGTCGCGGCAACTCACGAAAGAATTGACCGCGAACGAAATCGAAAATCTGTACCGCGCCGGCGAACGCGCGCGTTTTCTTTCGGCCGATGCGCGCCGCACAAAAGCAATTCCAGCGAACAGCGTGCAACTCACCGTCACCTCACCGCCGTTCCTCGATGTGGTGCAGTACGCGCAAGACAATTGGTTGCGCTGTTGGTTCAACGGCATCGACGCAGGAAAAATTGCAGAAAAAATTACGGCGTCTAAAAGCGTGGAGGAATGGTCGGACGTGATGCAGGATGTATTCCGTGAACTGCACCGCATCACGCGGCGCGGCGGCTGGATTGCGTTTGAAGTGGGCGAGATTCGCAAAGGCAAGATCAAACTTGACGAACATATCGTGCCGTTGGGTGCGCGCGCCGGGTTTGAGTGTCACGGGATTTTGGTGAATCAACAAGCGTTTACCAAGACCGCCAACATCTGGGGAATTCGAAATAACGCAAGCGGAACCAATACAAATCGGATTGTGATGTTCTTCAAGCCATAACCTTATCCTTGGAGGGTGTTGCGGGGAACGATGAATATACCAAGCGGTTGGAGAATGTTATCAAGCAGATGCACTGCATGATTTTCCCACCACATCCACCTGATGCGCGATGTATAGCAGCGTGCCCTCGTCGATTTGCTGATGCCGTTGTGTGACCCAATCACGCAGACGGTCGTGTGCGAGCGTCGGCTCATTCTCCAGCGCTGCACGCATCGTCTCGATGATAAAATGCAAAAAATACGCCTCGTCGTGCGCGTATCCCTGCGCGCCGGCAAACACGACCCAGTCTGAACTCCCCGCTTCGCTAATTTCCGCGTTCGCGCCACGCAACGCCTGAAACAATCTTCTCCCGGTGCGACTGCCGCCCGCGCGCCGATCCATGGTCGCGTGATATAGCTGTTCAATGGCGTGATCCAATTCCGCGTCGATCACCGGCTCGAAAATCGTTGCGCCGTCATAGTTGATGGTGAAATAAAACAGCCCGCCGGGTTTGAGCAGCGACAAGAGTTTTGGCAGAGCGCGCGGCAAATCGACGAGATCAAGGAATGCGTTTGCGATGAGCAAATCATATTGCGGCGCTTGCGCGATGAAATCGAAAACGTCAATGGCGTGCGCATCGATTTGAATCGTTGGCGTGAATTTTGCGCAACGCCGCTTGAGCTCATCGATGTTGCGCGCATCGGCGTCGATGGCGGTGTAATGCGCACGTGTCAGAACGCCGCGCTCAACGAGCCGTTCGATCATCGTGCCGATGCCGGCGCCCACCTCGATGGCGTGCAGAGGTTGCGGCGGCAAGGTGTGCGCGAGCGCATCCCACACGTTGCGATTGAGCGCGCGATCATCGACTGTTTTCTTGGCGGCGAGATAGCGCGCAAAATCCATTTCAAAAGTCATCGAATCAGCTCGACCAGATATTGGTTCACCCGCGCCATGCTTTCCTCCCAGGAGGGTTGCCGCAGAAATCGTTCGCGTGCGGACAGACTCATCCGCGCCAGCCGGTCGCGGTCGCGATGCAGTGCCGCGAGGCAAACCGCGAGCTTGGCGGAATTGTTCGGCGCGATGAGAAAACCGTTTTCATCGTGTGTGATGATTTCACTCGCGGCGCCCGCCGTCGTCGCGATGCTGGGCAAACCAAAACTCATCCCCTCCAAATACACAATCCCGTACCCTTCATAATCGGATGGCACGACGAGCACGTGACTCTGGGCCAGCAAATTCGCAAGCGCCGTGTCCTGAATCGCGCCGACGAGGCGCACCTTCGTCAAGTGTTGCGCGGCAATTTGATTTCGAATGCGCGCCGTATATTGCCGATCAACATTTGGATTGCCGATGACGGCGAGTTGCCACGTGCCGCTGGTCAACTGCGCAAGCGCATCGAGCAAGATATGCAAGCCCTTGCGCGGAATCAGGTTGCCGACGAAGACGATGCGCAACGCGCCCGGCGATTTTGCGCGCGCGCGCATTTGCTCTGCGTCGATGTCCGGATTGAATCGATTGCCTGCCGGCAATGCGACGACACAGTTCGGCGCGGCATGATTCAATAATTTTTCGACTGCCGCGCGCGTCGTTTCGCTGTTGAAAATGAAACCGTTGACGCTGGCAAGATATTGTCGCTCGACCGCGCGATAAAATATTTTCAGCCACGCCGGATGTGATTCGGAGGTTCGGAGGTGATGCACAATCGAGACGGCGCGGTGACGCAAGCGTCGGTTCACGCGAAAGAGCGAAGGGTGATTCAGCTCGTCTTGCAACAACACATCGACGCGCGCGCGGCGCAAGCGCTGAAACCAATCGTCGGAGAAATTATCGAGGAGGTGACGCGGGTAATTGCGCCACGGAAGCGAAATGATCTCGACTGAATGGCCGGCGCGGCGCAAATACTCGACGAGTTTCCGGTCGTAGAGATAACCGCCGGACACTGTGTCGAGTGAGCCGTAGATGACGAGTCCGATGCGCATCAGCCGATGCTCTGTTCGTACGCCGACCACGCGATGTCGTTTTCCCAAATCTGCACGCGCACGCGCGTGAGGTTGGTGGCGTGGATGCGTTTCAAAAACGCTTGGCAAAAAATGCGCGCGAGGTGTTCGATGCTGGGATTGAGTCCGGCAAATTCCGGCAAATCGTTGAGTGTTTGGTCGCGCATGTGCGCGCACAATTCATCAAGCGCGCGCGTAATGTCCACGATGTCGACCATGTACCCGTGCGCGTCGAGTGTGTTGCCGGTCAATTGCACTTCGACTTGATAATGATGCGAGTGTTTAGGGTTTTCCGCGCCCCAATCCCCGCCGATGAGAAAATGTTGCGCGATGAAATCGCGTTTGACTGCGGTGGTGTACATGGATTTTCCTCGCGTAGAGGCGGGGTTACCCCGTCTCTACAAATTATTCGTATTCAAACAACACTTGTAACGCTTGTTCCGGATGTTGATCCAATAATTCGTACGCGCGCGCGGCGTCGGCGAACGGAAAGCGGTGCGTGATGAGTTCGCGGGTTGGTATGTGCGCGAGCATTTGCCACGCGACCTCGATACGCCGCGCCTTGTCCCAGCGCGACGAAAATTCCGCCGCAAGCGTGCTGACCTGACTGCTGATGAGCCGAATGCGACTGCGATGAAATTTGCTTCCCAGGTCAATCGGTACGCGTTTGTCGCCGTACCACGAGCCGACGACGATGCGTCCCTCAAAGCCGGTCAAGTGGATGGCGCGATTCAACGCGTCGGGATTGCCGGAAAGTTCAAAAGTTAAATCCGCATCCATCGATTGCGCGTCATGGCTCGGATCCAGTGCGGTAGTCGCGCCAAGCACGCGCGATTTTTCCCGGCGTAATGCAAATTGATCGAAGGTCAACAATTGCGTGAGCGGCATCTGCGCCAACAGCGCGGTCGTCAACAAGCCAACGATGCCTTGCCCCAGCACGACAACGCGCTCGCCGATGCGCGGCGCACCGTCCATGACTAAATTCACCGCCGTTTCCATGTTTGGCAGAAACGCGGCTTGCTCCGGCGTGATGTTTTTCGGAATCGGAATTACATCATCGATGTTTGCGGTAAAGTGGCTCGCATGCGGCTGAAATGCAAAGACCAGACGATTACGCCATTCGTGCGTAATCTGCGCTCCGATTTCGATGACACGACCAACGCACGCGTAACCGTACCGCAACGGATAACGCGCGTCTCCTGCGAGCGCGGCGATCGATGCATCGGCCGGCAAGCCACACGGAACCTGACCGCGATAGAAAAGTAATTCGGTCCCCGCGCTGATTGCCGAGTGCGATGTTTGAACGAGAACCTGGGTCGGCGCAAGCGCGTCGATGCGTTCATCGCGCACGGACACGCGATACGGCGCATCGAACCACAAGCATTGGCGCTGCGTCATTCCTCGCTCCAATCGATTTCGCCGGACACGATAAAATCGTCGCCGAGTTGTTGCAGCGACACATTGCGCAAACGCGCGCCGACAAGTTCATTCACGCCGCGCACGCCGCCGATAATCGTTGGCGCGATGGTGAGGATGACGCGGTCGACGAGACGCGCGCGCAGAAAACTCGTGATGACTTGCCCGCCGCCTTCGATCATCAGCGTGCGAATGTTTTCGGCGTCAAGTCGTTCCAGCAACGCGCGCAAATCGATGTGCTGATTCAGCATCGGCACGCGCACAACCAAAACGCCGACGGCTTCCAGCGCGCGCTGGCGTGCCATCGGCGCGTGTTCACTCACAGCGATCAGCGTGCGCCGTGATGCATCGATACAACGCGCGGTCGTCGGACAACGCAACTGACTGTCGAGAATAATCGGACGCGGATTTTTGCCGGCGACCAAGCGCACATTCAGCTGCGGATCGTCGGCAAGTACCGTGCCGATGCCGACGAGAATCGCATCGTGTTGCGCGCGCAATTGGTGCGTGAACTTTTGCGACGCCTCGCCGCTCAATTTCAATGGCACGCCGGGTCGCGCCGCAATCGAGCCATCGATGCTTTGCGCGTACGTCAGCGTAACCTGCGGCCGCCGCGACGTGCTCATTTCTGGCGCGATTCGAGCACGAGCAACAAGATCAACACGACTTCGACGACTTTATCGAAATAGCCGAGCAAATCGCGCGTGCCGATGGCGACCCAGCCTAGGATCGTCACGGCAGTGAACGCGACGAGCGCCCAGCGCACGAGCTCGCGATTCTTGCTCAGAAAACTGATGGGCAAGTTAAAGTACAGCATGGCAAGCAACGCAACGTATCCGGCAGCGTTCGCAAGAAACATCACGCCACCCATCATACCCAGCGATAATTGCACGAATCCGAGGTAAAGATGGATCGCCGCAGTGACGAGCGTGAACAAGATGATGCCGGCACGAAGACTGCCGACGGGGTCTTTGGTTCGGGTCATTCAATTGCCTCCTGGAAAATAATTTGTAATCGATTATTCGGTTGTTTCGCAACAATCATTCATGCCATCTGCTTTTTCAAATGCCTCTTTGCCTTCGCGCACCGAAAAATAAATCAAACCGACCGCGCCTAGACTATCGGCAAAGCCGAAACCGGTGAGTTGATACACCACGCTAGCGATCAACAGCACAAGCGACATGTAGATGCAGACCATCGTACAGTTGGCATCGGACAGAATCGGTTGCGAATCGAGTGCGTGTCCAACGCGGCGTTTGCCGCGCACCAATGCCCACATCACCGCGATGGAAACGAGTGCGATGACTAAACCCGGCAAAGTTGTTGTGGGTTGATGGCCGATCAAAAGGTTGTAGAGCGCGGTGATGCCAAGCCCAGCGGCGAGCAGATAGAAGGATGCGCCGGTGATGCGCAATGCCGTCCGCTCGAATTGTGAGCGCGGCGTGTCCGGGTTTTGGCGAATACGCAAAACCATGCCCAGGATGCCCACGCCGGACAAGACTTCGATGAACGAGTCGATGCCGAAACCAAAGAGTGTGAGCGTTTCGTCCGCCGCGCCAAAATAGATCGAGACGAAACCTTCCGCCAAGTTGTAGAAAATCGTGAACAGTGCAAGCCAGAGCGCGGATTGCCAATATTTATTTGTCGCCGCGCGAGTAAGCAGAGTCATGAACGTTCTAACTGCGCAATGATACGCGCCATTGCGTCGGTAACGGCGCATGTGATCGATGCCGCATCGCCGCGCAGGTCTGCCGCGCGCATCGGCTTGCCGAACTCAACGGTTACGCGCATCCGCGACTTGATGAGCCCGGCGCTTTGCAACGCCGCTTGAATTGTCGCCGCCAAACGCTCACGGTCTTTATGTTTTTTGCGGAGTCGTGTAAGCGGATTATCCAACGCGGGACCAAAAATCACGCCGCTCACGCACGTTGGCACGATGACACTGTCCGGCGCAAGGCGCACGAACAAACCTAAACTCTCCGACCAGTTGCGGAGCGATTGGATTGCGCCGGGCATTACCGCCGGGTCGGGCTCGATTTCGCCTGCCGGGCAAATCAGCACCGCGCCGCCGCTTTGCACATAGCGCGAAACTTGGCGCACCACCGTCATGCGCTCGTTCGTTTTGTCGGAAACCCAAAACAAGCGTTGCGCGATGTTAGGCAGGGCGCGCAAAAAAGGTCGGTCCGCCGAAACCGAATACAAATCGTTGCGCGGGAGCGCGGTAAAACAAGCCAGCGTGTCGGTCATCCCAGGATGATTCGATGCCAGAATGAGTCCGCCGGTCGCCGGCACATTCTCCGCGCCGATGACTCGAACCTCTCCAACATACTTGTCCAGTAGTTCGCGCGCGGCAGCTTGCAAACCAATGTCACCGGCGCGTCGATCAAAATCGATGACTTGTTGCGCCAGTAACCGCGCCGGCGACCAGAACAAGCGCTCCACGATGCCGCGTCCGAATCGCAAGTTGCTCCAGCCAAAGTTATCGAGCATGTCTTGCAGGTTGATGCGCGTCAATGTCTCGATTTGATTAGGCACGGCAAGATTATAACGAAAAAGGTTAATGTTTACAATGCCCCAACGAAAATATTTTGTGGTAAGATAGCCGCGATGCCATCGATTAATTTGCGCGCTATCGCGCGGCGCGCGCCGCTTGCGTTCATCTTCATCACCGTCTTTATCGATCTGATGGGGTACGGCATGGTCATTCCGCTCTTGCCATTTTTTGTGCAAGAGCAAGACGCGGGTGCAACGGCTGCCGGCGCGCTGGGTGCGGTGTATGCGCTGATGCAACTCATCGCGGGTCCGATTCTGGGCGCGTTGTCGGATCGCTTCGGGCGGCGCCCGGTCTTGCTTGTATGTTTGTTTGGCACAGCGATGGCGTACTTGATGCTCGGTTTTGCCACTTCTCTGCCGATGATTTTTCTCGCGATCATTCTCGACGGCATCACCGGCGGCAATCTCAGTACCGCGTACGCGTACATCGCCGATGTGACGACCGCCGATAATCGCGCGCGCGGGATGGGTTTGGTCGGCGCGGCGTTCGGACTCGGCTTGATGTCCGGACCGGCAATTGGCGGCTTGCTCAGCGCGTACGGATTGAGCGTGCCGGCGTTCGTCGCATGCGCGATTGCGCTCTCGAACGTTGCGTTTGGTTTTTTTGTTTTGCCGGAATCATTGCCGCCGGAAAAACGCACGCGCATCGATACGTGGCGCGCGCTGAATTGGGTTACGCAACTCGTCGCCGTATTTCGCATCGCGTCGATTCGATTATTGCTCGCGGCGATTTTCACGCTGAACCTCGCGTTCGCCGGACTGCAAACGAATTTTCCCTTGTTCAGCCAAGCGCGTTTCGGCTGGGACTCGACGCGCAACGGAATTTTCTTTGCGTTTGTCGGCGTGTGCGCGGTGTTCGTGCAAGGCTTTTTGCTGGGCTGGGTTCAGCCGCGCCTCGGCGAAAAACGATTGGCGCTCGGCGGGCTGGGTTTGATGGCGCTGAGTCTCGCCGCGGTTGCGCTTGCGCCGCGCGACCAGTGGCTCTATCCGATTGTCGCGCTCGGCGCGTTGGGCAGTGGCATGAGCATTCCGTCGATGACAAGTTTGATTTCGCAACGTGCGAGTTCCGGCGAGCAAGGACGCTTGATGGGCGGCACGCAAGTCGTGTTGAATCTCGCGCTGATCTTTGGGCCGCTGATCGCTGGTCTATCGTTTGAACGCATCGATATCACCGCGCCGTACTGGCTTGGCAGTGTGTTTGCGCTTGCCGCGCTGGCGATGGCATTTATCGCGTTGCGCGCTAAACCAGTGCGCGAATAAAATCGACGGCGCGCGCTACGCCATCTTCACCGGAAATTTTTTCCGCTAACTGGACAGCGCGCGCTTTCATCCCAGTATCGCGCGTCGATTGCAGTGCGCGCGCAAGTGAATCGACAGTCAGTGCGCGTTGCGGAATCGGCAATGTGCCCACGCCAAGTTGCGCGACGCGCTGTCCCCAGAAGAATTGATCGACCGCCAGCGGAATGATAATCGTCGGAACGCCGGCGCGCAGACTTGCGGCGGTCGTCCCCGCGCCGCCGTGATGCACCGCCGCCGACATTTGGGGAAAGAGCCACGCGTGCGGCACGTCGGCAACCGGCAAAATATTTTCCGGCAAGCGCGCATCGGAAAAATCACGCGCAACCGCCAGCACCGCGCGCGCATCGATCTGTTGCAACGCGGACGTGATGAGCACGAGCGTCGTTTGCGGATCGCGCACGTGCAAACTACCAAAGCCGATGTACACCGGCGGCGCGCCGGCGTTCAAAAATTTTTCCAACTCTGCGCTTGGTCGCCAATTTGATGACGTTGGCATGAAACCAATAGCCGGTGATTTGCTCCGACGATGTCCAATCACTTGGGCGCGGGACAACGTGCGAACTGAATCCGTACAAGGTCAAAGCATCCTGAGCGGAACGAAGTAAAGTCGAAGGATGCTGGCGTTTTAACGCGCTTCGCCACGCGAGTCGCATCGATTGCTCAACGACGCGGTACGTCAACCGGTTGTAGGTTGCGCCAAACGAAAATCGAAATGGCAAGAGCGGATTCGGAAATTCGCGCGTCGGTGTGATCGGCTGAAGCAAACAGCGAATCGCCGGAATATCAAGCGCGTGTGCGAGGTGTGCACCCCACAACGTCGGCAAGCCGAAGATGAGCGCATCCGAATTTTGCGCCGCATCCCACGCGCTATTGATCAAGCGCGCGAACGCCGGCTGCGCGTCGCGCCAATACGCAAGCGTCGCGCGCATGTTCCGCAGTGGATGTTGCAAATCAAAACGCAACGCGTACTCGCCGCCGGGACGCGCAAACAAATCGCTGGGATTGTCCGCGAGTTGGACAAATTCCAAACCGACTGACGCAACCATCGGCGCAAAATTTTCGTGCGTCGCGATGCGCGCGTTGAACCCGGCGTGGCGCAAACCGATGCCCAGCGCAAGGTACGGTTGCACATCGCCGCGCGTGCCGCTGGCAAGCAATGTGATTGTCTTCACGCGATTTTCTCAAAGACGAGAAAACAATAACGCACCATGCCCATTTTCAAACATTGTTGCAGGGCTAGACTGCCCAGCATACTTGGTACGATGGGGTGGCGCGCCGGAATTCTTTCGCCGATGGCGCGGACGATGCGCGCGGGAAAATCAGGCAGCGCGCGCAATTTAAGGCACGGCGTGAGGTCGCGTTGCTCAATCACTCTCAGCCCGAATGTTTGCGCGAGCGCGGTGATTGTCTCGATGGTCCGAATATTCGGCACGTGCCAGCCAGTTTGGTACGCGGCGAGCCACTGTTTTTCATTTTCATTCGCGACCGGCGCGCCGAGAAAATCATCGACCAGAATCAGCCGTCCCGCTGGCGCAAGCACGCGCGCCACGCCAGCAAAATAGTTTTCCGGCGCGGTCGCGTGGCAGAATGCTTCGATGGAATAGGCGGCATCGAAACCGGGTGTAAATGGAATCGCTTGGAAATCGGCTTGCGCGACGGCGATGTAGCGCCGGGCGATGTGCGCTTGCGCTTCGCTGATCGTTACGCCGACGCCGAACGTCGGCATCGACAAGCGCGGCAAGATATACGCGAGACTTGCGCCGGCGCCGCAACCGAGATCGAGCAAGCGAACGCGCGCAAGTTTTCGCGCTTCGACGAGTTTTGAAATCTCGTTGCGGATGAGCTCGTTCGAATAGTTGAGCGCGCGCGTGTGCGAATCGACGCCGTCCGCCCAGAGCGCGCGATGAATCGTCAGCGACGCCGACGGCGCAAAGCGCAAAAATAATCTAGTGTTTTCGTCGTAATATCGGCGAATCGCGTTCGTGTCGAGTGAGTTGGGCATTGCGTTGTTTTTCAACCTCGGATAGAATTGGTTCAGGAGCCATTTTACTATGAAAGCGATAATTTTTCACCGGCGCGGCGGAATCGAGAACCTTAAATTTGAAGACGTGCCGACGCCGCGCGTGGGACCGCACGATGCGCTCGTCAAAATGCGCGCGTGCGGCTTGAATCATCTCGATCTTTTTACGCGCGAAGGCACGCACGGCGTTCACGCGCCGCTGCCGCACATCGGCGGACTTGAACCCGCCGGCGAAATTGTCGAGTTGGGGAACCAAGTCGTCGATTGGAAAATCGGCGACCGCGTGCTCGTTGGCTCAGCGATTACGTGCGGGCAGTGCGAGTATTGCGCGCATGGTTTTGATAATCTGTGTCCGCGCCGCAAGGTGATCGGCGTGAACATCGATGGCGGATTTGCAGAATACATTTGCGTGCCGGCGCGTATTCTCTTGCCGATCCCGGATGCGCTTGCTTTTGTGCAAGCGGCTGCCGCGCCGACGGCGTTTGGAACCGCGTGGCATATGCTTGTTACGCGCGCGGCGATCAGACCCGGCGAATGGGTGCTGGTGCTTGCCGCCGGGAGTAGCGTTGGCGTTGCAGGAATCCAAGTCGCAAAGCATTTCGATTGCAAAGTCATTGCGACGGCGAGCACGGATGCAAAACTGGCGAAAGCGCGGGAACTCGGTGCTGATCATGTGATCAATTACGCCGAAAAGAATTTCGCGCACGAAGTAATGCGCATCACGCAGAATCGCGGCGTCGATGTGGTGTTCGAGCATGTTGGGACGACGACGTGGGAGAAGAGCATCGCGTCGTTGCGACCGACCGGGCGATTAGTAACGTGCGGCGGCACTACCGGCCGATTCGGGCAGACAGATATTTGGAGCGTGTTCTTTAAACAAATTTCACTGCTCGGTTCGTTTGCGTTTTCCGGCGCAGAGTTTCGCGCGGTGTGGGAGTTGGTTGGACGCGGCGTGTTTCGTCCAATCATCGACCGAACCTTTCCACTCGCGGAAACCGCCGCCGCGCAAAAATACATCACCGAGCGAAAACAATTCGGCAAGGTGTTGGTCGTGAATTAAGGTTTGTGTGCGCGCGGCATTTGCTTTATACTGCGAATCGAAGGAGACGCAATGGCGTGGGAACGCAAAATCATGCGCACGGTGCGCTGTCAAAACGATCAACAACGCGGCACATTCGCGCGCTTGCTCGCCGCCGTGGCCGATGCCGGCGGTAGCATCGGCGAAATCGAATTGATCAAAGAGGGCAGTCAGCGCGAGGTGCGCGACATCGTCGTCTTTGCCGAAGACGAAACCCAACTCGATTCCATCATCCGCGCGATGTCGGCGAACCCTGGGACGCGCGTGTTGGAAGTGCGCGACGAAGTCTTGGAGTTGCATCAAAAAGGCAAGATCGCGATTCGCAGTCGCTATCCCATCGATTCGCTGGCAACTCTACGACGCGTCTACACACCCGGCGTCGCCGAAGTCTGTTTGAAAATCGCCAAAGATCCATCACTCGCGCGGCGCTTTACCGCGATTTCGCATCTCGTCGCAATTGTCACTGACGGCACGGCAGTGCTGGGTCTTGGCGACATCGGCGCGCTGGGCGGAATGCCGGTGATGGAAGGCAAAGCGATGCTGATGGAAACGCTCGTCGGTTTGTCCGGCGTGCCGATCCTGCTCGACACCAAAGACCCGGACAAGATTGTCGAAACGGTGGCGATGATTGCGCCGACGTTTGGCGCAATTCAACTCGAAGATATTTCCGCGCCGCGCTGTTTTGAAATCGAAGAGCGTTTGCAAAATCGATTGGATATTCCGGTGATGCACGATGATCAACACGGAACCGCCGTTGTCGCGACTGCCGCGCTCATCAACGCGTGCCGCATCGCCGGGCGCGATCTGGGCAAGGCGGTTATCGGGCAAATCGGTTTAGGCGCGGCGGGTTTGGCAATTTCAAAAATGTTGATGCAACTCACCGGCAATCCAGTGCTCGGCGCGGATTTGTCGGAAGATGCGCTGAAACGTTTGGAGCAAGCTGGCGGCAAGCGTTCGACGCTCGCGCAGATTATGGGCTCGACTGACATTGTCATTTCGACGACCGGCGCGCGCGGTCTCATCAAGCCATCGATGGTGCATCCCGGTCAAATCATTCTCGCGCTGTCGAACCCGAATCCGGAAATCGAACCACAGGACGCGTTGGATGCCGGCGCAAAATTCGCCGCCGACGGCAAATCGGTCAACAATGTTTTAGGGTTTCCCGGCATCTTTCGCGGCGCGGTCGATACGTATGTGCGCCAGATTTCACACGAGATGTACGTTGCGGCGGCGGAAGCGATTGTCGCGCAGACCCCGCCGGGCGAGTTGATGCCGAACCCACTGGATAAAAAAGTTCACCGCGCCGTCGCACGCGCAGTGGCGATGAAAGCAATTGAGCAAGGATTGGCGCGGGCGGAGTATGTCGAATATGTTGAGGAATGATTTAGAAGACAGTATGCTGTAGGCAGAAAGCAGGATGCATCGAATGTTTTCTGCCTACTGCTTTGTGCCTTCTGCTTACTAACGGACTGAGAATGGAGCAATTTGATGTTGCGATTCGAATTTCACGTTTCCCGACAATCACGCGACAAGTACGAATTTGATGAAACGTTGTTTGCGTTGAGCGGTAACATCGTCTTTGCCAATTTCCACGCCGCACGTGTCTTTGCGCAAAAGATGAACGCCCAACGCGACTTGATCAATAATCCCGAACAAACTGTCCGCGCCGGCCAGATCAACGCAATGGGGCTGATCGATGAGCTGTTGCATCTCGCCGTCGCACAATATCGTGCGCAGGTCAATCCGCCCGCGATGCAGAACGCGCTCGCTTGGTTGAACAAGGAGTTGGGCGTTGAGCAAGTCGATGCGGCGCTGAAAAAATTCGCGGACGAATTTCCGAATGTAGCGGTGTATCGCGGTGAAATCGATGCGGCAAAATTTTTGAACGATACGACCGACGGCGTGCCGCATCGTCAAATCATCCTCGAAGAAATGTTGATGCTCTGGTTTGCCAACGTCAACCCGGCATTTGCGCCGTTCCGC
The DNA here is from genome assembly GCA_963718225.1 of uncultured Chloroflexia bacterium. GTDB lineage: Bacteria > Chloroflexota > Anaerolineae > UBA4142 > UBA4142 > DAOTXS01. The sequence continues at coordinate 104,799 of CAVQYN010000021.1, forward strand.
GAATTGTTCGACGATTTATCGCTGACGCAAACCACCTCCTACAAATCTCTCATCTCCAATCTCTATTCCTTCTTTGAAACTCAACCGCGCTTTGGACCCGATCAGCAAAATCTAATCGATCTGCTTCGCGCGCCGGCAATCGCATCACCGCATTCGCTCGAAGGGCAGTTGGAATTTATGCGCGCGCGCTGGTCGACGTTTATCGGCGAATATCTTGACCGTTTATTGTCCAGTCTCGATTTGCTCAAGGAAGAACAGAAAGCATTTTTCTTTGGACCCGGCGAAGCGCAGGTGCCGCAGTACAAACCCGGCGGCGCGCGCGGCGTGTACGATGGCGCGTACCCCGAGTACGAACGATTTTCGCGCGATCTCGATTGGATGCCGCGTTTGGTGCTCATCGCCAAAAGCACGTACGTCTGGCTCGATCAACTGTCAAAAAAATATCAGCGCGCGATCACGCGGCTTGATCAAATCCCGGACGAAGAACTCGCTCTGCTCGCGCAGCGCGGATTCACTGGGCTCTGGCTCATCGGTTTGTGGCAACGGAGTCCGGCGTCCAAGCGCATCAAAGAACTGTGCGGCGCGATGAACGCGGAATCGTCCGCGTACTCCGTCGCCGAGTATCGCATCGCGGACGATTTGGGCGGCGACGCGGCGATGGAAAATTTGAAAGCACGAGCATGGCAACGCGGCATTCGCGTCGCGAGCGATATGGTTCCCAATCACATGGGCATCGACTCGCCCTGGGTCATCGAACATCCTGATTGGTTCGTGCAGTCAGATTATCCGCCGTTTCCATCGTATGCATTCAACGGCGAAAATTTATCGCGCGATAATCGTGCCAGCATTTATCTCGAAGACCATTATTTCAATCGTTCCGATGCTTCCGTCGTTTTCAAGCGTGTCGATCATTGGACGGGCGAGACGCGCTATGTTTATCACGGGAACGATGGCACGAGTTTTCCGTGGAATGATACCGCACAGTTGAATTTTCTCCGCGCCGATGTGCGCGAAGCGGTGATCCAAACGATCCTTCATGTCGCCCGACAATTCCCGATCATTCGCCTCGACGCCGCGATGACACTGGCGAAAAAACATTATCAACGCTTGTGGTTTCCGCAACCTGGGACAGGCGGTGACATTCCGTCGCGCTCCGATTTTGCGCTGACCAAAGAACAATTCGACGCCGCGATGCCGGAAGAATTCTGGCGCGAGGTGGTGGATCGCGTGGCAGTAGAAGCGCCCGACACGCTTTTGCTGGCGGAAGCATTCTGGCTCATGGAAGGATATTTCGTGCGCACGCTTGGAATGCACCGTGTTTACAATTCTGCGTTCATGCACATGTTGCGCGATGAAAAGAACGCGAACTATCGTTCCGTCATCAAGAACACGGTCGAGTTCGATCCGGAAATTCTGAAACGCTACGTGAATTTCATCAACAACCCGGACGAAAAAACGGCGGTTGATCAGTTTGGCAAAGGCGATAAATATTTCGGCGTGGCGACGTTGATGGCAACGCTTCCCGGCTTGCCCATGTTCGGTCACGGTCAAGTCGAAGGATTCAGCGAACGCTACGGGATGGAATTTCGCCGCGCGATGTGGGACGAACAAATCGATGGGCACTTGGTGGGGCGGCACGAACGCGAAATCTTTCCGTTGCTGCATCGCCGTCACATCTTTGCCGGCGTCGAAAATTTTTTGCTCTACGATTTCTTCACCCCTGATGGCGCGGTGAATGAGGATGTGTTTGCGTTTTCCAATCGCGCGGGCGATGAACGCGGGCTGGTTATCTATCACAACAAGTATGCGAACACGGCGGGTTGGATTCGCACGTCGGCGGCGTCGCTTGACAAAGCGAGCAGCAGACTTGTGCAACGCAATCTGGGTGAAGGATTGTGGTTGCGGAATTCGCGCGAGCATTTCACGATCATGCGCGATAACGTGACGGGTTTGGAATACCTCCGGAATTCCGGCGAGCTGTGGGAAAAAGGATTGTACGTTGAGCTCAGCGCGTATCATCGCCACGTCTTCATCGATTTCCGCGAGGTGCAAGACGACGCGAGGCATCAATATGCGCGGTTGGACGAATCGTTGAAGGGGCGCGGCGTGCCCAGCATCGACGAAGCATTGCGCGAAGATGTACTTGCAACCGGTGCATCAACCGTTCCGCGAGTTGATGGATGCGGAAATATTGGGGCGATTGTTACGTGCGCGCCCCTCACGCAGGGGGCGAACGCCGTTGCGTCCTGATGTGGGATTGTTAAACGACATCGAAGAAAAGTTCCTGCGCTTTGCCCACGCCGCAAAACAATTCAGCGGTGGCACAGGTGATGAAATCGCGTTGGCAAAGCAAGTGCGTCGCGAAATCGAGACGCTATTACAATTGCCGACCAGGCGCGCACCGCGGGTCAAAGGATTTGCGCCGGCGCTCAAGCGCATGCAATCGCAGATGAAAGATGATGCCATGTGGGCAACGATGTTCGCGTGGACGTTTGTGCACGCGCTGGCAAAATTGCAGGGCGACGGTGATTGGGTCGAGCAAAGCCACCGCTGGCTTGACGAGTGGCTGTTGGGCAAGTGGCTTGCGCGCGCGTTGCAGGGTTTTGGCTTGAGCGAGGCGCAGGCGTGGCAAGCGGTCGCCGCGATCAAATTGATGACCAAACACCAACGCTGGTTCACGTTGCGCGACCGCAAGACAAGTCGGGCACGGCTCGCAGTCAACGAATGGCTGGACGACGACGAAACGCGGCGGTTTTTGCAGATCAATCGCTACAATAATGTCGATTGGTTCAACAAAGAGGCGTTTGAAACGTTAATCGGCTGGATGTTCCTCGTGACATTTGTTTCGCTCAAGCCAAAGGAAATCCTCGCGGCGCACGAGGTGGTCAAAACATTGCTTGCCGCAGAGAAAAAGAGCAAGTATCGAGTAGACAAGTTGTTATCGGCAGTATGACTTTTCGCCCCGAGGGAATGAAATTCCTTCGGGGTTTTGATTTTCTGCAAGTATCTCACGTGCGGCGAATTGACAAATTAGTTCGATTACGTATAATTCGGCTTGTGATTACTTGGGAGGCGCGATGGTGAAACCAGTTATCGCTCCGTCGAAGCGCGAAAAAGAACTGCAGGACCTTTTGCGCCTGCGCGGCGTCGAAGACACGCGTGGCTTTGCGCTGATGCGCGCGCTCATGGCGTCCGCGCGGATGCTCGAAGTCGTCGCCGATCACGATTTGCAGGAGGCGGGGCTGTCCCTGCCGCGCTTGCGTTTGCTGGTGTGGCTGCACCTCGAAGAGAAGCGGGGTAACAAGGAAGGCATATCGCCCAGCGTGCTGAGTCATCATCAACACATCAGCAAGAACACCGTCAGCTCGCTTTTGGCGTCGCTGGAAGAGCGGGGATTAATCGAACGCGCGTTGAGTAGTGAAGACAAACGCAGTTTTAAGATCCAGTTGACGCGCGCGGGGCGGAGCTTGTGCAATCGACTTTGCCCAAGCACAACTCGGCATTGCAACAAGTCTTTGTTGCCCTGTCGGCGGAGGAACAAAAATCGCTATTGAAACTTTTGAGCAAGTTGCGTGAGTCTTTGCATAAACAAATCGACAGATAGCGAACTTGATTCATACAAAACATCTCCAGAGTAAAGGGATGCATCCAAAGTTTTTGAAGGAGTAACCTAGTTCATGCTTCGATTATTCAATTATCTCAAGCCCTATTTCCCCATGTTCTTGCTTGCCATTGTTCTGCTCTTTGTGCAAGCGAATGCCGATTTGGCGTTGCCCGATTATCTTTCCAAGATCGTCAACTATGGCATTCAGCAAGGCGGCGTCAGCACCGCCGTGCCAATGGCGATTCGCCAAAGCGAAATGAATCGCGTGGTCATTTTTCTAAGCGCCGAAAACAAGACCGCTGTGCTCAACGCTTACACGCTTGTGGACAATCGCTCAGCAGATTATGATCGCTACATCAAAGATTATCCGACGCTTGCTAAAGAGCCGATCTACGTTCTCAAGAATATCGATGCGGCTGAAACTGATCGATTGAACCCAGTGATGGGCAGAGCAATTTTGGCTGTTGCGACGATCAAGCAAGTGATCGCCGATCCGTCCAAAGCGGCGGCGATGGGCGCGGGCGCTGGCCTCGACCTGTCCAAGGTTCCGCCTGGCACAGATGTGTTTGCCATGCTCGCGCGTTTGCCTGCGACGCAAATTACCCAAATAACCGACGTCATCGATAAAAAATTTGGCGCGCTCGGCGACACAATGATCATCCAAGCGGCCGTGGGTGCCGTTAAGAGCGAGTACAGCGCGCTGGGTATGGATACCGCCAAACTGCAAAACGATTACATTCTCAGCATTGGCGGATGGATGTTGGCATTGACCTTGCTTTCGGTCGCCTGCACCATCGTCGTGGGTTTGCTCGCGGCGCGTGCGGCGGCAGGTTCCGCGCGCGATATTCGTCGCGCCATCTTTGGTCGCGTGGAGCGTTTTTCCAATTCCGAGTTTGATAAATTCTCGACGGCGTCGTTGATTACACGCTCGACCAACGACGTGACCCAGCTTCAAATGGTGACGATGATGGTGGTGCGTATGGTTTTCTACGCGCCGATCATCGGCGTCGGCGGCATCATTCGCGCCATCGGCAAAGACTCGTCCATGTGGTGGATTATCGCCGTTGCTGTCCTCGTGCTCGTCGGCATTATTGCGACTGTCTTTTCTCTCGCTCTGCCGAAATTTCAAATCACTCAAAAATTGGTCGACCGACTCAATCTGGTCGCGCGCGAAAACCTTTCGGGTATGATGGTCATTCGCGCGTTCAATATGCAAGAGTTTGAGGAAAATCGCTTCGATAAAGCCAACCTCGACCTGACAGCGGTGAGCTTGTATATCAACCGCCTGATGGTCGTGATGATGCCATTGATGATGCTCATCATGAATATCCTGTCAGTGGTTATCATTTGGGTTGGCTCGCATCAAGTTGCCCAAGCCAATATGCAGGTGGGCGATATGATGGCGTTTATGCAATACACCTTTCAGATCTTCTTCTCGTTCATGATGCTGTCGTTCATGTTCCTCATCATACCGCGCGCGGCTGTTTCGGCGGACCGCATTGCCGATGTGCTCGAAACGCAACCGATGATTCGCGATCCGCAAACACCTAAGAGTTTTTCTGCGGCGTTCAAAGGCACGATCGAGTTTCGCAACGTGTCGTTTCGCTATCCGCACGCGGAGGAAGATGTATTGCACAATGTTTCGTTCACCGCACAGCCGGGGCAGACCACTGCGTTCATCGGTGCGACCGGCGCGGGAAAATCGACCGTCGTCAATTTGATTCCGCGATTCTACGATGTTACAGAAGGTTCCATTTTTATTGATGGCATGGACATTCGCGAGGTAACCCAGCACGATTTGCGCGACAAGATCGGATACGTGCCGCAGAAAAGCGTGCTCTTCTCTGGCACGATTGAAAGCAATTTGCAGTACGCCGACAAAAATGCCAATACCGAACGATTGAAAAAATCTGCCGAGATTGCGCAAGCCTCCGAATTCATCGACAGCAAACCCGAAGGGATGACCGCGGAAATTTCCCAGGGCGGCGCGAACGTTTCGGGCGGGCAGAAACAACGCTTGTCGATTGCGCGCGCGCTCGTCAAAAAACCACCCATCTTTATCTTCGACGATAGTTTTTCCGCGCTGGATTTCAAGACCGATTCGTCGTTACGCCAAGCCCTCAAGGCAAATACGGGTGACAGCACATTGTTGATTGTGACCCAACGCGTGTCCACCATCAAGAATGCCGAGCAGATCATTGTGCTCGACGATGGTCAAGTGGTCGGTAAGGGCTCGCATCATGAATTGATGCAAAGTTGTGAAACATATCGTGAAATTGCGCTCTCGCAATTGAGCAAGGAGGAACTCGAATGATGCACGGAGGTCCGATGGGCGGCGGTCCCATGGGGGGCAGACGCGGACGCGGTGCTCCCATGGGCGGTCCCATGGCGGCGATGATGAAAGGCGATTCTGCCCGCGATTTCAAAGGCACCATGTCCAAGTTGATTGAATATTTGGGCAAATACAAGATCCTTGTTTTGATCGTGACCGCATTTGCCATTGCGTCGACCATTTTCACCATTGCTGGTCCAAAAATTCTTGGCAATGCGACGACGAAATTGTTCGAGGGCGTGGTGGCACAGTTAGCGGGGACGGGCTCCATCGATTTTGGATACATCGGCAACACGTTGCTTCTCGTGCTGGGTCTCTACCTGGTGGCAACATTGTTCTCGTACATCCAGGGTTTGATCATGGCGAATGTTTCGACAAATGTCGCGTATCGTTTCCGCAAAGATATTTCGCAAAAAATGAATCGGATGCCGCTCCGCTATTTTGACGGCACGACCCACGGCGAAGTGCTTTCACGCATCACCAACGATGTCGATACGGTCAATCAGACGTTGAGCCAAAGCATGACCCAGATCATCACGTCGGTCGTGACGGTGTTTGGCGTGTTGGTGATGATGCTCACCATTAGTTGGCAAATGACCCTGGTTGCGATGATGATTGTCCCGCTGTCTATGGTTGTGGTCGGGTTGATTGTCAAGCAATCGCAAAAGTTTTTCAAGCAACAGCAAGATTACCTGGGACACGTGAACGGACACGTCGAGGAAATGTACGGCGGTCATCTGGTGATGAAGGCGTTCAACGGCGAAGAAGACAGCCTGAGCAAGTTCGACCAGTTCAACACGCCGCTCTACGATGCGGCGTGGAAATCCCAGTTTCTTTCCGGCTTGATGATGCCGCTCATGACGTTCATCGGTAACCTGGGGTATGTGGCGATTTGTATTGTCGGCGGCTGGCTGGCAGTGAGTGGTTCGGTCACCGTTGGCGATATTCAAGCGTTCATTCAATACGTTCGCTCGTTCACGCAACCCATCACGCAGCTGGCAAACATCTCGAACGTGCTGCAACAAACTGCCGCCGCCGCCGAGCGCGTGTTCGAGTTCCTGGCAGAACCGGAAGAAGTTGCCGACGCGACGAGTCCGCTCAAGTTGGACCAAGTACAGGGCCGCGTCGAATTCAAGGATGTGCATTTCGGCTATTCGCCCGACAAAATCATCATCAATGATTTTTGCGCGGTCGCCGAGCCGGGTCACAAAATCGCCATCGTGGGTCCAACCGGCGCCGGCAAGACCACGATGGTCAAACTGCTGATGCGTTTCTACGATGTCAACAGCGGCAAGATCATGATCGATGGACACGACATTCGTGATTTTTCGCGCCACGATCTCCGCAAGTTGTTCGGCATGGTGTTGCAAGACACCTGGCTGTACAACGGCACCATCATGGAAAACATTCGCTATGGACGAATCGGCGCAACCGATGCCGAAGTGATTGCGGCGGCGAAAGCCGCGCACGCCGATCACTTTATCCGCGCGTTGCCTGATAGCTATAACATGGTGCTGAACGAAGAAGCGTCGAACGTCTCACAAGGGCAGATGCAACTCTTGACGATTGCGCGCGCAATTCTGGCGGATCCCAAGATTTTGATTTTGGACGAAGCCACGAGTTCGGTCGATACACGCACGGAAATCTTGATTCAAAAAGCGATGGACCATTTGATGAAGAATCGCACGAGCTTTGTTATCGCGCATCGTCTCTCCACCATCCGCGACGCCGATTTGATTCTCGTGATGAACAACGGCGACATTGTGGAGCAAGGCAATCACGAAGAACTGCTGGCGCGCGGCGGCTTTTACGCCAAACTGTACAACAGCCAATTCGATACGACCGGCGCGGTCAATGGCAATGGAGCGGTTGCGCCGCTTCAGCAAATACCGAGTGTAATCTAGGTGATAAAACTTTCCGCCGCGAGGTAAAAGCCGTGCCGGCGACGCAAGGCGCAAGCGGGATGACGACAGCGAAGTAACACAGACCCGAAGGGTTCCAGCCCTTCGGGTCTTTTGATTACCTAACCGTCACCGTAACTATGGTGCTCGCGCTTTGCCCGAAACTGTTGGTTGCTCGGAGCGTGATGAAATGCGTGCCTGTTTTGAGATTATCGACGTAGGGCATTTCGCCGTTGCCGAGTGTCCCCTGTAAGCTGGAACTCCAGGCAAGCTGATCGTCGGCGTAGAGCCAATCATCTTGAAGATCGTACGCTGAGCCGGAGAGAGGAGCCTCATATCCGAGTCTGATAGTTGCCTGGTCAACCGGGTCGTCAATGAATACCGCGGGCGCTTTGGGCGGCACGTTGAACAGATCGCTGGTTACTTCCGTCGCGTTGATCCCGTCCGTCGCGGTAATCTTGCTGCGCCCCGTCGGCTTGGTGTTACTGGGTATCGTCGTCAAGTCATCGACCCATAGAGTTGCTGTGATCTCGGTCGCCAGCGTAATCCAATCGTCGCCACTGTCGCCATACTCGACCGTGTAGTAGAGTTTGTCACCATCCTTGTCGCTGCCATTCCATTTGATGGTCGCCGTATCTGTGATGACTTGGTTGGCGACTGGCGCGGTGATTTTGATTTCGGGTGCGTTGGGCGTTACCGGTACTACCTTCAAGACCTGCGTGCCGCTGATCACGCGGAACGCGGCAGTTTTGTCCGGAAACTGCACGGCGAGATCGAAGGGCGCCTGGGTCAACGGCTGTCTTGCATCAGGCGGCAAGAATTCCAAATTGAACGATTGGTAAGCCAACGTGTTGCTCATTGCATCAACGGCTTGAATGCCAAGACGCTCCGGTCTCGCGCCCTCTTGGTTTCTCCTCCAAAAGCGCGTATAATCCAGTCATGTGCAGAAACATTCGCAAACTTCGCCAGCCCGACCGCGCGCCAACCGATCAAGAATTGCACGATGCCGCGTTGCAGTTCGTTCGTAAGGTCAGCGGCTATCGTATCCCGTCGCGCGCGAATCAAGCCGCGTTCGATCAAGCGGTCGATGATATTGCCGCCGTCACGCGCACGTTGTTTGATAATATCACACCAAACACAAATCTGAATTAGCCACAGAAATACACGGAAAATTTCCGTGCGTTTCTGTGTGATTCCGTGGCAAAAAGGGTTTCTATGAAACTTTGGGCGAGTACAAAATGCGCCGAGTGGCATGCTGCGCTCGATCGCTATGCCGACATCATTGCGATGCAACACGTCAATGGCTTGGTGGAACTTGATGCTTGGTATCGCAACGACCTGCCTAAACTGATCGCGGCGCGTTCGCCAGCGCACATCACGCGCGATGAGTTGGAAAGCGCGACCAAGTGGAAGATGAAGCGCGGCGTTTGGCGCGAACGCAATCGATTGCTCGTGCTGAGCAACTTGCCAGCCGATGTCAAGAGATTATCAACAGAAGCGTTTGCCGCGGTTCCCGACCCGCGCAAGCCCGTCGATCTTCTCTGTCAACTTGCCGGCGTCGGTCCTGCAACCGCATCGGCAGTTCTGGCGTGCGTTGCGCCGGCGATGTATCCATTTTTCGATGAACTCGTCGCCGCGCAAATTCCCGGCTTGGGTAAGGTGGCGTTTACCGGAGCGTACTATCAGCGCTACGCCGCGCAACTGCGCGAGCGCGCTGAACGCTTGCAGAAGACATGCACGCATCGCGCATGGACGGCACACGCGGTGAGCCAAGCACTGTGGTCAGCTTCGGGCGGAAAAGTTGCGTAGACTCGGAGGATTTTGTTTTGCATTTGGATTTCGTTACGCTTCGGATATAATTAAGTCGTTGACCACATAAATTTACCACAGAGATCGCCGAGCGCGCGGAAAAATCCCCGCGTCTTTTGCGTGCTTGGCGGCAAAATCACGTAATGGTTTCTTTTCGGAAACATCGTCAAGGAGACTATGTGCGGCATATTTGGAATTGTCGTTGATCACGAACAATCGCTCGGCGAAATTCTCACAGACGCCGGGCGACGTTTGTCTTATCGCGGTTATGATTCGGTGGGATGCGCCACGCTGACCCCGCGCGGCGCAATCGATTTGCGCAAAGATGTCGGTAAGGTCGATGCGGTGGCGTCCAAGCATCGCTTTGCAGAGATGGTCGGCACGCGCGGCATCGTGCAGTTGCGCTGGGCAACGTTCGGCGCGCCATCGCAAGTCAACGCGCAACCGCATCTCGACTCCGACGGCGATTTGGTCGGCGCGCACAACGGCAACATCGTCAACAACGTCGAGTTGCGCGCGCAATTCATCGCCGAAGGAGTGACCGTTCGCTCGCTGAACGACGGCGAGTCTTGTGTGCACGCGGTCGAACGCTACGTAAATCGTGGCGAGAATATGGTCGATGCGATTCGCCGCGCTTACGCCGATTTACAAGGCGACTATGCATTCGTCATCGGCAGAGTCGGCGAAGAAGAATTGTACGCAATCAAGAAAGGTTCGGGACTTGTCGCCGGCATCGCCGATGGTTTCACCTGCGTTTCGTCCGATCTGCCGTCGATTCTGCCGCTCACGCGGCGCATCGTGCGCGTGAACGATGGCGAGATTGTGATTTTCGATTCGCAACACGTCGAAGTGCGAAGTGTGAAAGATGGTCGCGTCATTATGCGCGAACCGGAAATAATTACCGCAAGCATGGACGCGGCAGTCAAGGGCGGCTATCCGCATTTCATGCTCAAAGAAATTCACGAGCAACCGGATAAGGCGCGCGAGTTGTTGCATCTCTTGCAAGCGTCGCTGGATGTGGACAAAATGGTCGCGCGCATGCAATCGGCGCGGCATCTTTTTCTCATCGGTTGCGGCACAAGCTATCATGCGTGCATGTTGGGCGCCGTGTATCTGGGTCAATTAGCCGGGCGCACAGCAATTCCCATTCTCGCGCCGCAATTCATCGCGCAGTATGGAAACACACTCGGCGCAAGCGATGTCGGTGTGTTTGTGAGTCAGAGCGGCGAAACGAAAGATGTGCTCAACGCGATTGAAATTGCAAAGGCGAGCGGAATGGGCGTGCTGGGTTTGGTCAACGTCATCGGCTCGTCGCTGATGAATGTGAGTGAATGTTATCTGCCGATGGGGTGCGGCTATGAGATTAGCGTCCCCGCGACCAAGACATTCATGAATCAAGCGATTGCGTTTCTGTTTCTCGCACTGAGTATGGGCAAGCGCTCAACCGCCGAGCTCGCTCGCCTCCCCGAACTGTTGGAGCAAACGATTGCGCAAAGCGAACCGCAAGTGGCGGCGTTGGAACCGGCTCTCGCCGATGCCGAGGATTTGTATTGTCTTGGCTATGGCTTGACGTACCCGATTGCACTTGAGGGCGCGCTCAAACTTAAGGAAGTGACGTACGCACATTGCGAGGGCATGTTATCGACCGAGTTCAAGCACGGTCCGCTCTCGGCGGTGGGGGAGGGTTATCCGGTCATTTTCGTTGCGGGACCAGACGACATTCCGCTTTTGGTTAGCGGCATCAACGAGACGACCTGTCGCGGCGCGCGTTCGATTGCCATCGGCGAAGAGGATGCGCACTTGCGCGCCAATGCCCACGACCTGATCGTCTTGCCGAACGCTGGCGCGATTTTGAATCCGCTACTCGCGACGATTCCATTACAGTTGCTTTCGTATCGCATGAGCGTCGCGCGTGGCTACGACCCAGACTTTCCGCGCAACCTGAGCAAGACGCTGACGGTGGATTAACGTAAAGCAAAAAGCCTGCGTGTCTCGGTTGAGACGCGTCGGCTTTTTGCTTTCAGTGGGGCGAGAGGGAGTCAAGCCCTCACAAGACTAGATACGCAAACGGATTGCCAGTTTCCCCTGCCAACCTCATTGTAAGCTGTTTGGACCCGAGCTGAGAAATCTAAGGCAAGCCCCCCTGGATGTGTACGCCTGGATACCAGGGGAAAGAGTGCTAGATCCTTGCCTTTTTGTTTGCTCGAAAAGTCCCTTTGCTCTTCACTCAACCGCACCCGAACGCCCGTGCGCCTATTTGTGCTTACTCCCATCGGGCATAATCGCGTCACTGAAATCAGGATCACGCAAATCCGCATCGCGAGAAGCACAAACCAACAAATCGCTATCACCCCAAATGTATTCAAGAATCCCACGCCAGAATATTTGCTGGATCCCACTTGGCTTTGAGACCGCGCATCAGCTCGAGCGCTTCAGACGTATAGCCCAATGGATCGATTTCATTTGCCCATTCATTGGGCATGGTCATTACCACGCCGTAACCCATTGTTGGCGAGTGCCACACGCCGCAATGATTCAACCCAGATGTTTCGCCACACCTACATCACTCGGATTCGCCGTCGCATATACCAATCCGCTTGGCACATCGACCAAGAATGAGCCTGCGTCAAGCGTTGCCGATTGCTCGATGACGAAAGACGCCAAGTGTTTCGGCGCGACGCCCAAACGCATTTGCAGTGTATTCGATTCGACCTTGCCCAACAATTTGAGCCACAAGTCAGTGCCGCTCAGATCATTGCTTTCCCCAATCGATGCTTGACCCGCTTCGCGCAAAATAGCGCGTACATCCGCCAGCTCCGCATCCACTTCTTCGGCGACTCCTTCTGCCGTATACGCCAACACGAAATGCGATGGCGGCAGGTCTGGCAAAGCATCGCCTTTGTAAAGCACGATTGCCGAAGCGACAAGCGCACGCGACAAGAGTTGTGTGCCGAGTGCTAGACCCGCATCCAGTTTTTCGATGGATGCAAGCAATGTGCGTTTGCATCGCACGCGCGGATAGAGTTTGAGCGTGACATCCGTCATCAGTCCCAGCGTGCCGAATGAGCCGACGAAAAGTTTCGGCAAATCATACCCCGCCACATTTTTGACGACAGGGCGACCTGCGCGCAAGATGCGTCCATCGCTCAACACAACGGTCGTCGCCAAGAGTTGATCGCGAAGCGAACCATAGAGCAGTCGTTGCGGCGAGTTGATGTTTGCGGCAACGAGTCCACCCAGGGTTGATTCGCGCCACGGCGAAACGAAGGCAACCTGGCGTCCTTCGTTCGCCAAAAAAGCTTGAACCTCTTCCAAGCGTGTGCCCGCACCAACCGTTACATACAAATCGTCGGGCGCATACTTTTTGATGCCCGATAAATTTTTCGTGTCGAGCGTAACTGCGTCCTTCGAGTTGCGATTGATAACAACCTTTCGTTTTTGCGCGGACAACTCAACCAAACCGTGCGCCGCTTCATCTGCCGTTGTCGGCGCAAACACATCGCCTATTTTTATTTCGTTTGGGGCGGGTGGCGTGTACGTCGGCATATGCGACGGGAAAACCTTCCCGGATTCATCAGGTTCTTCGGATCGAAAACTTGCTTAATGTCCCACAACGCGGTCAATTCAGCATCGTTGAACATCAACTTCATCGCCTCGCGCTTTTCAATGCCGATCCCGTGCTCGCCGCTGATCGTACCATCGCGCAGAACGATTTGTTCCAGTATTTCTTCGCCTGCCTGCATCACGCGCGCTACTTCGTCTTCATTCGCTGGATCAACCATAATCGATGGATGCAGATTTCCATCGCCCGCGTGAAACACGTGTCCCACTTTCACACCGTGCCGCTCGCAAATCTCATTCGCCGCTTCCAAGCGTGTCGGCAATGCGACTGCGCGGGACAGTGCTATCGACGGTGTAATGTGGATACGCGCCGCCCGCGCTCTTGCGTCCGTGCCAAATCGCATTGCGTTCTTCCGCCGTGTTCGCAATCTTCAGATCGAATCCGCCATTCTGTTCGAGGATGCGCGCGATCTCTTGAATCTGCGGCGACAGACTTGCCAGCTACCCCATCCACCTCGACGATGAGCATCGCACCCGCGTGAACGGGCAGTCCCGCGTGAACATACTGTTCGATGAACTGCATGATTTTTTGGTCCATCATTTCGAGCGTTGCTGGGACGAGACCCGCCGCGATGATCGCCGATACCGCATCGCCGGCTGTGCGAATCGAATCGAATGCCGCCATCATCGTTTGCATTCCCGGCGGCTGGCGCAACAAGCGTGCCTGAATCTTGGTGATGAGCGCGAGCGTCCCCTCGCTTCCCGTGACGATGCCAGTAAAATCGTATTCAGGAATATCCAGTGCGCTTCCGCCCAAGTTGACCACTCGCCCATCCGCCAACACAATTTCCAAGCCCGTGATGTATTTGGTCGTCACGCCGTACTTGAAGCAATGCGGTCCACCCGCATTCTCGGCAACGTTTCCGCCAATCGTAGCCACGCGCCCACTTGAAGGATCGGGCGGATAGTACAGTCCTTTCGCCTTGACGATGTTATCGAGATTGAGGTTCACCATCCCAGGTTGAACGACAACAATACGCGCCGCCGCATCTAGTTCAAGCAAGCGATCCATCTGCGAGAATTCGACCACGATGCCGCCGCGTTCTGGCACCGCGCCACCCGAACGTCCTGTGCCTGCGCCGCGCCCGACAAGCACCACCGTGTTTTCAAACGCCCAACGCGCCAGCCGGCTCACATCTTCCGTTGTACGCGGAAACACCACCGCATCTGGGTTGCCGCGTTCCAACGCCGAATCGATTTCGTACGGAATCTTTTCGGCAGGGTCGGTAATGATTTGATCTGGTTTGAGAAACGACTGAAGCGATTTTGCTATATCAACCAATGGGAGTTCTCCTAAAACAGGAAGACAAGTGGACACGTAGACAAGTGTATACTTGTGTCCTGTCTACTCGTTTACCTGCTCTGCGCGATAAGACAGTTCAAGCAGTTCGGCGAGATGAAGCACCTGCACGCGCGGCGCGAGTTTAGCTTTGCGCGCGCCGTAATCGAGTTGCAGATGGCAACCGACATTAGTCGTGACCAAAATCTCCGCGCCCGTTGCCGCGACCTCTGCCATTTTCAAATCGAGAATCTCATTTGCCGCATCCACTTGAACGATGTTGTACACACCGGCACTGCCGCAGCAACGGTCGGGCGTTTCCAATTCGACGAACTGAATACCTGGAATCGATTGAAGTAGTTTGCGCGGCTGTCCAATGACCTTTTGCGCGTGACGCAAATGACACGAATCGGAATAGGTCACCTTCACGGGCAACTTGCCTTGCGGCGGATGGTTCAAGTGATTGACCAAAAATTCGCTCAGGTCTTTGACCTGGGAAACAAATCGACGGGCTTTGTCCGCATACGCCGCATCGTGTTCAAACATATGCGCGTACTCTTTCAGCGTCGCGCCGCACCCGCCCGCATTATTAATCACCGCATCGTAATTGCCCGCGATGAATGCGTCGATATTTTTCCGCGCCAGTTCCCGCGCCAGTTCGTCTTCGCCAACGTGGAGTTGCGCCGCGCCGCAACATGTTTGCCCTTTTGGAAACTGAACCTCGTAGCCATTGCGTTGCAACACGCGAATCGTTGCGGTGTTCACGCGCGCGAGAAACGCATCTTGAATACAGCCGTAGAAAAACGCAACCGTGCCGCGCTTTTCACCGATAGCGGGCGCGGGCTTGGAGTAATCGGGAAAATTTGCCGACAGCGTGGGCAACAGCGCTTCCATATTCTTGAGATGCTTGGGCAGAAAATTCAATCGGCGCACCAAGGCTTGCATGCCCAGGCGTTCATATATAGTCATCCACCACGCGACAAAGCGCAATCGCCCCAGGTGCGGCATCATTTGTTTGAGCGCAAGCCAGCGCACCGCGCGTTCAAACAACCCAGGTTGACGCGATGCTTCGATTGCGCTGCGGGTTGTTTGCGCCAGTTCACCGTACTGGACGCCCGATGGGCACGCCGTTTCGCACGAACGACAAGCCAAACAAAGCGATAAATGTTTTTCCAGTGCGCCGTTAAGCGGAATGCGTCCTTGCGATGCGGCTTGCATCAATTGAATGCGTCCGCGCGGCGAATCAGCTTCTTTTTTGAAAATCGTGTAGGTGGGACACGCTTGCAAACACAAACCGCAATGCACGCACTCGGCGAGGAGTGATTTGAATTGAGGAGTGGTTAATGCTGGAGGAGGAATTATTTTTTCAGTCATGGCTATTGCGGATTTCGCTTTACTCCCTCCGCAGGAATATTGTGGTCGGTGATGGCGACCCCTTCGCGCATTTCTTTAAGATCCACCGATAACGAGAGATACCCAGTGGCGTAGCGATGCCCAAACGTTTCTTTGAGCACCGCCATCACGCGCTTCGCCGCTTCTTGCTGGACTGGGATCGGTCGTCCTTCACGAATCAACAGTCCCACGTGAACAAACGCGTAACTTTCGTCGCCGTCGGCGATGCGATAATCGGTGAGGCGAATCGCGCGGCTCTTGATGCCTTTGAGATTGACTGCGCCCGTCGCGACAAGTTCATCGTGCAAGCGAGCAAGCAATGGTTGAACATCGAATTGCAAATTATCGGTGTATTCGAGTGTTAGATGGGGCATTGGTTATTCCTCAATCGGCGGCGTGCCGTGGCGATGAAACGATTCAATCGTCTTCATTCCCCACGCCTGTCCCTTTTTCCGTTCGGCTTCGCTCCACACAATCGGTTTCCAATCGGGCGCGAGAAGCAAACGCGCGCCGGCGGTCGCAATCTCAAATCGATTGCCGCCTGGCTCGTAGACGTACAGGAAAAACGTTTGCTGAATCGCGTGCTTGTGCGGACCGCTCTCGATAAAAACGCCGTGCTCCAAACAAATATCGGCGGCGCGCAAAACATCTTCGCGATTATCGACCGCGTAGGTGAAATGATGCAAACGACCTTTCGCGCCGTAATAGTCTTCGGAAATCGCAATGTCGTACGTTTTGTTACACACGGTCACCCACGATGCTTTTTCCGAGCCATCGTCGAAAATGATTTGCTCGGTGAGACGACAACCCAAAACGTCTTCCATAAATTTTCGATTTGCGCGCACATCTGCCGCGAGTAAATTGATGTGGTCGATGCGTCGCAAGCCCACACCGTGGTCAGGGAATCGCGACGATTGATTCTTGAGCGCAGGTTTCAATTCCGGCGGCGCGAGTGTACCATTCCGTCTCGTAATAAACTTCGATGTTGTGTCCATCGGGGTCGGTGAAGCGGTACGCGCGACCGTGTCCCAGATCGCCGTCGCTCCAGCCCTTGCCCAAGCCCGATTGTTCGATGACGGCGACGCGGCGTTGCAATGCTTGCGGACTCGACGCGCGAAATGCGTAATGCCCCAACCCAGGTTTGGGCGACGCGGTCAATTTGAGCGAGTGATGTTCGTAATCGTCCCAGCCGCGCAGATAAATCGAGTCGCCTTGCCGCGCGGTCTCGTACATTCCCATCACATCGACAAAGAAACGCGCGCTCTCTTCGAGTCTCGGCGTCAACAACTCAATGTGCGCGAGATGCGCTAAATCGTAACTTGGTTCTGTCATCTATTCCACTCAATTCTATGTAGCAGGTATACACGTAGACAAGGTAGACAAGTAAATGTGTGCCTGTCTACCTGTTTACTTGTTTACCTTTTTACTTGCAACGTACTCGCGCAAGCCGTGCAAATCGTATGATGTTTGACCCGCGAGTAATGTTTTCGCGCAGGCGCGTTTCTCTTTCCAATCGTTCTTCCGATGCTTTGAGCACCTGTGTCGCTCGTTCGCGCCTGACGCACACCGCGCCATCGGCATCGAGCACGATAATATCACCCAAAGAAATTCTTGTGCCGCCGACGGTCACCGTGCCATTTAGCTCGCCGACTTGTTTTTTCGTCGCACCCTTTGCTCGGATGAATCTTGTCCAAATCGGCAAACCGAGTTTCACGAGTTCTTCGACATCGCGGGCGGCGGCATCAATCAGAATGGCGGATGCGCCGCGAACCTTGACCTGGGTCGCCAACAATTCGCCGACCAATGCAGCGGGCGCGGGCTGAGGCATCGTCAAGACCAAAACTTCGCCCGGTTGGATGTGTTCGATCACCGCATGAACCATCAAGTTATCGTCCTGACCGCACAAGACGGTTCGCGCTGGACCAGCGACGCGCGACCCAGGAATCAGTTGAATGAGCGGCACATCGAGCAATCCTTCTCTGCCCGATGCTTCGTAAACGGTTGCGACACCCAATTCGCTTAATCGTTTCAATTCATCGTGCGTCATAACGTATTCACCACCTGGGGGAGCGTGCGTTGCAACGCTTCGGCAAATTTCACTTGTTCGTTTCCCGAAATGCGACGAGCGTGATTGCCGCGCCGTGAAGCGAGTTCGGTGTAGTAGCTTTGCAGATAGCCTTGTGCCTTCATCGCGTTCATCGCTTGAATTTTTTTCTCCATCACGGGCGTGATATCGACAAATGTATTCGGCATAAACTCACATAGTTCGGGTTGATGCGGCTCGAACAAGTACATGTCTGGTGGAACGATGCGTTTGAACGCACTCGCCACGCCCGCGCCCGATGCGAGCAATCGCGCCTTGTGAACGGCTTGATACGCAACCGGATGATCGGGATTGAATGGGTCGACGGGCGTGTGCGTCAACACAATCTCGGGTTGCCAATCGCGGAACACATTGATGAGTTGCGCCATCGCCGCATCCGTGATCGTCAATGGATAATCACCCAGGTCGAACGCCTGGAACGATGCGCCGACCGCTTGTGCCGCCGCTGCTGCTTCTTCGTGCCGAATCCGTTTCACATTCTCGAGTGTTTGATTCGGCTCTTTCCACAGCTCGCCCGATTCGCCGCGTTCACCGTATGAAAGTGCAATGACCAGCGCCTCACCGCCTTGCGCTGTCATCACCGCAATCGTGCCCGCCGCGCGCCAAACGAAATCTGCCGAGTGAGCGCCGACGACGAGAATTTTCTTTTTGCTCACGCTCCTCCTTGAAAGACCCTCAAGGTTTCTCTTGAAAACAAAAGCGCTTCGCGTTTCAAATGAAACCTTGAGGGTCTCATATCCGCTCGCCTGGATGCGCCGAACCCTCGAGCCACGCCTTGCCCTCGGCGTACAATTTTGCGACGGCGGGTCCGCGCAGTCCAGGAAGATTCTCTTTCACCGCGAATCCATTTTTCGATTGCAAATACGCGAGATGGCGATACCCTTCTGGAAACCGCGCGAGCAATTCGGCATCGAGTTTCAACGCGGCGAACCGATCAACGGGGTCAAGTCGATCCTTTTCGTAGATGGGCTGGCGGCGAACGATGGCCCAGCGCCCCTCGCGCTTTTCAAAGAAATCGTAGAACCGTCCCCAGCATACCACATCGACCAGAATGCCGTCAACCGCCGCGCGTTGATTGATCGTCATCTTGACTTGCGAGATGGCGCGGTTACCGACAATGTCACACGTCCAACCGCCAAGCGTGTGCAAAATGTTTCCACCGCGATTGAACAGTTCGCGGCTCGCCTTGATAAATTCGGACGCGGGTCCCTGAAACCAGGTCGCCGTCATCCAGCCATCCGAATGCCACACCGTCGCAAAACGTTCCCAGTCGCCCGCATCGCGCCACAACGCCCAGTTTTCTACGGTTTCGCGGATGGCGAGTTTGTCGGCAGTTAAATCATCCATCTTGGTAATATCTCACTTCTTTTCGCCACAGGGGAACAGAGAAGACAATATTCTACTGTCTCCCCTGGCACTTGCGTTCCCGCCAGGGCAAGTGTGTGCACTCTGGCTGACGATATTATTTCAAAACGCGATCAAGCCAATCCAAAACTTTTTTCACATTCCCTGGCGTCTCGAATCGCGGGTCGCCGTGTCCAGCGCCCTCTAATAATTCGAGCGTGACGTTGGCTTTGCCGATGGTTTGTTCCAATTTCTTCGCCAGGTTGATCGATTGTTGAACGGGAACAATCATATCCTTGGTTCCGTGCTGAATGAAAAACGACGGCGCATTCGTCGAGACATACGTTTCAGGATTCGCTTTCTGTACCAATTCGGGAGCTCGAACAATGTGCTGTCCCAGGATCAGCGATTCGGGTGAATCCGCCGCGCTGTGTTCCATCCCAGGCGGCGATGGCATTCCACTTGCCGCCAACTGCTCATCCATCTTGAGAAAATCGGTGGGACCAAACCACTCGACCACCGCTTGCACATTACACGGTTGATCGGCATTGCCAAGACTCAGGTCCTGCAATTCCATCACGCGCTCCGATACGCCCAGCATCGTCGCTAAATAACCGCCCGCCGAGCCACCCCACGCTGCGATTTTATTTGGATTGAAATGATACTGGTCTGCGTTTGCACGAATCCAGCGCACCGCTGCTTTGACATCGTGCACGAGCGCAGGAAATTTCGCTTCGCCGCTCATACGATAGTTGATCGACACTACCGCATAGTTGCGTTCTAGTCCTTCCAGCATCGGCAACACTTGCATGTCGCCCTTGTCGCACATCATGAACGCGCCGCCGTGTATCGCCACAATCACAGGAAAAGGACCATCGCCTTGTTCGGGCAAATAAATATCCAATTGTTGCGCGGGCGACAATTGAGCATACGGCAAATCGAGAAATTTTCGTTTGATGTGATCGGTATTTGCGGGGGGCGGTGGACCTGGGGGCATTCCGTCCATTCCGGGCGGTGGACCTGGTGGGCGTTGCCCGGGCATTCCGGGCGGTTGCCCGAATGGGATTTTATTTGGCTCGTTCACAATTCTCCTCCTAAATCTTCCGCCTTGTGCGTTTTGCATTTCTCTGGTATTCGTCAAACGCGACGGCACCCAAAAGAATAATCCCCCTCACGATAAATTGGGGATAGATCCCCCAACCCGCTAGTTGCATACCATTCCCCAATACTGCCAAGACAAAGACACCTGCCACGAGTGCTGGTATGTTCCCTTCGCCGCCCATAAAACTGACGCCGCCGACGATTGCCGCAGTCAAGGCAATAAACTCCGTCCCAGGTCCAAACGAAGAATTGGTTGTATCTGCTTTGGAAATCATAACCATTGTCCCAATCGCGACGAGAAATCCACAAATCGCATATAAAGCAACCTTCATGCCGCGCGTATTGATACCGGCTAATCGCGCCGCCTCTTCATTTCCACCCAGAGCCACCAATCTCAATCCAAAAATCGTCTCAGAATAGACGAAACTCGCCAGAATGATAATGACCAGGGTAAGGAAGACATCAAATGGAATTCCAAGCACATCTCCCTTGGTCAGGAAAAGAAACTCTTGGGGATATGAACGATACGTCTGCGCCTGAGAAATCAAATACGAAATCCCTTGAAAAATCACACTCGTCGCCAGTGTTGCGATCAAGGGGAAGATCCGAATACTGGTTACGATGATACCATTCATCAGTCCCAAGACAGTGCCGAGCAACAAACCCACACTGATAGCCAACCACACCGGCATGCGATAGACAACCATCAGCATCGCAGTGACCACACCGACCAGAGACATCTGGTATCCGACCGACAAATCAATACCGCCGCCAATCATCACAAACGATAACCCAACGGCGACGATGATAAAGTAAGTATTCTGGACGATGATATTGGTAATATTTCGCACTGTCAAAAAGTATGGACTCGCAAACGAAAACAGAACCATCAGAGCCAAAAGCACAAACATGATGGTGTATTTTTGAATCCCGCTCGAGTCTATTTTTGACATATTCGCAATGCTCCTAACCGTATACGATGGCGACCAAATGCCAAGACCTATCCAAAGGATTTGTACTCGACAGCCGCCCCGTTCTCTCCAGCGCGAGCTTTGCCCTTGACAATCATCGTCACGACATCGTCGAGAGTAACTTTACTGACTTCCAAGACATCTTGCCGTTGTCCGCCTTTCAAGACGAATACGCGGTCAGCAATCGCCAAAATGTCTGGAATGCGTTGAGTAATGAGCAAGATCGCAAGCCCCCTGTCTCGCAAATTCCTGATCAGACTGAGCAATTTGCCGGCTTCAGTCACTCCTAGAGCTGCGGTCGGTTCATCCATAATCAGAATCTTGGATTGGAAAGCGATCGCGCGAGCACATGCAACCATCTGCCGCTGTCCGCCGGACATGGCTGCCACACTGAGTCTGGGCGAACGAATATCCACTCGCAAGTCCTTGATCAGCTCATCCGCCTTTTTGTACATGCCCTTCTTATCCATCAAAAGCTGAAAGGGACCTCGGGAACATTCTCGACCGATGAAAATATTTCTGGCGACATCCAGATTGTTGAACAAAGCCAGGTCTTGATAAATCATGACAATACCGAGTCTCGCGGCATCTTGAGGATTTCGGATGTGAACAAGGTTGCCATCGATATAGATTTCGCCTTCATCCGCCAAATGAGCGCCTGAAAGAACCTTCATCAGCGTGGACTTGCCCGCGCCATTGTCGCCGACGATTCCCATGATTTCACCGCGGCGCAACTCAAGATTCACGCTCTTGAGGGCTTGGACGCCCCCAAAACGTTTGCCTATGCCTTTCATCTCAACAATGTATTCTGAACCCATAATTACTCATCCATTTCCATCATTCATTGTCGGCGGCTGATATGAGAGAAGGGCTGGACAGAACTGTTTGGACTATGAGCCCAGCCCTTCCACCATTGTGTCTGGCTGTTCAATCAGTCAAAGACCACCCATTTATTATTTGACGCTGATCACTCCGGAATTCGCAACGGGCGCAACAGACAACTTGCCATCCACCAAAGTCGCCAGCGCGAGCGGATCCCAGGTAACCTCATCGTACTTTTCGCCGTTGAGCATTTTCTTGGCAATGCCCACCGTTGTCCCAGGCAAATCTCCACCGCCGAAAGCAACCGCTCCTCGGAAGACACCCTTGCCCTGCCCAGACTCGACAATCGCATCACCTTCGGGACCGAACATGCCGACTCCAAAAACAGCGACTTTGGTCAGGTCCTTGATGACGCTGTTAGCTCCTTTGGCATACTCGTCCATGATCGCTTTGGACGCGCCGTTACCGCCATCGGATGCATAGGCAATCACAAGCGACACTTTCGGGTTAGTTGTGAGAACATTCTGCATGGTCGTTTGACCGGCTTGGAACATTTCAGCGGTTGGTTTTTGTACGATTTTCACGGCTGGGGATACACCGGATTCGCCACTCGGTCACTTGCAGATTTACCTGACACATAGCTCCCCTTGGCATCCGAGATTGCCTTGCCAGTCGCATCAATGTATTCGCCCTGTGCGTTCTTCAAAAAGGGCTCACTGATCATCAAGAGTCCATTGGAACGCTCCAGCGCTTCGGTGTTGAGTGTTGAAAGGAAAACCGCAGTTTCGATAGAACCGGCGGCGGCACTCGGATAGGTCTTTTCGACCCACCGTTTAGCCATCAGCGCGGCATATTCACCCGCCAGGAATTGGTCAATCTTCATGACGGCATCGCGCCCAGATTTGCCCGGTTCACCACCAGCCACCATAACCAGAACGCCAGCCGCCCGTGCCTTTTCTAGTCTGGGTAGTAAACTACCTGCCTCCACCGCCATGACGAACATGAACTTAACCTTCATGGCAGTATAGTTCTCTACCTGGGTTGCCTGCGTATTCGGATTGCCTTCGGCGCTGGCTACTTCAACCTTGTACTTGCTTCCAAACTCTTTGACAAAAGCATCCTTCAACGCAAGCATCAGCGGATTGTCCAAAGCCGGCAAACAAACCGCAATAATCGGTTGTCCCGAGGGTGCTACTGACGATTGAGCAGACGCCGGGGATGACGTGGGAGCAGGTGCCGCCGCAGGCGCAGTGCAAGCGACCATCAACACTCCCAAAACCAGAATAACGAACAACGTTGTGCGTTTCATTTTGAATCTCCTTTGACAAGGGCAGGATGTGTTCCCGCCCTTGCCTTGACGGACAGCGCAAACAATCACCTACTTGGGCAACGCGCACGCAAAGTTCGCGGCATCGGTAATGTCGCCACTACCTTTATACGTTTCAACTTGCGGATACGCGCAGAGCGGGCGCGTCAAGTCCACTTTACCCGCAGTCGCGTGCGATGCGGGAATGGACTCGGGCGCCTGACCTTTTTCTACCCAGTTCGAAATGGCTGTAAGCAGGTCAGCCGTAGCGGGAGTACCCCCTTCGCCACCACTGCAGTGCCCCATGCCCGGGGACATGAAGAGGCGCGCGAAATTGACCGTGTTGGTGACGCTACCTTGCGCCGCGACCACGCTGTCGTAATAGTTGACCGTGTTGCGTGGCGCGATGTTTTGGTCTTCCCAACCATGGTACAGGATCAACTTGCCGCCGGTATTCTTAAAGCTGTTGATGTCGGGGTCGGTCGAGTTGAGCACGCCGCGCAATTTCGCATCGGCGTCATACAAGAGTTGGAAGGACTTGGGATCGTTGAAAATCGAGTGTTTTCCAATCCCAGTTCATATCGGCAAAGTAGAAATACTTGAAGTACGCGAGCGGCGGTCCACCGGGAGCGCCCAGGCGGTTCGCCCAAAACAATTCGGTGCCGATTTCATAGGGGGGCCAGAACTGTTTGCCGGTCGTCGGGTCTTTGAGTCCGCCATAGATAGTTTTGACGGTGTTCACCTGTGCCGCTGTCAAACACTCATTGCTGTCAGCGCCCGAGCATTGAATCTTGGCAGGATCAAAGGTGCATTTACGCGGGTCTTGGATGATCCCATCCTTGACACCATCGTTCGCATCGCAAGCGGCGAGTGCCGCATTCTTGATCGCCGGCAATTTTGCGGCGGGGATGGTCCCAGCGGGGTCTTTCTGGTTAACCCATTGCGCCCATTGTTCGCCGGGCCACATTTTGGTCACGTTACTGGCAGGCGCGCCAGCGACAACACCGTTGTAATCCCAGGGATAGCGCTGGACTTCGGATAACGCTTGTCCACCACCACCCGAACAACCGGTAAAGTACCGAGGTACTTGGCAGCTTGACCGTAGTACGTCTGAATGATCATCTTGGCATTCAGCGTCATGACATGAATGCCGCGCGAAGCAAAATCCGACTAACAGTTCTGGACGTGCCATCGCCCAACTACCATTGCCGCCCACATGACCCGGTGTCCGGTACTTGCCGTGGCATAATCGAGACCGAGCGCGGTGTTCATCGCCGCATAGCCAATCGAGCCAGCCAAACCCCCATTGCCAACGCCGTTGAACTTGCCGTTCCATTTGGCGGACATGGGCATCCAAACTTCAAACCGAACTTCGGGTTCAACAACACCGGCAACTCGGCAGAATGCCTGGGTTGGGGTAATCGGCGCTGTCGTGTACTGCGGAACAAAGGACTTGCCCGCATCACGTGTTTCAGCCAGTGTGATGGTCGTCTGCGGGAGTTCGAGGTATTTCAGACTCTCGCATAATCCTCCCGCCTGCGCCAGTGGTGCTGACTGCGCCGAGTGTAGCCGACAATCCCGACAAACGCAACAGCAACAAACCCAATGCGGCAAGACCGAACAACATCATGCGTTTCATTTTTGAATCTCCTCCTCGGGATTCGTTTGTGTAGAAACGGTTTGATGGTCAGTGTGTTCTGCAAGACACTTTCGAATAATCGGCAGTGCACCTCCTTGCACGACACGGCGCTAGCTGTTGTCGCGCTTTGCCCACTCGTCGATCTTTTGACACGCCGGATAGCGCGTGCTAAAATGAACAGGAATAGATTCAGATGGGAGATTTTCTTTTGCCTCAAACCACCACCCGCACGGTCGACCGCGCGCTCGACATTCTCTTGTGCTTTAGCGCAGACGAACCCAATCTAACGCTGACGCAAATCAGCGAACGGGTCGGCATGCACAAGAGCACCGTGTATCGATTGCTCGCCACCTTGGAAAACAAACGCTTTGTGCAACGGATGGACGACGCCTCGTATCGCCTCGGCTTGGGACTCGTTGAGCTGGGTTTCTCCGTCCTCAAGAGCAACGACATTCATCGACAGGCATTACCGTTTATGCAACGCCTTGCCGCCGAGTACCGCGAGAACGTCGACCTGGGAATCTTGGATGGCGATTCGGTTTTGTACCTTCAAGTGATCGAAAGTCCTCAGCGCGTGAAAATCGCTTCTGCTCCTGGGCAACGTCTCCCAGTTTTTTGCACGGCGACGGGCAAAGCGTTTCTCGCTTTTCTGCCTGATATACAAGTGCAAACGATTCTCAAATCCGAACGGCGCAAATACACCGAGCACACGACAACGTCGATCCCTGAAATCCACAAGCAATTGCAACTAACCCGCGAACGCGGATTTGCCGTCTCAGAACAAGAATTTGAAGAAGGCATCAACGCTGTTGCCGCGCCAATCTTGGATGCGAACCAATTTCCGGTTGCCGCGATGGCAATTGTTGGACCCGCGTTTCGCCTTAGCGCCGAACGACTGTTGGAACTTGGCCGCCCCCTCCGCGAAACGACGGACGCGCTTGCGCGAGATATTGGACTGACGCTGCAATTTTCGAAACCGTAAACGCGCAGTCTTTGACAGCATCGAGTCTGCATGCTAAAATGCGCGTGGAGCCAAAAGAGACACACCTATGACACGCGCAAGCGCGCTCGCAGGGTTCGGCATATGCTCATCGTTCATCCACGCTTACGTTGGTAGCGGACGCGGTGGATAAACGATGTCTTTTGGCTCTTCTCTATTGCAGCTGAGACCCTAAAGGTTTCCGTCGCAATATCTAAGATTCACTTTATCCAGAAAACCTTTTGGGTCTTGCTAAAACCCCAGGTCGAATTCGATTCCCAGTTCCTTGGCAAGTCCTTTTAGATTCTTCTGCAACCCTAGACTGATATCCAGTCCCTCTTTGTTTATTTGCAGCGTGCGATAATATTCCTTTTCGCCCGCCGTATAAATTCGTTCCGCGCCAGGCACCTTACGCGCCGCGCGCAATTCGCGCAATAAATTCCCCGTATTCTTTTTGAACTCATCGACCGACACAAAGTTATCGATACGCATCGCCATGAAAAAATGTCCGATGCGAAGCGGTTGCGGCTTGCCGTCCTTGTCAAAGTCGGTCAGCCCGCTCAAGTACGCGCCGCTCTGCAACGTCGATGACAGAATCTCGACCATCGTGCCGAGTCCATATCCCTTGTGTCCGCCAAACACTTCCCCCGCTCCGCCCAACGGCAACAACGCCGCTTGCTTCGACACCATGTCTTTAAGAATCTGTTCGCTGTCGGTTGGCATCGTGCCATCGGCGTTGATGATCCAACCCGCGGGCGTCGGCTTGTGCGCGTGTTCCATCACTTCGATTTTGCCGCGCGCGGCAACCGCTGTCGCCGCATCAAAGAAAAATGGAAACGGTTCATCCGTTGGCACACCAAACGCAATCGGGTTCGTTCCCAGCAACGGATACGCGCCGAAAGTTGGCGTCACCGCCGGCCGCGCGTTCGTGAAAGCCATTCCCAGCATATCCTCGTCGATTGCCATCTTGGCGTAATACCCGGCAATTCCGTAATGACTCGAATTGCGAACGGCAACTGCGCCCATTCCCAATCGACGTGCCTTGTCAATCGCCAACTTCATCGCATTGAATCCGACAACTTGACCCATACCGTTGCCGCCGTCCATCACCGCGGTCGTCGGCAGATCACGTGCGATTTCGATTTTTGTCGTCGCGCGCTGATGTCCTTTTCTAATCCGATCATGGTATAACTTTAAATGCGCGATGCCGTGAGAGCGAATGCCCCAAACATCGGCAACCAAAAGAATTTCCGTTGTGATGCGCGCGTCTTCCATGGGAACGCCCATGCGTACAAGCGCTTGAATCGTAAATTCGCGCATACGCTCGAGCGGCACCCAAACCGTATCGTTAGTCAACCGAGTCCTCCATTTGCGTTTCGCATCTCAATCGCGTCGTTCACGTACTCCATATCGAACCACCATTTTTCTTCGGGATGACCGTCTCCCGATTTCAGCGCATACGCGGCGCGAATTGCCACGCGTTGAGCCAGGTTCGAGCGCATCACCATATCCCGCACAAGGTTGTGCTGCCAGGTCGTCGGATTGCTCCAGGGACAACTCTTAACGCAGCGATTGCACATGGTCCCTTTTTTATTCGTGAAATTGAAACTGGCGCAACGTTGCGTGTTGAGCTTCCACGTCTCGTAACCGTTGTACATCACTTTATCGCCGGACGAGATGGCGTGGCTGGGACAATTCTGTGCGCAGATTTTGCAATGTTGACAAAAACTTTGGAGACCAAAATCGATGGGCTTGTCCGGGACCAGCGGCATATTCGTCAGAATCGCGGCGGCTTTGTATGCCAGACCTAAAAATGGATTCAGAATAATTCCAACGCGGCTCACTTCGCCGATGCCTGCCGCAATCAACAGCGGCGGCAACAATACCGAATAGCGATTGACGAATGAAGGTCCGTACTGTGCCGATGCCTCCCAGCCCAAGCGCCGGATGTAATTCGCCAGCGTCTCCGCGACCATGCCGACGTGTTGGTACGCTTGGAAACTAATCGGGTCGCCCATCCAATCGGAACCCTGGGAAGCATGCACAGCATTCCATTCTTTGCGCATCACGATGATGACTGCATTTTGGTACTTGGGCTCAATCGGATTGCCTTGTTTATCGTGGCTGTAATAGGCAGATAGCGGCACTTGGCAAGTGCCCACGAGATCGGCTTTCAGAAAATAACCGGCGGATTTGATGTGGTGAGTTAGGACTTGCGGGTCTTGCGGAATTGGCGCGCGCGCGTTTGCCACCGGATTCGATGGCATCAAGGCGATGTGGTCGATGATGTCTTTCTGCGCCGCCGAGAGGGGATATTTGTCCGGCAAGGTTTTCTGCATGCCTTTTTGAACGACGGAACCGTATTCGCCGCGCGTGGCGAGACCATAGGCCGTGTTGCGCATATCGATCCGCTGAACATCGTTGGTGATGCGATTGGTCGGCGTGTCCACGCGCTTGATGCGATTCATCGGGAGAGGTCCCGATGGCTCTTGGCTCTGCAAATTGCCTGGCTTGTTTTTCATCGTTTTTTTGATGATAGCGGGAAATGTGGCGATGGCTGATGTTTGCCATCGCCACATTTCGATTTCGTCATTGGACCCTAAAGGTTTTTCTTTCAAGAACTGCGCTGGTGAATATTGTCCGAAACCTTTAGGGTCTAGAATTTAGCGCTTGTCGAACGCGGGAGCCGGGTAGGCTAACTTGGCAGTCGCTTGGTCGAGGGGCCAAACAATTTCGAGCTTGCCATTCTGCCATTGAACCATGGGGTTCAACACTTTGCCCGTGCCATCTGCGTTGAAGGTCACATTGCCGATGACGGTCGGTGTGTTCGTGGCGGCGATGGCATCGCGGATTTTGTCGCGATCCAACGTGCCGGCTTTTTCAATCGCCGCGGCGAGGATTTGCACGCACGCGTACGATGGACCCGTCAACAAATCGGCATTGCGCTTGAATTCCGCTTGGTACGCGGCGTTGAGTTTGTCGACGCCCGGGAATTTCATCGCATTGTGCCAGCCGGGGAAGATGGTGACATAGTCGCCGTTCTTGGCGAGGTTCGAGCTCCAGGTGACATTTTCTGGCGCGCGAATGATCAAGCTGAACTTGGGCGTCCAGCCATTTTCGACCATGCCCTTGATCAGCGCTTCACCACTGGGTTGATTGGGCAATGCGAGCAAAGTTTCTGCCCCAGCCGCTTTGGCTTTGAGGATCATCGCGGTAAAGTCGAGGTTTCCTACAGCATACTGCTCATCCACCACGACGTTATATCCGTTCTTGGTGGCATTTTCTTTCCACAGTGCTTCTTGCTCAAGTCCCCAGTCCGATTTTTCTGCAAAGATGGCGACCTTGAGCGGTCGTTGGGTTGCATCCGGAATCAACGCGTTGAGAATCGTGAATGTATCCGGTCCTTGTTGAACCGATTTGGGGAACGGCGAGAAGACGTACTTGTAGCCCTTTTGGTGAATCGCATTGAGCGCGAACGCGATGCCCAGGTACGGAACCTTGTTCTTTTCGGCGATAGCGGTCGTCGCAACGTGCATGTCACTGCTCGCGCCGCCCAGATACGCCACCACTTTTTGATCGGAGAAGAGTGTCTCCAACTTGCTCACGGCTTGGGTGGGATCGGATGCGTCATCATAGAAGGTGAACCGCAGAGGAATCTTTTTGTCGTATTCCTTGACATAGATGCCGCCGGCGGCGTTGATGTCGTTCACGGCGTACTGATACCCTGGCTTGACTTGCTGACCCAGGGAGCCGAATTTACCGGTGAGCGGAATGGACGCGCCGATTTCAATGAAAGCGGGTGCCGGTTTGGCAGTGGGCGCCACGGTCGGTGGCACAGCCGTCGGCTTGGGAGCTTCCGTCGGCTTTGGCGCCTCGGTGGGCTTGGGAGCTTCGGTGGGCTTGGGCGCGGCTGTCGGCGCGCGGTCGGTGGGACCGGGGTCGCTGTCGGTGCTGGGGCGCATGCGATCACGAGCATCAAGACTGCCAAGAGGCAGACGAGTCGCAAAGCCCAGTTAAGATACTGCTTCTTCATCGTACTTTCCTCCTCTTCATTAAGGTGAATTTACTAACGTCGTCAATGACATTAACATTTTTGGGTGCTGGTTGTCCTCACCTCCTTTGGTCACGAACGAATCAGCGCGCGCAATCAACTTGGCGCTTTAGTGACCAGTTGAGCCGGCCGATCTTTTGATCCACGCGCCAATCGTTTTTGTATTTTTTTCCAAATCCCCATGAAACCATCGGGCAGAAAGAGGACCACGAGGATAAATAGGACGCCAAAGATGATCAAATGGAATTCGGAGAAATTCAGCGCCAAGAGTTCGCGCAGGACGATGAAGAACACCGCGCCGATGACCGGACCCACAATGGTGCCGACGCCGCCGATATATGCCATCATCATCGAATCAAACGTCCACTCGGGACCGAACGTCAATTGCGGATAGTAGCCAACGTGATAAAAGGCAAATGCGCCGCCCGCCAGTCCGCCGAAGAACGCGCTCACGCCCAGCGCCAACAGTTTGTGCTTGAGCGCGCTGACTCCCATTGACTCGGCCGCATCTTCTTCTTCGCGCACGGCCATGATGCCCAACCCAAATCTAGAATTGAGCAGAACATAGGCAGTAGCGATGGTGAGCAACGCCACACCCAAGAAGAGATAGTATCGCGGGACAAGCGAATAGACTGCCAAGTCTTGAGCCGGAATCGAGGAGATCGTCGAGAAGGTATTCCCCACGGTGATGTAGAGAATCTGCGAAAGCGCCAGCGTGCCAATCGCAAAGTACACGCCTCTCAAGCGGAATGCGGGAGCGCCAATGATGAGCGCTAACACCACCGCGACCAAAGCGCCCACAAACATACTGGGCAGGATATTCCATCCCGCAAACCACAACATGCGGGTGACTAGCGCGCCTGAACCAAAAAATGCGGCATGTCCCAGATTCGTTTGTCCGCTAAAGCCACCCAAGATGTTCCAACTGGAAGCAATCGTGATACGTACAAGAGAACATACACGGCGAGGTTGAGCGTGCTCTCGGATGTGATAAACGTCGGCACGGCGGCCAGCAGCGCAACGAGAAGGATGATAAAAGGAATTTGGATTTTATTCATGCGTTATCCTTCCTTTGTGCCGAACAAACCTTGTGGTCTCAAAACCAGGACGAGGAGAAACAGCACCAGCCCGACGACTTCCTTGTAGGTCAGACTGAGAAAAAAGCCGGTGGCTGACTCGGTCAGTCCGAGGAGAATGCCGCCGATAAAAGTCCCGGTGATACTGCCCAAGCCACCCAGAACCATCACGACCAGACTTTTGAGAGTCCAACTCATCCCCATTCCAGGGTCGACGGAATAGCCCACACTTACCAAAGCGCCGGCTACGCCTGCCAACGCTGCGCCGATCACAAACGACATCAGATACACTCGTTGGATATTGATGCCCATCAGCGTGGCGGCTTCCCAATTCTCGACAGTAGCCCGCAACGCTTTTCCCGTGTAAGTTCGGCGCAGGAATAATTGAAGCGCGACGACGATGACGAAAGCGATGACCATGCTCGCCACACGCACAAGTGGAAAGCGCACCCCGGCGAAAGTGAACACCGTGCCCGAATAGAACGTCGTAATGCTCCGCGTATCTGCCGTCCAAAAGCGCAGCGCGAGGTTTTGCAGAATCAACGACAATCCAAAACCGATGAGAAGCGTGTTCTGGATTTTGACGCCTTCGGTGAGTTTGACCATCCGGCCAAAGAGCAATTTGTAAAAGATGGTGCCGATCACAAGCAAAAAGACAATCGCCGCGGGCAGAGAAACGAAGGGATCGACTTTCCAAAGCGCAAAGAGCCAGAAACTCGCATACCCGCCCAGCATCAAAAATTCGCCGTGCGCAACATTAAGGAATTTGGTCACGCCAAAAACCAGGGACAACCCGACCGCCGCCAATCCGTACAATGCGCCCACCAAAACTCCATAAACTAGGTTTTGAGCCAATGCCTCAAACATCATAGCATTCTCCCAGGTATGCACTGCGGATGGATTCGAACGACAAGAGATCATCGCCGGTACCCTGTCCGACCATTCGTCCATTCTCAATGACATACGCACGATGCGTTAACTCTAACGCTGCCCGGACGTTTTGCTCGACCAGCAGAATCGTCACGCCTTGCCGATTGATTTCTTTGATCATCTGAAACATCTGATCGACCAAGATCGGCGCGAGACCAAACGAGGGTTCGTCAAGCATCAGGAGTTTGGGCTTGGACATTAGCGCCCTGCCGATCGCGAGCATTTGGCGTTCGCCGCCGCTCAGCGTTCCCGCGCGCTGATCCTTGCGTTCCTCCAACCGCGGGAAGATTCCATACACCCACTTGAGCGTTTCGTTTTTCACTTTCCGCGCTTGGGACACGAACGCACCGAGTTCAAGATTCTCCAAGACACTCATGCCGGTAAATACTTTGCCGCCTTCGAGTACTTGGGATATGCCCAACTCGACAATTTTGTGCGCCGATTCTCTGCCGAGAGGTTTATTGTTGAAAAACACATTGCCCGATTTGGGCTTGAGCAATCCGCTGATAATCCGCAACGTCGTCGGTTTTCCCGCGCCGTTGGGACCCACCAGCGCGACCAGTTCCCCTTCCTTCACTTCCAGCGAGATGCCCCACAGGGCTTGGAGGTCTGCGTAAAAAGCGTCGATGGCTTCAAGCTTAAGCATGCGCCCTCCCCAAATAAACATCGATGACTTGTTGGTTATGCACGATCTCAGTGGGTGGACCTTCTGCGATTTTCGCGCCCATATTGAGAACCACGATCCGATCCGACAACGTGCAAATAACTTTCACAATATGTTCCACCATCAAGATCGTGATCCTGGAATCTCGAATCTGCCGGATCAAGACGCACGCATCGTCGGCTTCTCTAGGATTCAACCCCGCCATCAATTCATCGAACAAAAGCAGTTTCGGTTTCGCGGCTAACGCGCGCGCCAACTCAAGCCGCTTGCGTTGCATCAACGTGAGGTCTTTGGCAAGTATCTTGGCTTTGTCCGCTAACCCAACCCGCTCCAAACTCGCCAGCGCTTCTTGCGCCGCCGCTTTGAGACTGGTGCTCGATTCTCTGCCGTATACTCTACCCACCATCACATTTTGCAGCGCGGTGAAATCGAGAAAGGGTTTGACCAATTGAAAAGTTCGCGCGATGCCTTTGGGACACATCTGACTGCGCGATATCCCGGTGATGTTTTCCCCGGCAAACATGACTGTGCCGGCATTCGGTTTCAGAAAGCCGGTGAGTAAATTCAACGTCGTGGTTTTGCCTGATCCATTTGGACCGATGAGACCGATGATCTCACCTTCGCCGACGTTGAACGTCACGTTGTCGACGGCTTTCAAACCGCCGAAAGACTTGCTTAGCCCTTCGATTTTCAATAATTGCATTTATCCTCCCCATTGAGAACTCGGATCCGAACAGCGCAACGCCAAGCTTTAACCACGTCAAGTATCCTGCGCCGGTTTGTTTTCTGCTTGCGGCTCTGAATTCGCCGGCAGAGATGCTTTGTACTTCTCCATGTCTGCATCTTCCACAAAGATGATGGCTTGGATGGGGCAGTTCTGCTCGCACGTACTGCATTCGATACACATTTCAACATTGATATGCGATTGTGTTTCGCCTTCGGTGATCGCGTTGCTCTCGCAACCTGAAACGCACGCCCCACACAAAATACATTCGGCAGTAACTACGTATGGCACTGGACAGCTCCTATATTTGCAACCGCCAGACCTAAAGGTTTTTTCTGTAAATCAAAATTTGATTTTTTATCAACAAAACCTTTAGGGTCTTGGCGGAAGATTATCCTACATACACTTTCTGCGGATCGATGACTTCGCGGATCAATCGCAGTTGCTCCGCCGAGGGCGGTTCAGTAAATGGAACCTGGGCTGGGACTAGCGGCTTGAATCCCATATTCGCAACCACTTCATCCAACGTATTGCCAGGATGAATCGAGACGATGCTCATTTTCTTGGAGACCGGATCGAAACCCAGAATGGCTTTGTCGGTAATCACGCGGCTGGGACCGCCTTGCAGCCCGGCTTTCACGCGACTATCCCCGCCATCGATATAACCCGGGACTGGTGATGAATGAAATCGTTTGTTTCAACTTGCGAGCTTCGTGGCGCATGATGATGACGGTCTTTTTCGCGCACGACGCAATATCATTCGCGCCGCCGCTGCCGATCATATGGCGGAATTTTCCGTGCGGGTCGCCGACCATCGTCGTATTCAGATTGCCGTATTGATCGATTTCCAGCCCGCCGAGAAAACCCACGTCGACGCGACCGCGATGAAGCACCGTGCCCAGAATATCGACAAAACTGCTCAACACTTTGGCGCGATACCATGCGCGCGGATCGGCCAGCCCCACGCCCGTTTCGCATGGCTCGGCATCGATGACGCCGAGTTCAAACAACATCGTCATATTCGGCGCGTGCGTTTTTTTTGCGAGAAAGGTTGCCACAATCGGCAAGCCCAATCCCACGGCGACGATTTGGTGATCCTGCAATTCACGCGCTCCAGCAACCGCCATTAATTCATTGTGCGAATACTCAAGGCTCATAGATGGCTTCCTTGTCAATACGCCAAGATCGGATCAGCGCGCAGGCTTTCCAAACGTTTCATTCCGCCCACGCGTTCGAGATATTCCCAATGATCTTGCACGCTATACACCGTGCGGTCCAAGTACGCCTTGAGACTTTCGGGCGTGTTCGTGCCTTCGACATAACGCTCGATTTCTTCCGCATCGTAATCATAGACGCGATACACCGAACAAGGATGCGCCGAAAACGGCAGATGCACGACATGCGAAACCAACAACCCGGGAATCGAAATTTGTTCCGCCTGGCGCCGCGTCATCTCGGTTGAAACGATTTCTTCCGCGATCACAATCGTCCGCTTGGCTGCTCTGGCTTGGTCGGTGTTGTCCCACCGCGGACCCAGGATGGTCGCGTTGCCTTCCTCGTCCGCTTGTTGCACTTGAACGATGGCCACATCGGGAATCAATGGTTTCAATGCCAGCCACTGTTCGCCCGTGAACGGATCATTGACCATGGCGATTTGCGATGCGTCTTGTTCTTGCAAGCGCTTTAACAAATCTGAACCCTTGAGCGAGCGAATCGGAATGAACGGCAAGCCGAGCGACCCAGCCAGATAACGAAACGCCACCGATAGACTGCTGTACTCTTCGGCGATGAGCGTTCCATTTTCGATCCCGCGATTCACGCAGGCCAATCGTCCAAATTTATCCAGCGAGCCGCCGCCGTAGATAAGCCGATCCACTGCGCCAGCGCCCACCAAGAGATCGCCGTCCATCGCGCCGACGCACTGCGAGATCGTTAGTCCCTTGAGACCCTGGCGAATCACTTCGCGCGCAAATGCCATGTTGCATCGGGTGATGGCAAATCCCGACAAAGCGATACTTGAGCCAGATGGAATCGAGGTAACCGCTTCGGTCAGCGTTGCGAGTTTAGACACCGACGCCTCCTATTTCAGCACGGGGCGTTGCTCGAAAGTAACCAGCAACATGTTGCAACCCTCTGCTTCGACTTTGATTTCGGCAAGTTCGGTTGGACGATTGAGTTTTTCTTCGATGGCATACGCGATGAGATTCGCCGGCACGCAGGTGAATGCTGGAATCCCCAGCTTGTTCAAGCGGTCTTCGACAACGCGGTGCATACAACCCTTCACTTGAACGCGCAACAGGCGTCCCTCTTCAACACACGTAATACTCGCGACGATCCCTTCATCCTTCAAGGCTTTTTCGATGGCGCGAATGAAATCAGCAATTTCGTTTGACGTAATTTGCGGAAGCACGGTCGATTTGAAATGTTCGCGTCCCACCGACACCGTGCGAAAGCGCGCGCCCAAGCCCCGTTCGTCCCAAAATGATTTTTGGAGATCGAACATCAAATCGTTGGTATAGGCTTGCGAAATGGTATTGCCGCTCATGCTTTCACCTCTTCTGGCTTGTTATAGTACGCCGCGCCAAATTTTTCATTAAAGACCAGTTCGTGAATGGGCAAGCGCGGGCGCGGGCGATGGGGTCGCTGAGGATGACCAATCGGGATAATGCTGACCGCCTTGTATCCTTCAGGAATGTCGAACAATTCCTTGATGCGTTCCTCATCCCGAATGTCAATGCATGGCGCAATGACCCAGCACGCGCCCAAGCCCAGCGCCGCCGCCATCAACAACATGTTCTCAATTGCGGCGGAGGTATCGTAGGGCATATCCCATACATGCTTTTTGCCGCAGACCACGATGTTCACGGGGGCTTCAGCTAAGAACGCCGAAACCGTTCCCGAGGTCAATTTTTCGAACGCGGCTTTTTTCTTCGCTTCGTCTTTCAAATTGGCAAAGCGTTCTTGCATTTTTTCCGTGACAAACTCAGCGGTGAAACGACGTCCACTACCGCCGCCCGCGATGGCGCCCAATTTTTGCGCGCCTCTGGGTCTTTGACGATGATGAATCGCCAGGGTTGCGCGTCTTCACCGGACGGCGCTTGCCGCCCCATCTCCAAAATCAAATCCAGGTCTTCGATCCGCAACTGGCTCAGGAGTGTAATCCCGAATACTGCGGCGATCCAAGAGAACCTTCTTCGCCGCTTCAACGAGTGTAAAAGTCTCAGCCATGTTATTC
The DNA here is from genome assembly GCA_963718225.1 of uncultured Chloroflexia bacterium. Classification (GTDB taxonomy): domain Bacteria; phylum Chloroflexota; class Anaerolineae; order UBA4142; family UBA4142; genus DAOTXS01. The sequence continues at coordinate 141,683 of CAVQYN010000021.1, forward strand.
CTCCTTGATAATCAGTAGTCAGTAATCAGTATTCAGTGTTCAGTCTGACTACTGAATAGTCCTCATCCGCCCGACACAGGTGGGAAAAAACAGAGACGACAAGTGGTCGGGACGAGATCATCCAATTCTTTTTGCACACCGTCGATGACAATCAGTCCGATTTCTTCATCGCGCAATCCCAGACGATGGATAAATTCTTCGACCGTGATCGGGTTTTCCAGAATGATCGTTTGCCGTCGTGGAAGATTATTCTTCAGCCCACCAAACAATTCGACATCGACAGCCAAGTGAACACCTACAATGTGCTGAACACCGCATCGAGTTCCGCATCAGGCACATCAAAGACGGCATTATGCGGAGCCAAAGGTTCTTCGCGCATGTATTCGGGGATGCGATAATCGGCCGCGGTGAAACCTGCGCGGCGATTGAATTCCAATTCCGTTCGCAATACGTCACGATGCGCGCGGTCCGCGTCCTCTTTCGTCCAGCCCCAGCCATAAATGCCATTGATCATATCGATCAACAACTGCGGATCTGCCAGCACGGGCGGACGCGCGAACAAGCACAAGCCGGTGCTATCAAGCATTGCCGCGATGATTTGCAATTTGAGGGAAAGTTCTTTTTGCCCCTGAACTCCCAGTGGGTTGACTTCTTTGCGCGCGCCGAACGCGTTGCCCGCTGTGTGGTCTGCGCCTTGCGGCGAGGTGGCATACGTGACGCCGTTGCCTTTGAGCGAGCGCGGATCATAACCGGGCATCGCTTGCCCAAGCGTTGCAGGCACGCGGCGAATTCCCAGGATGCGTCCTGTCGTCACTGCGCCATTGCCGAGCATTCGACCAGTCACCGTGCCTTTACCGATTTCTTGCATCAACGCCAAGATGCTTTGCACATCGCCGAACTTTGCCAGTCCCGCCTCAATTGCCACGCCAAGCGCCGCGCCGGTTTCAATCGTGTCGAGTCCGAAATCATTGCACATATAGTTGAGTTGTGCAACATCATCAAGATTGCCGAGACCCAGGTTCGAGCCGAGGAGCGCAATCGTTTCGTACTGCACGGTGCCGACGACGCCTTGCCCTTTTTCGTCCACGTAATAATTGCGGCAAGAGATCACGCAACCCGGCATGCAATTTGTGCCGACCTTGCCCTTGCCTTCGCGCGCGAGAATTAGTTCACGCAATTTCTCGCCGCGCAGTTCCGCCGATTGCTCGAAATTCCCAGTTCCGAAATTCCGCGTGGGCAGTGAGCCGATTTCGTTGACCGCGGCAACAATCGATGCCGTGCCGTACAAATGCTGCGAACCCTTTTGTCCCGTCTTGGGATCATTGATGAGTTCAGTGGCAAATCGTTTGGACGCCGTCTTGAACAATTCCGCATTCGCAAGTTGAACGTCTTTGCGCGCCTTGTCGATGACGATTGCCTTGAGCCCTTTGCTTCCCATCACCGCGCCAAGACCGCCACGCGCAGCATGGTTACTGCGTTGGTCTTGTTGTCCAGTGGTCGCAATACTCGCGCCCGTCATCAAGTACTCGCCCGCCTGACCAATGGAAATGATCGAGGCATCCGCGCCAAATCGTTCTTGCAATTTATCGGCGGTCGCGTACGTGCCCAGTCCGCGCACATCATTCGCGGACAACAATTCGGCAGAGTCGCCAGTGATGCGCAGCAAATACCACTCGCCCTTTTTCGCTTGCCCTTCGACGACGATGGCTTTGATGTCCATCTTGGCGAGTGTGTCGCCCGCTGTGCCGCCTGCGTTCGCTTCTTTGACACCGCCCGTCAATGGGCTTTTTGCGCCAACGGACAAACGACCCGCTGTCGTCACATTGACACCCGCGAGCAACCCAGGCGCAAAGATCAATTTATTATGCGGACCCAACGCATCGCATGTTGGCGTCACTTGTTCCAACAGCAACTTTGATGTAAGCGCGCGTCCGCCCATTCGTTCATACTGGGCTGGGACTGGCGTTTATTCTATTTTGCCTTGCGTCATATTCACACGAACGAGTTTCATCAATCCTCCAATACGTGATGCGTAAACGTGGAACTGAACGTACTGTCTTACTGTTCACTGATTTACGGCGGGTAGCCGAGGGTGTAGATGGACTTGCCGCCATTCAGCGGTCCCTTGATGTATTCTTCGACCTCTTCCTTGCTGCGCATGGTAACGTGGTCCACCGGAGGCAGAACGCCCGCCGGGAACTTGGTCATGATGTCGCCAATCAACCGGCACAAATAGTCCATGAGATCGTTCAGGCCGGCGGTGGCTTTATCCGCCGATGCCTTGGTTGGAGAACCAATGACGCCTTCTGGATAATCCTTCACCTCAATGCCACCCAACCCGACATGCTCATGACCTTTGATCGGGGCGTGGTAGACATCGCCGCCCTTGTCCGTGTGACCGGGGGCAAGAATCCGGAGGGCTTGTTGTCCACGAACAGTTTCGGATTCATGAATTCCGGGAACAAGGCCAACGAATAGGATGCCTCGGCTTCATCGGCGTGCGCAAAGGGCGTGTCGAAGGGACCGCCGTGCGCCTTGTCTTTCATGCGATCATGGATGACGGTCCAGGTATGGAGCGTGATCAGTACCGCCGGCAGTTGGTATCGTTTTTGCCACTGTTGAATCGCTAATGGCAGAACTTCTTCCTGACCATGACCGTTGATGAAAATCTGCTTGCGAAAGCCCGTGTTCCAAAGCCCGGTGATGATTGCCCGCATGTTCGCCAGCAAAACGTCTTCGGGCACCACGATGGTCCCCGGCATGCCCAAGTGGTTGTGGGGATGCGAACCGTACCAAATCGGCTCGGCGATGGTGCAGCCCATCTTCATGGCCACTTGCTCGACCGCGCGCGTTACCAGGAATGTGTCTTCGCCCAGCGGCTGTCCGGCGCCATGATTTTCGGTGCTGCCGACTGGGATAATAATCAAATCATTTTTCTTGAGCCGTTCATTAACTTCGGTCATGTTCATGGTTTGCAAATACAAACCAGTGGCACGTTCCATATGACCGCCGCTTGGAGGAATTTGCCATTCGCCCATATATCACTCCTTCACCGACGATAACAATTGCGCGTTATGCCCACCGTCCTTTTTCAGACGATGGGCACAACACTCAGAGAAGAAAGAACTTATGCGACCGGGATGCGCATATCGCTCGTGCGCTTGCCCGACTGTTTCAGATCGGGATAATACTTGTTCACCATTTCGACGACGATGGCCGCTTGCTCTGCCATGCGCTTGCCATCGATAGCAGACGTCATTTCGCCATGTCCACCGATGACCGAGTTACCCGTTTTGCAGTGAACGGGCGCGGCAACGCGCACGATTTCTGGCGCTTCGTAAACCCGGATGAAACCGCCCGAGCCCGGAGGATTGTCCGTATGCACATCGATCGGCACCTTGATCGCCGCGCGCAATGCGGCAATCATTGGGATTTGCAAATCGCGCACGGGGTTGATGCTGTCCGCACCCAGGTTTTCCAAAACTTTGAACGATGCTGGGTTGCAGTGTCCCAGATGCGCGGAACACTTGAAGACGATTTCTTTTGCCAACGCGCCTTCTTTGCGCATTTCATTCACGACCCACAGCATACCTTCGTCGTAAACGAGAAAGCCGCGAATACCCAGTTCATAGCCGCGTTTGATGTCTTCGATACCGCGCAAGACTTGCTCCATCCCACGCAAGCGATAGCTGATGCGCACACCCTGGGGCGTTTGCACAGTGGCGCCGGTATCGTAGGGCGCGCGCGGACCCACCGACATCAACAATTCTGTGCCGTACTGATTGCACAGACGGCAGTACTCTTTGAGTTCCTGGCGCGTGTGGCGGAACATGCCGTACGTTTCCGTCACGCGATTGATGGTAATCCCCATTTTGGTCGAGGTGTCCAACAACGCCGCCACGGCGTCCGACGAATTCACCGTCGGGCATTCGATGCGGAATGCCGCGCCGTCTGGGAAACGCTGCGTCGAGGACGGCATATCGAACAAGTCGCCTGGCGGCAGTCCCAGCTTTTGCATGAACTTGCGAGTCTCTTCAAACATGATTACTCCTTTTCAAAAATAAGATTTGCGGATTAACTTTTGTGGTTGGGTAATGGCGGGCAGTAGCACCACACGATTCTCAGCGGTTCATCGCCGATGTTTTCCACGCGATGCTTGACGCCAATCGGAGAATAGAAAGCCGTCTCGGGACCGATTTCCCATTCGCCCACACCATCGATCACGATCTTGGCACGACCGCTGATGAGGAACAAGACCTCTTCCGATTCGTCGTGCTGATGATCGGGGATCATGCTTCCCACTTCGGTAATGTTCATGCCCATCGAAACATTTTTCACTCCGCCAAACTTGGGCGCGAGCAATAGCTTGGATGTGCGCGGCGGTGTTCGAAATTCACCTGGCACATCGGCGGCTTTGACAAAAGGTACTTGACTCATGTCTATTTCCTCTCTATGAAATGTCTGGCACAAGCCAGTCGGACAAGCTCAGGATATTTTGAACGCGAGACCCAGATCGTGTGCGATTGCGTCCGCAGTTTCGCGCACCGATTTGCCCAGTTCTTCTAAACGGGCTTGCGGCAGACGAAATGCTGGTCCCACAATCGCTATCGATGCGATGGGATATTGGTTCGCGTCCAAGATCGGCGCGGAAACGGCATTGACGCCGTCTTCATATTCCTGTTGTGAAACTGCAAATCCTCGTTCGCGGATGAGTGCTAGTTCATCGTATATCGTTGCGCGCGCAGTCTTGGTGTGCGCGGTATATTTCGGCATTCCTAGCTTTAAGATTCCTGCGACTTGGTCTATCGGGCAAAAAAGCGAGGAATCCTTTTCCCGTTGCGGTGCAAAATGCGGGCAAGCGTTGTCCAGGCGCCACCGCAAATTTCATCCGTTGCGGACTTTCGACGACCTGAAGATAAACAACTTGACCCCCATCCAAAATTGCCAAATCGACGGTTTCGCGACACTCGGCAGACAGACGGTGCATGTAGGGCAGTGCCTGTCGATGAATGTCATTGCCCTTGAGGACCGTGAATCCCAGCTCGACGAGTCGCAACCCTAACCGATAGGTTCCATTGCCATCGACATGCTGAATGAAACGCTTTTGCTCAAGCGTTGCCAACAAACGGTGGACGGTGCTCTTATGCATCTCGACCCGTTCGGCAATTTGCGTCAGCGTCAACCCAGGTTCTTCTGGGCGAAAGCACAAGAGAATATCGAGCGCTCTTTCGACCGTTCGCGTTGGTGGTTGATTTACCATACCACCTCCATTGAAAAACAAAAACGAAAAAGCACCTGCGACGCGCAAGCGCGTCAGGAGCAGATGCTTTGACTAGATGAAATGGAATTGGACTGCAGGATTGACACAGAATCGCTCCTCATCGAACGATGCGCTCAGTCGGCTATAGGTGGTTGTGGTGTGAGGTTAAAAGCCGTCATTTGAGCGTGTTTCAAAGAATGAAACAAGGTTTCATTCTTTGAATACACTATATCACAAAACGAAACTTGTGTCAATATCCGATTTTTTTTAACGACCAAACTCCTTGTCGATTCTCATTGAGCAATGACTGGCAACGTCAGCAGGGCATGCGGGACGATTAACACATCAAGTTTTGAACCCAGGTCGCGTTGTGCTATTGCGAGTGCCTCTTCCATCGTTGCGGCAGGAATCATCTTGCAAGCCGCGACGAGGTCGGGGCATTGACTGCCCACAATCACTACGCGCGCTTGCTCCAACACCTTCGCCATCACAAAGGCGCGTTGCTGACCCGGGGGATAACCGTTCTTGCGTGCATCGTCTAAGATAAATTGAATGTTGGGCGCATCGCGCATCGCCGTGAAAAAGCGTTGCTCGCCGACACCCGCGCCGACACCTTCTTCGCACAATGCTGGAATGATAAGATAGCCACCTCGCTTGACGACGGGAACCGGGGCAAAGAACAAATACGATGCGGCGCGACTTGCCTGATAAAGATTCGCATCTTTAGGAAATCCAACTCCACCGATGGCGACATCGTACTGATGTGGAATCGAAACTTCGTAAATCGATTTCGCGAACGCGACAAGTTCTGCAAACGCTGGTTCGGGCGCGCCTGCGCCAACCTTAAGAATCCGTTTATCATCGTCCAACACCACATTCAAGATGAATCGTAGATTCGCGCGGCGTGCCGCTTCCGTGATTGCATCGTGAAATGGATTGCCTTCGATGCGTCCCAAGCGCGTCCCAGGATGATCAACAAAAGCGGGACCATGCGTATGCGCGATCAACGCTTCGCCCGCCGCGCCGACCGCCAACGTTTTTCGTCCACCCGAATACCCGGCATACTGATGCGGTTCGACCAAGCCAGTCGCAATCAGCAAATCCGTTTCGACTGCGGCTCGATGAGCCGAGACCGGCACGCCGCCTGGCGTAGTACCCAGGTCAACCAGGGCTTTGGGATTCTGCGGTTCGTTATCAATCACGCGATAGCGCGCGACAATGTCCGCTCCCAGCTTGCGACACTTTTCCTCATGCGTTGAAGCGCGATGCATGCCGATACCACACAGCAATGTCACATCCGAATCGCGGACACCTGCCAATTGCAATTCGTGCAACAATGCTGGGACGAGTATGTCATCAGGGCTAGAGCGAGTAATGTCAGTGAAAACAATGCAGACGCGATCGCCTGGGTGAGCCATTTCGCGGAGAGGCGGCGTGCCGATGGGATGAGCCAACGCATCAGCCACAGCGCGCTTCACATCGGACAATGGAGTTGCGGGCTGTGACGAGACCACAGTAACATTTGCCGATTCTGGAAATTGGAATTTGAGGTTCGTTTTGCCGTAAGGGATCTGATAGTCTCGCAAAGAACTTGTCATCGTTTTATCCTACAAGACATGGTTTCATCTAGTAGGATACACCCGGATAGCCAGATTGTCAAAGAAAAGCCACACAGTGTCTGAAATAGTGTTCGAGTGTACGCGAAGGCCACGGAAGGAGTAGATTCAACGGGAGTGCACAACGTGTTGTGCACTCCCAATCTCATATGAACTGGGATTTACCTGGTCATCCCAAACAGCGCACGCAAAGGCGCAATCCGTCGGATGAGCAATTCGTACAGCCCTATCGTTACGATGAATGAACTCGCCACAACCATCACCATTTTGGGCAAGATGCCGGTCTGCCATTGCACCACGTAAAAGGCAATGACGGCGATGACCGGTTGGTGCAGGATAAAGAACGGCAACACGGCTTCTTGTGCGTACGTCAGCCATTGGTTCGTGAAATCGAGAAAACGCATCCCGACAAAAAACATCGTGAGCGTATACGTCAGGGCGATGATGGTGATAAACGAGAACATCAAGTAGAACTGGGGAATCGCCGGATTTCCACCCCAGTCAAAGAGCGGCAGTTTCATCCCAGCATACATCACGACCATCGCGATGATGACTACGGTTCCTAACGTAAATGCAATCCACCAGTCGCGGCGGAGTGCGCGTGTGAACCGCTCATCGGCGATGAGGATGAATCCTAGTATGTAGAAACACAGTCGGAAGATGAAATCTGCCCAATCGTGTTCGCGCAGGAAGAAAGGTCGAAGCGACAACTGGATGACCAAGAGCGGGAGCAGGAACACGAGGATGCCGCCGCGCCGTTCGCTCACGCTTGCCAGCCACGCAATCACCCGCGCGCCTCGCTCGCGTTTGAGCCACAGAAAAATCGGCAGGGAGAGGAGTGCAAAGGCGAACAGGAAACCGATAAACCACAGGTGATTGCCGAATGACAACCAGGTGGGGCTGAAACCCAAACTGACAAACCACTGAAGCAGATTCAGCAGATACGCTTGGAAAGAGAGTGTGGTGGCTCCCAAATAAACGCGGTTGCCCCATTCCAAATACATTACCGGCAACCAAAACAAAACGGTGCCGACGACGTAGGGAATAACGAGCCGCAGGGAGCGCTCGCGTATATACTGGCTTGGCGTTCGTCGTTGCAGGGCAAACCAACTCGCGGTGCCGGCGACGAGAAAGAAAAAAGGCATGCCCCAGAAACCGAGCAAGACGGTGATGATGGTGAGGAGATCGCTGCGCTCGGCGTTTTTGATGTGCCACATTGGAAGGTCAAAGGGATGAACGGCGTGATAGAGAAACACCACGAAAATCGCCAGCACACGCAGCCAATCGAGATAGTAGATGCGTTTGGCTGGAGCGGGTGCTTGGACGACAGCTGGGGGTTGCATCGTTGCCTCCTCCTTGATCGGTCAACTGCGGTGATGTCTCACAAACAAAAACACCTGTCGCTTTGGTGCTCTTTGGCGCAAGCCAAGGGCACATCCCAACGACAGGTGTTGTATGATCGTTAATCGTCTGCGAGCACGTGCAGAAATGGCGGCATCGCCTTTTTGCAAGCCAGCAATCAAAAACGAACCTTTGGCTCGAGACCAACTGACGCTTTTAATATAGCCCGAACCGATTGAAATGTCAAAGGTGTTTGGTATCCTACCGAAAACCTGATCCTCATCGAAATTTGCTTGTCAATCAAGCGGCTATGCTTCGCGTTCGGACATAGGTTCCACTGTACGACTCCTACCCAAAACGAGAGCACCCGGCAGATCACCAAGCGCTCTCGCTTTTTCGGGTTGTTTTACTGACAGTGGGCGGAATAGGTGACAAGCCCACGACACATCTCAATTACCTCACCAAGCTCCTCCGTGCGGATTCGATCGGACGTCTCCTTCTTGGGTTAGCGCTGTTACGCCGCAATCGGGTGCGCCCGACCGATTGGCACGCGCGGTAGTGGAATGCAAGCCCGCTCAACGGTCAAAACCGGAAATTTGTGAGTACGCCACACTTCCCTTGAATGGCATCAGCACAGTCGGTGTACGGAATTATTGGAAATTATCACGATGCCGCATCGCCAAGTCAAACAGTCTGCTTTGAAAAATTGCCCCGTGAGTGTACTGCACACTTGTTGGAAGAAATCAGCTGATAAGACTAACATATTTTTAACGCCGCGTTGAGCATTCCGTGATAATATGCGCCCGATTGGACTCCTCGCATCAGTGAGTCTGCCTCTTGCATAGCAGGTATACCATTCGTCAGAATCTTTGCAAAGCAATTGGGACATTCAGCAATAACTCAAGAGGTACCGAGACGAGAATGACGAAGCAGATTACTTGATGCGCGATGCTATGTTTGATTACAATACGTCGGCTCTAGCAATGGGCACACCGTGTTGCGTGAAATTGACGCATCACGATTTCGTTTTTTAATTTGGAGGCAGGTAGAAAAAATCATGCAATCTGTCGTTCATGTTGAAAATCTAGTTAAACGATATAAACGGGCGGAGGTCAATGCCGTCGATGACATTTCGTTCGACGTAGCCCCCGGCGAGTTCTTTGTTTTGCTCGGTCCAAACGGCGCCGGCAAGACGACCACGATCTCGATCCTCACGACCACGCTCGCGCCGACGTCGGGCCAAGTCCTGGTGGCCGGCTACAACGTCGCAACGCAAGCCAGCGCCGTTCGCCAGTATGCCGGCATCATTTTCCAGAATCCAAGTTTGGATGTCAATCTGACCGCCGAAGAAAATGTGCGCCTCCATGCGATTCTGTATGGCTTGCATCATTTCGCGCCCAGCTTCGCGCTGATGCCGCGCGCCTATCAAGCCCAGATTCATACGCTGGCCGAGGTCTTGGGAATCGAAAAAGAGATTTTCAAGCCGATCAAGACTTTTTCGGGGGGCATGAAGCGCAAACTCGAAATCATTCGCTCGCTCATCCATCGTCCGCACGTGCTCTTTCTCGATGAGCCGACGAGCGGACTCGATCCGGCCAGCCGTCGCAGTTTGTGGGAGTATCTGAGGCAAGTGCGCGCCGAATATCAGACGACGATCTTTCTCACGACGCATTATCTCGAGGAAGCGGAGCAAGCGGACCGTATTTGCATTCTCAACCAGGGTCGCGTGGTCGCGAACGACACGCCGGCCCAAGTCAAAGCCACGCTGGTCGAAAATTATGTGTTGATCGACGCGGCGGACCGCGCGGCATTGCGCGGGGAATTAGAACAGCGCGGTGTTCGGTTCACTGAAATGCCGCAATTCAAGATCAATCTCGACAGCATGAGCGCGCATCAATTATTCAAAATGATCGATTCGCCGCTAACGGCGGTTCAAGTGCACACGCCGACAGTCGAAGATGCCTACATTTCCATTCTGGAACGCAAATGAAAACACCCGAGGAAACGAATTGACAACATCATTGCAGGCAAGTGAGCGAGTTCAGACACCGCGCGGGCTGGGACTGCTCTGGCGCGAAGCCAATGCGATCGCCGCGATTGCATACCGCGATTTCCTGAAACTCTTACGTGATCGGGCACGCATGGTTTCGTCTTTTGTCTTCCCGATGGTCTTTATCGGTATCCTGGGCAACAGCATGCAGGCGAATCTCGGCAGCGCGGCAGGCTATAACATTTTGGTCTTTACGTTTACGGGCGTGTTCGCGCAAACCGTCTATCAATCCACGGCCCAAGGGGTGATCTCGTTGATGGAAGATCGCGAGAATGACTTTAGCCAAGAGATTTTTGTCTCCCCCGTTTCGCGCTACTCGATCATCTTCGGCAAGATCCTCGGCGAGACCTTGGTCGCCATCCCGCAAGGCCTGGCGATTCTCATCTTCGCATTTGTCATCGGCGTACCGCTCAGCGGGGTGCAGGTGGGCGAAATGCTAGTGGTTGGATTTATCACGGCGATCTATGGGGGTGCTTTTGGCGTGATGTTGTTATCCATGGCCAGCAGTCGCCGCGCGGCGGATCAGATTTTCCCATTTCTCTTGTTGCCCCAATATTTCACCGCCGGCATCTTCGCGCCGATCAAGGTGCTGCCCTTTTATCTCGAAATTCTTTCGCGGCTCTCACCATTGCGCTACGCGGTCGATTTGACGCGGGGAATATATTATTGGGGTCAACCCGAATACGACCGCGTGGTCCTCGCGTCGCCGTTGATGAATCTCGGAATTCTGGGCGCATCGTTCGCCCTCTTTTTGGTCATCGGTACATTTCTCTTTGTGCGCAGTGAGAGAAATCGTTGAGCCGGTGTAAGTCCGCTCCCACACTAGATAAAGTAGCTGGCAGATTACTCAGCAAGAGAAATCTGCCGGCTCCTCGTTTATGTCAGGATCACAATGTGTCCGCGACCTTGTGCGAACTGATAAATACTATGGAGGAAGTCCATTTCATGTCTCTCTTCTGGAAACGGTCCAACCTCCAAGGTTTTCGTTATGGTGAGCCATGACATGAATCAAATGAAGGTCAGCGCGTTTTCCAGCTTTGTAAAACACATCCGCGAATAGCAAAATCCTGCAAAGGTAGTTGAACCTTCGCAGGATTTCGTTTGTCTACGGTGAACCGACGCCTGAGTCTAGTCCTCGGGCATTTGCGGCATGGGGGCGGGTGTGCCCTTCTCAGGCATGTCCGTGATCAACGCTTCCGTCGTCAGGACCATCGCCGCGATGGATTCCGCGTTGCGGCTGTCCCAGCGGTTGCGCTCAGCGCGGCGAGACCTTGCCACGCTCAATTTGCTCGGTAAGCGCATCTCGTTCCTTGGTCAACTCGGCCAGGCGCGATGACAGCGCTTGCGCCCGAGCAAACGCATCAACCTCCGAAAGCACCACGCCCCGCGTTTTTTTCAAGTCGATGGAAACGCGCGTGATCTCGGGAACAAGTCTCTCACGACGAAGCAGTCAAGTCCTCATACTCGCTCTGTAGTTCTTCCGCTGTCTTTGTCACTGCATCCCCCTTCAAAAATGGTCATGATCAACGCGAAAGGTGTCTCGTTACTCGCCAGTGCGTCTCTGAAACCTCTCTCCGCCTACGCGGTGACTTGGGCGGACGACCCACCGTTGTCCCTCGCTTGCTGAATCAGTTGTTTCAATACGGGGACCACTTGATCGAATTCGGTCGATTTGGTGAACACGAAATCCGCTTTGGCTTCGAGGCACTTTTGGCGGAAAAGCGCATACGGATCGTCGGTCAAGACAATCACCGTTGGGGCTGGCTTGGCTTCCTTCAAGCGCTTCAGCAGATCGAGACCGTTGCCGTGGGTGAAGGGGATCCCGAGAAGAACGACGTCCGTTTTCAAACTAAAAATGGCGTCCAGCGTTGCCTGTACGCCTACCCCTTCGCCGGTCACGGTCACTTGTTCCACCATGCCGAGTATCCGCTTCAAACGCTCGCGGATGATTGCCGAATCATCGACCAGGAACACATTCATGGCTCCCGCTTTCATGCTGGGTTGAGTATGGTAGTTTGCTGGTTGCGCCGCCCGACCGTGTATAGCTATGCATTGATTGGCTGAAAAAGCAATCAATTAGAGTGGTTTGTTTTTGTCGTACAAAGCAACGAATGCGCTGTCGTAAAACACGACAACGCATTCGTTGAGGTAGCTCATGCGGCGGAGGCTTTTTCCCCTATCCCGCTACGCTTTGGGGACCGATCATCGTCAAATTGGGGCCAAACTTACGCTCGGATGGGTTATTCGGCAACCACAAGGGGAGATGTTTTTACCCTCCAGGCACTTGCTGAATACAGTTGACTCCAAGAGGAAACGACAAGATTTCGGTTCTACTTGGTTCAACTCTTGCATTTCAGATCGAACTACATTCCCCAGGTGGCATCGCCAAAGAACTCGCCATGATCTTTGGCTAGGAATGCCTCGATCTCACGTCGTTTATCACCCAAACGAAAAGAAGCGCCGTGACCTGGGTAGCAGACCGTATCGTCCGACCAAGGCAAGATAACCTCGCGCAAGGTCTTGAGTGTGGTTTGAAAACCCTCAATCGAGCCCGTCTTCCCCGGTCCACCCTCAAAGATCGCATCGCCCACGATAACGCGTGATTCTTCTTCGAATGCGTAACAGACTTGGTCGGCAGTATGTCCCGGGGCAGAGAACACCCGCAGCGTTTGCTCACCCACCTGAAGCGTATCGCCATCTTCCACCCAGTGGTTGGCTTCAGTCATAAAGCCCTTGGCATGCGGACCGCGATGCAGTAAGAGAGACACTTTCAGGCGGGCTCGCATCGCCTTCAATGCGCCAACGTGATCAAAGTGAGTATGGGTGAGCAAGATGGCAATAGGTCGCGTTTCCTTCAACATCTCCTGCAAAGCGTCGGGGTCATCCCCGGGATCAATCAATACACTCTGCCTTGTGACAGGGCAGACGAGTGCGTAAGCGTTCACGCTATAAGGACCAACGGGGCGCGTGCGCAATTCAAGTGAGGTAGGCATCGTTATGGCTCCCTGACGATGAGTATATCGCGTCTGACCGAAATGCACAAGGGTTGGTTTGAATTTCCACTCGCGAAAGTGTTTTGGTTCGAATGCCCTTGGGGGCACCTTTCGAAACCCATTTTTCCAGTACCTGACGCTCGAAATTGCAGAGTTTGAATTTGGGCGTCCGAAACGCGGAAAGCATCCGAGATCTTCTGTTGTGTTCGATCAGGCTCTTTGAAGGTCGTCTGAACCCTTCCACAAGGAAGGGTGAAGTTTTTTATTGCTGGTGAGATTGCCAAGCTCGATCAAAGCCTGACGAACCCGCTCGAAGCAGTTTGGAAACATTCGGCTGCCGACGTCTATCACGTCACGGGTGATTGATGCTGGCGCGCTTTGAATCTATCGACCAACTCTCCGAAAGTCAATGTATCCTCGCTGAACATCTGTCGATACCAGTTGGACACGAGTTCGGTCTCCGACATCCAGCCCTTGGAATCCTTGAGCTAGCCTGCCCTCGACTGGAACAGTGAGCAGCCGGACCCAAGTGCCTTTGTCCGAAGCGCCGGTGACAATCGCGTCAAACTGTTCACCGATTCTCGATTCCAGCAACAGCGCCGCGGCCGATTTGCCAACCTGTCGTTCGACTTTGTTCGCCGCATCCTCTTCTTCCGTGCAGTGAGTTGCCAGCACATCCAGCGCATCTTTGGTATAGGGCAACGATTTTCCTTCGATGGCAGCTTTCAACAGGCGTTGGGTGATCAGATCGGGATAGCGGCGATTCGGCGCGGTGGAATGGGCATAGTCCTTGACCGCGAGACCAAAGTGTCCTTGGACCGTATCGCCCGGCAGTTCGGCAACATATTCACCCGCGCCCAGCAGTTTGATCACGGCGAGCGACAAATCGGGGAATTGAAGCGGGTCGGCGGCTTTTTGCTTCGTCAGAAATTCCTCGAGCGCCTTGGAATCTGGATTGGCTGGCAAGATAAACTTGTGTTCCGCGGCAAGCGCGACAATGCGATCCCAGCGTTTGGGCGTGCGCACGACTCGGCGGATCGAAGGAAACTTTCTGGCGGATAGGTACCGGGCGGTCACGCCGTTTGCCGCAATCATGAAATCCTCGATCAACTCTTTGGCGCGATTCTTCTCTTCGACTTGCAGATCGCGAATGGCATCGCCGGCGAAGATTGGGCGCGCCTCGATCGTATCCAGACTCAGCGCGCCGTTGAGGTGTCGTAAATCTTTCAAGCTTTGTGCGGCTTTGTCCTGCACACGCAGATTTTCGCCGAGTCCATTGACGGCGGCGATTGCCGCCGGCAAACTGCCCCCATCCAACCATGCCGCCACACTGTTGTAAGCCAGTTGGGCATGATTGCGCACCCGCGCCCGATAGACATTTGAATCCTGAAGCGAACCGTTCTCGCCGATCACCATTTCGACGACAATGGCAAGCCGATCTTCATTGACATTCAGCGAAGTGAGATTGGTGGAGAGATTTTCCGGCAGCATCGGAAAGATTTGGGCGGCGGTGTAAACCGAAGTGGTGTTGTGGCGCGCGTGTGCATCGATGGCTGATCCATCTTCAACGAGCGAATCGACGTCTGCCACCGCAATCAATATCTTGATCTTGTCGTTGGGCAATGCCTCGGCGACCGTGAGTTGATCCAGGTCATGCGAGTCATCATTGTCGATGGAGCACCACAGCAAGTCGCGCAGGTCACTTACCGGTCGACCAGTCGTTTTGGCTGGGGCTTGCATCTTGGCGAGTTCGGCGAGCGCTTCCGGAGAAAAATCCGGGAGCAATCCGCGCTCCAGCATGGCTCGGCGAGCAATGTCCTGCAAAAGCGCACGATGATCATGATTATTTGGATTCATCGGACCTCCGTTGTTCAAAATCTCTGTTGTCATGCGGTTAGCTATAGCAGCTGGCTTCATCTAGCGTTCTGTGGAGCTGGCTCCCCTAGGTATCTTTTTCCCCGAGGAGTGCGCGCAGTTCAAGCCGCTCGATTTCGGCGAGGACGTCTTCGGGCTTGGTTTCCTTTTCCAGGTCTGCCAGTTCGCCGTCCTCATCGTTCGCAATACCCATTTTGTCTTGAATGGCATCGAGCATTTGCAGGACCCGCGTTAGCTCATGTTCGGTGAGCATTCCGACATGCAAATTCAAGTCAGCGCGACGCTCGGTTTCTGCGCTCAAGCGGTTCTGACTGATGAGCACGAAGGTGGAAAGAAAAATCGCCTCCAGCGACACAATCATCGTCAAGAGACCATAGGGAAACGGATCGAATGCAACTAGACCCAGCCGGCCGGTATTCAGCAGGATCCAAACGACAAACCAGACGATATGCACATACGCAAACATCATACGACCCGAAAAAGAAGTGATGATGTCAGCGATGCGGTCTTGCAGGCTTCGCTTGCGTGCCGCCTTCTGTCGTAGTTGAATAATTGTGCGGATGTTGCGCTCAACGACAACGCTCAGCGCCGGATTGTCTCCGCTGTGATCTTCTTCTGCCGATTGCATTGACTTGCATTTGGTTCTGTCCCTAGGCGCGACTAGGACTGTCTCCGTTCTTGTTCCTGGCGTTGCTCAAGCTGTTGCTGCTGTTTCCGTTTCTGTTCTTGCTGTTGTTCCAGTTCTTGTTGCTCCCGTTGCCGCTGTTTTCGTGCTTGTTCCTGTTGCAACTCCAGTTGTCGCTGCTCCGCTTGCTGCAGTTTCCGTTTCTGTTCCTGTTGCTGTTCCAATTGTCGCTGCTCGAGTTGCTGCTGTTCTAGCTGTTGTTGCTGTTCCTGCCTTTGTTTCTGCTGTAGCTCCAGTGTCCTTTGCTGGTCCGACTGGTGTTGGTCTGTCATCTTGTTCTCCTTCTTTTGGGCATCTAGCAATGGGCAAGCAGGGCGCGCGCTTTCCCGCGCTTGCTCGATGCTTCGCGATCTAAACTATACCATGGCACATAATGGGTATGGCGAAACCTAGCCTTCTTTCAATGACCACTCGGCTGAAGACCCCGGGGCAAAGCGCAAGTTTTTTCCTTGGAGCTCTCCATCGAGAATGCGGAAACTGTTCATGATCCCCAAAACGCCTCCACCGACATCTTCGATCACTGCACCCGTAAACTCCAGGTGAGTCTCAGCTGGGATGAAGGTCCCAGGCATGCCGGGCATTCCCAGCTTGTGGTTCAAGGTAAAGTGTTGCCCGATCGCGCGGCCGGTTAATTCGAGGAGAGCCGCGGGGATGAAAAACTCGTTATCGCTGCCCACGAATTTGACCTTAACGAGATGATCGCTACAAACAAGTGTGATCACCCCTTCTTTTCCGATCCCGATGCCGGCTTGAGCGAGATGGTCTTGAATGTATTTCTTCACGCCCTCGAAACCGGCGACCTCCATCACTTGGGCAATCGCCTCGCCGTCCTTCTTTGCCCGAGACAGGTCGAGGGTTTTCAGGCGGATGGCTCTTCCTTTTTGAATATCCACAGTTGCCTCCCTCATTCCTTTCTTGATCTGCCGATGCACTCGTAGAGTTGCAAGTTCACCGCAGAGACATTCTCGTTTTGCACCGTCAAGGCTGGATGTGATTCCGCATCGATTATGACGGCAGACGCTACATTGGAAAACGCTCTCGAACTTTCGCCGCAACCTGGCGATCGGTCATCTTGTCAGCCGTTTCAATCGCAACGATCCGCTTGCCAAGCCCCTCGCGCTCGAGCCGTTTTTCAAGCTCACCCTTTGCCTCGCCGGGACCAAAGATGAGAATAGATTCCGCATCCCGAAGGGAAGCAATCACCTCAGCATAGTATTTGTTGAGATGCCCCGTAAAGCGATGGTCTTGGATATCGTCAGCCGAGACCTGCTGCGCCCCACCGGAAAAGCGGACATGCTTTTCCATGTTTGAGGTTATTCTTTTGGTTTTTTCACCTTCATCCGTGACGATGACAATGACAGACTCCCGATGGTCGATCCACAAACCGACTTGTTGTTTCATAGATTCCTCCTCCTTTGTCCAGGCTGCTCATGCAACATCCGCCACATGAGATGTTCGCAAATCGGCTAGCTGGCGGGAGTGTTACGTTCTTTGCGAGCCGCTTGCTTTACGCGTCGCACGTGCGTGCGTTGCCCTTTCGACAACCGTTTGATCTTGGTCTTGATTGGTTTGTTTACCATGGTGTCAACCTCCTTCCTATAGGATTCTTAACTGTGTTCGTCGAGCCACTCGAGCATCCCGCGAATACTGCCGGTCGCGAGTGCGATACTCGTATCCGCCGCGCCGTAATACAGCCGGACGCGTGTCGCCATCGGGGGCAATGGTGTAACCACAAGGAAAGACGACCTTGTCCACATCGCCATGTACCTCGTAGGGTTCTTGCGGTGCAAAGACCCACTCGTTGCCGCGTTTGATACATTGGTCCGGCGCATTCAAATCAAACAACGCGAGCCCTAGTCGGTAGATCGAGCCAGCCGCCGTCTGGCGCACGCCATGATAAATCACCAGCCAACCCTTGCGGCGTTTCGATGGGCGGGGGCGAGAGTCCGATCTTATTCGCATCCCACCACCCGCCCAGCCGGGATTCCAACATCATTTTGTGATTACCCCAGAAGCGCAGGTCGGGTGAGTAGGAGATCCACATATGCACGCGCGGCGCGCTGACCGGACGATGGATCAAAGCCCAATTGCCGCCGATGCGATGCGGCAACAGCGCCGCGTCCTTATCTTCCGGCGACATGATGACGCCAATCCGCTCAAAGTGATGGAAATCTTCCGTGAACGCCAGCGACACGCCGGGTCCGTCGCGCGTGTACGCGGTGTAGACGACGGCGAATTTTTTCAATTCGGGAACCCAGGTGATGCGCGGGTCTTCAATGCCCCACAATTCTTCGGGATAGTGATCGGGATCAGGCACTAGCGTCGGCTGAGCATCGATTTCCCAGCCGTCTACCCCATTGGCGGAGCGAGCCACGCACAAGTGCGATAGCCCGCGCCGATCTTCGACGCGGCACAACAACAGCGTGGTCCCGTCAGGCAGCAATGTCGCGCCGGCGTTGAATACGCTATTGATCGGATAATGCCAATCAGCGGCGGTCAAGATGGGATTGTGTTGATGCCGGTGAAAGAGTTCGATGTGTTGATTGCTCATAGGTTTGTGCCTCCACAGCTAAAAGAGTATTCTCCACCAAGCGCAGTTCGAGCAGCGCTTGGAGAAAAGCGAGTGTCGATTCCGCGCCCTGGTTCTCGTTGACGCGGTCGGGATGCAGACCATCGCGGCACCCTCCCGACGTGGGGTCATAGATGGGTAGGTTCAGATCGTTACGACCCAGGAACCATTCAAAGGCGCGGCGGGCTTCGGTCCGCCAATGGATGTCGCCGGTGAAGCGGTATGCTTCAAGGCAGGCAGAGACCATCGCTTGCGCTTCGATCGGTTGTTGATCAAAGCGCGCGCGCTCACCGCCTTGCGGATAAAATCCGTTCGATCCAATCGGGACAAAATGTCTGCCTTCGGCCTCCGCGCGTTGCAAATCGGCCAGCCAACTGAGAGACTCGAGTCCAGCCCGGGTCATCGCGTCATTCGGTATGTATTTGCCGCAGATCAGCATCGCGTGCGGCAGTGCGGCGTTGCAATAGCTCAGCCCCGCTTCGAACCAACGCCATTCGTCCGAACGATTGCTTGAATATAATGCCAACAGCCGTCCCGCCAGTTCTTCCTGAACCTGGCTTGCCCGGCGATCCCCGGCAAAGCGTTGGAGATAGACGTGGATGCCGATGATGGCGAATGCCCACGCGCGCGGGCTGGTCGTGTCGAGAATGGCGGGTAACGCTTGCTCGAACACGCGCCCGGCCATGCTTTGGAGCGCGGGCGTGTTCGAGCGTCCCAGGACGGTGCCCAACGCCCACAACGCGCGACCGTGGCTGTCATCGGAACCGCCATCTTCCATCCAATGGCGTTGGTAATCCATAAAATTGCGAAAGCGCCCGGTCGCGGCATTGAACGCATACCAAATGAAAGCCAGATAGCGTGAAGCCAGTTCGCGCGCGTCCGAGTTCCCCAGTTCTTCCAACAGCGCGCTCACCATCAACGCGCGCGCGTTGTCGTCGGTGGTGTACCCCTCACTATAGTTGGGCACAGTGAAAATGGCATGTTGCAACATGCCGGTCTCGTCCGTCATGTGACGCAAATGATCGAGTTTGAGCGGCGGGAGTTCGCCCAAATGTTTGTCGAGTGCTTTGGCTGGAAAACCCGACGGCGTGGAATGCCGCCGGCGTTCGACGCGCGCGCGTTCGAAACTTGCCATATAACGCTGCGCGACCTTCGACCAAACCATCTCGCGCCCAAATAGATACGCGCGCTTGCGCATCGCATGCCGCTTGGATTCATTGTCGAGCAAGTCAATCACTTGGACCGCCAGCGCCGCCGGATCGCGGAACGGCACGAGCGTGCCGCGTTCTTCCGCAAGCATCTCTTCCGCGTACCAATACGGCGTCGAAATAACGGCTTTGCCCGCGCCCAGCGTATACGCCAAGGTGCCCGAGGTGATCTGCGCGGCATCGTGATACGGCGTGATGTAAATGTCTGCCGCACTGATGAATTGAACGAGTTCTTCCAAACTGACAAATCGATTGTAAAAGATGACGTGGCTTTCGACGCCTTTTTCTTGCGCCATCCATTGCAAGGACAGACGATACGTCTCGCCTTCATTGCGCACGACGTGCGGATGCGTCGCGCCGAGAATGAGGTACACCACATTCGGATAGCGTGCCACAATCGCGGGCAACGCGGCGATGACGTTTTCGATGCCCTTGTTCGCCGAGAGCAATCCAAAACTGAGCAGGACGATTTTGCCTTCGACGCCGAACAGGTCTTTGTGAAAGCTGGGATCCTCAAAGGGCACATCGGGAATGCCGTGCGGGATGAGGTCAATTTTCTCCGGCGCGACATGATAGACCTCTTGCAAAAATTCTGCGCCGCGCTGGCTCATCACGACCAAGCGATCCGACAACCCGGCGACTTGTTCCAAAACGCGGTGTTGATCGGCATCGGGGTTGCGTAGAATGGTGTGCAAGGTGGTGACAATGGGCATCCGTAATTCGCGCAAGAGCGCGAGAATGTGACTGCCCGCGCTTCCGCCAAAGATGCCGTACTCGTGCTGCAAACAGACGAGGTCAACATTATTGATGTTCAAGAAATCGGCGGCGCGATGGTACGAGTCAATGTCTTTCTCGGTCAATTCAAAACGCACTCGCGGCGGATAAGCATACCCGGCTTCGGTATCGTTGACGGGCAACGCAATGCAGGTTGTTCCCGGATACTCTATCGCAAACGCTTCACACAAATCGGTGGTGAACGTAGCGATGCCGCATTGGCGCGGCAAGTAATTGCCGATAAACGCAATGCGGTTAAGGGTCGAATTGGTCGAACTATGTTCCATGCCAAATATCTCCTAGAGTGTGTTCTCTGCAGATCATGGGAAGGTTCCTCCACAGGCAACGGAGAAAGCCTTTCTTTCGCTTCCATCGGGCCATGGGACCGGGCGAAAGTTATTCGCCGCTGGAAAATCATTGTATTCAACCAAGATTTCAACGGCGGGCCAAACTGCACAGGCCGTCACGTGATTTTGCAACCCGGGTGTCCACGACCCAAGCACGAGTTCGTGCAAGCCGGGGGCAAGTTGAGCCGACAGCTCGGAGGTTTGCCCAAGAGGGTTCTTCGCCTCTGGAGCATAAACAGACGCTCTGAAACGGCTACCGGGAACAAGCGACTCTGCCAGGGTGTTGCATACTCCAACGCGGAACTGCCGCGGTGCTTGATTCCAAACCAAACTGGGAAGGGGCTCGACGTAAACTACGTACAGTCCACGCCGTCCCTCCGATGGGCAGGTTGGGACTGAGCTGGCGGCGGGGCTTGCGGTCGTCGTGTTTGGGCGAGTCGGTGTTGGGACGGGTTGGCGGTGGAATTTACGTCAGTTGTATTTGGTTGGGTCGGAGTTTGCGTCTGCGCCGCCGTTGGCACGGGCGAGGAACTCGCGACCAAAGGTACCGTGGCGCCCACGACTGTCGGATTCGTCACCGGAGTCGTAGGTACTGTGCATGCAACAAAGACTTGCACAAACGCAATCCAGAAACAAATTTGCCTGATACCCTTCATAAATCGTGACACTTTCTGGTTGGACCTTCAATCTCATTCGGATCAATTGCAGATGACGCTGAAATCCCCCGCAACGGCACGGATGATGAATAACTGTGTGCCGCTGCGGGGTGTGGAGGTCTGCCGTTTATTCAAAACGGCAGAGGGTGAACACAAACTTTACCGCTCGAGCAGGATTAAAACACCTGCTGCGATAGCGAGGATCGCCATGATCACGCCCAAGCCCGAAAAGCTCAAGCCGAGCAATCCGATCAGGCCGTAAAGGATGAGCCAGATGGCGAGCAAGAGGAATCCCCAGTTATGTGTGAAATGCATATTGTTCATCTCCTTGTGTGTGGATATTGCGATGTGCAATGCACCACGTGCTGCGGTCGCAATGTTTATCTTGACTTGATGGGCGCAGACGATAATCTGTGCGGGTGAAACCACACGATCGTCGCCCGCGCCGCCTTCGTCTATCCAAAGATGACCACGGCTGTCGAACTACATGCCGCGCATCAACGTGGCGATCAGCAAAAGTGCCCACCCCGCGACCACGAGCCAAAAGGCATAGGTGGCGAGAGCAGCAACGACTCCCATAGATCCCAGGATTCCTACGATCCCGAGAATCAAGGCAATGATCCACACGATCTGTGATGGTGCGCTGAGTTTCATTCATTCGTTCATCTCCTTGTGTGAGAATTGCGATTCGTGATGCCGCAGACGCCGTTTGGCGTGTCTTGCAGCTCAAGTCGCATGAATATTTGTCGATCAACAATTTGAGAATCGGTCAAGTGATTTGGGCTTATGACGTTTCTCCTTTCTTGGCTCGTTCCCACGGCGGCGCGTTTGTGGGCACACGGCGAGCTGACGTTGGCGCTGCCCGCCCCGGAAAATCTTCACCTTTCGGAAGCTTGTGCCTGGGCGCGTTCAGGTTCAGTGACTCGCGGTGCGTAATCAGAGCCATCATAGCGATTTAGCTCGTCGCCGACACTCCTCGATTCCCACGAAACACAAAGGCCAACACGAACCCGGCGATAAATCCGCCGATGTGCGCCATGTAAGCCACGCCGCCCGTGTCCGCGGTGTTGGCAATCGAACCAATGCCGCTGAAAAACTGCAGAACAATCCAGCCGCCAATGACGATCAGCGCGGAGACCTGGCTCACACCTTGGCCCACCAACACGTTGACCTTCCCTTGCGGGAACAACAAAATGTAAGCACCGAGCACGCCGGCAATCGCTCCGGAGGCGCCTAAATTCGGCACGTTTGATCCGGTGCTAAAAGCCAACTGTGCGAACGTTGCCGCAAGTCCGCAGAGTAGGTAGAAAATTGTGAACACAACATGCCCGAAACGGTCTTCCACATTGTCGCCAAAGATCCACAAGTAAAGCATGTTGCCTCCCAGGTGAACCCACCCGGCGTGCATGAACATGGAAGTGAAGAGCGTGAGCAAATCACCGCTGGGATTGCCAAGGAAGCGGCTAGGCACAAAAGCCCACTTGCCAATAAACGCGTCACCGCCACTCAGCTCGACAAAGAAAAACAGGACGTTCAGAGCGATCAAGGCATACGTGACCAGCGGAAAAGTTCTGCGAGCGCTGTTATCATCACCGATTGGGAACATAACGCTTACTCCTTCACTCTAGTGGGCTTGCGAAATTCCCTTAACCATGGCGGCGGTTTTTTCAGGCTGGTCAACCCGCGTCGCCACATCCGCCTGAGCGATAATCCCGACAATTCCATGGTTGTTGTCTACAACTGGAATTCGCCGCAATTTATGCTCAGACATCGCATCCAGCGCCTTTTGCATATCGTCCTCGGCGTGGCAGGTTACGACCTTGCGCGTCATCACGTCTTCGGCTTTTGTGGATTTTGGGTCGTGCCCTTCCGCCACAATCTTCAAAGCCAGATCGCGATCGGTCACAATGCCGACCAGCTTTTTGGTCTGCTCGTTCTCGATAATGGGAACCGAACCGAAATCTTTGCTCTTCATCAACTGCGCCACCTTGGTGACCGTGTCCGTGGGCAAACAGCAGACTGGGTTTTTCGTCATCACTTCATTACATTTCTTCATGGAATCCTCCTGGGACATTCGTCCTGTGTTTGCTGGGGCGAGCACTTGTGCTCACCCCAGCTATTGCATGTTATATCTTTGCGGACATTACGGTTTTGGTGTAGCGGTCGGTGTGCGCGTGTTTGTGGGAGCGGTGGTTGCCGTTGCAGCGGGTGGCGCAACCGGGTTGACCGTGATCGTTACCTGCTGTGTCCTGGACTTGTCGCCGCAGGTCGCCGTAAGCGTATACGTCGTCGTTGTGGTGGGGTTGACGACGATGCTACCGGGTGTTGCGATACCGCCAATATCATTATCGATCTCAGCCATCTCGGCGCCCGTGACGGCGCCCCAGCGCAAAATGGCTGATTGCCCCGCGGTGATCGTCGTCGAATCGGCAGTGAACGATGCGATCGCCGGGGTGAAAGGACAACTGACCGGGGTATTGACCGGCGTGGGACCAGGAATGTTGATGGCCACGTTGAGCGTTGTCCCAAAGATAAAGCCGCCGTGGTTTCGCATGCGCCAGTCGGCGATATGGATGCCGGGCGCGGCTGGAGCCGTCATCGCGATCGATAGATCAGCCGTTGCGCCGGGCGCGGTGGCAGGAATCGCAATCGTTGTCGTCGTCGTCATTGGCTCGCCGCGCACGAAAACCAGTTCCTCATCAGCGCCCCAGGTACACGTGCCGGTATTCTTGACGCGCCAGGTTTTTACGAACGCTTGTCCCGCCGCAAGGACGGTCTTGTCGGGAATAGTGACATCGGCTATAAATACCGAGTTATTCACGCACGTGCTCTGCGGCGCGGGTGTCGCGGTGACCACTTGGACCGCCGGGATTGGCGTAGCAGTGACAACGAGGGGTGTCGGGGTTGCCGTGATGACCGGGGCGACTGAAATGGCAATGGATGCCGGCGCGCTAGAGACGTCGGCTGTATTCACCGCGCGCACCGTGATCGTATGAACGCCGGGTGTCGCCGTCCAAGTCTGGACAACGACCGCGGTCGTTTGCGATTTGGGCAATGGGTCAGTGCGCACGACATTGTTATCGACCGAAAGTTCCACGCGAACGATGCCCGATAGATCGGTCGAGGTCGACTGCACGGTCACCGAATCGCCTTCTTTGTATTGCACATTGTTCAATGGCGAGTTCATCACGATGATCGGGTTGATTGGCCGAATTGGTCGCCGCACTCGATACCGTCGTGCAGGCGGTTGCCGTCAGACCCATGGCGATCAGTAGAATGGTCGGAAATAACATTTGTTTGTTTTCTGCAGATAACTTGAACACTAACTTTCCTCCTCGATTATTGATATGTGTAATTGTCTTTTGCGCCGGTCGCGCCTATCCTAGCGCGCGGCGGCCCGTCAACAAGTTCACCGCAACGACGATCAACGCGATGACTAACAGCAGGTGAACCAGCCCACCGCCGATGTTAGCCACGAGCCCCAGCAACCACAGAACCACGAGAATCACTACAATCGTCCATAACATTGGACACCTCCAGGTTTGAGAATTGCGATTCGTATGCCGCAGACACTAGATCAGTGTCCGGCAGTCCGAGTCGCACTGATTTGCCGATAAACAATCCAAGAATAGATTTCGACTTGTAATTCCTCCTTTATGGAGTCTCAATCAACTTGGGTTGATTGAAGTAACAAGCTCCCCAGCAAAACCGCAAGAACAAGGATCAAAATACCTAGCATAGCGAACAGGAGAATCGGCACGCTCTCTTTGGGTAACAAGCCTGCTCCCAACATGGTTCCGACAAGCAATCCAACCAACGCAGTTCCGCAAAAGAATAACAAGATGCCAGTGAACGTGGAAAATGCGCGACTCTTTACCACCGAACCAGTCAGCCAACCTCCCAAGATCGTAACGATCATGCCCGCCGTGATATAGTTCAGACGGCGCTCGATTTGCGGATTTTCCAACATGACTCTCAACGCCTGTTGGTATACCTCCTGGCGCGGACTGGACACCAAGTAGTTTTCGTCGCTCGTTTGGTTGGGAATTCGGGTGACAAGGCTTTGCTCTTGGCGCGCATTGCCTTGATCACCTCGTCGAATCCATTCGTGACTTTCGAAATATGAACTATCTCTATCTTGCATGATGAATTCCTTTATTGCCTGTCTTTGTGCACTCCATTAGAGGAGGGGATAGGAGACTGGCTATTTGCCCGGTCTCCTATCCTTTTCGTCAAACGCTGGCTTGCTGGCGTCTGGCAAGCACCTGAAAGACCGCAATGGTCAGCAGGGAGCCGATGAAGACGGCAAGCACGCCAAAGACATAGGTGTTATTTGCGTGGCGGAGGTTCATCTTTTTCAGAAACAAGTCTACATCCTGCTCCGCCTTCTCTTTGGTGTCGCCGTACTTTTCCTGGACCAAGCCGACCAACTGCTCGCGTTTGCCCGCTATCTTGTCGAGGTCATGGTCAGCAATTTGCGCCCATTGCTCTGTGACCTTGCCTCGGATTTGTTTCCACTTGCCGTGAAGAACGTTTTTATTTGCCATTGGGAATCCTCCTGTTTGGGTGTGATCTTTTGTGTAGTGCCCGCTTGTATTTCCTGCCGTATCCATGTTCGCACGATCTGTACAAGTCGTGGTCAGTGGTTAGCCGACCCGCGGAGACTGGTCGCGCTCATAGGTCGTAACGGTCTTGGCGCTTGGGTGGTAAAAGACCAACCAGATCAAGCGGATGAAAACCGCGGCGAGCAAAGCATAAACGATCATCGCCACGATCGCCGTGATCTCCAGCACATTCCCACCCATCGCTGGGTTGCCGACCAACCCCGCAAAGGGCGCAACGAAGAGGGCGGTGATGTTGTAAATGAAACTGGCGAACGCATTTTTCGAATTCGCATCGATGAACTTGAGCACGACGCGCAGTCCGATCAATCCTTCAAGAACGGTGAACAGAAAGCCGATGAGAGCGGTGACCCATTGAAGCGTCTGGCGCTGTCCGGCATTCACGTCCTCTGTAACGATCTGGCGCTGTTCAGCACCGGGTTGTTGACTGACTCGCACATCTTCACGGCGAGCGACGGGACCTAAATTCGTGGACATGGTTGTCTCCTTAAGATTGTCCGAAAATTGGATACGGTTTGCTTCGCGACTCTGCAATGCAGAGCCAGAGAAGAAAAGCATCTTGGGTTTGGTGCTCATTCGGGTATCGCGGTAACGCTGGTCGCTGAGACGGGACTCAGGACGGGCAAGGCGTAACGCCACGGGCCGCCTTTGGTCATCCCGAACAGATAACCGGTCTCCTGCGGATCGATGACGAGCCGCGTGATAATGACATCCATCGGTGAGTTCTCCAGCGCCCACCAATGTTGCGCCGCTGTCAATGCTTTCACTGATACCCATTGGATCCTGCATGCCGACGTCTGCGCCGGGGGATGCGAGCGCGATGTACATGTGGCGCCCGTCGCGCGGGTCCACGACGATTGCCGTGATCGTCAAATTGGTGGCGGTCTGCAAGCCGAATGCAGCGTACTCCCAGGTTTCACCACCATCGCGACTGCGATACATCCCCGCACTCACGGTGGTCAGGTAAATCAGGTTGGGTTCGGCACCGGTCGCAATTGCCAGGGGCGCATCTGGCAGACGACTGACCAGCGTCCACGCGGTTCCGTGCCGCGCATAGAGATTGTTCGCCGTAACCGCGTAAATTTGCGGCAAATCGCCGGTGGTGACGGAAATGTCGCGCAATGCCGGGTCAAGGACACCGATGGCCTGCTGCCATTTCCATCTTGAACAATCCCCCAGCCGCAATGGCCGCTTGACGAACAGCATAATCCGGCTCATTCACCGCAAGTTGTTCCAAGCGCGGCAGGACCTGCCATGCGTCTATCGCGCCAAGAGCGATGACGGCTTCCAGGCGCACACTGGCAACGGGATCGCGCGTCGCTGTGGTCAATGCCACAATCGCTTGGTATTCGCGGCGCAGACCTAACACGTGCGCGGCGCCCGCGCGCACCCCAGCGTCAGGATGGTTCAAGCCGATCACGAGCGCGGGCACAACTGCCGGCGAAGCATCTTGCAATACGGATAGAACAAGACTGCGCTGTGACGGCGGTTCGCCTTGTTTCAAAGATTCAAGCAACGTCTGAAATGATTCCGGTGAGTTGGTAGCCGCCAGGTTGCGCGCGTTCTGTTCGAAAGAAATGTTCGCGGTAGCGGCGCTCGCGTTCACCGGCGGTGCGTGATTGGGATCACTCAAAGGTGCAACGGGACTGGGCGCGCGCACGATCCACCAAGCGACCACGAATATCACGGCGAGAACAAGCCCCACCAAACCCAAAATCAAATCGACTCGCTTTGCCTTGGGGGTTGGCAGAATTGGCGGAAGACGCTTTAAAGAATTTTGTGGATGGAGATGAGTGTGTAACATTTTTGCTCCTATGGGATGAATCTTGACAATGACTTGTGTCATTCGGTTGGCGGACGAGCTGCCGAGTCATGACTCCGTTGGATGAGTTGTTTCAACGCCGGAACAACTCGATCGAACTCGGTCGATTTGACGAAAAAGAAATCCGCCCCGGCTTCGAGGCATTTTTGGCGATACTGTGGATAGGGGTAATTTGTCAGGATAATTACCGCCGGCGCCGGTTTTGCCTTTTTCAATCTTTGGAGCACGTCGATACCGCTCCCATCCAGCAAGTGAATGTCCAGAAGCACAACATCCGGTTTCTGTTTGAGAATTGAATCCGTCGTCAGAGCCAGCGCATCGGCGGCTTCACCGATGACTTGAACTCCTTGGACATCCGCGAGCATTCGCTTCAACCGTTCGCGAATGACCACCGAGTCATCGACTAGAAATACTTTCACCGATTGGTCCTTCGGGTCAATTTGACCGGACAGAGTATCACGCCAATCTGTTTGGATTGGGGAGTACGGATAGATGGAGAGCATGTTTAATCCTGTCGAACAGATACTGGGCAATCACCCGGGGCAGAGCGCGCGATCAACGCAAGCCCCGAATTCATGGGTGCCACCACCGGTTGGGCGTTCGCGCGATCAAGACGATGAACGTCAGGTCCATGACGATGATGAGCACAAGAAAAATTGCAGAGAGGGCCGCCCCAATTCCGTTCAACATTTGAGAAGAAATACCGGAAAGGTTGAATCTAATTGTTCCGGTGCCAGCGAGAAAAAGTATGACCAGGGCGGTCGGAATGATCGTGAGCGCTACTCTTGACATGAGCATTTCCATCTCTAACCCATTTGCCGATTTAGCATACAGCCGTTTGTTTCTTATAGGAATCACTTGAACAGGATTGTTTTTGTAGTAAATGCATCGAACGCGTTGTCATATTTTTTACGACAACGCGTTCGATAGAGCCAAATCTGCGATGGCTACGGATTGACGATCAACGTCAGTTCACGGGTTGTCACCTGCCCGGCGAGATTGCGCGCTTCGATGCGATAGGCGAGATTGCCTGACGCCATCGGACATTCCTGCGCCGTGCCGGCGAGCATGCCGTTGTCGAGAATGACGAAACCCCCGCGGAAAATGCGGATGGAGGTAACATTCCCACTAACATCCCACATCAGCGTGGCGCATTGTTGCTTGACCACCGCACCCGGATTGATCGCGAAAACGTTAATGACCGGCGGAATGGAGAGCGGCGTGACCGTCGGGGTTGGCGTCAGCGTTCGCTGGCCGTCGCAGCCCGGGCGGCAGCGGCAGCAGCCGTGGCGGGCGCAAACGCCGACGCTGGCACGGCCGCCGAGGCGGCCTGGGCGTGGACCGCGGAGGCGCTCAGCCAAGCATTGACGCGGTGACCACGCTGCGCAAGAAGCTTGGATTCATGCGAAATCTCCTGGGTTGTAGTGAATCGGCTGGATGTGACTTGCTTGTGACATGCTCGAACGTCCTGCCATAACCTCGATACGCAGCATCGAGTCTGTGTCGCCGGCGAGCAGTTTTGGGGCATTGCGGCGGAACCGCAAATGCTTGCGGCGGACAAAGTGCGCATCGAAGCGGACAGCCCAATCCCGATTGGGCAAAATTGTTGCTGTGAAAGTTGAAACCCGGACCGCACTCCCCCGCATCGCGCTAGGCGATAAGCGCTTTCCGCCCACGCGGTTCGCGGCCATCTTGGAGGTGGCAGCCGAAGCGGGCGTTGCCCCGGGCGAAGTTCTGCGTGGCTCTGGCCTCGACGAGGACGCATTGCGCAACCCGCAGACGCGCACCTCCACCGAGCAGCTCCTGCTGGTCGGCCGCAACCTCCTGAGTCACTGCCCCGGGTCGGGTGTCGGGCTGCGTGTCGCGGAGCGACTGCATCTATCGGCCCATGGCATGGTCGGCTATGCGCTGCTGTGCGCCGCAAACCTGCGGAGGCGTTTGACTTCGCCGCGCGCTACCACCCGCTGACGGGTGCCGTGATGAGCCTCCGCTGGTTCGAGCACGGAGACCGGGCGGTCTGGGTCTTTCCGACAGTCGAGACCTTGAAGCTGGAGCGCGCCGACCTCGAAATCGACCTTGAGCTGTTCCGCCTCATACTCGAAATGCAGATGATGGTCGTTGTGGTCGGGGCCAAGGACATGATGGGCCCGGCGTGCGCGCCGGCGCTGGCTCGCATCGCAATGGGGGCGCCACCGTATGCCAAACGCATGGTCGAGGCCATGGGTTGTCCGGTCGAGTTCGACCAACCGGTCAATGAACTCCACTACCTGACAGCATGGCTGGACAGGGCGCCGCTGCTGGCCAACCCGATCACCGCTGCGCAGAATCGAATAGCTGCGCGCAGATGTTGCGCGAGCTCGAATTGCACTCCGGAGTGTCGCGGCGCGTGGTCGAGGAACTGACTCGCACGCCGGGCCACTTCCCAAGCATGGAAGCGATAGCGCGCGAGTTTCACATGACCTCGCGCAACCTGCGACGCAAGCTCGAGGCCGAGGGCACGGCCTACCAAGCATTGCTGGCCAATGTGCGCCATGCCCTGGCCAAGGGCTAGCCGAGCAGATCGTTCCTGAGCACCGACGACATCGCGCTTTCCCTGGGCTTCAGCGATGCGGCGAGTTTTCGCCATGCCTTCAAACGCTGGACGGGCATGACGCCGTCGGAGTTCAGGGGCTTAGCCTGGGCGTTCAGGCCCTGACGGGCTTGTGCTTCTGGCGAATCCAAAGGCGCGATACAAGCGAACTGGTGTGGACGCTCCGACTCGCTGCCGACGCAGAAGGGCAGTCCCGCCTCATAGGCTCCACACATGACCAGGGTCGTGCCGTAGGGGTCGCCATGGACGACGGATTGCCTATGCCATCTTTGCTGCCGCCAATTCGACGACCCCGTCGGCAGCTGTGGGTCGAGCCTTGTCAGCCGCTTTGCCAAACGCGCCGCCAGGAACCTGTCATCGGAATTGTGGATGCCGGTCAGCTGACGTTTGCCGGTGACGGTCGCGGCTCAAGCGGTCCTCCGCGACCGGCGGCTTCCAGCATTCCACCGAGCGCAGGGCAGCTCACGCCATCGGTTTGCGCACCATCTCCAACACCTTGCCGGCGTCCAGCGTGCGCGCCTGCTGCTGGATCTGCGGCAGCGCCTCCTGCTGCAACTGCCTGGCGCTGACCAGCAGGTCCTGGTAGGTCTGCTGCAGCAGCGCCGTGCTCATCTGCCGACCCCCGCCGTAGTAGCGCACGGCCAACTGGCCCAGCGCGTAGGTGGTGGCAAAACTCATCGCCATGCCCGTGCCCAGGCTGCCCACACCGCGGCCCAGCCCGCCCAGCACCGAACCCAACAGGCCACCCACCAGCTTGCGGCCGAACTGCTCGAGGTATTGCCCGGTCAAGCCCACGCCCGCGGTGGCGATGAACTCCTTGACCATGCTGGCGTCTACGTTGGTGATGCCGTGCGCTTGCGCGATGCCATGCACCAGCTTGACCTGCAGTGGGATGATGGCCATGCTGGCCCAGCTTTGCGGCAGCAACTCCAGTGCGCCGCAGAGCACGGCGCGGTTGAAGATGCTCTTGTCCAGCGCAGCACGGTCGATGGTGGGGGCAGCAGTTGCGACCGCGCTCCCGGCAACAGGCGCATCGGTCTCGCGCGCCAGGCCATCGGCCTGGGCCTCGAAAGCCGTGTCCAGGGTGCCACCGAGTTCGGCCTTCAGGCTGGAGAGGAACTGGCGCTCGGCCGGCGTCTGCACGCCGTCGGCGTCGCAGACACACACGGCCAGTTCGTAGGCCAGCTGGCAGTGTTCCTGCGCCTTCAGCGCGGCCACGGCTTCGCGCAGGCCCAGGCGCTTGAGCAGCACGTCCTGCATCAGCGCCGGAATGTTCAGCCCGGTAAACTGGGCGCCCAGCGTGGTGGCGATACGCTTGACTTCCTCACGCTCGGGCTCGGACTTGCCGCCATCGGCAAACGCAGCCAACAAGGCCACGGCGAGCAGGGCGCGTTGTTCTTCAGAGGTCATGGGTCGTCTCCTTCAGGGCACACAAGGCGATCTGGGGATTGTCGCCAGTCGCAGCAAGGGGGCCGGAGCGCACGCGACTTCTGGGCTGACCAACGGTGGGCCGCGTGATAGCCTATGTTCATGGTTACCAAATCGCGCCCCACCGCTCCACACGCGTCTACCAACTTCTCATCGAGCTCGACGAGGTCGAGCCGCGGGTCTGGCGCCAGCTCTGGGTTCCTGGCACGCTGACCATGGCCAAACTCGACCGCGTCATCCAAGCCGCGATGGGTTGGACCAACAGCCATCTTCACGAGTTTGAGGTGGGCGGGAAGCGTTACGGCATCCCTGACGAGGAAGGCATCTATGAGACGCCGACGCTCGACGATCGGCGCTACAAGGTTGGTGCCGTCCTTGGCGAGTCAGGCACCAGGTTCAGATACACCTACGACTTCGGCGACAACTGGCGCCACACCGTGACCATCGAAGACCGCCTCCTGCCCGA
>CAVQYN010000022.1:0-33623 GCA_963718225.1 uncultured Chloroflexia bacterium
GAATTCATGGCACAATATGACGCGATCTTTGTTGGCGTCTATGTCCTGCTTGCTCATTCTGTCGTTCCCATCGTTGATTGCTATTCTCAACACGCTGGCGATTGGCGTCATCGAACGCACGCGCGAAATCGGCATGTTGCGCGCGATCGGCGCGACGCGCGGTCAGGTGTGGAAGACGATTGTGGCTGAAGCGTTATTGCTCTCGTCGATGGGCACGGCGTTTGGAATCCTGGCGGGGTTGTATCTCAGTTACGTGTTCGTCCAAGGAATGAGCGGCGAGCGGTATTTTCAAAATGGCGTATGTCTTCCCTCTCGCTGGTGTTCTCGCGGCAATTGCGGCGGGGCTGATCTTTGGCGTGCTCGCCGCGCTCATGCCCGCGCGCCAAGCGTCGCAGATGGAGATTATCAAAGCGTTACGGTACGAGTAAGAGCAGTCGCCAGTAGACACGCGAAGCGTTCAGTAGACAGACAAAACCCTTGCGAGAGAATCAACTCTCGCAAGGGTTTTATTTCCGGAAAACTCTTTCTGCGTTCCCTCCCATCACCTTCCCCCATTCTTCCGCCGATAATCCTAGCCCGCGAATCTCATCGAGGAATGGAGCAAAATCCGGTTC
The DNA here is from genome assembly GCA_963718225.1 of uncultured Chloroflexia bacterium. GTDB lineage: Bacteria > Chloroflexota > Anaerolineae > UBA4142 > UBA4142 > DAOTXS01. Next base: position 615 of record CAVQYN010000022.1, read on the forward strand.
GGTTTGGCGCTTGGGATATAGAATCAGCGGAAAATCACTGCCGAACAAGACTTTGTCAGCACCGACGATGTCGATGACCGTGCGGAAGATTTTCGGCGAGTACAACAGCGGCGACGCGGCGGAGTCGTAGTAAACATTCGCCGCCACCTTGCGCACTTCGCGCATCAATTCGTAAAATGGAAATCCGCCGCCCCAGTGTGCGAGCACCAAACGCAAATTTGGAATCTGCTTTGGCAAGATCGTAAATGTCGGACAGCGGTAATTGCCCTTTGCCCGGATATTGGTGTCCCACCGGCTCGTTCGTGTGCAACAGCATCGCGACGTTCAACTCGGCGGCGCGATGCGCGAGCATGCGAAAACTCTTGTCGTCCAAGCGAAATGATTGCCCGTCGGCATTCAACTCGCCCAAGCCAACCATCCCACCCGCAACACAGCGTTCCAATTCACGAATCGCCTCCGCGCCGGCATGTGGTTGAATCGCGGCGAGCGCACGCAATCGTCCCGGATATTTTCGCACCACGTCCATCGTCCAGGAATTTTGTTCGACGCAATCGGCGTGGTTTTGCCAGCACCAACCAGTAACAATTGCCTGATCGATGCCCGCCTTGTCCATCGCCGCGATCATTTCTTCTACGCTCACCATCCGCGCGACGGTCCCGCTGTACAAGTATCCAAAAAACGCATCGCGCTCGGCGTAGCGCGAACGATGTCGCATCACATCGGGCGAGAAGAGATGCGTGTGCGCGTCAATAATCATACCGATATTATATCCGCGCGGCAATTGTTTGCCAAGCCCATCGTTTGATGCTATTATCTCGACTCGGAGGAAGCGATGGCGTATCACGATCTGCGCGAATTTCTACACCGTCTCGAAAAAAATAATTTGCTCAAGCGCATCACCGCGCCGGTGAGTCAGGATTTGGAAATCACCGAAATTGCCGACCGCGTGATGAAAGGCGATCCGTCGCAGAACGTCGCGCTCCTTTTTGAAAACGTGCGCGGACAATCGATGCCGGTGCTGATCGGGATGTTCGGCACGGAAGAACGAATGGCGTGGGCGCTCGGCGTCGATCACTTGAACGATTTGAACGCCAAACTCGCCGAATTTATTTCGATGGATATGCCGCGCGGCTTGCTCGAAAAAGCGCAACGCGGTTTGGAAATGTTGAACGGCTTGAAAAACACCGAGCCGCATTACGTCAGTCGCGGCGCGTGCCAAGAAGTTGTAATGGACCCGCCGATGCTTTCGCGTTTGCCAATTATCCAATGCTGGCCCCAAGACGCCGGTCGCTACATCACCTTGCCATCCGTCTTTAGCCGCGATCCAAAAACGAACAAACGCAACGTCGGGATGTACCGTTTGCAAGTGTTTGATGACACAACACTCGGAATGCATTGGCAGAGGCACAAGGGCGGCGCGGAACACGAACGCGTCGCGCGCGATATCGGCGCGGAAAAAATTCCGGTCGCGGTCTCGCTTGGCGGCGACCCGGCGATCATTTGGGCGGGATCCGCGCCGCTTCCGCCGGACATTGACGAGCTGATGCTCGCCGGGTGGTTGCGCGGCAAATCGGTCGATCTGGTGAAATGCGTTTCGCAACCACTGGAAGTTCCGGCGGATGCCGAAATCATTATCGAAGGGTACGTCGATCCGCGCGAGCAAAAACTCGAAGGACCATTTGGCGATCACACCGGCTATTACTCGCTCGCCGATAATTACCCGGTGATGCACGTCACCGCGATCACGCATCGGCGCGACGCGATTTATCCGACGACGATTGTGGGCAAGCCGCCGATGGAAGATGTGTGGATGGGCAAGGCAACCGAGCGCTTGTTTCTGCCGCTCATCAAACTGTTCCAAAGCGAAGTGGTCGATATTAACATGCCGGCGGAAGGCGTCTTTCACAATCTCGTTATCGTCAGCATCAAGAAACGATTCCCCGGTCACGCGCGCAAAGTAATGTACGGACTGTGGGGAATGGGTTTGATGATGCTGACCAAGACCATCATCGTCGTCGATGCGGACGTGAACGTGCACGACTTGTCGCAAGTCGCGTTCGAGGTGCTCGCCAATTACGATCCGTTGCGCGATTTGCAAATTGTCAGCGGCGCCACCGACGATCTGGATCACGCCGCGCTCGAAAAGAATTTCGGCGGCAAGTTGGGCATCGATGCCACGCGCAAAACCGACCGCGACCCAGGACCGCATCAGAAATGGCCCCAGGAAATTGCGATGTCGCAGGAGATCAAGGCACTGGTGGATGCGCGGTGGAAGGAATATGATTCAAATAGCCAGAGGTGCAGGGGCCAAGACTGGCGGTCAGAGGAGAAAATGCTCCTCTGCGCCCCTGCTCCCTTGCTCCCCGGCGTTCAATGCGACAAATACAGAATTTTGCTTGGACAATATACGATTCGAGCACACCATCTTCGCGTTACCGTTCGCGTACCTGGGAATGGTGCTCGCCGCGCGCGGCTTGCCGACTCTGCATCAATTCGTTTGGATCACGATTGCGATGGCATCCGCGCGCACGCTGGCCATGTCCCTCAATCGCTTGATCGACCGGGAATTGGATGCACGCAACCCGCGCACGATGAATCGACCACTGCCGCGCGGCGCGATTTCGGCGGGCGCAGTCGCGCTCATTTCGTTTGTCGCGTTCGTTGCGTTTGAATTTTCCGCGTGGCAGTTGAACTGGCTTTGTTTCGCGCTTTCGCCGCTCGCGCTGATTTTTCTCGTCGGCTATCATTACGCCAAACGATTCACCTGGCTCACGCATTGGATTCTCGGCGTGACCGATGGTATCGCGGCGGCGGGCGGCTGGGTCGCCGTGCGCGCCTCCCTTGATCCGCTCGCGCTGTTGCTCTGGTTCGTCGTCATCGTGTGGATGGCAGGGTTCGATTTGATCTACGCGTGTCAAGATGTTGACGTGGATCGGCGCGATGGGTTATACTCGGTGCCGGCAAAATTTGGAATCGCAACCGCCTTGACCCTTGCGCGGGTTCATCATGCGATTACCGTCATCGCGCTCGCGGCAGTCGGCATCGTCGCGCAACTCGGCATTGCGTTTTGGATCGGCGTTGCCATCGTCGCGATTTTGCTCGCGTACGAAAACGCGATCGTCAAACCGGATGATTTATCGCGCGTGAACCTCGCGTTTTTCAATGTCAACGGCTATATCAGCGTGATTGTGTTTGCCAGTGCGTTACTTGGATTGATTTTTTGATTTTCGATTGCCGATTTGCAATTTCCGATTTCTTTCAATTGAAAATCGGCAATTAGATAATGGGAGAACTATGTTTATTCGCAAATCATTCTTCGTGTTGTTTCTCATCGTGCTCCTGGCCGCCTGCGCCACGCCGGCGACACCAACCATCGCGCCGCCGGCGCTGATGCGCATCGGCGTTCTGCCGATCACCGATGTGGTGCCATTTTACGTCGCCGAGCAACAAGGCTATTTTCTGAAGCAAGGACTCAACATCGAACTGGTGCCGGCGGGCAGTGCCGCCGAGCGCGACCAAATGCTTCTCACCGGCCAAATCGATGGACAGTTGAATGACCTTGTCTCAACCGTGTTGTTTAACGCGCAAGGTCCGAAAATCAAAATCGCGCGCGTTGCGCGCATCGCATTCAAAAATGCGCCCGAGTATTGGATACTCACACCCAAGGACAGTCCGATCAAAACCGCGCAGGATTTGAAAGGCAAAGAAATTGCGATCTCGCAAAATTCGGTGATCGAGTACGTCACGCAACGCTTGCTCGAACGCGAAGGGCTGACCGCCGTCGACATCAAGACGACGAACGTGCCGTCGATTCCGACGCGCTTGCAACTCGTGCAACAAAATCAAGTGGCCGCCGCAACTCTGCCCGATCCGCTCGCGTCGCTCGCGATTTTGCAAGGCGCGCGCATCGTCGTCGATGATAGCAAGTACACCGAGTACTCGATGAGCGTCATCAGTTTTCGCACCGACGTGTTGGCGCAACGCGCTGGCGAAGTGAGAAAATTACTCGTCGCGTATGATCAGGCAATCGCCGATATTCGCGCCAAGCCCGATCAATTCCGCAACACGTTGATCGAGCGCGGACGCGTGCCCGATCAGTTGAAGGACCATTACCAGTTCCCGCCCTTCCCCGACCCGGCGATTCCATCGAAAGCGCAATGGGACGACGTGGTCAAGTGGGCAACGGAGCGCGGGCTCGTGAAATCTGCTGTTTCATACGAATCGTCGGTGGACAGCGGTTTTGTGAAATAATATAACCAATGACGGATGACCGAAGACAAAAGTCTGAAATCGGTCATCCGCCGTCCGTCCTCGGTCTTTATTGTGATTGACATTCGTGGTCTAACCTTCACTTATCCCGGTCAAACCGCGCCGCTGTTCGAAAATTTTTCATGGCGCGTCGAACGCGGCGAATTTTGGTCGGTTGTCGGTGCATCGGGATGCGGCAAATCGACCTTGCTGCATCTCATTGTCGGCGTGCGCGCGGCGAATGCTGGGACAATTTCGGTCAACGGCGAAAGCGTGCCGCGCAAACAAAATCGCGGCAAGACCGGGCTTGTGCTCCAGGATTACGGTTTGCTTCCTTGGGCGACCGTGCGCGAGAATGTGGAGCTGGGTTTGCGAATCCGCGAGTTTTATAAACAAGACGGAGGACCAAAGACTGAAGACCGAAACAAAGTCATCCGTCCTCGGTCATCCGTCCTCGGTCGATTTTTGGCTCGATCGTTTTGGAATCACAGCACTTGCAAAAAAATATCCCGGGCAAATTTCCGGCGGACAGCGCCAGCGCGTCGCAATTGCGCGGACGCTCGTGCTCGAGCCGGACGTATTGCTGATGGACGAGCCCTTCTCCGCGCTTGATGCGCCAACGCGCGAAGACTTGGAACAACTCGTTCTCGATTTGCAAAACGAAACCGGGACGACGACGGTATTCGTCACGCACAATATCGATGAAGCAGCGTTCCTGGGACGCAAAATTCTCGCACTTGGCGCACCGCCGCATTATGCGCCGGAACGCATCCTCGAAAATCCGGGCACTCGGCATGCGACTTTTCGCGAAGATGCCGGCTTTTTGCGCGTCACACGCAACCTGCGCGCGTGGTTGAAATTAAGTTGAAAGGTGATCATGAAGACAGTTCAAGACTATTTTCAAGAACAAGCAAAACTGTGGGCGAAAATTCCATTTGCCCAATTGGATCAGGCCATCGCGCAACTCGAACGCGCGCGCAACGAAGGCCGACGCATTTTTCTGTTTGGCAACGGCGGCAGCGCCGCGACCGCGTCGCACTTTGCGTGCGATCTTGGCAAAGGAACGATCAAAACGAATCGACCGCGTTTCAAAGTGATCACGCTCAATGACAACGTGCCGACGCTGACCGCGTACGCGAACGACGTAAATTTCGAAACGATTTTCGCCGAACCGTTGATTACACTCGCCGAACGCGGCGATCTTGCGATTGCCTTCAGCGGGAGCGGTAATTCGCCGAACATCGTGCGCGCGGCGCAAGCTGCCGCGAAAGTCGGCGTGGCGACGATTGGTTTTACCGGCTTTGACGGCGGCAAACTCAAAGACCTTGCCGATTTGAATGTGCATATTCCGTGCGACCTGTTCGGACAAATCGAGGACGTGCATCTTGCGATGACGCATGCAATCTGTGAGATTCTCAAACTCGAACATGTCCCGCACTGATCTACTTGTCGCGCTCGATTACGGCGGCACCAAACTTTCCGCCGCGATTGCCGCACGCGGCGCACGCGAATGGCTCGCGCTCGAACGCCATCACTCGCCGGCGAATCACGATGCGCGTTACGAACAATCGATGATGCTGACGCTCGCGCGCCGATTGCTTGCCGGTCAAACGCCGGCGGCAATCGGCGTCAGTTTTGGCGGACCGGTCGATGCGGCGCGCGGGCGCGTGATTTTATCGCACCATACTCCCGGCTGGGAGGACACGCCGCTCTGCGATCAATTGCAAAACGAGTTTGATGCGCCGGCGAGCATCGATAACGATGCCAACGCCGCCGCGCTCGGCGAATATTTCTATGGTGCAGGTAAGGGCATGATCTCGCCCTTACTTTATGTCACCGTCAGCACCGGTGTCGGTGGCGGATTTGTGATCGATGGAAAGATTTATCGCGGCGCGGATTCGATGGCGGGCGAAATCGGTCACACGCATGGTCGATCCGCGCGGACCGCTGTGCATTTGCGGACGACGCGGCTGTGTCGAAGCGATGGCGTGCGGTCCCGCGATTGCGCGCGCCGCACACGAACGGTTGCTCGCCGAACCCAACGCCGGCGAAAATTTGCGCGCGCTCACCGGCGATGCGTTGAACGCGATCACCGGCGAATTTGTCGCGCGCGCGGCAAACGCCGGCGACGAACTGGCGCAACGCATAATCGACGACGCGGCGCGCACGCTGGGTTTCGGCATCGGCACGGCGATCACATTGATGAATCCCGACGCGCATCGTGATTGGCGGCGGTGTGAGCAAGTCAGGCGAACGGTGGTGGCGCATGGTGCGCGAGTCGGCGCGCGCAAACACATTGCCGCAAATGCGCGTCGATATTGTGCCAGCTGCGCTCGGCGACGACGCGCCGTTGTGGGGCGCAATTGCGCTTGCGGAGCAAATTGGAAAATGAATTTGTTGACCCAACCCCATCGCCGCTACAATCCACTCACCGACGAATGGATTCTCGTTTCGCCCCAACGCACACAACGACCGTGGCTAGGACAAGTTGAAACGCCGCCGGTAGAATCGCGCCCCGCGTATGATCCCCAATGCTACCTCTGCCCCGGCAATGCGCGCGCCGGCGATGAACGCAATCCGCAGTATGAATCCACGTTTGCTTTTGAAAACGATTTTGCGGCACTACTTCCTGATGTCATTGCGAGCCGCCAAGCGGCGAAGCAATCCCCAAGTGTCGTGGAGATTGCCACGTCGCAAAAACCGCTCCTCGCAATGACAGAGGAACGCGGCATTTGTCGCGTGATTTGCTTTTCGCCGCGCCACGACCTCATGTTGCCGCACATGAATTTGCCGGACATTGCCCGCGTCGTCGATGTGTGGATCGAGCAAACACAAGAACTTGGTTCACTCGATTTCGTCAATTACGTGCAGATCTTTGAAAACAAGGGCGAAATGATGGGCGCGAGCAATCCGCATCCGCATTGCCAGGTCTGGGCAACTGAGCACATTCCCACCGAACCGGCGAAAGAGTTGCGCGCGCAGAATGAATACTTTAAGAACAACAGCTCGTGCTTGCTTTGCGATTATCTGGCAATCGAGTTGGCACAAGCCGAACGTATCATCGCGCAGAATGATCATTTCGTTGTCGTCGTTCCATTCTGGGCAGTCTGGCCCTTTGAAACGATGCTGTTGTCGCGGCGGCATATGGGTGCATTAACGGAAATGACCGACGCGGAACGCGACGCGCTCGCCGACATCGTCAAGCGCGTGACGACACGCTACGACAATTTGTTTCGCGTCTCGTTTCCGTACTCGATGGGCTTTCATCAATCGCCAACCGATGGCGCGCGACACCCGGCGCAACCATCTGCACGCGCATTATTATCCGCCGCTTTTGCGGAGCGCGACGGTGCGTAAATTCATGGTCGGCTATGAAATGCTCGCCGAGCCGCAACGGGACATTACGCCGGAAATCGCCGCCGCGCGTTTGCGCGAAATGAGTGAGACGCTGTACCGATGATTACAAAGCATCCTGAGCGGAGCCGTTCTGAGCGGAACGAAGCCAAGTCGCAGAAAGCGGCGCAGTCGAAGGATTCACCCTTGCGTCAAACCATCAGAACCGCGTTCACTGAAGCATTCGCCGCGCCGCCCACGCACATTTTCCGCGCGCCGGGCGCGTGAATCTTATCGGGGAGCATACCGATTACAACGACGGCTTCGTCCTGCCGATTGCCGTCGACCGCGAGGTTTTGATCGCCGCGCGCAAACGCGACGACCGCATCGTGCGAATGTGCGCACTCGATTTTGCCGGTGCGCGCTCCGAATTCCCACTTGACTCACCGATTGCGCGCGACGACGCGAACACGTGGAGCAATTACGTGCGCGGCATCGCGTGGGCGTTGCAAGCGCACGGCGCCACGTTGCCCGGCATCGATTTATTGATTCACGGCAATGTGCCGCTGGGCTCTGGCTTGTCGTCGAGCGCGGCGCTGGAAGTGTGCGCGGCAACCACGTTTCAAGCAATGGGGGAATTGGCAATTAGCAAAGTGGAAATCGCGCGCTTGTGTCAGCGCGCGGAGAACGATTTCGTTGGCGTGAAATGCGGCATCATGGATCAATTCGTCTCTGCGCTTGCGCAGGCACGACATGCGCTCTTGATCGATTGCCGCGATTTATCGTACCAAAATGTGCCACTGCCCAAAGGCGCGCGATTATCGTTTGCGATACCGGCAAGCGGCGCGGTTTAGTCGATTCCGAGTACAACACGCGCCGCGCCGAATGCGAACACGCCGCACAATTCTTTGGCGTCAAGGCGCTGCGCGATGTGAGCATCGAAGAATTTACGCGGCGTGAAAGGGAATTGCCGCCGATTGTCGCCAAGCGCACGCGCCATGTCATCACGGAGAATGCGCGCGTTCTGCAAGCGGTCGATGCGGCAAAGCGCAACGACCTCGAAAGATTCGGCGGGCTGATGAACGCTTCGCATGAGAGTTTGCGCGACGATTATCAAGTGAGTTGCGCCGAACTCGACGCAATGGTCGAGGTCGCGCGCAAGCAATCGGGCTGTCTGGGCGCACGACTCACCGGCGCCGGCTTTGGCGGTTGCACCGTGAACTTGGTCGCGGATACCGCCAGCGAAGCGTTCATCGCAAATGTTACGCGCGAATATCAGGCGCGCACAAAACTCAAGCCGCATGTTTTCGTCTGCCACGCGGTTGACGGCGCGGGACGCGCATAAAAAATGACACGAGGTTTCTTGAAGAAACCTCGTGTCATTTCATTTCCACTTGCCTCGAACTTTTTCCACCCACGCGAATTTTCTCTGCAACGCCTTGGTGTACAACCGCTTCCAATCATAGCCCACATGATCGCCCCACGTTTTGTACACTGACGGGTCAATGTAATTTTTGAGCGACGTGCCGAGATTGTAATCGCGCGTGCGTTTCGCCAAATCAAGTTGCAATGTCGCGCGCTCGACGCGTTCCTCATAATTTTTCTGTGCCACTTGCGGCGCGAGTTGCACTTTCTCCAACGCCGCGCGCGCTTTGGCGACGCGCTCTTCGTATTTTTTCGGTTCTTTCGCCAACGCGTCTTGCGCGCGCTTGAACGCGACTTGGGCTTGCGTGACCCGTTTCGCCGCGTTGCGCGTCTTGTCGCGTTTTGCTTTCGTCGCCGCGTCCAATGCTTTTTTCGAATTCGCGACGCGTGCTTTCAATCGTTTTGCTCTTTCCTCATTCGATTTCTTCGCCTCGGACACCGCTTTCCGTGCGGCGCGCAAACGTTTGTTGTAATCCGCTAATGCCTTTTTCGCTTTCGGCGTTTTCGTCGCTTCGATTTTTGCCAGCGCGTCTTGTTTCTTTTTCAATGCTGCGCTGTCAGCGCTTGCAAATTTCTTTTGCTCGGCGATTGCTTGGTCGTACGCCGCTTGTTTGGCTTTGATTTGCGCGTCGAAATCCGGCAATGACGCTTGCGCCGCGCGCGCTTGCGCAAGCGCTTGCTCGCGCGCCTTGACTTGCGCTTGCAGTTTTTCCGGGTCAGGTTTCGCCGCGAGCAATTTCTGGAACGCTTTTTCGCGCGTCGGAATTTGCGCCTCGAGTTTTTTCAGATCCGGTTTCGCGGCACGCAAGCGCTGAACTTCGACTTCGCGCTTTGCCAAATTCTCTTGCCAATTTTTCGGCGGCGTGCGTTTGTGATTGCACACAATTGCCGCTTCCAAGTTTGCCAACTTGGCCGCGTAATCTTTCTGATGACTTGGCGCGTCGCCGGGCAAATTCCCATCACTCATCAGCCGCGAGCGCACCGCATGCGTCGCATGATATGTGCGAAAAACTTTCGCGGTCAATCCCTCGACGATGCTTCCCAGAAATTGATTGACGTGCGTCGAATCGATCTTGTCGAAAATCTGGTCGCCCGGTTTTTTGCCGCGCGTGAGGTCTTGTAAATTGCGCGCGAGAAAAATTTCGTCGCCGGCAAGCGGCAAACTTTTTTGCCACTGCACGCTGTCCTTGCCCAAGAAATCGAATTCGATTTTCTCTTTGCCGATGTGAACATGCTCCACGCGCAACGTCGATGCGCCGACCGTGTCCGCTTCGTCTTCGTCTTTTTCATCGCCCACGCGCATCGCCAGGCGATCGATCAGATAACAGACCGATGCCAATTGCCGCGTCTTCATTTCATCGCCGTGAATTTTCGCTTCACGCTTTGCCAGTTCGTCTTCTGGCTGCTTGGAGCTTGGCCAGTTCATCTTCTAATTTCTTACGCGTCTACCGCATCGCCGACTTGCGTCGCTTGCCAGCAATCGGGATTCGATTGTTTGTCGCTTGGCGCGCAACTCGGCGCGTTCCTTTTCGATTGCCGCACGTGCCGCTTGATCGGCATAGTGCATTCGCTTGGCGATTTCCGCGCGCACTTTATCGACATTCGATTCAAGTTTTTGCGCTTTGACGTACTTTTCCTGGTCGCGCTCCTGCCGGAGATCGGACGAATCAGCGAGCCAGATGTACTTGCGCTTGTCCGACAACTTGTCGTACCACGTCGCGAGCCACATCGAATCGTGCTCGTGGACAATTTCTTTCCATTGATGCCCGGTGGGCGCGGGCGGCACTGGCGCATCTTCGTCGAGATTGAGCGTCACCTCTTCCGGCTCCACGCGATCTTTCCACTTGCCGCGCAGCGGATGATTACCGCGTCCCATCAAAATTCCCGGCGGCTCGACGAGGTATGCGCCCACTTCGGTTTCTTTCCCGTCGATGATTGCCGTGCCGAATTTGGCTTTTAACTCTTCGCGCAATTGTTTATTTGCCGCCGAGCGTTTCTTTTTCTCGTCCTCGGAAAGGTTCGCGGTCTTTTCGCGATCGGCGATTGCGTTGAGTTCGCGGAAATCGATATCGGCAAGTGTCATCTCCGCAAAGCGCGCATCGAATTTATTTTTGAGATCGGCGAGGAAATTTTTCTGAAACACCGGGTCGAGCACATAGGGCGTGTCTTTTTTCTTCGCCCACGCCAGTAACATTTCTTCCTGTGCAGGATTCAGTTTCACTTTTTCGTTTTTGATTTTAACGGTCAAGCCGCGATAATCGTACGCGGGCGGAAACGCGACGCCATTGTGCCGCAAAGTTGTCCACTTCAAAGCGATGTAACTCCTAACCTTAAATTTGCGCGGTCGATTATAACGCAAAACGCCCTGTGCGACAAGATGCTTGAAACGTAGCTGGTTTGTGTTATAATGAATTGAGGCAATGATTGCCGATTCAACGCGTCTCGACCAAGCGTGCGCACGTTGCCGTGGCTGAGACGCGCGCGTTTTTAGAGGAGGTGAACAATCCAATTCTCAAGCGTCGCAAACGATTCGTTTCATTCTGAATGCAAGGAGGCATTATGAGCGCAATCAGAGAGTATCTCAATCTAGGGTTCGGCGCGCTTTTGTTGCGCGATGAGACCTACATCAAAATGCGCGACGACTCGCAACGCCTGGTCAAAGGACTGGTGTTGATTTTGCTCGTCGGCGTCATCACTGCCGCGCTCGCGATCATCGGCGGCGCGCTGGCGTGGAGCGTGGCGCCGGATTTTGGCGCGATGAAAAACATCATTCTCGAAGAAATGCAAAAGATGGAATGGTTCCGCGCCATGTCGTCCAATGCCACCGCCGTCCAACAATTTCGACAATATTACGACTTGGGCTGGCAGATCGCCGGCGCAGTGGGCGGCTTTAACCTCATCAATTCGATCACCAACGTGCTTCTCAACCCGATTATGCTTGTCTTGCGCTGGGTGGTGTTTGGATTTTTCGCGTTCATCTTCGCCCGATTGTTTGGCGGCAAAGGCAGTTTGAGCCAAACGCTGGGATGCACCGCGCTTGCCGTCGCGCCGGAAATGCTCGGCGCATTGCGCATTTTTCCCAACGTCGAAATTCCCGGCATCGGCATTTGGGGCTTGATCTGCACGTACATCGGCGTCAAGACCGCCAATCAACTAGGACCCTGGCGCGCGTTTTGGGCAACTCTGTTCCCGATTCTTTTGCTCATCGTTACATCGATGTTAGTCGGCTGGCTCAGCTCGGCGCTGTCTGGTAAGTTTGATCGGAGGTAGACCATGAAAGAAATGATTTTGCTCTTTCGCGGCGCGGTTACGCTCGACGATAAAACCTTCGCCGATCTGAAAGCCTCGCCCGATGTGTTCAAGCGCGGCTTGATGTTCGTGTTGGTGCTAGGTCTGTTTGTCGGCGTTGTGCTGGGACTCGTCGGAACATTCCAAGGGCTGTTGACCAACCCGGCCACGGAAATGGCAGCAATTCGCGCGCAGATCGCGCAATTTATTCCTGCTGGTCAATCACAAGAGTTTCTCGCGAACTTTGACATGGGTTTTCGCATCGCCCAGCGCATCATGACCGAAGCCAAAACGCCTTTGCCGTACCCCTTCCAAGTGTTCTTCCAACAACTGGGACACGCCGTTTCGTATCCGTTCGGCTGGTTCGGCTCGATTCTGCTTTACGGCGTGGTCATCCAGTTTTTTGCCAAATTGCTGGGCGGACGCGGCACAATTGCGCAAATGCTTGGCATCACATCGCTTTCGGTTGCGCCGCTCGCTTTGCAGATACTCAGTTTTGTCCCGTGCCTTGGCGTCGTGCTGGGATTTATCGCGTGGGTGTGGAGCATCATCGTCTACATTAAGGCGACGGCCAGCGCACAAGAGCTAACCATCGGCAAAGCAATTGCCGCCATCGCACTGCCCATCATCATCGCCTTTGTGCTGGTGTTGATCGTGATCGTCCTGCTGATTGTGTTATCGTCCGGAAGCCGGTAGCAAATAGACCTGTCAGAGCAATCTGACAGGTCTTTCGTTCTATGGTATAATATGTTCGTCCTGAAATTTGCTGGGAGCCGGTATGGGACGAGTCATTGCGATCACCAATCAAAAAGGCGGCGTCGGCAAGACAACGACGACGATCAATCTAGGCGCCGCGTTCGCTGAAAAGGGCATATACACGCTCCTGATCGACAGCGATCCACAGGGTGCGCTCTCCATTGGATTAGGCATCCCCGCCTACGATCTCGAACTCACGCTGTACAATGTGCTGACCGACACGCGCATCCCGATTGCCGCCGTCACGTACCACGCGCGTCCGCATCTCGACGTGATTCCGTCCAACATCGATCTGGCTGGCGCGGAACTCCAACTCGTCGCGATGATGGGACGCGAGTTTATTTTGCGCGACGCCATTGCGGGCTTGCGCGACAAGTACAGCTATATTCTCATCGATTGTCCGCCCAGTCTAGGCTTGTTGACAGTCAACGCGCTTGCCGCCGCCGATGAAATCATCGTTCCTTTGCAATGTGAATTCCTCGCGATGCGCGGACTCGATGCGCTGATCGATGTCATTGCCCGCATCCAACGCCGCTTGAATCCCAAACTCCAATTGACCGGCATCGTGCCGACGATGTACAACCCGCGGCGCATTCATTCAAAACAAGTCCTCGACAAGGTCCGCACCAAGTATCCAAATAAATTGATCGATGTCATGATCAAGGAAAGCGTTCGGTTCGCCGAAGCGCCTGAACAGCAACGCACGATTTTTGAAGTCGATAGCAAAGACGGTGCGGAATCGTACCGCGCCCTCGCGGAGGTCATCATCAATGCTGAACGGTCCAAGTGACAAAACCAAGCGCCGCCCGGTCGATGTTCTGTTTGGCGATGAAGATGCGCCGACGATTCCCAACTATATTGTCGAAGCGCCGCGCCCGCCCGCCAACATTGCGCCGCCGCCACCGGAGATGATCACGCCTACATCCGACGAAGAATCGGATGAAGACTCGGAGGACGAATCAGCATCAGTGCCCCGAGCGACTTTTCCCGCGCCACCGCCTGCCAGAGCCGCGCCGCCGCCGCAGGTAGTTGCACCCAGCCCGGCGCCGGTAGCGGTGTCGACGCAGGAAAAATCACTGCCGGCTAGCACACCAGCGGCAACATCATCGCAGGAAGATATGCAATCGGACAATACACCGAGCGCCGAAGTGATTTCCTCATTGCAGGAAGACTCGCGCTTTATCACGCTCTCGTTTCAAATCGAGCGGTTATATGACGAAGTCAAAACACATCTGCGCGATAGCCCCAAGCTCACGCAAGAATGTTTCGATTTGTTGCTCCAAGCGCGCCAAGCGTACGTCCGTCGCGATCACGCCGCCGCCGAGTTTTACATTCAATCGACCGACGCCAAATTAAAGCGCAGTGTCGAGAGCGAAGAAGAATCACGCAGTCTGGGGACAGTCTTGTTGTGGCTCTGGCAACTCGGCGCGCTGGCACTCGCCGGGATGCTCATCACGACGACCTACCTTTCCAGTTTGACGGTCTTTGGATCGACGGTCATGTCAGAGTTTGTGGTACTCGCGCGCGCGCTCGGCTGGGGTATGGTCGGTGGCGTCATCGGCGGGCTGTACAATTTGACGCGCTACATTCATCGCCGCGAGTTTGATCCGGCATACAATATGCACTATTTTGCGCGACCCTTCGTCGGCGCGCTGATCGGCGCGATGTTGTTTGTCTTGTCGCAAGCCGGAATTATCGCGGGGAACATCGTCGTGGATGATTTTAAGGTGGGTCCGATTTTTCTCTACGTCTTTGCCCTGCTCGCCGGATTCAAACAAGAGTTCGTCGGCGAATTTTTCGATAACTTGATGAAAGCCGTTTTCCGCGGACCAAACAAAAAGTAGGGGCGCATTGTAACCTCGCGCCCCTACCCATCTACCCCTTCACCCGCTCGATTCTCGCTCCGAGACTTTTCAGTTTTTCCTCAATCTGCTCGTACCCGCGATCAATCTGTCCGACGTTGCCAATCGCACTTTGTCCGCGCGCGCATAACGCCGCAAGCAACAGCGCCATCCCCGCGCGAATGTCCGGCGATTCCAATCGTTCGCCGTGCAGATCACTTGGACCAACGACCACCGCGCGATGCGGATCGCACAGGATCACGCGTCCGCCCATGTTCATCAACTTGTCCACCCAGAACATGCGCCCTTCAAACATCTTTTCCCACATCAGCACCGTGCCTTGACACTGCGTGGCAATGACGAGCATGATACTCATCAAATCTGTGGGAAACGCGGGCCAAATGCCATCGGCAATCGTCGGCACAGCGTCGTGCAAGTCATTTTCGATGCGCAACGATTGATGCGCCGAAACGAAAACATCATTGCCGCGCACCTGACAATCGACGCCGAGGCGTTGAAACGTCAGCAAGACCATTCGCAAATGTTCCGGCGCGGCGTTCTTGATCGTCAACTCGCCGCGCGTCACTGCCGCCAAGCCGATAAAACTGCCGGTCTCGATGTAATCGGGTCCGATGACAAATTCCGCGCCGCGTAGTTTATCGACGCCGTGAATCGTGTATGTGTTGGAACCGATGCCGTCGATGTGCGCGCCCATGCGATTCAACAGATTTGCCAAGTCCTGCACGTGCGGCTCGCTCGCCGCGTTGCGAATAATCGTCGTGCCTTTCGCGAGCACCGCCGCCATCAACGTGTTCTCCGTGCCGGTCACGCTCGCCTCATCGAGAAAAATATCCTTGCCGCGCAAACCATCGGCGCGCATGTCAAAGCCATCGTTCACGCGAATCTCCGCGCCAAGCGCGCGCAACGCGTGCAGATGCGTGTCGAGGCGTCGGCGACCGATCACATCACCGCCGGGAGGCGGCAAGGAGATTTGATTCATCCGGGCGAGCATCGGTCCGGCAAAGAGAATCGATGTGCGGATGCGCGAGCAAATGTCGCGGTCGAGTTCCGTCGTGCGGATGTTGCGCGCGTGCAAAACCAAATCGTGCCGCAACTCTCTTCGCGCACCTCGACGCCGAGACTGACAAGGAGCGCGAGCATATCTTCCACGTCGCGGATGCGCGGGACATTGCGCAAAGTGACCGGCGCGTCGGTCAATAGACATGCGGCGAGCATCGGCAGCGCGGCGTTTTTGTTGCCGCTGGGCGTCACGGTGCCGCGCAACTGCGTGCCGCCTTCGATGATAAATTTTTCCAAGTGGGTTACTCCGAGATGTCAGACAATAGACATCAGACCACAGACCTTTGTCTGGTTCTGCAATCTGTTGTCTGTCCTCTGTCATCTGTCTTCAGTTGTCGCTGTAATTATACCACAAAGCAAAAGGGTTGAAGAATAACATCTCCAACCCTTCAACCTTAAACTTCTAACTTTGAACTTGAAACTCGCCTACACAAACACGTGTTTCACAAATTTGTCCAGCGATGCGACGCCGCGAATTTCATCTTCCAACAGCGGCAAAGTCGCGCGCACATTCCCGTCAAAGTCGTCCCAGATTTGCTTCATGTACGCGTCTTGCATCGACACGCGATTGCGCACAAATTCCGGCGACCCCTCGTTGACCTGATCCTTTTGAATGATCATGTTCACCACAACGCCGCCGACCGGGATGCCGAAATCGTGGAACCAGTTGATAAACCGCTTGATCACCGCAATCGGCAATGCTTCCGGCAATGTCACAAAGAAGAACGAGGTGAGCGCATCGTCGGTCAGTAATTCTTGCGCGTGCTTCATGCGGTCGCGGAAGCTGACAAGATAATCCATCAGCGGGTCGGCTTCCTTTTTCTTGGTGAACGAAAGCAACTCGCGCAGACTCTTCGCTTCCTCGCGCGATTTCAACATCTTGTTCACCCACAGCGAGTACACCTTGCTCATGCCGAGCAAGCGGCGCGCGTTTGCCGTCGGCGCAGTGTCAAAGACATAGACCTCGTACTCGTTCTTGAACATCAAATCGATCATGTTCTCAAACATTGCCGATTCTTCAAACGCCGGGTTCATCGTCGCCGATTCCACGAACGCATCGGCTTGCGTGGAAATTTCTGCGAATTTCAAGAACCATTGAATCTTTTGCTTGATGTCGCCTTTGGAGCGTTCAATCGTATCTTTCGTGTCGATTTCGTACGCCCACAGATTTTCCACGCCGTTGACCGGCGTCGGTTGCCCGAACACGTTTTGCGTAAGCAAGCCCGACAAACTGTGCACCGGGTTGGTGGACGCGAGAATCGTTTTCTTGCCCTGCCGCGCAAAGTATACGGCGGTGACGCCCGCCATCACGGTTTTGCCCACGCCGCCTTTGCCGCCGAAGAAAATAAACTTTAACTTGGGATGTTCGCCCAAATATTTCACCATTGATTTTTCGATGCCAGCCATATCAATTCTCCAGTTTCAGGTTTCACAGTTTCAAGTTTAAGGTTGTCGTCCTGAAACCCTAAACTCTGAAACTTGAACCTCATCCGTACATGATGTTAGCAAGTTTTTCGATCATCGCCAAGCCCGTCACGTCGCGTTCCATTTCCTGCACATAGCCGCGCACTTGATCGCCGAGCGTCGTCTTGATCTTGTCCATGTAACCGCTCTGCATTTCCAAGCGATTCTTCAAGTACGCCGGCACGTTTTGATTGCGGAGTTCCGGCGGCAAGACGCGGTTGACGATGTACCCGGCAATCGGCACGTCGAACTTGGCGAACAACTCCGCCGCCTTTTGCGTATCGAGGATGATCATTTCTTCCGGCACGACGACAAAGAAGAACGCGGTCTTGAGCTTGTTCGTCAAAATGCCGGACGACGCGTTGATGCGTCCCTTGATGTACTGCAACTCGGTGAGGATCTTGTCCTCATCGGTCTCTTTTTCGCGCTTGATGCGCGACACCATCGTTTCGTACTCGCGCATTTCTTCGCGCAGCTTGGTGATCTTGTTGATCCATTCGTCGTACACTTTGGCCATCGACAAGTAGTACAGCGCGTGTCCGAGCGGGACGAGATCGTAAATGTAATAATCGTACTTTTCCTCGACCATAATATCGACGACGGCGTCAAAGATCGCGGATTCTTCCATCGCCGGTTCAGCCGACGCGGCTTGAATGTAATCTTCGATTTCTTCCGGCACGGCGTCAAAGCCGTACATGTCGAGGATTTTCTTGCGGATTTCGTTTTGGTACGCTTTGATGTGGCTGTCCGCGTCGATTTCCTGTGCCCACAAATTGTCCATGATCTTGACCGGACCCTTGCCGAAAATATCTTTTTGGAAAATGTCGGTCAAGCTGGCTTGCGGGTCAACTGAAAAGACCAAAACTTTTTTGCCTTGCGAGGCGAGCCAGTACGCGGTGGCGGCGGAGAAGGTCGTTTTGCCCAAGCCGCCTTTGCCGCCAAACATGATGTAGCGCCGGTCGGGATTGTCAACGAATACTTGTTTGAGGGACATGATGACTCCGGGAATCAGAATTCAGTAGCCAGTAATCAGTAGCCAGATGATCTTGCTTTTCTGACATCTGAATACTGACCTCTGACTACTGTCTAGAACATCGCGTCGCTAATGTCTTTTTCGCGCAACATTCTGCGCTTCCACGTCGCAATATTCGGCACGACGTACGGCAACAAACGCAGAGAGTAGTACGGGGGCAAAATCGGCACGCCGATGAGATCGCCCATCGTGATGAGGATGAACAAATGCTCCATCGACGCGCGCGTGCGGACGGCGTAGCGGCTCATATCGTGCGCCGCCATGCCGTACATGATTTCCTTCATATTGTCCAGGAAACCACGTTTTTCTTTCTTGGGTTCTTTTTTCTCGTCTGGCATTTGGCACTCCTTTATGCGGAATTAGATTCCGTGCAAGTCAAAATCGTGGTCTTCGCCAAAACCGCGCTCGCGGGAGACGCGGCGTTTCCAGCCGGCAATATTGGGAACAACGTAGGGCAGGACGCGCAGAGTATAGTACGGGGGAATGATCGGCAAGCCAAGCATATCGCCGAACGTGATCGACATGAACAGCGTTTCGAGCGAGCCGCGCAATTCCATCGCGTGCTCTTCGAATTCATAGCCGAGCATTCCGTAGAGGAATTCACGAACTGTTTTGAGGAAAGGTTGTCGCGCCACAAACATCACCTTTGATGAACGCGCAATCTATTTCCTTATCTATTATAGCATCGCGGTTTTTGATTGTCAAAACATGCTGACGATGCTATAATCGCTTGTACTCGCGTTGAAAGGATAAGCAAATGCCGGATTGGGAATCACTTGCTTTGCCGCTGGGCACATTGGCAGTGTTGATTGTGGTCGGTTGGTTCGCGCTGGGCACGCAGGCAAATGTGCGCGCCGGCGATCGCGTCTTGAAATGGTTGCGCGACGGTCTGCCACTCATCGGCGAAAAAACGACGATGCATTGGATGGGCTCGTCCGTCCTGCAATTGAAAATGGCGCAAGCCAAAGGTCCGCTGCGCAACACCGAATCGCTTTTTGTTTTCGAGCCGCGCGATGTTTTCTTCCTCTGGCTCATCTCCCGATTGCAAGGACGCCGCGACCTGATGATTTTTCGCGGCACCTTGAATTCCGCGCCGAGTTTTGAATTAGAAGTATTCGATCCGAAAGGCTGGACAACACACAACACCGAGCGCGATGTGCAAAAGAAAAACTGGACGCGCATCGATTTATCCGATCAACCAACGTTGCATGCATTTTATTCCGGCGCGTCCGGCGTCGATGCCGCGAGAAATTTGACCGGGCTTGCCACGCGCGCTGGCGCCAAACTTGTCCGACTATCGATTCACCGCGATTTGCCCAACGTCGAAGTGCATTGGTTCTTGCCCAATCCGCAAACTGTTTCAGCACGCGAATTCTTTTCCAACTTGCGCGAACTGTGCGAACAAGCAATGCGCAAATAATTCCGTCTCCCGGTTTGGGACAGGAAATAGAATTGCCCTCGTGGAGGTTTTCCGCGAGGGCAATTTGTATTTCTCAAGAACTATTCAGTTGTTATTCCGCTGGCGCAGACGCGGCTTTGGCTTTTTTGCCGCTGTACTTTTGCCACGCCTTCCAAGAGTCCCACGCAATCACCAATGCGCACACGAACAACAACGCCGAGATGATGATCTGCGCCCAACCGCCGATCTGGACAATCACTTGCCCAGCGAACGCCATGGGCGCAGTCAGAACGTTGATGTATTGGTTGTACGCAATGACGATGGTTGCCGCCATCGTGGTGATGTACATGAACAGCATCGGTATCGACGCGTAAAGGTGGTTGCGTCCCGTCGACTTGAGCCACACCGAGACGATGAGCAAGCCGAGTGCCGCCATCAACTGATTCGACGAGCCGAACAACTGCCAGAGGTACACCCAGGTCCCGGTGAGCAACAAGAACAGCGCGCACAGCATCGAGAAAATCGAGGCGACGTGCATGTTGCGGAAGATCGGAATCACATCGCCCAGCCATTCGGTCAAGGTGACGCGCATCACGCGGAAAAGTAATTGCACTACCGTGATGACGATGACCATAAAGACACCAAAACCGAGCGCCGTGCCATACGTCACAAATCCTTCGCCAAACAGCACGCCGAGCAAGCGCCCGATGCCAGTGGCGAACGCGCCGACGCCGGCCAAGCCAGTGATCGAAACGGCAGTCAACGCCAGGAGCCCGAGTGAATTTTCGGTCAGCATCCCTCCGCCGCCAACGGGTAACACATCGGTTTCATGATTCGATCTGGCGCGAGGTGTTAACCGAGCCGATGAGCGAGTGCCAGCCGGAAATTGCGCCGCACGCGATGGTGACAAAGAGCATGGGCCACAACGGTTGCCATTGCTTGCCAGCGACAAACGTGAAACCAAGATCGTAAACGTTGGGTAAGTTGATATTTGGTTTCACGGCGGCGATTGCAAACGTTGCCACTTTGGGCGCGAGGAACGGCGCGAGAACTGCGCCAAGCGCGCTCAACCCAATGGCGAGGATGCTAATCCAAAAGCCGATATAGTTGACCGGTTGCGCGAATCGCCAGATCGGCAAATTCGCGCCGAGGTAACTGAACGCGAGCAGGAAGATTGCCCAGAAGAGATAGTTGGGCAAAGTCTTGATCGTGATCAGTTGCTCGCATCGTACGCCGCTGTGCTCGGACGTTTGCCATCTGCGCCAACTGCCGGCGTGCGCGGGTCGGCGCGCGTTGGATCGACGACGACAAAGAGCGCTTGTTTGTTGTTAATGCTATCAATCGCATTATTCAGCCCGGTAACCGCGCTCTGCACCGGACCCAGCGTAGTGCCTTGCGTGCCAAACGGTCCAAGCAACATCGCGCCCAGCGTGATTAAGACAGTAACCGCCGTGACGACAATCAAGTCCATTTTCCATTTATAAAGCATTTGCCCGGCGAGCAAACCCATCACCGCCAGCGCCAAGAGTCCAAGCGGGACATCGGTGCGCGCGGACATTAACGCGGTCATCACACCCATAAACGCGCCAGCGACGAGAAGCAGGTAGAAGAAGATGAACACAAAGAGCACCTGCCGGGTGCGCGGGGCAATCAGGCGATAGGCAATCGCGCTAAGCGAGTTGCCATCATTGCGCACGGAGAGCATGATCGCGGAATAATCTGCCGCCCAACCGATAAACGTCACACCGATGATGAGCCACAGCATCGAGGGGAACCAACCCCAGAATGTCGCGGCGACAATCGGACCCGTGATGGGACCGGCAGCCGCAATCGATTTAAAGTGGTACCCGTAGAGGACGTTCTTGGACGTGGGCATAAAGTCGACGCCGTCCATGTACATTTTCGCCGGCGTGGCTTTTTTCGCGTCCGATTGGATGATTTGCTTGTCGATGCGGCGGGCGTAGAGGGTGTACGTGAGGTAGATCATCACGCCGCCGAGGACGACGATGAGCCAAGTGTTCATCGGGATGCCGGAGCCAACTACGGCGCCACCGACGACGAGGGGGATCAAGAGAAGCAAAAGAACGACGAGACGGATGTCCATCATTGACCTCCAGAGTTAGAATAGACTACCGCGCAAAGCGGGGCAGGATGGTGCTTGTCCGTGCAACGAACACGTGCGATTGGATGCTAAACTCAGGCATCACCTCCTTTGGTAACACCGGCAAATCATCGAACGATGATTGCCACCCAAACGCGAACACACCGGCTAACTGTCACGTCGTGCTATTCGATTGCCCAGATTATACTACGCTCTGGGCACGATTGCAAGAACCTATTTGAGAGCAGTTTCCACTGCCAATTGTTGCTCAATTAACGTCTCGGCTTTGTGAAAGTCTTCGCCAATCACCTTGCCCTTGCCTTCGATAACGATCGCTGGGTATTTTCGCACCCCAAAACGCAACGATTTGTACACGCCTTCCAGCGACGCCGCATCAACCACTTTGAACACCACGCGCCCGCCGTAATGTTCGGCGGCGTTGATGACCCAATCGGAGAGATGATTGTATTCCTTCATCATTTCCGGCGGCATCGAAGTTTCCAGCGATTCGTTATGCCACTTTTGTACGTTCGGCATTTCGGCGGCATTCCACACCACCTCGCAGTGCGCGCAGTGATAAAATTGCGTCGGCGCGTACGCGATGATCTCGACCAGCATTGGTTTCATAACCCCTCCTGCAGTTCTTGGTGCAAGATTCTAGCCGTTTCGCGCCGTCTAGTCAATCCCCCAACCGCCGATACACCTGCCGCACGGTTTCCACATTCATTCCATCGACCAAGCCGCCGCACGCGCCGATAATCAATCGGCGTGGCGATGCGGCAACGAGTGTTTGAATCGCCGCGTCGATTGCTTGCGTCGATGGTTCGGCGCTCAACAATTCAAAACTCAGATTGCCCCAGAGCGTCAACGCCTCGCCGATTTTTTCGCGGACGCCGCGCACAGACATCCCCGCCGTCGGCTCCAAACCTTGCACACCATCAACGCCACTCGCCGCAAGATCGGGCAGAATGGAATTCAAGTTTCCATCGGAATGAAAAAACGCAACGAGTCCAAGCGCGTGAACATCGCCCACAAGTTGCGCTAGCGCCGGAAAATAACCTTCGCGCAATTGCGTGGGTGAGAAAAACGTCGAGCGATTGTACGCGAGGTCTTCGCCCAACACGACGCCATCGGCGCCGGCATCGCGTACGGCTTGCGCGATCACGCGCGTTTCCTCCGCGCCGCGCCGAAAATAATCGCGTGCGACATCGGGTACGCTGTGCACATATTTCATTAACGCATCGAATCCCGCCGCTTTGGTTGCCGCGCTGAACGGACCATCGATCACCGCAAAAACAAATCGATCCGACTCGGCGCGCCAACGCGCGAGTGAATCGATTGCCCGATCTTCGTCCGGTTGTGTGAGCGCGCCCCAGCCCTCGCTGAACGCCACCGCCGCAATGTCCGCATCAAGTTGTTCGATCAGATCGACGCGATGTTCGTGCGCGACGACGTCCTCGGCATCCAGCGCGAGAAAAGCACGGACGAATTCATCGGCGATAAAAAACTCTCCGCGCGCGATACGATCTGTTTTTTCGCCGCGCAAAGTTTTCAGAACCCGCTCGCGATGGCTCACTTGAAAAATCCAAGCATCGTGCGGTGCAAATGTCCGTTGCTGGCGACATAAGATTTAGAGTGCACACTCCACGCCGCGCCAGCAGGATCAGTAACGCGTCCGTCCGCTTCTTCGACAATCAACGCGGCGGCGGCAATATCCCACGGCGCAAGCGAGAGATGCATGTAACCTTCCATGCGTCCGGCGGCAAGCACGCACAACGATTGCGCGGCACTGCCGAACGCGCGGCCGGTCATGGCGCGCTCTAGCATTTTTCCAAACACTTGCGTTGACTTTCGGCGCACACTGATCAAGCGCGACCACTCGGCGCCGATGACCGCGTCCTCAAACTTTCGGACGTTGCTCACGTGAATCGGTTTGTTGTTCAACCACGCGCCGCGTCCGCGCTCTGCGGCAAACATTTCATTCCGCACCGGATCATACACCACGCCGATTTCCACCGCGCCGGCGCGATACATCGCAATCGATGTGGTGAACGGCGTCAGGTTGCGCGAATAATTCGTCGTGCCGTCGAGCGGATCGACGATCCACAACGCGCCGTCCTCCGTCCGATCACCAAATGCCCACAACTCGGCGTGTTCGCTCGCATCGCCTTCTTCGGAAAGAAATCGATCGTTTGGAAATTGCGTGAGCAAAATTTTGCGAATGGTCCGGTCTGCGGCAAAATCGGCATCGGTTACAATGTCGCGCTTGCCTTTCGATTTGATTTCGCGCTGAGCCGAGAGTTTTTCAGCAAGAATTTTTCCTGCCGCGCGTGCGGCGCGAATTGCAAAAACAAACCGTTGACTCATTGAAACTCCTATTGTATCTGTCCCAGGATCCGATTGATGCGCGCATTTGCGTTTTTCAACACCGTTGCCGGGTCAGCGCTATCAATGACACTCGTCCACACATCGACCATGGCCGCGTCGATGGACAGCGCGTCTTTAACATTTGGCAACGTGCGCGGAATCGGTAACGGATTCAAGCCCTCGCGCATGCGCGCGAGTTGCGGTGATGGATTATCGGCGAGCAACGCCGGCACAGAGACGCGCGCCGGCAACGCAAACGTCACGCGCGACCAACGCACGTTTTGTTCCGCGGCGACGAGCCAGCGCACCAATGCCCACGCCGCGCGTGCGCGTTCGTCCGTCGATTCGAAAATTGCAATTTGCTCGCCGAGCATCGCAGACATCGGACGCGCAGAATCGATCTGCGGCAAATTGGCGATGCGCCACGCCGTGCCACGATTGGCACGTTCAGCCGCGTCGCTAATCGATTGCAGTTCATCGGTCGCGGCGATCCAAAAAGCCGTTTTGCCTTGCGCGAAATCATTGCGCCCGTTTTCCGCATCAATGAGATATGCCGCGCCGCTCCGCGTGAGCGTCGCAATCAGTTGCATCGATTTCAACCACGCCGCGTCGTTTAATTGCGCTTGCGTTTGTGTTTCGTTCAGTGTCACGCCGCCGCGACTGAACACAATGGCGCACAACACCGCCGCGGCTGGCGACATCGCCCAGCCGCGCACATTATCTTTGGTCGTCGCGCGCACTGCGCTTTCAAACTGCTCCCACGTGCGCGGCGGCGCGATAATTTTCGCCGCTTGCAAAAGATCGGCATTGTAGTACAGCACGATTGTCTGCGTATCGAACGGCAACGCGGACAACTGATTTTTCGCATCGGCGAAACGCCCGGCATCGAAAATGCCAGGCACAAAATCTTCACGCTCGTTCTGCGGCAGACCTAGCTTGGGTTCGTACATCAATGGCTCGAGGTTTACCAGCGCGTCGCGGCGGGCGAATTCCGCGAGCGTGCGATTGCTCGCGATAATCAAATCCGGCGGTTGATTCAACGCAATCGCCGCGAGACCTTGCCGCATCAAATCGCCTTCGTTGGGTTTTTGCTCAAGCACAACTCGGATGCCAGGATTCGCTCTGCGAAAATCAGCAATGAAGGTGTCAAGTAATCGTGCCGCTGCACCCGATTGAGTATGCCACAACGTCAACGTGATCGCGTTGTTCGATGAATTGGCGGGCAAAACATCGGAGGGGAACGCGGCACAGGCGGACAGAAAAACAAATCGCGAGTGCGAAAATGCGCTGGCTCACCCAGTCACCAACTCATCGAGCATTTGCGCAATGTCGAGCGCGGCGCACGGACGCGCGAGTTCGCGCGCGCGCTGGGCCAATCGTGCCAGTGTGTCATTGCCCGGCGCGAGCCAGGCGTTCAACGTGGACGCGATGTCTTCCGGCTTTTCGCGCAACACGCCCACGCCGCTTTGCTCGACAAAGGTAACATTGCCGGCTTCTTGCCCCGGCAAAAATCCGCTGAGCAAAATCGGCAAGCCGCACGCCAGCGCTTCGCTGATTGTGCCCGGTCCAGCTTTGGTGATGATGATATCCGCGGCGCGCATCCAGTCCGGCATGTTCCTCACAAAGCCTTCGACGCGTACCGGCATCTGCCACGTCATCATTTCCAACTGGCGCTGCAGCAATTCGTTGCGCCCGGTGATAATCACAAGTTGCGCGTTCACGCGCGCATCGTCAAGCGCGCGCGCGATGTCGTCCAACGGTCCCATGCCCTCGCCGCCGCCGACGAGCAGAATCGTTGCGTAATCGGGCGCGAGTCCCAGTTTCGCGCGCGCATCGCGCTGACTCAAACTCGCATCGAGAAAATTCAAACTGACCGGCTCGCCAATAACGCGCAGTTTTTCGGCGGGCATGCCGTAACGCAAGCCCATTGCGTGCGCGCCATCGGTTGGCACGACCGTAACATCCGCGTCGGGATCGAACCACAATAAATGCGCGTCGAACAAGTCGGTAACAACAGTCACGAACGGCGCGCGCGAATCGATTTCGCGCAAACATTCGCGCGCGGGTTGAACGAAAACCGGATGCACCGAGACGACAATGTCCGGCGATTGCGCGCGCAGGAATTCTTTCAAACGCTTGCCGATGATGAACTTGATGAACGGAACCGCAAAGCGCGCAGAGAATCGATTATTTGTTGTGAGGAAAAGCAAAGCCCAGAGCGGCTCAAAATATTTGGTAAAGGGGAGATAGAGGTTGGGCGCAAAGTGAAAAGGAAAAATCGCCGCTTGCTTAAAGACATCGAACAAGACACTTGCATAACGCCCAGGAAATTGCCGGTCGAGCGCAGCAACAATCGCTTCGGCGGCACTGCGATGCCCGCCGCCGGTATCGGACATTAGGATCACGACGCGGCGCATGGCGGTCACGACTTGGAATCGGGCGAGTCGGCGAGGTGTTGCGCATGGCGTTGCCGCGCCAGCCGAACCATCGAGACTGCCCAAGCGAGGTTAAAGAGCGCGAGAAGCGCGATGATAATCGCGATGGTGAGAATGACCAGGGGAATTCCATAAACATCGGCGAGATTGCCGGCGAAAAGAAGCGGCGGAATGCCGAGCGCATTCGCTAACGTGAATTGCACCGCGAGCACGCGTCCGCGCACCGCATCACTCGACCTCTCCTGCACAACGGTTTGCGCCGGGATATTAATCGTCGCCATCATCATGCCGATGAGGAGCGACGAAAACATCACCGCCGCCGATGTCGTCAAGACCAAATCCGGACGACCGATGAACAACGGTTGACCAAAGACGATGCTGCCACCGCCTGCCCACGCCAAGCCGCCCAAGCCGATGGCCACGCCGATCATGCCGAGACTCGCGAGAATTTCGCGCGGGACACGATGACCAAAACGTCCAATGACAATGCTGGCGATAAACATCCCCGCACCGGCGGGCCAAAACACGTAAATGGAATCTTCCGGTTGCAGGCCGAGCACGCGCTTGGCAAAACCGGGCGCGAGTTCCGCCATAATCATCGTCAATGCCGAAGCGAGCGCGAGCTGCCACAAGGCGATAAAAATCGCGCGATGCGAAATCGCAAAAGACCATCCTTCGCGAATTTGGTCCCACGCGTGACCCAGCACCGAAACGCCTTCACGCAACGTGATGGACATCGGTTTATCGCGCGGGAGAACTTGAACGCAGATCGTCGCCAGCGCGTACATCGCGGCGGCGATCCACAATGAGCCGGCGACGCCAATCGTTTTGGCGCCCAAAGGCGCAAGAATAATCATGCCTAGAATTTGGGAGGCAGTAAACGTCAGCGAGTAGAGCGAATTGGCGGGGAGGAGATTTTCCGAACTCACGAGCATAGGAATTGTGGCGCCTTCAGCCGGGGCGAAGAATTGTCCAATCGCCGAAGTAAGAAAAACGAGAATGTAAATGCCGGTCAGGAAAAAAACTTCGCTGAATTTGTTCGTCGGCAAAAGCATCGCAAGAATCGCCAGCGCGGCGCCAGTGATAAAACGCAATGCGTTCGACCAGACCAGAATCGTTTTCTTGGAAACGCGATCAACGACCATACCAGCGAGCGCGCTCAACAGAACCGCCGGCAAACTGAATGCCAGAATCACGGCGCCCAGGTGCGCGCTGGAGCCGGTCACGTGTTCGATGAGAATGAGTTGGAGAAAGAATGCGCCGTTCAACGCGGTGTTGGACAGAACTTGCGCCAACCACAAGGACAGAAACTGGCGATTCTTGAGGACGACGGTATAGCCGCTTGGGTTCATAGAATCAGAGGTCAATCATTCGTCATCGGGGTTTCGTTGCGCGCGGTGGATGACGCACCGGGATTTTCGCCGCGTCGGATAAAAGTTTTGACGCGCTTTTCAAACTCGCGGCGCGGCAACAGCACACGATGCTGGCACGTTTGGCACACGATGCCAATGTCGGCGCCTAGCCGCACGACTTGCCATTCATATCCCCCGCACGGATGCGGCTTGCGCAGACGCACGACATCGCCGAGAAAGATTTCCAGAGGCATGACGACGAACATTATAGGACAAACCGGCGAATAGTCAATTCAAAAGCAAAACGGCAACCGCGATTACGATTGCCGTTGGCTGTCGGGGCGAGTGGACTTGAACCACCGGCCTCAGCGTCCCGAACGCTGCGCGCTACCACCTGCGCTACGCCCCGTCATCAAGACACATTATACCGCGATTCGTGGAATTTGCAAAGTAGGGGCGAGGCATTCGACACATTCACCTTTTCCTGTTAACCAATGAATCCATTGGGCGAACATCTTGGTCGTTGCAACAAGAATTGGCGAATGCCTCGCCCCTACCGACCTAATGCCTTTTTCAAATCATCCGGGCGATTGGTCGTGATCGCATCGATGCCGAAACCGGCGTAGCGTTTCATTTCGGCTTGCGTGTCCACGGTCCACACGCCCATTTTGATTCCGCGCGCGTGCGCCGCATCGACGATTTGCTGATTCACCGGGCTCGCGGTTGGCATAAAATAGTCCGCGCCGGTTGGATCGATGGCGTCGCTCACCGATTTTTCCGGACTGCGGAGCATGAACCAATCGGCCCGCACTAACGCGCCGGTCTTGATGCGCGAATCGATTGCTTTCACTTCCTTGAGCGTTGGGAAATCGAACGAGATGATGATAACGTCATTCGTCATGCCGCGCGCGTTGATCAAATCGACGACTTGCTTCTCGATGCCGGGATAGCGTCCGCCGGTCGCCGTGTTCTTGATTTCGATTTGAATGCCGACTTTACCTTTGACGAGGTCGAGGACTTCGCCCAGCGTCGGCACAACTTGCGGCGACCATTTCTTGTCCGCGAATTTCGCCGCGTCGTTCAATTTTTTGATTTCCGCAAGCGTTAGCTCGCTAATCAATCCACTGCCGTCTGTTGTCGTCGACACATTCGGATCGTGCATCACCACGACTTGACCATCTTTGCTGAGATGCACATCGCACTCGACCATATCGACGCCGAGTTTAATCGCGTTCTCAAACGCGCCGAGCGTATTCTCCGGCGCAAGCGCCGCGCCGCCGCGATGCGCAACCACAAGCGTCCGCACCGGCGCCGATGTCGGCAAAGTTGCACTGCCGGGTTTTTGCGGCGCGGTGGCGGTGAGAATTGCGCTGACATTGGCAGTTGGCTCTGGCGTTGGAGCAACACAAGCGGTTAGAATGATTGAAAGGAAAATTATTGCGTAGAATCTCATTATGCCCTTTTCAAAAAAAGAGACCTGTCAGGTCGGTGAGACCTGACAGGTCCGAGTATCGATTTACTGCACGGTCTTGTTGTAATCGGCTGAGATACTTGTCCAACATCTGCGGCGGCGGCGTCAAGTGCTTGCTTCGGCGTTGCTTTGCCAGCCAGCACGGCTTCAATGGCTTGCTCGATGCGCAGGCGGTTTTGATGCATCGTTCCGCTAAAGCCACCCATCGAGGACGGGATCTCGGGCGAATCGTGCAATTGGTTCACGGCAGTCAAGAACTGCGGATACTTGGCGACCCATTCCTTGTCGATCGGAACATCGTACGCTTTCTTGGTGACAGGATAGTAGCCGCTGGCGGTGTGCCAATATGCTTGAATTTCGGCGACACGGAGAACTTGACAAATTCCCACGCGCAGTTCTTCTCGGCTTCGGGGCGATCCTTCATAATGTACACGGACGCGCCGCCGATGATGGTGCCGGCTTTTTTGAAGGCGTCTTCGTTCGGTCGCGGGATGATACGCAGTGCCGAGATCGAATTTGCCTAGCAAACGAAGTATCGATCAAGGCGCGAACGACGCGCCGTCGATTCGATGAACATCGCGGCTTGTTGATTCTGGAATGCGGCGACGACAGCATTCGTGACCGTCCGGATGGCGACCAAAGACTTGATACACGCCGGCATCCACACCTTCTTTCCAGAACTTGACCGCGGCAATGCCTTCAGGGTCTGTTGAACGCGGCGGCAGTCGCGCGCGCGGTGCGACCGTTGTCGTTGTTCAGATAGTAGCCGCCCGCGGCGCAAGCAATTGCTCAAAGATCCAGCCATAGATCGAGATACCGTAGCCGGCGACTGTGACCTTGCCACTCGCATCTTTCTTCGTCAATTTCTTGGCATCGTCGAGAACTTCGGCGTAAGTGCGCGGCGGTTTATTCGGATCGAGTCCCGCGGCTTTGAACAGGTCTTGTTGTAGTACAACATCGGCGCCGAGGTGTTGAACGGCATACCATACAACTTGCCACCGACCGAATAGTATCCAAGCACGTTCGGCTCAAAGTCCTGAGATCGAATTTGTCTTTGTCGATGTAGGTCTGCATCGGCTCAACGACTTTGAGGTCAATCATCAAACGAGTTGCCAGATCGTACATTTGCGCAATTGCCGGCACGTCTTTGGATGCAGTCCGGCTTTGATCTTGTTCAACGAATCGTCGTACGAGCCTTGGAAGATCGCGGTGCCGTTGCATTTCTTTTGCGAAGCGTTAAAGCGCCCCATCATGTCCGCAATGGCATCGCCATTGGTGCCGCCCATGGCGTGCCAGAAATCGAACTTGGTTGCGCCGGCGGGCGGTGGTACGGGAGTGAACTTGGGCGCCGGTGTTGCCGTCGGACCAGTGGCTGGCGCAGTTGTTGGCGCGGCAGGCGCTGTGGTTGGCTTGGCGGCGGCGGTGGGCGGCGCGGCAGTCGGCGCCGGGGTCGGCGCGGGCGCACAGGCGGCAATTGTCGCGAGGACAACAATCAACGCGACGACAAACAAAACTTGCTTTTTCATTCTTCTTCTCCTCTTTGAGACATTAATCTTCGATGAACGAACCAGTCGTGCAATTCTTTGATGCAAATAGTTTGACATCACCTCCTCGCTAAATGATATGCTATGGAATCAGCAACACCTTGCCGATTGCCTGACGGCTTTCAAGCCGGCGATGCGCTTGCGCAGTTTGCGCCAACGTAAATGTCGAATCGACTTGGACACGCAACATGCCGCTTTGCATCCATTGGAACAGGTCGCCGGCACGTTGCACTAATTCGGCGCGGTCGACAGTGTAATGCGCGAGTGTGGGACGCGTGAGGAACAGCGAACCTTTCGCATTGAGAATTTGCGGATCGAAGGGCGGCACCGGACCGGACGATTGTCCAAACAGCACCATCATTCCGCGAGGTTTCAAGCAATTCAAGCTTTTATCGAACGTATCTTTGCCAACGGAATCGTAGACAACATTCACGCCCTGGTTGTTCGTCAGCCGCTTGACCTCAGTTTCAAAATCGGTTTGCGTGTACACGATGACATCGTCCGCGCCGGCATTTTTGGCAATGCGCGCTTTTTCTTCGCTTCCCGCCGTGCCGATGACGCGCACGCCATAATGTTTGGCGATTTGCACCAGCAACGCACCGGTGCCGCCCGCCGATGCGTGAATCAACGCCACATCGCCGGGCTTGAGCGGATACGTGCTCGTCGCGAGGTAATGCGCCGTCATGCCTTGCAGTAAAACAGCCGTCGCTTGTTGAGATGTAATCGCGTTCGGCACGTGCACCAGCCGCCAGGCTGGGACGACGGCGTATTCGGCGTACGAACCCAGGACGGAAGTGTACGCCACGCGGTCGCCGATTTTCAAATCGTTCACGCCCGCGCCAATGGCATCGACAATGCCGGCGGCTTCTTGTCCCAGGATGAACGGGAGCGGCGGCTTGTATAAACCTTTGCGTTGATAGATATCGATAAAGTTGACGCCGGTGGCTTCGATTTTGACGCGCGCCTGACCTTCGCCCGGTTCTGGCATAGGCACATCTTCGTATGTGAGCGCGTCGAGTTCGCCGAATGCGTGAATGCGAATCGCTTTCATCTGACTAACCCTTGACCGCGCCTGCAGTAAGACCACGAATCAATTGGCGATTGCCAAGGATGAACAGCGAAAAGGTGGGAATCGTCACGATCACAACGCCTGCCATGACGACGTTGCACTGTAAACGTTCCTGGTCTTGCAACAGCACCAAACCAACTCTGCACAGTCCGCATGAACTTGTCGTTTGTGACGAGCAGGGGCCAGAGATATTGGTTGTAGGTTTGCAGGAAACTAAACACGGCGAGCGTGCCCAACGCGGGGCGCGCCAGCGGCACGGCAATCGTCACCAAAAAGCGCAGGCGCCGACAACCATCAATCATCGCCGCATCATGCAAGTCTTTGGGAATCGACATGAAGAATTGGCGCACCAGAAAAGTGCCGAACGCGGTCGCCAAGTACGGCAACGTCAAGCCCAGATACGTGTCCTTGAACGAAAACGCACAGGATGGCTTGGCAGGATCAACGGTAAAATTGATAAAGTTAATCCCTTTGATAAATTGAAAGCGCCTCGACAAAGAGCTCGTTATCGGAACAAAAGGGCATCGGGTTACGCCTGTAATGGTCATGAAATTGGGAATGATCGTTGCTTCCCAAGGAATCATCATCGTCGAAAGAAAGAGCAAAAAGAAAAAGTTCTTGAACTTGAAATCGATGAACGCGAACGCATACGCCGCCAGACTCGCCAGAACCAGATGCGAAATCGTTACGAGTCGAGGCTTGGATGATGCTGTTGAGCAAATAGCGCAGGAGCGGCGCTTGCTCGTTCGCATCGAAAAAGTTCTGAAGCTGAAAGCTGGCAGGGAACAATTTTGGCTGGGAAA
>CAVQYN010000023.1:0-52672 GCA_963718225.1 uncultured Chloroflexia bacterium
TATGTTGCGCGAAGCGCATCCCGTCATCGGCGCGGCGAACGTGATGATCGTGGAAGACACGCGCGCAAGCAAAATCGTTTCGACGATGTGTTTGATTCCGCAAACGTGGACGTACGCTGGCATTCCGTTCGAGGTCGGTCGCCCGGAAATGGTCGCGACCGATCCCGATTATCGACGGCGCGGGCTGGTGCGCGAGCAGTTCGAGTTCTTGCACGCGGTCAGCGAATCGATGGGACATCAACTGCAAGGTATCACTGGCATCAATTGGTACTATCGACAATTTGGTTACGAGTATGCGCTTGACCTGGGTGGCGGACGCGTTGCATATTTTTCAAATGTGCCTGCACTCAAGGAAAATGAAAGTGAACCGTACCGTTTGCGCGAGATGACCCACGCTGACATTCCGTTCGTGTCGATGTTGTATGATCGCGAATGTGCGCGTTCGCTTGTCGCGTGCCCGCGTCCCGAATGGCTGTGGCGCGATCAGATCGAACCCTTGCCGGCATCGATGGCGTGGCGCGTGCCGCTTCAGATTATCGAGACGAATGACGGACGCGCAGTGGGTTATTTTCAAGCGTCGCGCGATATTTGGCACGATGCCACCGTGCTGTACGAACTCAGCGTCGCGGAAGGACAATCGATGCGCGCGGTGATGCCACCGTTTTGCGATGGACCAAAATTTTGGGTGAGAGTGAATCCGTCAAGCAAAATAAACCGGTCAAGGGAATTTATCTCTCGTTTGGGCGCGAGCACCCAGCGTATGACGCAATTCCGGATATGCTTCCTCACACACGTATTCCGTACGGCTGGTACATTCGCGTGCCAGATGTACCGCAATTCATTCGCCACATCGCGCCGGCGTTGGAAAATCGTTTGGCGCATTCAGCGCTGGCGGGGCACAGCGGTGAGTTGAAAATCAGCGAATATCGTCACGGCTACAAACTCGTTTTTGAAAATGGCAAACTGACAAATGTCGCGGCGTGGCAACCCACCGGCCGATGGCGGCGATTGCGGATTTCCGCCGCTTGGTGTTTTTGCAATTGCTCTTTTGCCGCAAGTCGCTGACGGAATTACGCGAAGCGTTTGCAGATGCGTGGGCGAAGGATGAAGCCGCGCCGTTGCTCGACGCGTTCTTTCCGAAAATGTATTCGTGTGTATACTCCGTAAGTGAGGAATACAGATGAACGAGAATTCGACCTCTTAAATCTTTCATGCCTGATATTCTGTCATCTTGGGTGGAATGTATGTTACAACTTTCTCACATCTAAAATCGTATCGCGTTCAAATGATACTGGAAGATATATCTTTCATCGTCAATGCCGGCGAACGCGTTGGGACTGATCGGTCCGAACGGTTGCGGCAAGACGACGTTGCTTCGCATCATCGCGGGCGATGAACAACCGGATCGCGGCGTTGTGAACGTGCGCGTGTCGGTTGGCTATCTCGCGCAAGGCATCGCACTCGACGAGACGCGCACAATAGGCGACTACATTCGCGCGGGGATTCCCGGCTATGACGACGCTCGTCGCGAGGTTGAATCGTTTGTTGCAAAGATGGCGCAAAACACATCGCAAGCCATTATCGATGCGTACAGCGCAGCGTTTGCGCGCTTTGAATCGCTCGGCGGATACGCAATCGATCATCGTGCACGTAGAAATTCTGGCGGGTCTGGGACTCGATGCGCCGCAAGAACAGTCGATCACAAAACTGAGCGGTGGTCAGCGCGCGCGAGTGGGGTTGGCGCGTCTGTTGATTGCCGAACCGGAATTGCTCCTGCTTGACGAACCGACAAATCATCTCGATATTGCCGCGCTCGAGTGGCTAGAGCGATTTATCGACAACTATCGCGGTGCGGCGATCATCGTCTCGCACGATTGGGCATTTCTCGATGCGACCGTTTCGCGCATCCTCGAACTTGATGATGCCACACATCGCATCCGCGAATATGCTGGGAATTATACCGATTATGTCGAGGCGAAATCGACTTGAGCGAGAAAAACATATCGCGGCGTGGCAAGACCAGCAAGACGAAATCACACAATTACAAATGGCGGCGCGGCATTTGCGGGGAATTGCAAAATTTCGGAAAGGGGGCAAAGCAGATACCGGCGATAAATTCGCCAAAGGATTTTTTGCGAATCGCGGACGGGAAACCGTGCGCCGCGCCAAACAAATCGAACGGCGCATCGAACATTTGTTGACCGACGAGCGAATCGCCAAACCGCAACAATCGTGGCAAATGAAATTGGATTTCGGCGAACGATGCCGCAGCGGACAAATCGTCGTGGCGTTGGAGGATGTGGGATTTGCGTTTCCGAAGAGGCGATTCCGCGAGGGTCGCCTCTACGTGTTCCGCCACGCAAATCTAACTTTGCGGCACGGCGAACGCATCGCGCTCGTCGGACCGAACGGATCGGGCAAGACAACGTTGTTACGCCTCATCGTCGGTGAATTGAAATCGAGCGAAGGCAATGTTCGCATCGGCTCGAATGTGAAAATTGGTTATATGCCGCAAGACCAGGAAACGCTGGATGCTAACACGACGCCATTGTCGTTGATTCGTGCGATTGCGCCGATGACCGAAACAGACGCGCGCAACTTTTTGCATTTCTTTTTATTCGCCGGCGATGCGGTGTTCACACCAGTTGGCTTGCTCAGTTACGGTGAACGCGCGCGGCTCTTGCTGGCGCGCTTGGTCGTGTCGGGCGCCAATTGTCTCCTGCTCGACGAGCCGATCAATCATCTCGATATTCCCTCGCGCGCGCGTTTTCAATCCGCGCTCGACGCATTCCCGGGAACGATTGTGATTGCGATGCACGACCGCGCGTTCATTGATCAGTTTGCGACCGGCATCTGGTCGCCGGGCGAGGGAACAATCAAACGATTTCTGGATCGCGAAGAAATGAATCGGGGCTAGACCGACTAGGTTTCTTAGAACCTCTCACCTAGATTTTGCCCAAATTAAGCGACAAATCATCACGCGGTAGCCATTTTCTGAAACCGTCGAGCACCTTTGGAGCGAGCGGATGATTTTCTCTTAACGTGATTTGCACTTTACCAACTGCATCCAATTGAATCATTCCAGGAATCTGAAACACATCGCGCACCATTCGCTGAATGCCATACTTGTGCAGACTGGGGGTTTCTTGGGCTAATGCATTACGAGTCCAGATGACCAGGTTGTGTGCCAGTTGTGCCAGTAAGATCAACATTTCCTGCGCGGCAAACTTGCGCTTGTTGCGGTTGGCTAAACCCAGCCCTTGTTTGTCGTTTCGGTTCTGTGTCTCGGCACCGCCCCCACGCAAATCATAGGCATACACAATTTGCAAAGCCCCTGCTTGCTTCGTCAGCGGCTGAGATGCCGCTTCTTGGGCGGTCATCTCAGCCAGGATAGTCTCTGGCACGGTAGACACAATGACCGCATAGCTCCATTGCGTTTTATCTTTGGGTTTGCGTTTGCGGAGCGCGATTTGCTGAGTGACACCAACATACTCATGCGCTGCGTGCACCCAGCCCACTTCGCGTTCGGGGACTTTGGGATCGGGAAACCATTCCTTGACGGTCTCTGCCAATTTGCGCGCGCGTTGCCAGTTATGAACCTTTACCAGGAGTTGGTACTCTCTGTTCCAAGAGTGCATTGATATTGGTGTCACTCCCGCCACCGCCATCGATCCGCAAGAGCGTGTTTTTACGCTGATTTTCGTCCAATTCCAAGGTGTCCGTGGCGACCTGCACCAACTCCAAGAGACTGGTTTCGAGTTGGCGTTTGCCCGTGAACAAGCGCTCCGTCACGATCTCGTCATAGTGCGAAGCAATCACACGTCCCAGTTGTCGCCCCCGCGCATTTTTGCGTTGAGCGAAATAACCTTTCGTGACTCCTTCGCCTAGACGACCTGCACACAATCCCGTCACATCAATGTCCAAGAGTTGGTACTGCGTGTAATTGTGCTGGTATGCTTGGCTGCGCTGGCGGATCACTGCGGCGAGGGCGTCACGCAATTGCTGCACATTCTCGTCCGTGCACACATTCAGAGTATCGCTGATGGTGGATTGTTCGGCACAGGTAGTGCGCCCAAAGGCACGTTGCAAAGCCTTGTCGTCCCGCACCCGGGTATTGATTTCGACCAACCCGTGTCCACCCGCGAGAATGTTCACCAAACAATCTTGCAGTTTTTCCAGCGGTGTATGGCAGAGCACTTTTTGTTTGATTTTGACATGCTGGGCGATGACTTGCCAGACGCCCCATTGTTGAAACTGCAAACCCACGAGGGACAGACTGCCATATTCGGTGAACTGCTGTGATTCGGACATTTCCTGGAATCCTTGTGACACAAGAATGAAAAGCGTTTCTATCTTGCCACAAGTTCGGATTCCTTTGATGCAGTTGTTAAAGAGCGATGAATTGTCGTCTAATTTGGGCAAAAATTAGGTGTCAGGTTTCCGAAAACCTGACAGGTCTAATCGCTAATCGTCGATGAAATCTTCAAGTTTTTTGCTCGCGCTTTTGCTAATGAGCGTGCTGATGACAGTCGGTTGCGCGACCAAACCGGCGGAAAAGACACCGCTCAACCTCATCATCGCCGGCAGTCTGATGCTCCCGTTCGATGCACTGGAAAAAGCGTACGAAGCGGCACATCCCGACATCGATATTCAGATCGAAGCGCACGGCAGTATTCAAGCCATCCGCCTCGTGTCTGAAGTTCACATGCTCCAAGATTTGGTGTTCTCCGCCGACGCCGCGCTGATTCCGATGTTGATGTACCAAACGCTGGTGCCAGAAACGAACAAGCCGTACGCGAATTGGTACATCAAATTTGCGACGAATCGAATCGGCTTGGCGTACACGCCCAAGAGCAAGTACGCAAACGAGATCAGCGCCGATAACTGGTACAAGATCATCGCGCGGTCAGACGTGAAACTGGGTCTCGCCGACCCGCGCTTTGACGCGATTGGCTATCGCGGGTTAATGGCGTTGCAATTGGCAAAAGCGGCGTACCAGAAACCGACGATTCTGGAAGATGTGATTCTGGGACAATTCAAAACGCCGATCACGATGGAACCGGAAAACGGGCGCGCGGTCATTCGCGTGCCGGAGATTTTGGAAACCAAGCCAAATTCCAGTATCGTCATTCGCGGTTCGAGCGTACAACTGATTGCGTTGCTTGAATCCGGCGACTTGGATTACGCCTTTGAGTACGAGAGCGTCATCCAACAGCACAAACTGGGCATTGTCAAATTGCCGGACGCGATCAATTTGGGCGTGGAGCAATTTGGAAAACAGTACAGCCAAGTTCAAGTGCGGCTCGATTTCAAGCGGTTTGCCTCGGTCAAGCCAGAATTCAACGGCGAAGTGATCGGTTACGGCTTGACGATTCCGAGCAACGCGCAACATCCGCAACCAGCGGAAGAGTTTATCAAATTTCTGTTGGGACCCAATGGGCAAGCAGTGATGCAAGCGAATTATCATCCGCTCATCACGCCGCCGCAAGCCGACCATTTGGATGCCCTCCCCGCCGGATTGAAATCGTTGTGTGTGCAATTGCCGGCGCCGGTTGCACAATAACAATCGAATATGAACAGGCGACACAAACGACCTGACCTGTTCACGTTTGGTTTTGCCATTGCCGGGTCGTTGCTATTGGTGTTTGTCATCGCGCCTTTGCTGGCAACGCTTGCCGGGACGCCGCCAGAGGCATTGTGGCAAGCGTTGATCGACGCGGACGTGCAGTCGTCTATCGCGCTCACGTTTGTTTCCGCGGCGTGGGCGACCATCCTGGCGATGTTCACCGGTGTCCCGCTGGCGTACTTGCTCGCGCGGTACAAGTTCATCGGCAAACGCTGGGTCGAAGGGATCGTCAATTTACCGGTCGTCATTCCGCACACCGCCGCCGGCATCGCGCTCTTGATGGTCTTTGGACGCCAGGCACCGGTCGGTCAAGCACTTGGCAACGTGGGGTTGCGGTTCACGAATGAAATGCCCGGCATTGTTGTCGGAATGCTGTTTGTGAGTTTGCCGTATCTCGTCAACACCGCGCGCGAAGCATTTGTTGCGATCGATCCGGAAATGGAACGCAGCGCGCAAGTGTTTGGCGCATCGCGTTGGCAAGCATTCGTCTACGTAACCTTGCCGCTGGCGTGGCGGGGAATTATGGCGGGCGCAGTGATGATGTGGGGGCGCGGCATCAGTGAGTTCGGTGCGGTCGTGATTCTGGCTTACAATCCCAAGATCATTCCGGTTTTGGTGTACGAATACTTTGCGGGATTTGGACTCGCGGCGGCATTGCCGCTCACCGTCATTTTGATTCTGGCATCGCTGTTTGTATTCGTATTGTTACAGGTGTTACTTGTTCCAGAACAGGAGGAATTGACAATCAGAGAAATAGACATATCGATTATTCGATTGCCACAAACCAAAACAACAAGGAGAAGAAGAAATGAAACGGATCGTACTTATCACAATGCTTGCGCTCGTTGCAATTATGGCGTTTGCCTGTGCGCCAGCACCCACCGCGACACCAGTACCACCGACGCCGGTGCCGCCCACGCAAGCCCCAGCACCCACCGCCGTGCCGGCGACCAAGCCGCCAGCACCAACCACCAAGCGCCCGAGCTGCAGCGGCAACGACCGCGCCAGCGGTTCACCAACAACTGGTCCAACCGCGGCGCCAACACGCCACTTCGATTCGCGCGGCGATTGGCACAACCTCCGGCTGTCATCTGATTCTTTCGACGACGACGAGCACCGCCGATTCTGGGTTGCTGACGTTCATCTTGCCCGACTTTGAAAAGAAATTCAACTGCAAGGTAGATGCGGTCGCCGTCGGCACTGGCGCGGCAATCGCCATTGGGCAAAAAGGTGATGCCGATGTTTTACTCGTGCATGATCGTCCCGCCGAAGACAAGTTCGTTGCGGACAAGAACGCGCGCGAACGCTTCGACGTGATGTACAACGATTTCATTATCGTGGGTCCCAAGAACGATCCGGCGAAGATTACCGGGATGAAGCTTGCCAAGGACGCCTACAAAGCGATCATGGACACCAAGTCGACGTTCGCAAGTCGCGGCGACAAGAGTGGCACCAACACCAAAGAGTTGAGTATCTGGGCAACCCTCGGCATTACGCCGACCAAAGAACTACCCTGGTACAACGCGCTCGGTCAAGGCATGGGCGACACGCTTTTGTTCTCGAACGAAAAAGGCGCCTACACCCTGACGGATCGCGCGACCTGGCTCGCGCAACAATCGAAATTGACCGGTCTCGTCGTTCTCGTGGGGGGCGCGAACATCAGTCAAAACGCCGACAAGGACTTGTTCAATCCGTACGGTTTGTTGGCAGTGAGCCCGGACAAGTTCCCGGGCGTCAAATTTGATATGGCGACCAACTTTGTCAAATGGATGACCTCGGTCGAGACGCAAAAAATGATCAACACGTTTGGCGTGGACAAGTTTGGTCAACAGTTGTTCTATGCCAGTTCGGCAGAATATTTGAAATCTCTGCCACCCACGACCGGGGCGAGTTCGTCCACTGGGGCGGTTGCGCCCGCCGGCGATGTCATCTTGACGATCACCGGTCTCGTGGGCAAAGAAGTCAAGTACACTATGAGCCAGCTTCAAGCGATGAGCCCAGTCACACTCAATGCCGAACACCCCAAGAACGGACCACAGACGAATACGGGGGTGCGCTTGAACTCGCTGCTCGACCTGGCACAACTCAAGCCCGAAGCCGTCAAGCTCGTAATGACGGCAGATGATGGTTTTGTCGGCGAAGTGGCAGTGGCAGACGTGAAAAAGTGCGCGGATTGCTTGATGGGTTTCAACAATGAAGGCAAGGTCAAGTCAGTCATGCCTGGCTCCGCCGCCAATCTCTGGATCAAGAACGTCATCAAGATCGAAGCGAAATAAGCTCGCGTCACCGCGACCAGTACTCGAACGGTCGCGGAAAAGTATATCGGATATCGAGTCAGCCGCTCCTATACCCGACTGACTTGACACCCTTGCGAAGGTCGCGTTTCCTCCTCGGGGAATTGTGGATGCTGATCAGTTGAGGGGCTGGGATGCATTTGCGAAACCCCTTCTGCCATTGCGCGACCTTCGCAAAAATTTCCTTGACAAAATCTTGTTTGTGTCGAAAATAACACGCAATGTATGAAAGGAACGAAGCACGCGCTTCGCTGGTGCAACCCTGATTCATGGAAGAACTCGTCAGCGGCTTTATCCAAGCCATTCAACTTATTCTCTCGTTCGACCCCGCTCTGTACGAAATCATTTTCCTCTCCCTGCGCGTCAGCGGGACCGCGTTGGTGATTAGCATTGTCATCGGCGTGCCTGTGGGCGCGGCACTGGGTCTATCGCGCTTGCGCTTGCGCGGACTGGTCACCGCCCTGCTCTACACCGGCATGGGCTTGCCGCCGGTCGTCGTCGGCTTGTTTGTCTACCTCATGCTCTCGCGCTCGGGACCCTTTGGCGTGCTGGGTTGGCTCTTTTCCCCTACCGCGATGGTCGTCGCGCAAGTCATCATCGCCTTTCCGCTCGTCGCTGGATTGACCATGACCACCGTGCAAGGCGTCGATCCGGCATTGCGGCTCCAAGTCCGCTCACTCGGCGCGACCCGGTGGCAGGAAACCTGGGCAGTTTTGCTTGAAGCACGCCTGGGCGTGGTGGCGGCAATTGTTGCGGCGTTCGGAAGCATCATCTCCGAAGTTGGCGCGGTGATGCTCGTCGGGGGTAACATCGATGGCAAGACACGTGTGTTGACCACGGCGATTGTCTTGAACACCCGCACCGGTGAGTTCGTGCTGGCACTCGCCCTGGGCGTGATTTTGCTGATGCTCGCGTTCATCGCCAATGTGGCGATGCTCCAGCTTCAAAGACGCACGGGGGGAGATTGATGAACGACATCTATCGTCTGGAGAAGCTGAAGAAGGAATACGAGCAACGCAACATTGTTGATATCGACGAGTTGGAAATTCGCGTCGGGGAAATCCTGGCGCTCGTGGGACCGAGCGGCGCAGGCAAATCGACGTTGTTACGTTTGCTCAATTTTTTGGAAACACCCACAAGCGGCAAAATCGATTACCAGGGTCAATCCGTCAACGGCAATCTTTCAATAGAAACCCGGCGCCAGGTTACGACCGTGTTCCAGCGACCGATCTTGTTGCGCGCATCCGTCCGCGCAAACGTTGCCTATGGTCTTGGATTGCGCGGTAAACCTAGCGACGGCCGCATCGACGAAATGCTCGCGCGCGTGGGGCTGAACGAACTGATGAATGCGCCAGCGCACAAATTATCCGGCGGCGAGATGCAACGCGTCGCGCTTGCCCGCGCGCTCGTGATCGATCCGCAAGTGTTGTTGCTCGATGAACCGACTGCGAATCTCGATCCGTACAACGTCGGTTTGATCGAAGAGATCGTGCGCGAACAAAACCAGACACGCCAGATAACGATTGTGCTGGTCACGCACAATGTATTTCAAGCCAAGCGCCTTGCGCATCGTGTCGGCTTAATGTTGGGTGGTCGTCTCATCGAAGTAAAAGCGACCACAGCATTTTTCGATTCGCCATCCGATCCGCGCACGGCGGCATTCGTGCGTGGCGAGATGGTGTACTAGGACACACAACAGGAGAAGAGGTTGCCATGTCGCAGACATTGCGTGTACTCATTGTCATCGGAGCGCTAGGGCTCATTGCCATCATCTTTGCAGTGGTTGGGTCGGTATCCCAAAGCCAAATTGCCCAAGTACCGGTGACGACGCCGCAAGCCGGGATGATTCATCTGTACGTCGACGGAACTTTTACAGCAAATCTTTTGCCGACTGAAATGCAAAAACTCGCGTCGGCATCTTTTGTCGACAAGGAACAAGGCAAGACGCAAAGCGGTTATTGGTTGAAGGATGTGATCCGATTGTACGTGAAGGAAACGGCCTTGACCGCTTCGTCTCAAATTATCGTTACGGGTGTGCGCCAAGGGACAGAAAAAAAGATCGCCACGCTTACGTGGGCAGAAACATTGGATCCGGCAAACAGCGTGTTGTATAGTCCATCGAACGATGGCACATCCGTCAAAATAGCGGCGACCATGGAGCGATTGTCCACGCGCAACGATTGGGTGCAGGGTTTGACGCAGATCGATGTCAAGACAAAACCATGAGCCTTCAACCGATTCGTCAGAAATATTTTTCGACGTTCGAGTTGATTCTGTTGGCGCTTTTCTCTGCACTCGTCATCGTCGACAAAATTGTCTTGCGTTTGCCACTTGACATCCCAGGACACTCGGGCGTTACGTGGATGGCGATTCTTGTCGTTGCGCGTGGATTGGTGCCCAAGACTGGCGCGCTGTCAGTGGTGGGTTTAACCAGCGGACTCCTGGCGGCGTTTCTTGGGCTGGGTGACCTGGGAGCGATTTATACGTTCTTCTCGTATCTGGCCTCGGGCATTGGAGTCGATCTGGTGGCCTTATTCCTCGGAGGTGTCGAGAGCATTGTCCCGGCGGCACTCGCAGGCATCGTCGGCAATGTGGCGAAGATGTTGACCAAGACCGCGATGGCCGTCTTATTCCAAATTCCGGCGGGTTTTATCGCGTTGGGATTGTTGTATTCTTTCTTCACCAATGCGATTGCCGGTCTGTTGGGGGGATTGCTCGGCTGGCTGATTTTGCGCGCATTGCGGCGCGCCGGTTTCTTTGTATATCTGGCGGAGAAACGCTAACGGTAGAAGAAGAGGAGCCCAATCGCTATCAGCGCGCCAAGCGCGAGTACCCAATCGATCCGCTGCAGCACTAACTCGCGGTACGGTCGCCGATGGGGTGAATCAAATCCGCGCGTATAAGCCGCTTCGGTAAACGTCCATGCCCGCTTGACGGTCAACACAATTGCGGGCACGCCGAGTGCCACCAAACTATTCAATTGGTCTCCGATTCGTCGGAGACCTTTTAATTCTTGCCACGCCCCGCGCGAACGTTGCGCTTCTAGAATGTTGTGCCATTCCTCCACCATGATCGAGACGGAGAGGAAAGCCAGACTCAACGAGAATGCGTAGGCGTACGGGAATCCTAATCGTTCGAGCGCCAAGCGAAATTCTTCTGGGCTCGTCGTCGCAAAAAAAATTGTGAAGGCCGAGACGACGAGCGTAAAACGCAAAGTGATGAGGATTGCAAAATCAGGACCGATGGTGACCCAATCGAGGATGAACAGATAATCAGAAATAAAAGCAATGCGCCGGATTTGATACAGCATTTCCGCGCCCAAGCCGGACGGCGACCATGCCCACTGTGAAAGAGGAGCCAGAAGATGGCCAAGTCGCTCCAACGGAAGCATTACGGACAAAGCGACGAGCAGGCAAATTAACAACTTGACGCGTGGGTCAATTTGCCTCAGAGGAGATTCGGGAACCATCCGAATTAGCCGTTTGTGCTCACCTCTGCCACGGCGAAAAGGATTGAGCAGATTCACGTTGCACCTGCGGCAAGTGCAGGTGTTCGATGGGCTCCCAAATCCAATCCGGCACATGCAGATTCACCCGCTTCCACAAGTTCTGC
Source organism: uncultured Chloroflexia bacterium (assembly GCA_963718225.1). Classification (GTDB taxonomy): domain Bacteria; phylum Chloroflexota; class Anaerolineae; order UBA4142; family UBA4142; genus DAOTXS01. The sequence continues at coordinate 11,533 of CAVQYN010000023.1, forward strand.
ATCGCGCAGTAACCCTTGCGGTGTTCCATTCGCGATGATTTGACCTTCGTGGAGCACGAGCATCTGTGTCGCGTAATGCGCCGCCCACGCCAAGTCATGGGTTGCGATGATGACCAATCGCCCCGCTTCCGCCAACCCATGCACGGTACGTCCCAATAAAACATCCGATGGTGATCATCCTGCCCCAAGGTTGGCTCGTCGAGCAGAACGCCATGACGTAGGTTGGTGCATCAACACCATCGCAAGACAGAGGCGTTTCTTTTCGCCTTCACTGAGGAGCAACGGTGAGCTCGTTTCGTAACGCCTCAAGCCCAGGCGTGTTACCAGCCAATCATACAAGCGTTCGTTGGGACGAGTCACGCGAAACATAATTTCTTCACGAACCGTCGGGTTGAACAATTGCAGATCGGGATTCTGATAAACGAGTCCCAGGTCGGGCGTTTCGCCATCGTTGACTTGTACCTTGCCCTCGTGTCGTTGCAAGCTGACAAGCGAACGAAGCAGGGTTGTCTTGCCGGAGCCGTTGATGCCGACCAACGCGACGATCTGTCCGCTCGCAAGGTTGAGCGAGAGATGATCGATCACTTGGCGCTGTCCAAAAGCGACGGACAAGTTCTCGATGTTCAGAGAAAAACTGGGGGTGTCTGAAAGTGGAGCCAGCAAGGAATCGTTCGGTGCAATAGATTGGCTAGGATTGTTTAGCGGATACTCTCGGAACGCGCCCGCGCCGTCGAAATATCGAGAGCGATGCTCACAGACGACAATGGCACTGCCTTGATGCGCCAACTCGTTCAAGTGGCTAACCAAATCATGCGCCGCAGTCGTATCAAGCATCGAGAGTGGCTCGTCGAGCACGAGCAAGGGTGGTTGTCGGGACAACATTGCCGCGAGCATCACGCGCTGACCTTCGCCGCCGCTCAATCGGCGCGGATCGTGCGTGCGATATTTCTGCAACCCAAAACGATCGAGACTTGCTTCGATTCGTTCCGCGATTTCTGCGCGCGACAGTCCCAGGTTCTCTAATCCAAACGCAATCTCATCTTCGACCGTGGACGCCAACATCTGCGCCTGCGTATTCTGCAAGACCATGCCGGCTTTTTCAGCGAGTTGCCACAAAGGCGTTGCATCAGTTCGCCAACCTTGCAAATAGACTTGGCCTTCCAGTTCGCCATTGTAGAGATGGGGAATCAGTCCGACGAGGCAACGCGCGAGCGTGGACTTGCCACACCCCGAGGCGCCAGTAATCAACAAGCGTTCGCCAGCATTCACGCCGAGCGAGACATCGCGAAAACTCGGCGTGGGCTGGGCGCGATAGGTATACGTGATGGCCTTTGCCTCAAGTGCTGGAGTTGAGGCAGGGGACACGATAATTCCTTTGATGTGAGTTAATCCAATTTGACGGGTTGCCAAATCGTAGAATTATCTTCAGGCGGCTTGACGAAGAGAATCGGCTGATGTTCACGCAACGCCGGACGCACTTTGCCGCCAGTATCCACAAGACCCTCTGCCAAGATTTTTCCATCAAGCGTGCGCACCGAAGCAATGCCGCAATTGACAATGGCTTGTACCGTGAGTGTGCCTTCTACCTCGCGTGAGCGCCCGACCAAAACAAAGCGTCCATCTTCGCCGGTGAAAGACAAGCCAACGCCAGCCAGTGAGCCGATGACGCCATCTTGCGTGCCGCCCAAGCCGCGCAAGATACAACCATTGCGCTGGGCGATTTCGCGTGCCTCGGCTTGGTACACGAATTCGGTTTTGGCGCGGTGTCCGAACGTGACCATCTCTGGTGTGATGGTTCGCGCAACACACAACCCTGGATCACTGCCCTCTTGAAAATCCGCCAGCATCACCGCTTGCGCCGTATCGGCAATCGCGCTCAAGTCAACGTCACCATCGACATTGAGATGCACCACATTGCAGCTATTGTGCGATGTGTAAGGGACACGCGGATCAACCAATAATTGATGGCGTGTGACGCCCCATACCGGAAACCGTTTCGATAATTCAGCTGCCACCGCGCGCGCCAAACGCCCAGTTCCTCGCGAAGTTTTGTTGTCTGTGTCGTCCATGCCGATGTAGATCAAAGGAGTACCTCCCCAGAAGCGAATCATGCGAATGGCTTGCCATCCTCGCAATTCAGTATATCGTGTTGTATCGAGCAAGTCAAAAACATCGGTTGACACAGAAGAACAGATCGCGTATAATCGTTTTGGGTATATACCCAAAACGATTAATGAAGGAGTTTGGCACATGACAAAAATCTTTTATCGTGAACGCAATCAGGTAAGCGAGGGAGACAAACAGCCGCGCTTTGCCGTGGTCGGTGTGCAAGGCACGGACATGACCTTCTTCCAATTGCACTTGCGCAAGGGCGAATTGGATACCATCGCCCAAGCCATTGGCGCAGAATTGGTTCAGTTACCACGTGGCGGTGGCGAGCACGAAGGTAAAGGAAAGGGTGGCGGAAAACAGCATGGGACTCGTAAAAAGACCAAGGTCGTCCGTCGCCATGCCGCGTCCGCGTAAGCATCGCCGACTGAGGCATGAACATCAACCCATCATCTTCAAGCCCGTAGGTCTGCCCTTGCAATCCTTGGATTGCACGATTCTCGATGTGGAAGAACTTGAGGCATTGCGTCTGGCCGACCTTGAAGGACGCTACCAGGAAGATGCGGCTGAACAGATGGGCGTATCGCGCTCCACCTTTCAACGGATCGTGACTCGGGCACGCAGAAAGGTGACCCAGGCATTGGTCTTGCACACTGCCTTGCAAATCAAAGATGCAACCATGCGGGTCGTTGTTGTTCAATGGCATTGCGATAACTGTGGACACAAATGGCAGATTGAACATGGCAGTGGGCACGGCAAGCCACAGACTTGTCCGGCTTGTGCCAGTGCATCGAATTCGGAGACGGCACTCCGAAGGCCGAGTCATCAAAAATAAAAGAAGACGACTTGCGAAATAGGTCGTCGTTCTTTTATCTATTGTCGCTTTGTATATCCGCGTCCCCACGTGCTCGCCATTCAGCGCGCGAGTAATATTGCCGCGCTCCAGTCCATTCACAATGAACACCTCGCGCAAACTGCGGGCATCGCGCAATGCCTCCAGCATACTTCGTTCAACCGCCAGGTCATTCAAATCGAGCGCGAGCAATTCACTTGAGCTCGATCTCGGGAATGAATTTCGCCGCCGGGATCTTTTTTCGGGTCGGCAGAATAAAGCCCTTGCTCGTCCTTTGATGAGCACACAGCGTTGCGCTCCCATCACTTCGGCGAGCAGAAATGCGCCAACATCCGTGCGATGCGGCGGAATGCGTCCCAATGCCGGCGGGATCTCGAACAAGCCGTACGGCGGCATGGCATGCGTGACCGGCAGTCCGCCCATCGCAAAATAATTTGGCAGTTTGTGCAAATCGTCGTGCCCAATCTTGACGCCGCCTTGCTGGCTCAACAAAATCGCGATCATCAGCGCATTTTGTTCGCTGATGCTCGACCCCAATTTGGCGAGCACACCGGTCGGCATTCCCAGGTCGGTCGCAATCGCATACGCGTGGCGCGCGCGTGTTCCGCCGCCGGTCGTGATAAGAATCTTGCGCGATTTGCGCGCTTCTACCAACTCGTCCAGGATCGGCAACACCGCTTTGCGTCCCCGGTCGATGATGCTTTGTCCGCCGATCTTGACCACGCTGAGATCGGGCATCAGCCGATAAATGTTTTCTTTGTCGGTGCTTGCCAAAAGTGCCTTGTCCATCAACGACTCGCCCATGAATGGCGATTCGATGTGAAGTTTTCCGCTTGCGTCTCGTTTAATGCTCATTGCGTCAGTCAGCCGGCTCACAGCAGAGCCGGCTATCTCCTCTCTGTAAGTTGTAGCAATTATATCTTACCCAATTAGGCAAGTCAAAGCGGCTCCAAAATGAAAATACTTCGACACCCATTTTATGGATGCCGGGAGCGGGAGATTATTTATTTGCAATTGGCAAGTTATCCGTTCAAATCGCCGGGGAATTGCCTGTGCCGTTGGTCGAACCCCCAACGTCGCATTCACATGAACTTGCTGATCCTTTCGCAGGACGGTCAAATCCACGGTCTCGCCGGATTTATGCGTTAACAACATCCCGGGAGGATGTGTTCCGAATCGATCTTCTGTCCATTCAACGCAACAATGACATCATCTACTTGCAAGCCGGCTTTTGCCGCCGGACTTGACGGCTCAACTTGCGTGCCGACTATCGTGCTGGTAACGCATAACGTGTTTCAAGCCAAGCGGCTCGCGCATCGGATTGGCTTGATGTTGTCCGGCAAAATCATCGAAGTCCAAAACAATCCCGCATTTTTTGATTCCCCGATTGATCCCCGCACTGCCGCGTTCGTGCGCGGCGAGATGGTGTACTAGAGGCGAGGCGGAAATGTCTGTGACATTTCCGCCTCGCTCGGTAACGCTACTTGCACGGGTCTAGCCACGCCGGGTCGCAATCACAACCGTAACCGCGCTGAATTCATCCTCGATGATTTCCACTCGCGAATTGAAATCTGTCCGCGCAAGCATTTGCGTCATCCGCCGCGCCATCTCGTCGCCGCCATCGACGACTTGAAACGCGCGATTGAGCCAGCGATCCAACACGCTTGGCGATTTCAATCGTCCGCCATCAACCCAAATGAGCCGCCCGTGGTCACGCAGGACGCGATACAATTCCGCCCATACCTGTGGGTCGTACACAAAACTTGGCGGAAACGTCATCGTGATGGAATCGAATGCTCCTGCGGCGAAGGGCAATGTTTGGGCGCGTGCGCGGAGTAAGGGGGCGTTCTTCGACTGCGCCTTCTTCGACTCCATCGTCGCTCCGCTCCGATTCCGCTCAGAATGCAAAAGTTTTCCGCGCGCGATGTGCAACATCGCCGGGGACAAATCAACGCCAATCGGTGAAAAACCGGCCGCGTTCAAATCAAGCAGAAGATTGCCGGTGCCGCACGGCAGGTCCAGCACGCGCTCACCAACCAGATAGGGAATGGCGGCATTCGTCCACGCGCGCCAGCGCCCGCGCGAAACGATGCGGCTGACCCAATCGTACGTAAACGCAAAGGGATTGTAGAGCAAGTGGAAAACAAACTGGAGGAGGCGACGCGAGGCGGAGTAAATCAATTGCGCTTGAGCACGATCATGGTCACGTCATCATAATGGATGCCGTCGCCGGCAAAATCATAGACTGCGCGCTTGATGGCATCGACGATCGCGGCAGTGTCGAGTCTCGCGGCATTGACAAACACATCGATCAAGCGCTCCATCCCGAATTCTTCTTCGCTTGGGTTGATCGCGTCCGTCAAGCCATCGGTATACATCAGCAACACATCGCCGGGCGCAAATTCAATTTCATGTTCGTCGTACGTAATATTCGGCAGGACGCCCATCGCCAGCCCGCGTCCTTTGAGAAGCACCACCTCATCGCTGGCGGCGCGATAAAGCAACGGCGGATTGTGCCCCGCATTCACATACGTCAATCGATGCGTGTGCGGGTCGAGCGCGGCGTGGAACACGGTGACGAACATATCGGAACGCGCGTCGGTGATGATGACATCATTCGCGCGTTCGACCGCTTCACGCGGCGACGGTTTGCCAATCGTCATCGTGCGCAGAATCGTGCGCGACAACGCCATGAACAACGCGGCGGCAATGCCCTTGTCCGACACATCGGCGATGAGCATCGCGGTGCGCTGACCGGGCAGGGCAATAAAATCGTAGAAATCGCCGCCGACTTCGCGCGCCGCATCCCACCACGAGCAAATGTCGTAACCCGGAATTACCGGACAGCCATCGGGCAAAAAGTTTTCTTGAATCTTGCGCGCTAGACTCAGCTCATAGTCCAAACGGCGGCTCTGTTCCGCTTCTTGCGTCAAGCGCGCGCCTTCAATCGCGGCGGCCGCTTGATTGGCAATGCCCATCACGACATCGGTTTCGTGTTTGGTGAAACGCGTGGGACGCGAACCCTGATCGACGATGATCGCGCCAACCACTTTGCCGCGCGAAATCATCGGCACGATGAGCATCGAGCGCAAATCGAACGTATCCAAATACGCGCGCTCGACGAGGTGGCTGTTCATCGCATCTTCGATGACGAACGGTTTTTGCTCGCGGACCAAGATATCAAATGCCAACCCATTGTCCGATGGGATGCGCAAATGCTTGAACGCTTCTTGCTGTTCGCGCGACAAGCCGTATTCTTGGGCGGGCAGAAAAACTTTGTCCTCGGCACGATACAAGAACAGTGCGCAACGCGCCACGCCGACCAACAACGGCGTGATGCGCACGACCGTCTCCAACGATTCTTCCAGGTTCGTCGATTCGGAAAGATTTTCTGCGACCTGCAACAAGACGTTGAGATAATACGCTTCTTCGCGCTGTGATTGGTACAGCCGGGCGTCTTCCAACGCGACGGCAACTTGCGCGCCGAGGGTTTTGAGAATGAACAAGTCGTCGTCGTCAAACGCGTTGACTTGGGTGCTTTGCACATCCAGCACGCCCAACATCTGACTCCCGCCGATGAGCGGAACCGCAACCTCGGAACGCGTGTCGCTCAACAGCTTGTCCGGGTCAAGCACAAAGCGCTTGTCCTTCTGAACATCCGGCACAACCAACGCTTCTTGCGTTGCCGCAACCCAACCGACGATGCCTTCCAAGCCGATGCGCAACTGCACCTGACGTTCGCGCCACGCGCCGCTGTTGGGATGCGTGCTGGCGCGAAAAACCGCATAACCGGTCTGGCGATCCACAGTAAAGATGTGAACGTTGGAATAACCAAAACGTTCGCGGATGCGCGCGACGACGTTTTGCAAAAATTCATCGAGGTCGCGCAACGTCGCCACATCGCGTCCCACTTCGCTAATCGTCGCCAACTGGGTCGCGCGTTTTTGCTCGGCGACGTACAAGCGCGCGTTTTGAATACTCGCCGCCGCTTGCCCGCACATCGATAACAGATTGCGCGCATGAATCGGAAAATACATGTGTGATTGCGCGCTCGCAAAGGTCAGCACGCCGATCAATTGATCGCCGGCAAGCATCGGCACGATGAGCGCGCTCCGCGGCGGCTTGCCATCGATTTGAATGTGATGCTCCAACGTTCGCGCAACGCCGGTGCCTTCGTATGGCTGCACGAACGATTTCCCTAGATCGATGGCGCGAATCGGTTCGCGGTCGCGCGCGAAATGCTCCAGCCACACATTGTTCGATTGCAACTCGTTTGGGTGGCGATAGCCGGCGCGGGTCGCTTCAAACGCGAGCGTGAGCGCATTCGGTTGATCGGGCGCAAGCAAGTCGATGTGACAAACATCCGGCGCGACAATGCGCCGCGCGTGCTCGTACAGCAATTCCAAAATCTTGTCGATGTCGAACGCCGTGCGTGACAGCGCTTGCCCAAATTCGTTGAGCGCGGCAAGATCGTTGCTCCGAAATTCCAAACGCCGGCTCGCATCGGCGAAGCGTTGCACGACCATCGCCGTACCGACGAGCCCCGCGGCGACCATGAAAAAGATTCCCGGCTCGCCCGCCAAGAATATATTCGCGATGACGAACGCAAACGGCAGTGGCAATAATTCCATCAACACGGAATAAAAGACCACCGAGCGCAAAAAATCGCGCAGACCTTGCCTGCCGCCGCGCAAAAATTCGAGGATGCTCCAGCCCAAGTGATCGACGACGAACCACGCAAACACCGCACCCGCCATCGGCAAGATCATTCCGAGATTGATGAGCGGCGGCGGAAAAGTTCCGCCGAGCAGAGTGTACGCGTGCGTGCTGGCATACGCCATGCCAATTTTGAGTCCGGCGTTGAACACCGGCGTTTCGACGAGCTGGGAAAAATTATCGCGCGCGTGTCTCAGCGCGTTGAGGAAAAGATAGAGCCAGCCGCTGACCGCCGCGACCCACGCACCCAGAATCGGACCGTAGATCAACACCGCCGCCAAGTCGATGATGCCGACGAGCGAGTGCGTCACTTCGGGCGCGGCGTGAAAGCCGGCGCGCTTGAGGAAAAACGATAGCGCGACGAAAAACACCAGCGGCACGCTGTTGTCGAGCAACGCGCGCGAATCGGTGAGCGCGATCAGCGCGACGATGCCAAAGATGCCGAGCGCGAGGGCGTAGGTTGTGGCGAGAAGACTGTTACGGGACATTGAAGATCAAAGTGCAATAGTTCGATAGTTCAATCGTGCGATAGTTTCTCATCTTGTGATTAACCATCGCACTAACGCACTATTGCACAATTGCACTAGAGATTGCTTTCAGCGAATTGTCGTACCGATATTGAATGCCAAAATGTCCGTCATCAAATTCCTCGTGAGTGAAATTGATGCCGCGCTCTTTCAAGCGTTTCGCAAAGATGCGCGCGCCGTATTGCAAATTGAATTCGTCGCGCAAGCCGGCCTCGAAATAGATCAAGCGCATCGATTTCAGCGCAGACAGATGTTGATCGACGAGCATCACCGGATCCCATTCGAGCCAGCGCGCCCAAACATCCTCGCGCAGTTCGCCGGTCTCGGTGTCGAACGGCAAATCGAATCCGTGCGGCGAGTTGGGATTCGGCGAGTAGCACGCGGACATCGCGATGATGTTGAGCAACGCGTTGAAATCTTTATCGCGCGGGCGAATCGTCGGAATGCCGTCCCAGAATTTATCGAGCCCTCCGAATTTTTTCAAGCCGCGAATCGCGCCGGGAAAATCGGCTTTGTAACAAAACTCGAAATACAAATCGCCGCTGTGCGATGCCATTATACCAAAAATTTCGGGATGGCGCATCGCCAATATAATCGAGCCGTAACCGCCGGACGATTTGCCAACCACCGCACGATGCGAAGGATCAGCGCGCGTGCGATATTTTTGATCGACGTGCGCGACGAGTTCTTGGACAATGTGATCTTCGTACCGCCCCACCGCCGACGAGTTGATGTACTGGCTCCCGCCAAGGCGCGTAAAGCAATCCGGCATCACGAGAATCATCGGTTGCACGTTGCCTGCCGCGATGAGCCGATCCATCCGTTGCGGCAGAGTTTCTTCCCACGGCGCGTCGTTCAGAAACGTGATGCCGCGCCCGGTGAAACCGGCAAGCACAAAGACGACCGGGTAGCGCGTGTTGCTCGTGTCGTAACCCGGCGGCAAGTAAATTGGCACGCGGCGCACATCGGATCGCCGAGCGGATTGTCGCGCAAGACTTGGCTTTCGATAGTTTCGATGATGATGGAACCTTCGACATTGTATCTCCAGAAATCGCCATTCGTTGAAACGAACGGCTTCATCACGAAACCCGCGTCGCGGGTTTGCTGCACAATAGGCGTCGATGGATTCGCTTCGGCTCACCACTAGTTTCTAATCGATGCCGTCAACGTGAATTTCCTTCTCTGCAACCGTCTCGTTATCATCTTCAAACGTAAACGCCGCTTGCACGCGCTTACCCTGCAGAACCAGCGGAAGCCAGTGCTGGTCATCTGCCCACATCTGGTCAAACGGAATCGCGTCGACGCTGAACCATAATCGGTTTCATCTCGTCCGTTTCAACCGGCTCGCCCGTCCAACGTTTCGCGATGAACGCGTGGACAACTTGATTCCATTCCGGTTTCGCCGGGAAAAAGAAATCCAAATGCGCGACCGGTTTCAAATCCGCCGGCAAGACCACCACGCCACATTCTTCGCGCAGTTCGCGCGCGGCGGCAGATTCAATCGACTCGCCGTCCTCTATTTTACCACCAAATCCGTTTAATTTGCCTTGCGCAAAACCGCGCTTTTTGTAGCCCAACAGGATTTGGTTTTCGCGCACAAGAAACACCAACGTTGCGTCTAGCATTGAAAACCTTTTTGCCATAGAGTTGACATCAGAGTCACAGAGAAATTCACGTCGTTACTTTCTCTTGCGCTCCTTTGCGCTCCTCGCGATTAAATGTGCATTTTCCTCGCGCCCGCGCCAACGCGAAAATGGCAATGCCAATCCACACGAAATTCACAACCGTCGATGGATACGCGCCCCAGTAAATCGTGTTGATGACCAAAAACACGCCGCCGAAGAGATTCAGCAACTGATACGCAACCGAATCGCCGCGCAAGCGATTCGTCGAGACCAGCACGTACGCGATAATTACTGCCGCTGACCCAGCCCAGCCGATGATGTTGACAATGAGAGTAGTGTCGAGCACTTTACCCCGTTAGATATTGCAGCAATTCGCGCGCCGCCTTCTCCCACGAAAATTTTTTCGCTTGCGCGATTCCACGCGCGCGCAAATCATTTCGCAACGATTCATCCGATAACGCGCGGCGAATTGTTTCCGCCATCGCATCCACATCGCGCGGGTCAAAGTACAGCACCGCATCGCCGCCGACTTCGGGCAACGACGACGCATTCGACGAAACGACCGGCGCGCCGCACGCCATCGCTTCCGCGACCGGCAGACCAAATCCTTCGTACAGCGATGGATAAACGAACAGCGTCGCGCCGGCGTACAGCGCGGGCAAATCGTCGTCGGAGACAAAATCCGGAAAGAGGACGCGATCACGCAGATTGAGGCGTTCAACTGCCTGAAACACCTCTTCGAACATCCAGCCCTTGGCGCCGGAGATTACCAACTGCAAATCAGAATTTGGAATTTGGAATTTGGAATTTAGAATTTTGGAGAACGCTTCGATGAGTCGCACATAATTCTTCCGCGGCTGAATCGTGCTGACCGAAAGCAGGTACGGCTTGCCGTGCGTCCATTCGCGCACACGCGCCATCGCTGAAGCTGAAACATCGGGATGGAAGCGCGGATCGACGCCGGAGTACAGCACGCGAATTTTTTCCGGCGGCACGCGGTACACATCGATCAAATCGCGCTGCGTGCTGGCGGCATCGGCGAGAATCATATCTGCGCGTGCAACGGATCGTGGAACAGCGCGATTGAGGTAATTCAACAGCGGCGCGGGGAAACATTCGGGGACGCGCACGTAAGACAAGTCGTGGACGGTGACCAGTTTGCGTTTGGCAAACGTCGGCGGGAGCAAAAAATCGGGCGAGTAGAAAACATCGACCGCGCCGATGAATGTTTCAATCGGCAATGGCACACGCGCGCGATGCCACAGCGCGGCGAGGTAACGTTCGGTCAGCGGCGCGCGGACGATTTTGAAATTGGACGGCCAATCGAACTGCAAAAATTCAGTCGTGCGCGTCGCGCGGAACAAAAAGGACGTACGGATTTGTCTGATCGATGCGCGACAAGGCGCGAATGAGTTCGCGCGCGTAGCGACCAATCCCGGCGCGTTCGCGCGAAGCGGAAGTAAAATCGATACCAATTTGCATAGTTCTATAGTTCGATAGTGCGGTAGTGCGATAGTCAAGTGGCACAACTATCGCACTATCAAACTACGGCACTAGCGCACTAAATTCCTTTATACGTCGTCCGGCGATTCACAAAAAAATTCCAGAACAAGACCACGATGATGGCCGTGCCTTTAGCGAGATTATAATCCAACGGATGCGGAAATCGGCTGTCAAAAAATAACGCGTCGGTTCCCAAAAAGACAACTTGATTGATCAGCAAACCGACCGCATTGACGAGCGCAAAATTCCCAAACTGCGTGTGCAAGGGGCGCTCGCGCGATTCGGGAAACGTCCACAAACGATTCCAGGTAAAGTTGCTAATGATGGCACACATCACCGAAAAGATGTTGGCAAATTCTTTCGGCACATTGAATCCAAGCACCAAGAGATTCAACACGCCAAAATCAACCACGGCGCCAATCGTGCCCACGATGGCAAATTTTAGAAAACGCTTAAATTCACCTTTGTTGTTTGCAACAAACTCGGACAAACCTGCCTCCAATTTTGATTCCTAATTTATGCTTTGAACTCTTTGATCTGCGCGACAAGCCCCAGCGCCATTCCAACTTGCACCGCCATGCCGTGCACAAACAAATTGTCGAACACATTGTGCAGCGACAACGCGACGAGCGTACCGAGCAAGCCAGCGGCAACGCTTTTCCAAATACCGGACGATGTTCGCACCGCGCGCCAGCTTTGCCCCAATGCCGATGCCCACAAGATCAGGTAGGCAAGCAAACCAAGCGTCCCAGTTTCCGCGGCGATATTGAGGTAATAATTGTGCGCGTGCCCCAAGGGATCGTCCCAACGCGGAAGCGAGTATCGCGGATACGCCGCCGCATAATTGCCGATGCCGACGCCAAGCGCCGGGTTGCCGGCCCACATCATCGCCGCCGATTGCCAGTGCGCCATCCGTTCGACAATCGCGTAATTCGCGTCATCGACTTTGACGCCGCGCACATCGAACACGCCGAAATAATCCCCGATGCCGGCGAATCGATCCGCAATCGCGGTGGGGATGAGGTTAATACTGCTCAACAAAATCACAAACGTCAGCCCAAACGCGGCGATGATCGACAAGATGAATGCGCGTCGGCTTTGCACGATAATCGTCACGATCATTCCCGCGCCGACGCCCAGCCACGCGCCGCGCGACCAACTCATTACGACGGCGGTGAGCATCGCAGCAAGAGCCAGCAAAGCCGCAAGTTCAAAGTTAAAAGTCAAAAGTTGCGCGCGAATTGAACCTTGAACCTTAAACTTGAAACCTGAAACGACGCCGAGCGCGACTGGGATGATCAGCGCCAGATATCCGGCGTACGGATTCGGCTGTTCAAACGTGCCATACGCGCGCATAAATCTGCCGAAGAGCTCAAACCCTTCCGGACCCGCGCGAAAGAGAAATTGGTAAACGCCAATTGCCGCTTGCGACATCCCAGCCAGAAACATCACAACCAACAAGCGTTTGGTTTTCGCTGCGTCGAGATTATTTGCGACGTACACATAAACCGCAAACATCTCGAACCATTTGACGAACTCTTTGATCGACGCTTCGAGCGACGTTGCGCCGGTCATCGATAACAACGCGGCACCAAGAAACAGCGCGAACGGAAACGATAGCGGCGGAAAGTGAATCGCAATCGCGCGCGCTTGCGCAATCATCCGCGCCAGCCACAGCGCAAGGATGAACACGACAAACAAATCAACGGCGGTGATATTCCCAAAGCCGGTGGGCAGTGGCAACCACGAGCCGTAGGGCACAGCAAAAACCAGCACCCACAGCGCGAGTTCATGCCAGCGTAATAGCGCCAGCACCGCGAGCGCGCCGCCGATGACGATGATTGCGTTCGTCAGCGGCAAAAGAATCAGCGCGGCGGCAACGCCAAGAAACGCAAGCGCGAGCCAAACAAGATTCAAATTGCGACGAACGATTTCGATTTGCATTAACTCTGTCGAATAGTCGCGATGGTCTCGTAGTCAAAGACTGAAGACTAGTTGGCTACCTGACCACGAGACTTGATTTTACCAGCAAAATACTCAATCGTTTTGCCGAGTCCTTCGTCCAGCCCGACCTTCGGCTCCCAACCCAACAACTTTTTCGCTTTGGAAATATCCGGACAACGCCGACTCGGATCATCGACCGGGCGCGGATGGAAAACGATGCCGGACTTGTTTCCGGTTAGAGCGTTGATTTTCTCGGCGAATGTGAGAATCGAGATTTCGTTGGGGTTGCCAATGTTCACCGGCATGATCTCGTTCGACGCGAGCAGGCGCGCGATCCCTTCCACTTCATCGCTCACGTAGCAGAACGAACGCGTCTGCGAACCATCGCCATGCACCGTCAACGGCTCGCCGCGAATCGCCTGCCCAATCAAGTTCGGGACAACGCGGCCATCGTCGAGCGCGTTGCGCGGACCGTACGTGTTGAAAATCCGGATGATGCGGACATCGACATTGTGCGCGCGGTGATACGCAAGCGTCATCGCTTCCGCAAAACGCTTGGCTTCATCGTACACGCCGCGCGGACCAATCGGATTGACGTTGCCCCAGTAATCCTCGCGCTGAGGATGCACTTGCGGCTCACCATACACTTCGGACGTCGATGCCAGTAAAAAGCGCGCACCTTTTGCACGCGCAAGACCCAGGGCTTTGTGCGTACCCAGTGCGCCGACTTTCATCGTTTGGATCGGATACGCCATGTAGGAAACCGGACTGGCGGGGGAAGCAAAGTGCAGAATCGCGTCGATGTAGCCGTCAACGCGAATGTACTCGGTCACGTCCTGGCGGATGAATTTGAAACGCGGATTGTCTTTGAGGTGGGCAATATTGTCCGGACTGCCCGTGATAAAATTGTCAATTGCGACAACGTCCTCGCCACGCGCAAGGAAATAGTCGCACAGGTGCGAGCCGATAAAGCCCGCGCCGCCCGTAATTAGAATTCTCATCGGTGTTTATGCCTCCACAAGCGATGTGAATCGATTATAAATGACAAACGGCAAACGAACAAATTTTAAGGGCGAGGCATTTGCCGCAATCGATCATTCGAGTCAAACAATGTTCAATTGGATATTCATCTTGTCAAACTATCGACGTTCAGCAAATGCCTCGCCCCTACCGAGTTGCATCATAATTCCGAAAGTGAGCATCCACACGAATGCCAGGTCAACATAGAAATACGCCGCGTCGATCAATCCGTGCGCGAGCGCGGCAGTCATACTCGCCATCAAGCCGATCATGAGCGCGCGATGCGTTTCGATTTTACGCAACCCGGTGCGATAAAATTCGATCAACATCCACGCCAGCACCATCACGCCACCGATTCCCAAGCGCACCCAGAAATCGAGCACGATGTTATGCGGATGCGACAAATTCGGCTCGCGCCACGCTTCCGGATTGATGTACCGGGGATACGCGTATAAAAAGTTGTCGAGACCAACGCCGAAAACCGGCTGATCGCGAATCATGTTGACTGCCGATTGCCACACGCTCACGCGGAAAAAGCCGGTGCCGGCGCCAACCTGGAAGAGCGATTGGGCGCGCTCGGTTTGCAGAAACGGAATCACAAGAATTGAACCGATGACCAACAGCGCAAACATCGCCAAGCGGATTTTTCTGCCGCTGAAAAATCCGATGCACGCCAGCCCCGCGACAATCCCCAGCCATGCGCCGCGCGAAAAAGTGAGAAACAATGCCGCGGCGACGACGAACGCAATCACGATAGATACGGCGCGTAGTCGTTTATCCTCGACGAACAACGCCAGTGCGATCGCCAGCGGCAGCGCGCGGCCAAGATACAATGCGAGATTGTTCGGTGAACCATAGACCGCCAGCACGCGCCGCACGCCTTCGCCGATAATCACGTAATTGGTAAATAGGAATTGGTAGAGACCAATGAGCGAGATGGCGAGCGCGGACAAGATGAATGCGTAGATCAACCTGTACAAATCGCGCCGCGATGAGATTCGACGCGCGAATCAGCACATAGAGCAATGCCGGCTCGATGACGATGACACGAAACTCGCGATTCGCCACACCAAAGTTGGAGGCGATGGCGACGGAGAGGATGCCGAGCAGGACGAAAACAATAACAGCCCAATCAAGAGATGTGAGTTTCAAGTTTAATGTTTCAGGTTTCAACCTTAAACCTTGAACTTTGAAACTTGAAACTTGTCTGAGCATCCATGCCACTACTGCCGCCAGCGTCAAAATCTCGACGAGCGAAAACTGCGCGCCACCGAAAAGATTTTTGGGCAAGAGGTAAAACGGAATCGTGAACACGGTGATGGCGAGTCCCACGTCGAGACGCAACGCAAAGAGGAAAACGACCAGCACGAGGAGGGCAAAATTCAAAACGGTGTTCGGCGCGTAGTAGAACGCGCCGACCGCCAGCGCAAGCAAAGCAACCTGCGCCAGTTCCGGCAACATGGTGAAGCGTGATTCGATAGGAATCCATGTTTTTTCCCAAGGCAAGCGCCATGCCGCACGCGCGCCGATGACGAACGCCGCCAGCGCGCCGATGCCCAACGCGGCAAGCATCAGGTAAAATCGTGTGAAATCAAATGTCGCGGGCGAAACCGGCGCAACGATGGCATTCGACAGCGCGGCGAAAAGCGCGCGGGGTTGCAAATTGCGGTCGACGAGCGCGAAACCCCACTGCGGATCATTGGCTGGCGCGTTCGGCTGGAATGTTTGCGCGATCATTACCGGCATCCAGGACCATTCGCTGCGCGCGCGAGTAGTCGCATCGGTCAAGCGTTTGCTTTGCGTCGCTTCGGTGTCACTGCCCCACGGTGATGACGCGCCGTTCCAATTTTCCGGCAACGCATTCCACCCAAACTCAACCGCCCAGACCGGTTTGTTCCCATCGCCGTATGCCAGCATTTCATCGCGCAACAAAATCGCGCGCGAAAAGTTGAGCACGCTGGGATCGACGCGACGATCATCGGGACCGGTCCACATGCCGTATGCCTTCACGCCGACAATATCGAAATAATCTTTCGCGCCGGCTTCGGTACAACCCGCGCAAAAACAAAATGTCGGAAAAATCAGGGTGCTCGCGAATTAGTTCACCATTCGCCGCGAGTCCGGCGGAAATGATTTTGATGTTCGGATTCGCGGCGCGGACTGCCGGCGAGGTGGCGCGGAGCAGCGCGGCATATTCAAGTGGATCGGCGTTGCGGCGTCCCCAAAACGGATGCACGTTGGGATTGTCCCAGATTTGAATGTACGGCACACGGTCGCCGTAACGCATGACGAACGCGGCGACAAACCGCGCATAATCATCGACATTTGCCGGCGGGGCGTTGAGCAAATCCGCTTCACCGGGATGCCGCGCCCATACCGGCGTCGTGTCGATGACTGCCACAATTTGCAAATTATTTTCGCTGGCGCGCGCGACCATGCGATCCCATTTGTCCCACCCAAACTCACCGCGACGCGGTTCAATCTCGTTCCAGAAAAAATGTTGGCGGACGATTCTGAATCCGCCGTCGCGAATCAACGCCAGCGCGCGTTGCAAATCCGCATCCGAATATTGCTCCAGCGACACGTTGACGCCAAATACTGTTTCCGCGCGCGCGCCATACGCAACGCCGCGCGTTTGCGTTTGCATGCTTTCGACTTGAGACAAGCCCATCCCGATTGCGCCAGCGGCAATAATCGCGCAAAGCAAAAACACGATCAGGTTAATGATAATCTGTCGTTTGTCGTTTGCCATTTGTCGTCTTTACTTTGCCCATCGCGGTAATGCGCTCGCCCCATTCGCCGTCAACTGCGACCACTTGCCCGATGCGAAATCGTGCAACCACAAATCGCCATCGCGCACGGCGACAAGTTGTTTGGCGTCCGGCGACCACGCCGTTTGCATCACGACCAGACCATCTTCCGCGCCGGTCGGAAATATTTTTCTCTGATTGCCGCCACTGCGATCCATCGTCATCAACGCATACCGACTGCGTTCACTGTTGCTCGGCGCGAACGCAAGCCCAAATGCAACACGACTTTCACCGCGTGCATCCGGCGGCGACCACGCTGGCGATGACCACATCCCAGTTTGTTTGGCAAGTGCCGCGCTCACCGTGCCATCGCGCGCGAAAACCCACAACTCAAAATTCGGGTCGGTGTTCGCCACCAGCGGATTGCCGGTCGGCGCGTGAATCGCGCTGACGATAAATCGGCTATCGGGCGACCACGCGAGGCGCGGAGTCCAAACCCAATCAGCATTCGTTTGAAATGCCGGGAATTTCTTCAATCGACCGGCGCATTTTGCGTTGGTTGCCAAATCGATCAAGCCGATTTCGTTGGCGAACGCGAAGGCAATCGCGCGACCATCGGGCGCAAGCGCAAAATTCGCGCCCCACCAACTGTACGGCGCGGCATGGTTTGATTGCCACAGCGTTTGCGGCGATTTGACGGATACGCCGGTTTCATCAATGGCAAGCGACACGAGCGTCACATCGTTGTGCGCGCGCCAGCCTGGCGCGCCCGGCGTTTTTTCGCCGGTCGAGTACGCAATCGATCGTGCATCCGCCGACAAGTTGCGCGAACAACACATCGCGCATGGGCAATCGGCGCGGCGATTCGTTGAGAACAGCGTATCGACAAGCCAAAGCGTGTTGAGCGCATTTTCATCGACGCGCGAGAAGAGCAAATAGCGACCATCAGCGGAAAGCGAAAAAACGCGCCCGTCGAAATCGCTCGTCGCGGTCAGGGCGCGTTTGTCACCGCTGTTGTGGCGCATCACCCACGCGTTGCCATTGGCAACGTACACCAGCGTGCCGCCGGTCGAACGAAACCAACGGCAGATATGCCTTGCGTGCCGAGCGCGAGAATTTCGTCTTTGGGCTTGGCAACAATGTTTCGCGCCGTTTCGCGCCGGGCGGTTTCTTGTCCGTTTTCGAGCGTGATGGTTTGCGTGATGGCGACAGCGCCATTACTGCCGAGTTGCACGACGCGCACTTGCCCTTGCGGATACGTTTCATCGCGGATGAGTTGCCGCGCAAAGGGAATCGGTTGCGTGGACAATTCGGTTTTCAGCGCGACGCGCGTGACCGTAATCGTCGCACTGCGGCCAGTTTCAGCGTACGACCGGCGGATCAACGCGATCATCGATCCCTAACTCGATGCCTTGTTCCTGCAAAATCGCTTGGACCGTGGCGGCGGTGGTTTCAAAGACACGCCGCTCGCCATCGACTAAAAGCGTGATGCGCTTGGGTGCTGGCGCGCACGCCGCACCCAAAAACAAAACGCCAATTAATACCAGTAATCGTGGAGAAAATTGCACACGGACGAAGTGTACCACAAGTCTGGGGATTTGACTAATTTTCCCTTTGCCATTAGAATAGCCCAGCATTTTTACGAGAAAGGTGATTGTTGATTATGGAAGAAATTTTGTTGACCGCGCAACCGCGCAAGGTCATTGGTAAACAAGTCGGCGCCATGCGCCGCGCCGGCAATATTCCGGCAGTGCTGTACGGCAAACGCCTTGCCAGCCCGCTCAATCTCCAAGTCGAAGAGCGGGTGCTTCAAGGCGTCGTCGCCAAAGCCGGGCGCAATCGCTTGATCCGCTTGACGGTCGAAGGCGAAGCGCGTTTGGTGCTCACGCGCGATGTGCAACGCAACTCGATTTCGGGCCGCCTCGTGCATGTCGATTTTCAGGATATCCCGATGGATGAAAAATTATCCACCGATGTGCCGCTGGTATTGGTCGGCATTTCGCCGGCCGTCACGCGCGGCGATGGCTTGCTCATTCACGGCATCCCGACGGTGGAAATTCGCGTTCTGCCAGCGGACTTGATTCCGCAAATCGAAGTCGATGTGACCCGCTTGGAAAGCTTGAATCAGAGTCTGTTTGTCAAAGACCTGAAAGTCAGCGACAAGATCGAAATTCTGACGAACGGCGAGCAAATGATCGCCAAGATCGTGCCGGTGAAGGAAGAAGTCATTACCGAAGCCGCGCCGGTGGCCGCCACCGAAGTCGAAGTGATCAAGAAGGGCAAGATCGAAGAAGAAGGCGCCGAAGGTGCCGCGCCGGCAGCTGGCGAAGCCAAGCCGCCGAACCCAAAAAAGAAGCCAAGAAATAGAAATTGTTGTGAGCAAGCGGGGTGGACAGTTCACCCCGCTTTTTTGTTTGTGGATAGATTATGGTATAATTGTTCTTAGAAATTGGCATGTCCGTTTTCGTAACACCTTGTAGGAGCAGTTGTTTGCGTAGTCCTCTGGATGCGTTTCTGGGTTTATTCTCTCGCGACATTGGCATCGATCTCGGCACCGCCAACACGCTTGTATTGGTGCGCGGTGTCGGCATCGTTATCAACGAACCCTCGGTGGTCGCGGTAGAAAAGCGCAACCAAGCGCGTGTTTGGCAATCGGCTCAGAAGCGAAACAAATGGTCGGGCGCACGCCCGGCGGATATTGTCGCGATTCGTCCTTTGCGTGACGGCGTCATTTCCGATTTCGATGTCACGGAAAAGATGCTGGAATATTTCATCACCAAAGTGCACGATCAGGCGCTTTTGCCTCTGCCGCATCGGCCGCGCATTGTCATTGGCATTCCCAGCGGCGTCACCGAAGTGGAAAAGCGCGCGGTGCATGACGCGGCGATGAATGCCGGCGCACGCGAAGTGTTTCTGGTCGAAGAGCCGATGGCGGCGGCGATTGGCGCGGGACTGCCCATCACCGAATCGGTGGGAAGCATGATCGTCGATATCGGCGGCGGCACGACCGAGATGGCCGTCTTTTCGCTCGGCGGAATCGTGACGAGCCGGTCGATTCGCATTGCCGGCGATGAGATGGACGAAGAAATTATCCGGTACGCGCGCGAGAAATACAACGTGCTTGTCGGCGAGCGAATGGCGGAAGAGATCAAAATGGCGATTGGCTCGGCGTTCCCATTACCGGAAGAAAAGACCGCGATGCTCCGCGGACGCAATCTGATCACCGGTTTACCCTCAGAAATTGAAGTATCCAGCGTGGAAATTCGCGAGGCGCTGGCAAACCCCATCAATCAAATCATCGACGCGCTCAAGACGACGATTGACGAAACACCGCCAGAACTCATTTCCGATTTGATTCATCATGGCATTGCGCTGGCCGGCGGCGGCGCGTTGCTCGGCGGCTTGCCGCAACGCTTGTCGCAAGAAACCAAGATGCATGTCTACGTCTCCGAAGACCCGCTCACCTGCGTGGTGCGCGGCGCGGGCCAAGTCTTGGAAGAACTCGATACGCTCCACAGAGTTGTAACCCCGACACGGACGGTCAGACGCTAGTCGATTTCAGATTCCTCAATCTGCAATCCAAAATCAAAGATGTATTCTCCACCCCGCAATCGCAATGCCGTACTGGCCATCCTGGTCGTTGTTGCCATCCTCTTGCTGATGCTCCACCAACTCGGACAACTCGCGCCGCTTGAAGATTTCGCCATGGGCTGGTTTCAGCCGTTTTTGCGCGCCGCGCTGGGCGTGCGCGAAGGCGATGCAAGGCGCCACCGGCACATTCGCCGACGTCGCGGAACTGCGCGCAACAAATCGACGAATTACAAAAACAGGTAAACGAAACCGCCAATAGTCGCGTCCGCATCCTCGAATTGGAGAACGAAAATACCATCTTGCGCAAACAACTTGGCTATAAACAATCGAACCCGGATTTTGATCTCATCGGTGCGGCGGTTTTGGAACGCAATCCGGACCTGGCGCGGGTCGTCGGACAAGACCCATCGAACCTGGCGCGGTCAATCATCGTCGATCAAGGAAGCGCGAATGGTGTCAAAACCGGCATGCCGGTCGTTACCCCGGAGGGTTTGGTGGGCCGCGTGATTTCAACCGGCACCAATTGGGCGAAGGTTTTGCTCCTCATTGACCCATCGAGTTCGGTGAACGCGGCAGTGCAATCGACGCGCGCGACCGGCGTCGTGCAAGGCAACATCGCCGGTCAATTCATCATCAAGTATGTACCGCAAGGCGAAGCCATCAAAACCGGCGATTTGATTATTTCTTCCGGGATGGGCGGCGACATTTCCCAAACGGCTTGTCATCGGCACGGTGACCGAAGTCCGCAAGCACGATATCGAGCTGTTTCAAGAAGCAACCATCAAGCCCGCCGTCGATTTCACGCGCTTGGAATTCGTTTTGATTCTCAAAAAGTTCACACCGTCGGACATTACGCAAGAGCCGACGCCTGCGCCAACACCCAAACCGACACCGACCCGCACGCCCACCCCGGGAGCTTGACGATGCCGATCTGGGTTCTCGTGCCTGCCCTTGTCCTCGCGGCGATTGCTCAAATCGCGTGGTTGCCGGCGTTGTCGGTGTGGGGTTTCAAAATCGATTTGGCGCTCGTCCTCGTCGTCGTTTGGGGCTTGCTGGGACCGATCGGTCAAGCCGCGCAATGGGGATTTATTCTCGGCCTCGTGCTTGACCTAGCTTCCGGATTGCCGTTTGGAATTCACACGCTGACGCTCACCCTCATCGGTTTGGGAGTTGGTTGGAGCCAGACCACTTTTTTTCGCGGCAACCTCGATCGCCCCGCCGCTGGCGATCCTGCTTGCAACCATTCTGGATCACATCTTGATTCTCGCGTTACTGGCTCTATTCGATCGCCGAGTCGTCTGGATCGATTATCTGACGCGCATCACTTTACCCTCCGCGATTCTCAACACGCTCGTTGCGCCGCTCGTCTATTTCCCCTTGCAATGGTTCCAACGCCGGCTCTATCCGCAGATGGAATTTTGATCGTCCCCATTGACGCCCAAATCGTTTGGACATAGAATAGCGAAGGTAAACGTTCTTTAACAATTGCATAGTGAGTTGTAATCGTTGAGATTTTTTCTTTTTGGAGGTTTTTGTCAATGACTGAAAATGAAGTTGCCTTGTTTATCGACTTTGAAAATATCCGCTATGGCTTGAAAAACAATTTTGGTCGCGAGCCTGATCCGCAAATCCTGATGGCTAAAGCACGCAAGTATGGTCCCGTTTCGCAGGCGTACGCGTACGCCGATTTTACCGAACATCCTGATTACTTTAGGCGCAAACTCGAAGTGGCTGGCATCACCCCGCGCGATATTCCGCGCCGCAGTCCAGACGTGGCACACAAAAGTTCGTCCGACATGGCCATGCTGATGGACATTATCGATTGCCTGCTCGATCGTCCGAACGTGAACACGCTGATCTTGATGACCGGCGACAGCGATTTTATTCGCGTCGTCGCGCGCGCGCGGCACCGCTTTAGCAAAAGGGTGATTATCTCGGGTATCCCTGGCAGTGTGTCAAACGATCTCATCGCCTCGTCCGATGCTGCCGATCCGATCGTGGAAGCGGATTGGGCAACAACTTGCCCGCCGAAGTCGCGACGCCGATTGAACCGGCAGCGAAATTTGAAAACTCGATTCCAGAACTTGCCAGCCACGAACGCCAACTCATTCAACTGATCGATCGCTTGGATCGCACGAAACCGTATCTTACATTTCTGTTCGTCAAGACGCACGCCTTGTCGCCCACCACGCAACTTGATTTTACGCCGATGCAAGTCGATGTGATGATGACCAAGTTCAAAGAGCTCGGCATCATCCGCGACGAAGTCCGCGAACAAGATGGTCGCACACTTCGATTTCTTTTGCTCGTCCGCGAGCATCCGTTGGTGAAGCACGTGTTGAATGGTGCAAATTAAACAAAAACCGGGTTTCTTTGAGAAACCCGGTTTTTGTTTAATCACTTTTTCTTCTGCTCGTTGTAAAATGCTTGAACCTGCTTCGCCAGCGGCGCGAGAACTGCCGCCAGTTGCGCCAGGTCTTTGACATTCCACCCGGCTTTGGATTCCTTCACCGCCAGCGTCTGCTCACTGCGGCGGGAACTCCCGCGCCCGGCAATGATCGCCGCGAGCAACGCACCGGCAATGCCGCCGGCGACTGCACCCAGAATCGCCGGGTACGCTTCGCTCTTGCGAATTTCTTTCGCCACTTGCCGCGCGCGGTACGAAAACTCCTGTAAATCGAATTGGTCATTCATCCTTCACCTCATTTGCCAAGCAAATAATTGATCACACCGCGCGTTGCCGCTGTCACGCGCGTCGCGTTGGTATGAAAGTTGATCACGACCGACGCTACGGAATCGGTCGTGCGCGTGGTTCCCTGCTGAATACGCAACGCCCACACTTGCGCGTTGAGCAGCGGATTGCGGAGCCAGCGTTTGAAAAGGCGCAAGTACTTGACCGCGAAAAAAATCGGCACGCCGGGGATCGCAATGGCAATCATCGCGAGCAGACCCAGCCACACCAATGAAAGATCGCGCCATGGCGCTAGCACATCCATCGATTACTCCCTGCTGTTCAGCACGGCGAGAATCTGCCGCGCGTACTCTTGCGCCGACGCATCGCCGGACGTCGCAATGCTTTGCAATGGTTTGAGGATCAACGTGCTATTGACACGCTTGAGCGCGTCCGCGGCGGCGGCACGTACTTCGGGCTCGCCGAGCTGCAAATCGACCAGCAACGCCGGCGCGGCTTTATCCGACGCAATTTCGCCCAGCGCTTGCGCCGCCGCCACGCGCATGCGCGTGTCTACCGTTCCCACGCGCGGATCACCGCGCAGAGAAACCAACAGCGGCTCGATCACGCGCTCGGTGCGCGAGTGCCCCAACGATAGCACGACCTGATCGCGCACATCGGCATTGACGTCGCGCAATTGCGGAAGCAAATATTCGATGCCGCGATCAAGCTGCAACTGCCCCAGGAGTTTCGCGGCGCGCGCACGCGTGACCGGGTCTTTGTCTTTTAGTTTCGCCGCAAATGCATCGACCACCGAATCGATTTGCATTTCCGACAATGCATCGATTGCCGATCCATCCTCTGCCCACGCGCGTTCGACCAGGTCTTGTGTAACCATCGATGGCGGGGCTTGTAACGATTGCGCGAGCGCGTGTCCCGCCAGCACGACATCGCCGTGCGAGCGCAATGCGTCGATCAATTCCGGCGCGTCGCCCAGCCCAGCGTAAAACAAAATCACCTCACGCCATGCCGGGTCGCCCCAATGCTCACGCAGTGATTCCAAGCTCGGCGCTTCGCGCAGCGCGCGCGCGGCAAAGTACGCTTGCCACAACGGATGCGTGAATTCCGCCGTGCGGTTTTTGCCGGCGCGCATAAACCCACGCGCCTTTGCCAAAAATTCGTTCGATGCCGGCTTGTCGCGTTGAACTGCCAGCGCGACGCCTTCCAACATCTTCAGCGTCTCGTCCGCATCGCCCAGCACTAGAGCCGCCAATTGACCGAACAACGCGGCGCGACGCGTCGGCAATGCTTGTTCGGGTTTCCAGATTTGTGCAAGCATTGTCAGCATCATGGGATTCGACGTAAGCGCGCGCGGCACACCGCTGGCTTTCAATGCCCCAAAAAACGCCGCCGCGTTCGAGGCGTTCCATTTGTTTGCAAAAGTCTGAATGTCGCCGTCGTGCCAGCCCGGCAATCGAAATTCCGCAAACCCATCAAGCGGCATCGCCGCGGAAACGATCACCGTGGCATTCTGAAATTCGCGCAACCAACCGGTCAAGACATCCGGCGGGAGCGCATCGGCATCATCGATCAAAACAACCGCGCGGCCGGTTTGAAACACATTTGGAAAAAAGATCCGCGGACATTGCACCGCCAGATTCTGACTCAGACGCAATTCGCGCGGCAAATCGGTTATGCGCGGCAACGCTTGCGCGTGTAAATCGCCCGCCGAAAAAAACAGCGGCACGCGCGCTTCGGCTTGCTTGCGCAACCTGTGTGCAAGCGACCAGGCGATATGATTCAACGTCGTCGTTTTACCCATGCCCAACGCGCCGGTAATAGCGATGCGCGATTCGGCGGCGAGCATCGCCGTGAGGCCACGCGGCTCAACCCAGCGCGACGCAAGCGCAACGCGTTCGCTGGGTCCAGGCAAGAATTGAAAACGATTTAGGATTTGTTCGGCGTAACGATTTTGAAAGCGCGCCGAGGCGTTAAAGAGTTCCGTGATGAAATTCATTCATTTCCTTTCAGCGTGATTTTAGCATGAGCGATGGGAATAGTCAAAGCTATTTTTTCACCCGGAGCACAAGCAGAGTCGCGTTATCGGAAGACCCATGAAGATTCCTGAAGTTAAAACACGATTTTGCGCTACGCTCAGGATGGCAAACATAAATCGATTTGCGCGATTCGTGGTTTGGTGTTAAACTCTTTCCGCACGCGACAAGGAGAGGTTTTTCGATTCGTGTCCGCACGTTCAGACTATATGCGTCGCCGCCGTCTCACCAATCGGCATCGGTCAACGCCGATGATGATACGGCTCACGCTGGGCATACTCGCCGTCTTGGGCGGGTTGCTACTCACCGCACTCGGCGTGGGCGTCGCTTCCGCATTCTCCCTCTATAACTATTACGCCAAAGATTTGCCCGCGCCGGGCGAAATCGTCAAACAAACCCAACAACAATTCAAGACGACCCGCATCTTTGACCGCACCGGCACCGTTTTGCTGTACGAAATTATCGATCCGCAAGGCGGCAATCGCACCGTCGTCCCATTGGATCGCATCCCCGCGCATCTGAAAAACGCCACGATTGCGTTGGAAGACAAGAATTTCTGGACCAATCCTGGGTTCGATTGGTACGGTGTTTTGCGCGCGGCGTGGACAACGATTCGCGGCGAGCAGGTGCAAGGCGCCAGCACGATCACGCAACAACTCGTCAAGAATGTGTTCATTCCGGAAGCGGAACGCTTTTTGCGCGATCCCACCGATATCGCCACGTACAATCGCAAGGCAGAGAATTGATCCTCTCCGTCGAGATGTCCAATCGTTACAGCAAGCGCGAGATTCTGGAATGGTACTCTGAACGGCAACAATTATGGCAGCTCTGGCGTACGGCGTCGAAGCGGCGGCGGAAACATATTTCGGCAAACACGTCCAAGACCTCGACCTCGCCGAATGCGCAACGCTTGCGGCCGATTCCGCAATACCCCGCGCTCAACCCAGTCGACGCGCCGCAAGCCGCGCAAGAGCGCCGCAACATCGTGCTCGATCAAATGCTCTTGCAAGGATACATTACGCCGGAGAGAAGCGATTGCCGCCAAAGCGGCGAAAATGCGCGTGACGCCAAAACGATTCGATATTCGCGCGCCGCATTTTGTGTTCTACGTTCGCCGGCAATTGGAAGAGAAATATGGTTCGCAAGCATTGTATCCGCGGCGGCTTGAACGTCATCACCTCGCTCGATTACGGCGTGCAACAACAAGCGGAGCAAATCGCGCGCGACCAAGTGGCGAAACTGCAAGCCGAAAAACGCAACGTGACGAACGCGTCGGTTGTCGTGATGAAACCCGGCACCGGCGAAATCGTTGCCATGGTCGGCTCGGTCGATTATTTCAATCGCGATATCGATGGGCAAGTCAACGTATCACTTGCGCCGCGCCAGCCGGGCTCGTCGTTCAAAATCTTCAATGTACCTCACCGCGTTTGCGCAAGGGTACACCGCCGCGTCGAATGCTGATGGACGTGCGCACGGTGTTTGATGATTCGCCGAATCCGCCGTACGTGCCGGAAAATTACGACCGCAAATATCATGGTCCCGTCCGATTACGCACCGCGCTCGGCTCGTCGTTCAATATTCCCGCCGTCAAGTTGCTTCAACTCGTCGGCGCCAAAGAATGTAGTGAACACCGCGCACCGCATGGGCATCAACACATTGAATCGTGAAAAGTATGGACTCGCGCTGACGCTTGGCGGCGGCGAGACGACCTTGCTCGATATGACGTATGCCAACAGCGTGCTGGCGAATCAAGGCGTCATGGCAGGCGTGCCAGTGCCGGTCGATTCGCTCAAGCCCGGTTTTCGCACGCTCGATCCCATTTCAATTCTCAAAGGTCGGTCGATTCAAACAACAAGACGCTGTACGAACTCAAAGAATCGCAAAGACAGACAAGTCGTCACGCCGCAATTGTCGTACTTGATAAGCGGAATTTTAGTCGGACAATGTGGCGCGCACGCCCGGCTTTGGATCGAATAGCGTTTTGAAATTGTCGCGCCCGGCCGCCGTCAAAACCGGGACAACCTCGGACTGGCGCGACAACTGGACGATTGGTTACTCGCCCGATTACGCCGTCGGCGTGTGGGTCGGCAATGCGGACAATTCGGAAATGGAACACATTAGCGGCGTGACCGGCGCGGGACCGATTTGGCACGACTTGATGGAAAAAATTCATCAGACGTTGCCGGTGCAGTCCGTTCGCCGAGCCGACCGGGCATGGTGCGCGTGGAAGTGTGCGCGACAAGCGGACTCTTGCCGACACCGCAATGTCCGGAACGCGTGAAAGAATTGTTCATCGCCGGCACCGAGCCAAAAACTCTGGACAATATTTGGCAATCCGTTCCGCATTTACAAACCGACCGGCAAACTGGCAACGGTCTACTGCCCGCCCGACCAAGTCGAAGAAAAAGTATTTCCGATTTATCCGCCCGAAGCGGCGGACTGGGTGCGCGAGAGCAACATTCCGCAACCGCCCGCCGAATACGAAACGAATTGTCGCGCACCCGCGCAAGGCGGCGATGTGGCAATCGCGGCGCCGGCATCCTACTCCGCCGTGCGCGGCGTGGTGCCGATTATCGGCAATGCGCGCAGCGGCAACTGGATGTGTACCGCCTCGCTTATGGCAAAGGCATCGATCCGACGCAATGGACGCAACATCGGCGGCGACAGTCGGAACCAAGTTAGCAACGGCACGCTGGGAATGTGGGACGTCTCCGGGCTCGATGGTTTGTACACGCTGAAATTCACCGTCGTCGAGCGGGGCGGACGCTTGCAAGAATCGGCGATTCAAGTCATCGTGGACAATCAACCGCCGCGCGTCAAGATCATTTATCCCGGCAATAACGCGGTCTATACGTCCGGAAAAAGACGAATGGGTTTCCATCGGCGTCGATGCCGTCGACAATGCGTCGATGAGCAAAGTGGAATTCTACGTGGATGGCGCGTACATCGGCGCAAGCACCGTCGCGCCGTTCAACAAAAAGTGGACGATCAAAATGTCTGACACTCTGACGCGGACATTAGCGTTAGCGGCGGCGAAAGAACCCACTTTGCCGGTCACCATCACGCGCACGATTACGAACGCGGACAATACGATCTCAGTGGAGCAACTCGTCGGCCAAGTCGCCAAAGTAACCACGCCGAATCCAGCGATTACGGCCGTGTTCACGAACGGCGTCGTCATCATCTCGAACACCGTTACGCTTCCCAACAATCCCTGGCTTTGTCGAATCGCATTCGATTCGCGTGGCGGCAACCGACGCCGCCGGCAATCGCACGGAAAGCGATTCGATTCTATTTTCGTGCAACACGCGTTAAAAAAATAGAAATCAGAAAGTGGCGAACCTGCATTATGATTCGCAAAACAATCCTGATCGGTACGCTGCTCATCGTCGCCGCGCTCGCACTCGTCGCGTGCGGCGGCGGAGCAACGACGGGCAGTGGCGCCAGTGCGGTAAGCATTACGGTCACACTGACCGAATTCAAGTTCGATCCCGCGACGATTACCGTTACGCCCGGGCAAACCGTCAATCTGACGGTGAAAAACACCGGCAGTATCGAGCATACGTTTGTCATCAAATCGGCGAATGTCAAAGTGACCGCGCGGACCGGGCAAGACCGAAACCAAAACATTTACCGCGCCCACCGCCGCCGGCACATACGATATCGATTGCGATATTGCCGGGCAAAAGAAGCCGGGATGGTTGGCAAGCTCGTCGTCAAGTAAATCGATGTATATTTTGATTACGAACGACGACGGCGTCGATGCGCCGGGTTTGCTCGCGCTCAAAGACGCTTTGCAACCGCTGGGACAAGTGATCGTCGTCGCGCCCGACCGGAATTGGAGCGCGTCCGGGCACACCAAGACGATGCACAAGCCCTTGCGTGTGAACCAAACCACTTTGCGCGACGGATCGCCCGCCTTCGCCACCGACGGCGCGCCCACCGATTGCGTCGCGCTGGTGATGCTGGGTTTGTTGCCGGAAAAACCGGCGCTCGTCGTCAGCGGCATCAACCCAGGATGCAATCGTCGCGCACGACCTCACCTATTCCGGCACCGTCGCCGCGGCGATGGAAGGCGCGATCAACAACATTCCATCGATTGCGGTGTCCATCGATGGCAGCAATCGGCACGACATCGATTTTTCGCCGGCGGCGCGCGCGGCAGAACGCATCGCGCGGCGCGTCCTCAGCGACGGCTTGCCGCAAGACACTTTTCTCAACGTCAACGTGCCGGCGATCGCGTGGGAGCAAATCGAGGGTGTGCGCATTACGCGCTTGGGCAAGCGCATCTATCGCGACGAATTGATCGAACGGCAAGACCCGTACGGAAAAAAATACTATTGGATTGGCGGCGAGCCGCCGGGAGGTGTCATCGAAGAAGAAGGAACCGACGTGTGGGCAGTCGCGCATCATTGGGTTTCGATCACGCCGGTGCATATGGATATGACCAGCCACGCGCTCATCGAACCGCTCAAGCGTTGGGAAACGCAAGCGCTGTTCGATGGCGCAGAATCAATCGTCAGATATCACAAAGAAGTGATATAATACCCAAAGGAGGGAAACGATGGTTCAGACTGTTCGCGCCCCTGCGGCAACCCGCACGGTCCAGCAAAAAGCCAGCATGGGCATTTTTTCAAAATAAATTTGTGCCGATAGCCGATGCTCACGTGAGCATCATGTCCCAGGTCGTGAACTATGGCATTGGCGCATTCGGCGGCGTGCGCGCCTATTGGAATGATGACCAGCCAACAACTGTACGTCTTTCGCATCGACGATCACATTCGCCGCTTTCTCAACTCGTGCAAGTTATTCAACACGCAACTCCCCTACTCCGCCGACGATTTAAGTCACATCATTCTCGAACTCTTGCGCCGCGAAGGTTATCGCGAGGACGCGTACGTGCGCCCGCTCGTGTATAACGCCACCGAAGACATTACCCCGCGCCTCTTCGATGTCGATTTCCAATTCGCGTGCTTTAGCCGCCCGCAAGGCAATTATATTCGATTGCAAGTGCGCGCCTGCACCTCATCGTGGCGGCGCGTGGAAGATAACAGCGTTCCCTCGCGCGGCAAAATCACCGGCAGTTACATCAACTCGGCGTTTGCCAAAAGCGAAGCGCACTGGAACGGCTATGACGAAGCCATCGTCTTGAATCACGATGGTCACGTCGCCGAAGGCAGTGCGATGAACATCTTTATTGTGCGGCGACGGCAACTTGATTACACCAGCCGGTGTCGGACAATATGCTGGAAGGGATCACGCGCAACACGGTGCTCCAACTCGCGCAGGAACTGGACATCCCAGTGTGTCGAACGATCCATCGACCGCACCGAGCTGTACATCGCCGACGAAGTGATTTTCTGCGGCACCGGCGCGCAAATCGCCGTCGTGTCGGAAATCGATCATCGCCCGATTGGCAGCGGCAAGATTGGTCCCGTGGGCAAACGCTTGCAGGAAACGTATTTCAACATCGTGCGCGGCATAGGCTCGCAACACGCCGATTGGCTGACGCCCGTGTACTAGAATTTCGCTGGCTGACCGCAGGCGGCGAAGGTCGTCTGCGGTCATTTTTTGAAATGGATAACCACACCCCCCGGAATTTCCACCCGAAGCACCTGAATCATTGTACGTCGAAATGGAACCGCCCGCGCCTTCGCCATTCGCGTTGGCGTTGAGCGAACTGTGGCATGATCGCGGTTTTCAATTTCTGCTCGCGCTCGCGTTTCTAGTGAACAGCGCCTTGTTCGTGTATCTGGCAATTCGCTTTAACAACTTGCCGGAGTTGCTTCCGTTGCATTTCGATGCGGCGGGCTTGCCAGATCGCATCGATTCCAAGAATGGCATCTATGCGTTGCCGCTCATTGGCGTCATGATTCTGATGCTCAACACCGGGCTGGGGATTTTCATTCATCACCGCGAACGCGCGATTGCCATCTTGCTTGCCTTCGGCGCCTTGTCCATTCAGGTTCTTTTGTGGCTCGCGGTCATCAATATTGCAGGCTTGGTCTAGGTTGCAATGACAATCAATGCTCTGATTGGGTTTATCCTGGCTTTTGCGATTGCCGCGCTGGCGTACCAGCGCGGTTCGTTATCGCAGAGCGGCGCGAATGCTGCCGTCGTGATTGGCGCATTGATTTTTTCGATTGGCGGACTCACCTGGGCGGTCCTGCTCGTCGCTTTCTTCGTCACGTCGTCTGCGCTATCGCATTACAAAGAACGCATCAAAGAACCGCTCGCGGAAAAATTTCAAAAAGGTCATCGCCGCGACCTGGGTCAAGTTTTGGCAAATGGCGGCTGCGCCGCGCTCATCGCGGTTGCATTCGCGATTGTGCCGCATCGCTGGCATTTCATCGGCTTTGTCGGCGCGATGGCAACGGTGAACGCGGACACGTGGGCAACTGAACTCGGCGTGTTGAGCAAAACCTTGCCGCGACTAGTTACGAATGGTCGCGTCGTGCCGGTCGGGACCAGCGGCGGCGTCACGTGGCTGGGAACAATCGTCGCGCTTGCCGGCGCGTTGTTGATCGGGGTCCTGGCATCTGTCTTTGAGGCGATTTCTTTCACATTTCTAAATCCTGGGACGCCCATCTCCGTCGCTTGGCAGACGATTGCGGTTGCCGCCATCGCCGGTCTCGCCGGCGCGTTCTTCGATTCGTTCCTCGGCGCGACGGTCCAAGCCATTTATTTTTGCGAGGTCGATCAAAAAGAAACCGAGGCGGCGATACATCGCTGTGGAAACGCAACGCGGCTCATTCGCGGCTGGCGTTGGTTGAATAACGATTGGGTGAATTTTCTATCGAGCGTGTTTGGCAGTCTGGTCGCGCTTGGCGCGTATCTTTTGCTGACGCGATAACAAGAAACAACTCACCGCAGAGGCGCAGAGAACGCGGAGAAAGGAAATATGCGTGAAACGAACACCACTTTTTTGACACCTGCCCCGAGGCAGAGTAGAATTCAAACCAATGCTCTACATCGTTTCCACACCCATTGGCAATCCGGATGACATTACGTTGCGCGCGCTGCGCGTCTTGCGCGAGGCAAACGCGATCATTTGCGAAGAACACCGCGCCGCCGCACGACTGCTTGCCCATTACCAATTACGCTCTGACCTGATCGAATTAAACGAGCACACCGAACGCGTCAGCAGTGCCGGAACTGATTGCGCGGCTCAAACGCGGTGAAACGCTCGCGTTAATTTCCGATCACGGCACGCCGATGCTCGCCGATCCCGGCGGACACTTGGTGGCGCGCGCGATTGCGGCAAATCTGCCGGTCAGCGCAATTCCCGGCGCATCGAGCTTGCTTGCGGCGCTTGCGGTGAGCGGCTTGCCGCTCGATCATTTTCGTTTCGTTGGATTTCTCCCAGCGAAAAAAGAATTGCGGCGTGCCGCGCTGATCAAATTGCGCGACGAACGCGATACCTGGGTGGTGTTCGACACACCGTATCGCTTGACGGTGCTGCTCGACGATTTGCTGCGCGTGCTCGGCGCGGAACGGCGCATCGTCGTCGCATGCAATCTCACGCTGCCGGATGAAAACATCGTGCGCGGGACGACAGCCCAAGTCGTCAAGCATTTTCAGCAACAGCCGTTCAAGGGTGAGTTTGTGATTGTGGTGGAAGGGAAAGTCACCGCAGAGGCGCGGAGAACAGAGGAAAACTTCAAAGACAATAATGTCATGCTGATGACATTGGGAGCGCTGAGATTTGGGCGGCTGTCCCGGCCGACCGGGACGCTGTCGCCGGTCCGTCCGTTTGGCACCTTCACACCGGATCTGAAAGCTTTGGCCGGTTGGTTACGGGCCTGCGCCATCACCACGGTGGCGATGGAATCCACCGGGGTGGTACTGGATCCCGACCTTTGAACTGCTGGAGGCTCAAGGCTTCCAGGTCTATCTGGTCAATGCTCGCCATCTCAAGAATGTGCCCGGGCGCAAAACCGACGTGCTTGATTGCCAATGGATTCAGTATTTGCACAGCGTGGGCTTGTTGAGCGGTTCCTTTCGGCCCGACGGCGAGATGTGTGCCTTGCGCGCCTACTTGCGGCATCGCGCCAACCTGCTCGAGTGTCGCGCCGCGCATATTCAGCATATGCAAAAAGCCTTACAGCAGATGAATGTGCAATTAACGCAGGTCTTGAGTGATATCACCTGCGAGACGGGCTTGGCGATCCTGCGCAAGATCGTCGCGGGAGACCGTGATCCGGTCGCGTTGGCCCAGTTGCGGGATCCGCGCTGTCGTTCCACCGAAGAAGAAATTGCCAAAGCCCTGACCGGGAATTATCGTCCTGAGCACGTCTTTGCCTTGAAGCAGGCTCTGGCCTTGTATGATTTCTACACCCTGCAACTCGGCGAATGCGACACCGAAATCGAACGACAGTATAGCGCTCTCAAACCGGCGGTGGACCCAGAGCAAGCACCGCTCCCGCCTTCGACCAAGACCAACTCGCATTGCAAGAACGCGCCCGATTTTGATGTGCGGACCCAGTTGTATCGCGTAACGGGCGTCGACTTGACGGCGGTGGACGGTTTGAATGAAGGCACGGCGCAGATCATTCTTTCCGAGATTGGCACCGACATGAGCAAGTGGCGCACCGACAAGCATTTTTGCTCCTGGCTGCACCTCGCACCCCATAATGACATCTCGGGGGGCAAGATCTTGCGCAGCCGTATTCTCAAAGGGCGCAACCTGGGCTGTAGCGCAGCGAAGCATCTCGCGATGTTGAACGTGAACCCGACTGCTTTCGTCTTGAGCGCATACCCTTCGCTACGCTCAGGGTGACAAAAGCACATCCAACTTTCAGCTTTGGCCCTTTAGCTTCTTACCTTGAACCACTAATTGGAGTCCACATGAAATCAGTCATCCTCCTTGCCGGTCTCGGCACACGCTTGCGTCCGCACACGTGGAGCAAGCCCAAACCGCTCGTCCAAGTCGCTGGCAAACCGGTCCTGGGTCACATTCTCGATTCGCTCGCCGGGCTGGACATCGACGAAACGATTTTCATCGTCGGCTATATGGGCGATCAAATTCAGCGCTGGGTCTCGGAACATTATCCCAATTTGCGCGCGCGCTACGTCGAGCAACCGGAAATGAAAGGACAGGCGCACGCCATCAACCTCGCGCGCGATTACATCGATCAGCCGGTGCTCATCATTTTCGGCGACACGATTTGGGAAACCGATTTCACGCGGCTCAAGCAAGTCAAAAACGACGGCTTGATCTACGTCAAAGAGGTCGATGACCCGCGGCGCTTCGGCGTGGCGACACTCAAAGATGGCTTTGTAACCAAGTTCGTCGAAAAACCGACGACGCCGATTTCCAATCTCGCCGTCGTCGGCGTGTACTATTTCCACGCGTGGCAGAAACTGCTCAAGTCAATCGATGATCTGATCGCGCGCAACATTCAATTGAAAGGCGAATACTTTCTCGCGGACGCGATGCAGTTGATGATCAGCGGCGGCGCAAAACTCGAAGTCGAAACAATTCCGGTGTGGGAAGATTGCGGGACGCCGCAAGCAATTCTCAAAACCAATCGCTATTTGCTCGAAAAGAACAGCCACGCGCGCGCCATCGACGGCTCGGTCATTTTGCCGCCGGTCTTTATCAGCCCCAGCGCGCAAATCAACAATTCGATTGTCGGACCGTACGTTTCGATTTCCGACGATGCGGTCATCGAGAATTCGATTTTGCGCGATTGCATCATCAGCGAAGGCGCGCGCATTGACAACACGATTATGGAATCGTCGCTGATCGGCAAAGAGGCGCATGTGCACGGCGCGTCCGAAAGATTGAACGTCGGCGATTCATCGGAAATCGATTTCAGCGGCAACGCGAAGAACAATTCGTAAGCTGATACAAGCATTCTGAGCGGAGCCGCAAGCGGCGCAGTCGAAGAATACCGCATCCTTCGACTCCATCTTCGCTTCGCTACGATTCCGCTCAGGATGCCTCACTCTGAGGCAAGTCGATGAAATCCCAACTCTCCCAGCGCGTCCAAGCCGTTCCGCCATCGGGCATTCGCAAATATTTTGACATCGCCGCGACGATGCAAGACGTGATTTCGCTCAGCATCGGCGAGCCGGATTTTGTCACGCCGGATGCGATTCGCCGCGCCGGCATTCAATCGATTGAGCGCGGCGAAACAAAATACACGTCCAACTCCGGCACGGTGGAATTGCGCGCCGCCTTGTCCGATCATCTCGCCAAGCGTTACCACGTGCGCTACGATGCGGAAAAAGAAATTCTCATCACCGTCGGCGTGTCGGAAGCGTTGCAATGCGCGATGCTCGCGACAATTGACCCGGGCGACGAAGTCATCGTGCCGGAGCCGTGCTTTGTCGCGTACAAGCCCTCGGTCATTTTCTGCGGCGGAAATGCGGTCGTCGTCGATACTCAAGTCGAAAATGATTTTCAAGTGACCGGCGCAGAAATCGAACGCGCGATTACGCCGCGCACCAAAGCGATTCTCATCGGCTATCCGAACAATCCAACCGGCGCGGTAATGTCGCGCGAGCATTTGCTCGAGGTCGCGCGCATCGCCGAGAAACACAACCTCATCGTCTTCTCCGACGAAATTTATGATCGATCTGGTTTACGGCGTCGAGCATGTTTGCTTTTCCGCGCTCCCGCGCGAAGCGTGCGCGAGCGCACGGTTCTGCTCGGCGGTTTCTCCAAAGATTATGCGATGACCGGCTGGCGCGTGGGTTACGTCTGCGCGAATCCGGAAATTCTCGGCGCGATTCGCAAGATTCACCAGTACGTCATCATGTCCGCGCCGACGATGGGACAAGCCGGCGCGCTGGAAGGTTTGCTCCACGCGGAAAACGATGTGCAAGAGATGATTCGCTCGTACGATCAGCGGCGCCAGGTGACCGTGTCCGGCTTGCGCGCCATCGGCTTGCCGACGTTCACGCCGCGCGGCGCGTTCTATGCGTTTCCGGATATTCGCGGCACCGGGCTATCGTCCGATGCGTTCTGCGAAAAGTTGTTGATGGAAGAACACGTCGCGGTGATTCCCGGCTCGGCGTTCGGCAAGAGCGGCGAAGGATTTGTGCGCGTGTGCTACGCCGCGAGCATGGCGAACATTGAGGAAGCGCTGACGCGGATTGAGAGGTTTGTGAAGAGGCAGGAGTGATTTTAGTCCACGAAGGACACAAAGCGCCACCAAGTTCTTGTTCTTTGCGTGCTTTGCGTTTTTGTGAGAAAAGGTTATCGATGCAAGTGGTGAAAAGTTTCTAGCCACAGAACCACGCAGAATCACACAGAAAAGAAAACGACGCACCTTGCAAGGTGCGTCGGATGTTTTTATGGAATAGTTATTCCTAACAACTGTAACCCATCCCTGAACAAAACCAGCGCATAGATTATCAACAGAATTCCCAGCGCACGCATCAAGTAGACGTACGGTTTGCCGGTGAAAAGATTGCGCGTTTTGCCAACCACCACCGCGAGCAGAATTTTGGAACCGACCAGGCAAAAGTAAAAACCAACGACAAACGCTATCGCCGCGAACGGAGTTTCTCCCCACGCCTTGAGCATCGTCGGCGCGCCAACGGTGAGCCAAAAGACATACGGATTCGGATTGAACAAGTTGACCAACGCGCCGCGGCTCAGCGATTGCGGCGCGCCGGCTTGCGCGGACAGCTCGACGCCGCTGGTGCGAAAACTTTCGTACGCGAGATAAAGCAAGAACATGCCGCCGGCAATCGAAATCAAACCAAGCAGCGTTTGCGAACTTGCGAGGCGCGTAAATACAAACATCGTTAGCGCGATGATCGGCACATCGGTGATGAACGGCGCGAGCGCAACCTTGACGCCTTCGCGAATGCCGTGGCGAAGCGTTTGCGAAATCAACAGCACCGAAAGCGGACCCGGCGACATCCCGGCGGACAATCCCAGCACAAGACCGGCGATCAACGAGGCAATCACAATTCCTCTTTTACAATCGAGTAGATCTTGACGAATCGCGCCGCCCAGGACGCACGACCTCTTTCTCAAAAGTCATTCCTACTTTTTCCGCGACGCGCTTCGACGCCGATATTTTCCGGTTCGATGAGCGCAATCAATCGTCGTAATCTGCAATTCGTCAAACGCATAATCCCGCAACGCAACGGCAATTTCGGTGGCATAGCCCCTGCCCCACGCATCGGACAGCGAGAACATAGATCAATTCAATTTCATCTCGCCCATCGACTTGTTTTTCAAGCAAGCCGCAATGACCGATCACTCGCTCAGACGATTTCTCGACGAGTGTCCACAAATCGAATTGGACTTGATGCGCTTGTGGCAAATCCTCTTCCAGATTTTTGCGGACGGTTTCAAAATCGCGCGGGCCGCCAAGATAGCGCGTAACCCCCGCGTCCGACCACAACGTTGCCAGCGGCACAATATCCTCGCGCGTCATGTGCCGCAAGAGCTAGTCGCGCTGTTTCAAGTCGCATTCGATACCAAACTTTCCGCCAGTGCAAGCGCGCCGAGCACGCCGGGATTTTTTAAACCCGGCGGCACAATGTATTCGTCGATGCGGCGCGAAATCTCTTCCGCCTGCACATAGCCGTTGAGCATTTGTTGCACGTTGTGTCGAATCAGCGGAAACAATTGTGCTTGCTCCATCACACCGCCGCCGATGACGATGCGTTGCGGCGAGAGTGTGCAAATGTAATTCGCCAATGCCAATGCAATGTAATGCGCTTGCAGTTCCCACGCTGGATGATCGACCGATAGATTTTCGCCGCGCTGTCCCCAACGCTTTTCGATTGCCGGACCCGACGCAAGTCCTTCAAAGCAATCGCCGTGAAAGGGACAAACGCCCGGAAACGGATCACGCGCGAAATCGTGCGGGACGCGAATGTGTCCCATCTCCGGATGAAGCAAGCCGTGAAGCAATTTTCCAGACGCCATTCCACCACCGCCGATGCCGGTGCCAATCGTCAAATAGATGAACGAGTCGATTCCTCGCGCCGCGCCCCAACGATGTTCGCCGAGCGCGGCGACGTTCACATCCGTGTCGAACGCAACCGGCACCTTGAGCGCGCGCGCAATCGCGCCGGCCAGATCGACGTTTGCCCAACCCGGCTTTGGCGTCGTCGTGATACAGCCCCACGTTTTGGAATCGCGACGCAAGTCAATCGGACCGAACGAGCCGATGCCAATCCCCGCGACTTGCGGCTGGGCGCGAAAGTACGCTATCGCGCGGTCGATGGTTTCGCGCGGGGTGGTCGTCGGAATGCGGCGCGTGTGCAAATCGCCTGGCGATGTCCCGACCGCGCAAATAAATTTGGTGCCGCCAGCTTCAATCGCGCCGAAGAGTTGAGGCATATTTCGATTATAGCGTGCTTTGCCACTACGTCAAACAAAAAGCCGGGAAGAGCGAATCTTCCCGGCTAGTCGATTAAATGAATCTATTTGACTGTCACAGTCACTTTTGCCGTCGCGCTCAACTTGAAGCTGTTGGTTGCCTTGAGCGTGATGACGTGCGTGCCGACTTTAAGGTTATCGACGAACAGCAATTCGCCGCCGCCCAGTTCGCCTTGCAAACTCGAAGTCCAAGCCAACTCCTTGTCCTCGAACAACCATTCATCCTGCAGGTCGTACGCCCCGCCCACCAGCACGATTTCTTCGCCGGCTTTGATCGTCACGTCCTTCTCCGGTTCTTCGATCCACACCTCGGGCGCTTTGGGCGGCACCGCGAACAAATCGCTGGTTACCTCGGTCGCGTTGATACCGTCGGTTGCGGTGATCTTGACCCGACCCACCGGTTTGTCACTGCCGGGAATCGTCGCAAAATCATCCGTCCATTGCGTTTCGGCAATTTCTGATGCGAGCGCGACCCAGTCCTCGCCGTTATCGCTGTACTCGACGGTGTACGAAAGTTTGTCGCCGTCCTTGTCCGAGCCGTTCCACTTGATCGTGTACGTGCCGGAAACAGTTTCGCTCGCCGTCGGCGCGGTAATCTTTACTTCCGGCGCATTCGGCGTGACCGGCACGATTTTCAAAACCTGCGTGCCGCTAATGATCTTGAACGCCGCCGTCTTGTCCGGGAACGGCACGGCGATTTCAAACGGCGCTTCGGTCAAGGGACGCGGCGGATTTGAAAGCGAGATAAACTGCAAATCGAAAGTTTGCGTCGCGAGCGTAACACTCATCGCATCGACCGCCTGGATGCTGTACTTGCCAGGTTTTTCTTTGATGACTGTCGGATCACTAAAGGTGTACCACGGTTCCAACCGCACCTTGCCATCGACGGTGATCATGCCGAACGCCGCAACGTATCGAATCGCGTCCGCTGGCGCGGCTTTGTGAAGCATCGAGATGGTCGTTCCCGGCGCAAGCTGATCAAAGAGCCACGACCAAATCGCGGCAGTCGTCCAGTTCTTGTCCTGCGGCGCGCCCGAGCCCATATAACTGATCATGTCCGGCAACGCGCCGCGCCCGCCCACTTCAAATGGATAATCGGTATCGACTTTGACAATCGAACCCGTGCCAACCGGGAACGGCTCGGCTTTGGAAGCCTCGCATTTGAAACTTGTGTTGTCGCGATTATTCCAATCGCGTCCGACAAAAGTCGGCGGCGGCGGATTGACCGGGCAATTGAACGCGCCATTCATCTGGTCATACTCATCGCCGATGGTGAACACGTGCGCGACTTCGTGCGCGACCGTTGCCGGCGCGTCTTCGTCCGATTCCGTGACGACGTTCGCCGGCGCGCCCATCGTATAACCCTGGATGTTGCCCTCTGGACCTTGTCGATCCTTCACAAATCCGATAATCAAATCGTAACACGTAGGCGCTTTGGGATCGCCGTGCATTCTTGCGGTTGCAAGTTGGTGAGCGCCATCCAAACTTCGCGCTGACCATCATCCGTCTTCAAATTGTACTTGTCATCAGACAGATCAAGGTCTTGCCCAATAATCCACTTGTAGCCATCGGGCGAAATTGGAAAAACCTGCTTCATAAAATCGCCCTGCTGTTTCCACTTGCCTTCAACGCTACGCACATCGCCGGGACCGTAATTCGCTTTCACGCCAACGGCAAGCACGCGCAACGGTCGGCGTTCTTGGAACTTGGCAGTCGCCGACTGGGTTGCCGTGCCAATCGTCGCTTCGAACGTGTAATCGCCGGCTTTCCAATCGCCGCACGCGGCGCGGCTGGGGCAGGTGAAATTCAAAATTTTCTGCGGCTCGCCTGCCGGTTGCGGCTCAAGCGTCGCGACCGTTTCGCTCCCGCGCTTGACCACAACTTTTTGCTCCGCCGGATTGACGGCAATCGGCTCTTTCAACAACACCCGAATCACCGCGTCTTTGCCGGCAACATACTTGTCGGATTGCGTGCCCAGCACTTGGTTGATCTGAAGCTGACGATTTCCGGTCCTTGCGCCGCGCTCGCACTCACCCACACGAACAGCGCCAGCGCGACCAAATTGATGGCGAGTAAAAATTTTAGCATCGGCCAAGAGGTTGGCTTGATTTTGTTTGCATACCACACACTCCTTTTCGATTTTCCCAATTCGCGACGCGCCGGGCAGTCAGCCCGTTCCCAACCAATGCCTCCTTCGCGGAAACAAAGACGCCTCTCCGAGAATTTCGGAGAGGCGGGTTCAGCGCCTCAATCATTCGGCGCGACAAATCTGTACATCTAGATTCCATTATAAGCCCCTTTCAAGGCGAATGCAAAAAAACGAAAAAAAGAGAGACGTTGAGTTGCAACGTCTCTAGAAACTATTGTATTCCGATTTTACAGTCCGGCTTCGCTCCGCAGAGCTTCCGCCTTGTCCATCCGTT
>CAVQYN010000024.1:0-16422 GCA_963718225.1 uncultured Chloroflexia bacterium
AGCGTTTTACTTGACGGTCACGGTCACACTTGCCGTCGCACTCAACTTGAAGCTGTTGATCGCCTTGAGCGTGATGACGTGCGTGCCGACTTTAAGGTTATCGACGAACAGCAATTCCCCACCCCCAGCTCGCCTTGCAAACTCGAAGTCCAAGCCAACTCCTTATCCTCGAACAACCATTCATCCTGGAGGTCGTACGCGCCGCCCACCAACACGATTTCTTCGCCGGCTTTGATCGTCACGTCCTTCTCCGGTTCTTCGATCCACACCTCGGGCGCTTTGGGCGGCACCGCGAACAAATCGCTGGTTACCTCGGTCGCGTTGATACCGTCGGTTGCGGTGATCTTGACCCGACCCACCGGCTTGTCACTGCCGGGAATCGTCGCAAAATCATCCGTCCATTGCGTTTCGGCAATTTCTGATGCGAGCGCGACCCAGTCCTCGCCGTTAT
Organism: uncultured Chloroflexia bacterium; assembly: GCA_963718225.1. Taxonomy (GTDB): domain Bacteria; phylum Chloroflexota; class Anaerolineae; order UBA4142; family UBA4142; genus DAOTXS01. Next base: position 452 of record CAVQYN010000024.1, read on the forward strand.
CGCTGTACTCGACGGTGTACAAAGTTTGTCGCCGTCCTTGTCCGAGCCGTTCCACTTGATCGTGTACGTGCCGGAAACAGTTTCGCTCGCCGTCGGCGCGGTAATCTTTACTTCCGGCGCATTCGGCGTGACCGGCACGATTTTCAAAACCTGCGTGCCGCTAATGATCTTGAACGCCGCCGTCTTGTCCGGGAACGGCACGGCGATTTCAAACGGCGCTTCGGTCAAGGAACGCGGCGGATTTGAAAGCGAGATAAACTGCAAATCGAAAGTTTGCGTCGCGAGCGTGACACTCATCGCATCGACCGCTTGGATGCTGTACTTGCCCGGTTTTTCTTTGATGACTGTCGGATCACTAAAGGTGTACCACGGTTCCAACCGCACCTTGCCATCGACGGTGATCATGCCGAACGCCGCGACGTATCGAATCGCGTCCGCTGGCGCGGCTTTGTGAAGCATCGATATGGTCGTTCCCGGCGCAAGCTGATCAAAGAGCCACGACCAAATCGCGGCAGTCGTCCAGTTCTTGTCCTGCGGCGCGCCCGAGCCCATGTAACTGATCATGTCCGGCAAAGCGCCGCGCCCGCCCACTTCAAATGGGAAATCGGTATCGACTTTGACAATCGAACCCGTGCCAACCGGGAACGGCTCGGCTTTGGAAGCCTCGCACTTGAAACTTGTGTTGTCGCGATTATTCCAATCGCGTCCGACAAAAGTCGGCGGCGGCGGATTCGCCGGGCAATTGAACGCGCCATTCATCTGATCATACTCATCGCCGATGGTGAACACGTGCGCGACTTCGTGCGCGACCGTCGCCGGCGCGTCTTCGTCCGATTCCGTGACGACGTTCGCCGGCGCGCCCATCGTATAACCCTGGATGTTGCCCTCTGACCTTGTCGATCCTTCACGAATCCGATAATCAAATCGTAACACGTTGGCGCTTTGGGATTCGCCGTGCATTCTTGCGGTTGCAAGTTGGTGAGCGCCATCCAAACTTCGCGCTGACCATCATCCGTCTTCAAATTGTACTTGTCATCGGACAGATCAAGGTCTTGCCCAATAATCCACTTGTAGCCATCGGGCGAAATTGGAAAAACCTGCTTCATAAAATCGCCCTGTTGTTTCCACTTGCCTTCAACGCTACGCACATCGCCGGGACCGTAATTCGCTTTCACGCCAACGGCGAGCACGCGCAACGGTCGGCGTTCTTGGAACTTGGCGGTCGCCGACTTGGTTGCCGTGCCAATCGTCGCTTCGAACGTGTAATCGCCGGCTTTCCAATCGCCGCACGCGGCGCGGCTGGGGCAGGTGAAATTCAAAATTTTCTGCGGCTCGCCTGCCGGTTGCGGCTCCAGCGTCGCGACCGTTTCACTGCCGCGCTTGACGACAACTTTTTGCTCCGCCGGGTTGACGGCAATCGCCTCTTTCAACAACACCCGAATCACCGCGTCCTTGCCGGCAACATACTTGTCGGATTGCGTGCCCAGCACTTGGTTGATCTGCACGCCGACGATTTCCGGTCCTTGCGCCGCGCTCGCACTCACCCACACGAACAGCGCCAGCGCGACCAAGTTGATGGCGAATAACAATTTTAACATTGGCCAATAGGTCGGCTTGATTTTGTTTTGCATGCCACACACTCCTTGTTGATTTTTCCAATTCGCGACGCGCCGGGCAGTCAGCCCGTTCCCAACCGATGCCTCCTCTCGCGGAAACAAAAACGCCTCTCCGAAATTCGGAGAGGCGTTCAGCACCTCAATCATTCGGCGCGCACGTATCTGTACATCTAGATTGCATTATAAGCCCTTTTCAAGGCGAATGCAAAAACAGAAATAGAGACGTTGCGACGCAACGTCTCTACAAACTATCATAATCCGATTTTACAATCCGGCTTCGCTCCGCAGAGCTTCCGCCTTGTCCATCCGTTCCCAGGGCGCATCGATGTCGTGCCGCCCAAAGTGTCCGTATGCCGCCGTCGCTTGATAAATTGGTCGGCGCAAATTCAAATCGCGAATGATCGCCGCCGGGCGCATATCGAAATGCTTGGTGGCAAGTTCGACGATTTTCGCTTGCGGAATTTTTTCCGTGCCAAACGTTTCGAACATGATCGAAATGGGATGCGCGACGCCAATCGCATACGCCACTTGCATCTCACAGCGTTCAGCAAGTCCTGCCGCGACGATATTCTTGGCGACGTAGCGCGCCATGTACGCGCCCGAGCGATCGACTTTTGTCGGGTCTTTGCCGGAGAACGCGCCGCCGCCGTGCCGCGCGATGCCGCCGTACGTATCGACGATGATCTTGCGCCCGGTCAACCCGGCATCGCCCACCGGACCGCCGATGTTGAAGCGACCGGTCGGATTCACATAGAATTTCGTATTCTTGTCGAGCAAGTTCGCCGGCAAAATCACTTTGATGACTTGCTCGATCACGTCCTCGCGAATTTTCGCCTGCGTCACTTCGTCGGTGTGTTGCGTCGAGATGACGACGGCGTCGATGCGTTTCGGCTTGCCGAACGCATACTCAATCGTCACTTGCGATTTGCCATCGGGTCCCAAGTACGGCAATGTGCCGTTCTTGCGCAGTTTTGCCAAATGCTTGACGAGCAAATGCGCGAACGAAATCGTCATCGGCATATATTCCGGCGTCTCGTTGCACGCAAAGCCGATCATCATGCCTTGATCGCCCGCGCCGATTTTATCGATGGGATCGCCGCCGCCGTCGCGCGTCTCCAACGCATCGTTCACGCCTTGCGCAATGTCGGGCGATTGCTTTTTGATCGCGGCGATGATGCCGGCGGTGCGATAATCGAGCCAGTATTTGGAATCGGTGTATCCAATTTCCTTCAACGTTCTTTGCACGATGTCGTACGTATTGAACGACGCCGTCGTGGTGATTTCACCCATCACCGCAACCAAGCCGCCGCTTGCCGCCGTTTCGCACGCCACGCGACCCATGGGGTCTTGCGTGTAAATCGCATCCAAGACGCTGTCCGAGATTAGATCGCAAACTTTGTCCGGATGCCCTTCTGTCACCGATTCCGAAGTGAGCAACAGCTTCGGCGAACTCATAAATGTGGTAGTCATCTTGTCTCCATTTCTGACACCAGCACTTGCGTGCGGTGCAAGTGTTTAGGATTTAAGATTTATGATTTAAGACAAAGCACCCTTTGTTCGGTTTTCAAATCTTAAATCAGAAATCAAAAATCTGAAATTTGATTTACGTTCCTTCTTCCCACGACGTCAAGTACGCTTCTTGTTCCGGCGTCAACTTGTCGATGGTGATGCCCATCGCTTCGAGTTTCAAGCGCGCGATTTCCTTGTCGATGTCGGCCGGCACCGCGAAAACACTCTTAGGTAACGACTTGCCTTGCTTGACAAGATATTCCGCGCTCAACGCTTGATTCGCAAACGACATGTCCATCACGCTCGACGGATGTCCTTCCGCCGCCGCGAGATTGACCAAGCGACCTTCCGCGAGCAAGTTGATGCGGCGGCCGTCTTTCAAAATAAATTGTTCGACGAATTCGCGCACCTGGCGTTTTTCGACCGCGAGTTTTTCCAATTCCGGAATATTGATCTCGACGTTGAAATGCCCGGAGTTGGAAATGATCGCGCCGTCTTTCATGTAGCGGAAATGGCGTTCGTCGATGACATTCTTGTCGCCGGTCGCGGTCACAAAAATATCGCCAATCTTCGCCGCCTGCTCCATCGTCATCACTTCAAAACCGTCCATCACCGCTTCGAGCGCCTTGAGCGGATCGACTTCGGTGACGACGGTGCGCGCACCCAGCCCGCGAGCGCGGCTGGCGATGCCACGCGAGCACCAGCCGTACCCGGCGGTGACAAACACTCGACCCGCAAACAGCACGTTCGTCGCACGAATAATGCCGTCGAGCGTGGATTGGCCGGTGCCATAGCGATTATCGAAAAGATGTTTCGTTAACGCATCATTCACCGCGATGACCGGATATTTCAATGCTTTGTCTTTTGCCATCGCGCGCAAGCGAATCACGCCGGTCGTCGTCTCTTCCGTCCCGCCGATGACGTTGGGCAAGAGATCGGTGCGTTCCTTGTGCAAGGTCGAAAGCAAATCCGCGCCGTCGTCCATCGTAATGTTCGGCGCAAATTCCAGCGCGGCACGTAAATGACGATAATACGTCGCGTTGTCTTCGCCTTTGATCGCGTACACTGGCACTTCGAAATGCGCGACGAGCGACGCCGCGACATCGTCCTGGGTCGAAAGCGGGTTCGATGCCGCCAGCACCACATCCGCGCCGCCGGCGACGAGCGTCCACATCAGATTTGCGGTTTCGCTCGTCACATGCAAACACGCGGCCACGCGCAAACCCTTGAGCGGTCGTTCTTTCTCAAAGCGCGCGCGAATCTGCCGGAGAACCGGCATATCGTTTTCCGCCCACTGAATTCGGAAACGTCCCTTGTCTGCCAGGGACATGTCCTTGACATCATGTTCTCTGCTTGCCATTCGTTATCTCCTGTTGTTGGAATTTAGAAATTGGATTTTGGAAGTTGGAATTTTAGATTTGGGATTTTCACCCAATTACAATTCTACTGTCGAACCGAATGCCTGCTTGTATCGCTCGCCAAATTCATTTAACGTATACCGATGATTCTGCGTCCCATACTCTTCCAGCACGTACGTCGCCGCAAGACTGCCGATTTTGCCAATGGTTTCCCACGGAAGTTTTTTCAAATAGCCTTTGATAATGCCGGCGCGATACGCATCGCCGACGCCGGTGGGATCGGCTTGCCGACGCGCAGGCACTATCGGCACGACAAACGATTTGCCATCGACGTGAATGCGTGAACCCTTTTCGCCAAGCGTAACAATCAACGTCTGCGTCTGCGCGATCACTTGCGCATCGCTCCAGCCGGTTTTATTTTTCAACATCTCAAATTCGTACTCGTTGACAATTGTCATTGTCGAGCCGCGCACGCCGTCCGCCAGCTCCTCGCCATTCAAGCGAATAATTTGCTGGCTCGGGTCGTAGATGTACGGCAATTTCGATTCTTTGCATTCGCGCGCATATTGCACCATCGCGCGCGGGTCGTTCGGCGAAATCACGACCAAATCGATTTTGCCAGGAGCGTGTTGCCTGAACGAAACGTATGCGCGTGCGCCATCGCGCCGGTGTAAAACATCGCAATTTGATTTTGTTTGCCATCGGTGCTGACAAAAAACGATGCCGTGAAATCATCGGCGATTTCGACGATCGCACTCGTGTCCACATTGTTCGCTTCAAGCCATTTGCGATAATCAGTGAAATCCTGACCAACCGTCGCCATAATGCGCGGGCGTTCACCCAACAATGCGAGGTTGTACGCGATGTTCGTCGCGACGCCGCCGCGCTGTTTCTTCATCGAATCGACGAGAAACGAGACGGACAAATTCGCAATCTTGTCCGGCAAAATGTGATCCTGAAAAAAACCGGGAAACTGCATAATGTAATCGTACGCGATGGAACCGGTAATCAAAACGCTCATAATAACTCCAGTATTCAGTCGTCAGTAATCAGCAGTCAGATTAACAACGTCTGGCGGCTGATGGCTGGCTACTGAATACTCATTATCTTTTTCAAGTTTTCCGTAAAGGGCGGATAGATGATGCCGCGCTCTGTCACAATCGCGGTGACGTACTTGTTCGGCGTCACGTCGAACGCCGGGTTGCCAACGCTTACGCCGTCCGGGGCAATGTGTGCGCCATCAATGTGCGTCACCTCACGCGCGTCGCGTTCCTCAATTGGAATCAAATCGCCGTTGGGCAAATTCATATCGATGGTCGACGTGGGCATCACAGCATAAAACGGAACGCCATTTTCGTGCGCAAGTACCGCCACTTTGTACGTGCCGATTTTATTTGCCACATCGCCGTTTGCCGCAACGCGATCCGAGCCGACGAAGCATTTTTGGATTTTCCCGGCGCGCAGATAATAGCCCGACGCATTATCGGCGATGAGCGTCATCGGCACGCCCGCTTGCGTCAGTTCCCACGCCGTCAGTTTCGCGCCTTGCAATCGCGGGCGCGTCTCATCGACCATCACGTGAATCTTTTTGCCTTGCTTGTGTGCTTGAATAATCACGCCAAGCGCGGTGCCCACATCGACCGTGGCGAGCGCGCCGGCATTGCAATGCGTCAGAACCGTATCACCATCATCGATGAGCGTCGCGCCGTGCTTCGCCATCGCCGTGTTGATCGCCACATCTTCCTCGGCAATGTTCTGCGCCTCTTGCACGACGAAATCGCGTAAACCATTCGTATCGAGATTTTGCTTGCGCACCGCGTTCATCACCCGGTCGAGTGCCCACATCAAGTTGACGGCAGTCGGGCGTGTGGCACGCAGAACTTTTTCGGCGGCATCGAGGTCACACAATAAATCGACAGGTGTTTTTGCTCTCGACTCCAGCGCGGCAAGCGCGAGGCCGAACGCTGCCGCCGCGCCGATCGCCGGCGCGCCACGAATCGTCATATCTTTGATCGCGTGCGCAAGCGTGCGATAGTCACGACATTCAACGATCTCAAATTGGCGCGGCAATTTTCGTTGATCAATCAGCTTGACCACGCCGCTATGCATTTCGATGGTGCGCATCGTTTTACCCTGAAAACAAAAAATTCTCTCGATGAGAGAATTTCAAGAGATGCCTCTCATCTTCCAAACGCACTTGCGCGCGCTTGACGGAATTGGCACCGGTCGCAGTAGCCAGAACTCGGTCGTCAGTATTCAGACACAAAGCGTATCTGACTACTGATCACTGACAGCTGGCTACTGAATGGTTGCCGAGGTTTCACAGGGCCGTTCCCTCCACCTCTCTGGATGAGCGTCCAGTTCTATTCAGTTGCGGAGATTTTATAGCACAATCATTTTATTTTGTCAATTTGCAAATCGCGAAACTATTCCAAATCGATTGGCTCAATCGTGATGCGATCCGTTATCGGCATGCCATTCTGATCAACAATCGCGAGCGTCTGCATTGTCCCCGCGTCATACAATCCGATTTCAAGTCGATTGCCTTTGCCTGGGATTATTTCTTTTCCCAGTTGCATCACCACCCAATCGACAACAAGATCTTCCTTTACCCATGACGATGTCGGTGACTCACCATTGCGCGGTTGACCATCTTGACTTGCAAGCAATCGCCCATCAGGAGCAATCAAATGTACAAAGATCGTGTAATCCTTGTCGATGCGTTGCGCAGCGCGCCAAAACAACAGTAGCACCAAGTTCTCGCCGGGCTTGAGCGATTGGCTCGAAACTTCGATTGCCTCGAGTTGGATAGATATTTCAAAATTCGCCGGCAAATTCGGTGTTTGTTTGAATGCTACATCTTTTTGAACGCGGACTTCGGTAGGGCTCTTGGCTGGATCAAGCACGTAGATGAACGCGTTACGATGTGTTCGCAACCCTGGGATTGCTTTGTGAAGCGTCGTCGACACGGTCACGTCCATGCCATATCGCGTAAAGAACATGCCGGAAAATTCCCACGCGCGCGGCGGCGGCGCAATAAAGTACAGGAATGTATCGGGCGGAAGTGTGGGACGCAAGCGCGTGACGTCGCGCAACGTCGTGCGTTCTGCACGACCTTCGTCGGCGTACTGCTGTGCTGCTTGTGATACCCCCATTGGGTTGAGAAACAGAAACAAGACAGCAATCAAAGCAACATAGCCCAGCCGCACTGCCCGTTGCCGGAAAAATCGCGCGCCAATTTCGATCAACCGAGCCAAGACAATCGCGGTACACGCGGTAGAAATGTAGAGGAATCGGAAACTGAACGCGCCCCGCTCGCGGAACATGACCACCGGCAGAATATTCGCCAGTGCGATAATTCCGAGAAAGAGCAACATCCAACTTTTGCGGACTGGCACAACAATTACAAAAAGCAATAATCCCACCAAACCCAAGACATTTGTCGGCAAGTCCGCAATAAGCCATGGAAAGAACAGACCAGAAAGGTATTGCGCCGTATTCGTCAAGATGTGCGAACCAAGACTCATGCCGTAAATCTGAGAAAGACTGGTATTGGCGGAAATCGCAAGACGAAACACAAGATACACAACGGCAAGCAATATCATCGAAAGATATGGCTTGATTCGGTCAACGAAATTGTTCACCGAGATTCGCGAACAGAATGCATCGAGTCCCCAAAGAACAAACGGTAAACTAACGACCGTTTCCTTTTGAAATAGTCCGCACACAAATGCGACTAGGACACCCACCCGATAGACTTCTTTTTTCGTTTCCAGATAAGAGAGCCACCACCAAATCCCAAGAAAATAAAAAATTATTGCCCAGGCATCGGTCGTTGCCGGCAAGAAAACGGACATTCCGTAAATCGGCAAACTGGCGAAAATCAGCCCGGACATGATGGCAATACGCTTACGCTGAGATATTCGCCAAACCAGCGCAATCAACATCATTGCGTTAAATGCATGCAAAAGAATCATCACAAAATGATATCCGACCGGATTGACGCCGAACACGAGATATTGAATGAACCAAGCCGCTCCTTGCAAAGGCCGATAAGTAAATAAAAAGCTCTGTCGAAAATCGAACGAGCGCAAAAGGTATTCCCAAGGTCCCAACCGCCCGAGTGTTTCGATCAGCAACCAATCGTCCCAGCGGAAGCCGGCATTGATCGCCGGATAATAGGCAATCCCAACAACCGCGGCGAGTACTACAAACGAAACCGCGATGATCCTACGAGAAATCATTTCCCCTCCCATGTACAGCGCATCGATTGAGCGTCAAAGCGATAGCCAAACACGCGAATCAATTTGATCGCACTGTCGGCGGGCGCGCTGGTTGGATCTAGCCGGAGTTGCACGATATCCTCGCCAAATAGCAAGCTGTGGCTCGCGCCGATGTCAGCGCGACAGGTATGATATTCGCCATCTGCGCTCACCGCGAACGACTGAACCATCGCTGGCGAAAAATCGTGCTGACTGCTCGATTGCCAGTACAGTTCACCGCTCTGATTTTTTGTGCCGCGCACGCCATCCGCCAGTTCTTCGCCATTCAAGCGAATGATTTACTGGCTCGGGTCGCAAATGTACGGCAACTTTGATTCTTTGCATTCGCGCACATATTGCACCATTGCGCGCGGGTCGTTTGGCGAAATCACCACCAAATCGATTTTGCCGGGAGCATGTTGTTTGAACGACAACGTATGCGCGCGCGCCATCGCGTCGGTGTAAAACATCGCAATTTGATTTTGCTTGCCGTCAGTGCTGACAAAGAAAGATGCGGTGAAATCATCGGCGATTTCGATGATCGCACTCGTGTCCACATTGTTCGTTTTAAGCCACTTGCGATAATCCGTGAAATCCTGCCCAACCGTCGCCATAATGTGTGGGCGTTCGCCCAACAACGCGAGGTTGTACGCGATATTTGTCGCGACGCCGCCAAGCTGTTTCTTCATCGAATCGACGAGAAACGAAACGGAAAGATTCGCAATCTTATCCGGCAAGATGTGATCCTGAAAAAAGCCGGGAAATTGCATAATGTAATCATACACGATGGAACCGATAATCAAAACGCTCATCAAAATCCTCGTAATGCGCAAAAGGTAATACGCTTGGGCAATTACGTTTTTATCGCATTATCTGCAAGTTCTTGTCGAACGGCGGACGCACGATGCCGCGTTCCGTGACGTTCGACGATTTCAAACTGGCGTGGCAATTTTCGTTGATCAATCAGCTTGACCACGCCGTTATGCATTTCGATGGTTCGCATCGTTTTATCCTGAAAACAAAAATTCTCTCGATGAGAGAATTTCTAGAGATGCCTCTCATCTTCCAAACGCACTTGCGCGCGCTTGACGGAATTGGCACCGGTCGCAGTAGCCAGAACTCAGTCATCAGTATTCAGACACAAAGCGTATCTGACTACTGATTACTGACCGCTGGCTGCTGAATGGTTGCCGAGGTTTCACAGGGCCGTTCCCTCCACCTCTCTGGATGAGCGTCCAGTTCTATTCAGTTGCGGAGATTTTATAGCACAATCATTTTAATCTGTCAATTTGCAAATTCGTTAGAACGATGTGATCGCCATCGCGAACCGGCAACCGCGCGCCGTCACTCACACGATAAATTCCAACCTCAACTTGATAGGTACCCGATAGGGCATCGCGCGGAATCGTCAGCGCGTACTCATCGCCGATGATTTCCCCAACATCCCAGAATGACGTGGGGTATGCGCCGCGCTGGGGCTGATCGTCTTTTTGCGCAATGATTTTTCCATTCGCATCAACGAGATGCACAAAGACCGTGTAATCCTCATCGATGGTTTTGAGGGCACGCCAAAATAACTTTACATTCAACGTCGCGTCGCTGGCAATTTGTTTCGGCGATGAATAGCCCAACAAACCAACGCTCTCGCCGAATTTATAATCGACCGGATTCTCAATTTGCACATTCGATTGCCCGGCGATTTTGAACCGCGCAAGCGTCGGCGTAATCACACGCCCTTGCGAGTCGCGTGCCGTCAAATTTTCCAGCGGCACGCGCCGAAACAGACTTGCCTCGATGCGTCCCACACCGGGCTGGGCATTCAACCCTACCGGAACACGATACTCGTCCGCGATGATTTCACCGGGTTGCCAGAGGCGGGTAGGGTACATGCCGTTACCGGGAAAAGCGCGCCAGCGCGCAACAATATTTTCACCGGCATCGAAGAGCACGAGGCTCACCGAAAAATCTTCCGCCATCAGCGCGCGCGCACGCCAGTAAATCGTAACGGGTAATTCGCCGCCCGGCTTGATCGATGACTGCGGCATTGAGTAACCCACCAGTTCTGCGGTATTATCAAATGTAACGTCGAGTGAATTGAAAATCGGCGCGTTGCCGATAAATCGTTGCGGCAGAGCATACGCTGGTGCAATCAGGACGAAAGACGCCAGCGCGGCAAAAACAAACAGAACCATTGCTAGTAACGCGCCTCGAATTTTTATTTGCTCCAAGCCATAAACAATTAGGATTGCCACAGCGGCAATCGCCGGGAAAATCAAGCGCCCTTGCGATGCCATTGTTAGCCACGTCCAACGCACGAGTGAGAGCATAATCAGCGCAAGCCACAACGCCGGCAGCGCGAGCAATCGCGGCAGAGTGCGCCGCCACATTCCCACTGCGAGTCCGACAAACCCGGCAAGCGTGAATAGATCAAGCAGAACGTACATCCAATCGGGCGCAATAATGTTAACGCCGCCAAAGTTGCCCCAGAATGAAATGCGAAACCCCTGGAACTCGGCGAGAAGGCTGGCAACGGTAACTGGCGTTAGTCGCCCGCCGGCAATTTGCACCCACACGTTGAACGCGAGCGGGTCGTCGTAGAGCATCCAGTTTCGAACATACCACCAGAAGGCAACGGCAATGACGGTGCCGCGCAAAGAAGCATACCAAAGACAAGGTGACGAGGTGACAAGGAGACTATCTCCGTGTCGCTGTGTCGCCTGGTCGCCTGGTCGCCTTGCCGGGTTTCCCTCCATAACAGAAACAGGAAGACAAACCCCGCAACCACGAGCAAACCCAGGTTGCTGATTTTCGTCAATGCGCCAAGACCCAGGATGATGCCGAGGACGACAAATTGCCGCATCGTTGCGCCGCGTGTGATCAGACGCGCAATAACAAGAGCGAAAGCGTCGCGAGCATCGTCGCCAGATTGTCGTTGTTCACCGACGCGCTGATGAAGATAAACATCGGATTGAAGGCAACGATCGCGGCAACGAGAGTCGCAAGCCATCTATCCTTTCGGATTTCAAGCGCGAACAAGTAAGTGAACACAATCGTTAGCGCCGAAAGAAAAACCGAGAAGAAGCGAATTATATGGACGGCAAGGGTTGTGCCTTGCCATGGGAAATTTTCCGCGCTTGTGTGCACGACCATGTTCTTGTTGCCAAACGCCAGCGGGATACCAATTTTCGCTTCGGGGTTACGCCACAAGCGATCCGGCAAATCGCGCGCGTCAATCCAAAATGTCGCGAGCGCGCTCAGGGCATAGTAGAGCGGCGGCTGTCCGCCTTCCTGTTCCCATAACGTTTTCACGTTTGGGTCTTGAATCGGCAAGCCGTGTCCGGTCGCCAACGATTGAACGAAGGGATAATGCCAGAGTTCGTCGCCGGCTTCGAAGGCCGGCGTGACGAGCGAATACAGGACGCCGAGCAGGAGAAACCCAGCCAGGACGATGACCAGTCCGCGATGTGAATTCATCGCCCCACCGTGATCGGTGCGATGATGATTTGATCACTCGCGCTTCCTGAAATCATCAAACGTTCCAACGTCATCGGATCGTACAGACCAATGGCCAATCGATATTCGCCGGGCGGAATCGTATCATCAATCGAAATGATCACGCCGTCTGCGACCGGATCATTGACGCGCCAGCCGCTAGTAGGCGCGAGTCCTTGACGCGGTGGGGAATCGTACGCGTCGATCATCTCCCCATTTGCGTCGATGAGGTGGACGAAGATGGTATAATTGCGGTCAAGACGTTGCAACGCACGCCAATGCAAACGCACGATTAAAGCATCGCCCGGCTTGAGATCCGCGCTCGCAACTTCCAAAACATCGAGTGAGATCAACCCGGCAAATGAAACCGGCAGGACTGGGCGTCGCGGTCGCCAAATGACTTTTGCCACTTGTTGCCAGTGCCAGTTTTTTGCATCGTCTTGCCAAAAGATCATCGTCGAGTTATGACTCCGCCAGTTGATTAGTTGAGCAAAGTCATTGGCACTCACGCTGACATTCCGACCATAGCGCAATGCAAACATACCAGAGATGTATGGCGACTCAAGTGGCGGCTCGAAAAAGTAGAGCAAGGTATCGGGCGCAAAATCGGCAAAGGATTGAAAGATTGGGCGAAACTGTAGACGCGATTGACGAACCGTTCCGTCAAAATTCACTGCACTCTCGGCAATCACCGCACTGTTCAACACGACTAAGCCGGCGATGCCGAGCGCAATCACCGCGCCCCACGCAGATCGGTTTTGTAAACGGCGGGCGAGTTCGAAAAATATCGCAACGCCGATGGCGGACCCGGCAAACGGCAAATAAAGATAACGCGCCGCGAGTGCGATGTCCGGGCGGAAATGGCAATACCGGCAACATCGCAAGCAAGAGCGACCGCGCACAAGAACAGAATGCGCCATTCGCGCTTGAGCGCGGCGAAAGCAATCAATCCCAATACAGCCACGAGCCAGAGATAATTCAGCGGTGGTGGCAAGCCCCAAGGGAATACGAGTGTCGCAAGGTGACTAGAACAGCGCGGAGAAAATATGACCGCCGACGCCGTAACCCAGCGAGGTTGTGAAAACGCCGCGCGTCGAGCACTGTGTATTCCAGTGCGACATATACGAGCAACGCAATCGCAAAAATAAAATAGCGTTTGATCAAATCGAGGAAAGCGATGGGCTTGCGAACAACAAGCCGATCGGCAAGAAAAAGCGCAATGGGCAACGTCGCGGCGATTTCTTTACTCAACAATGCGCCGATGAATGTGATGATTGTCGAACACATACCAACGACTGCGATTCAATTCGAGATAGCGCAGCCATAGCGCAAGCGCGAGCAAATAAAAAACGCTGACCAATGGATCGGCGACGCCGACCCAAAACACCGCCAGGGCGTGAGTCGATAATGCAACGTAGACCAACGCGGCAATGAATCCCAATCGCCGACGGCGCGAAATGTGCGCGACCAAGTGGAACAACAGTGCGGCAGTTTGCCAGATGCAACGCGAGTTGAAACGCATGATAACCGGTCGCATCGGCGTGAAATAAATTATACGCGAGCCACCACATCGCACCCTGCATGGGGCCGATACCAATGCCATTGCACGCTTGGGTCGAGAAAGGAACGCCAGTAATCGACAAAGTCCAAGCGCACAGCCGAATCGAGAAACGCGTAATCGTCGGTCCAAAAACCCATGCGCAACGCCGGTTGATAAACAATCAACCCGACGCAGACGATCACGACAAGACAGAAAGCACTCCAACGCCAGTTCATTCTGCTCTCACCTATTGAATCGTCAACGGCTGAATCACGATGTGATCAGCAATCGGCGCACCCTGGCTATCGACCACCGAGAGCCGTTGCATCGTGCTCAAATCGTACAAACCAACGTGAATCGTATAATCGCCAGGCGTGATCGTCGGATCAATCGGAACGACGATGGCATCGGCGATGCGTTGGTCAATGCGCCAAGCACTCAGTCGGGTTAATGCCTTGGCGCGGTGGCGCATCGTCCCGGCAACGATGTTTCCACTGCGGTCGACAATTTGCACAAAGACCGTATAGTCGACATTCATTTTTTGCAGTCCGCGCCAGTACAAAACAAGCACCAGTGATTCGCCGCGCGCAACTCGATTCGCAGAAATCAGTACAGCATCAAGCGCAATTGACGACCCAAAGCGAATCGGCAACGCAGGATTGGCGCGGGCGATTGCTTGCGTATCCCAAGCTTGCTTACGCCACTGCTTGGCTTCGTCTTGATAGAATGCAAAGACAAACTTGTGCTTCTGCAAGTCAACGGCTTTGGGGTAATCACTGCCCACAAGTTCGACTTGTGCACCGTAACGTACGATACGCCAAACCGGAAACCAATTCCGAGTCCATCGGCGGGTTAACGAGGTACAACAGAGTACCGGCGGGAAAACTTGGATTCTCTTGAAAGATCGAGCGAAACTGCAAACGCACTGAACGCACCACGCCATCGAAATTCACCGCGTTTTCAGCAATCGCCACATTCCGCTGGTCATCACGAGAGCCGAGGACCAATGGCGCCACGAACACAAATCCTCGATGCACGACAGTGCGTCTTGCATGCGCATGAATACAAATTCGATAAGCAACGCGATGCCGGTTGCTGAACCCATCAAAGGCAGATAGAGGTAGCGCGTTTCTATGGCGATGCCTGTGGGCAGTTGCAAGGCGGGCAACAAGGCGAGCAACGTCAACGATAAACAGAAACACAAGGTGCCAAGCCTTTTTAAATAATGCGACAAGCACGCCACAAAGAACGAGCATTAACCAAAGTTGGTCGAAAGGTGGAGGCATGCCCCAGGGAAACGCAAGCGTGGGCATGTGTTTTGCCAACACGTATCCGATATCCCGCCGCATATCCGCTTCGGGATGTGGTGTGAACACAAGATTGATTACATTTGCCAATTCGATTAGCGCGTATAGTCCTGTCGCAATGCCGATTGCCAAATACCGCTTGAACAATTGCGATAGCGAAGCGCGGTTGGTGAACCAGCCAACGATCAATGAGAAACAAAACGAGAGGGAGAACAATGGCGTTCTCTTTGCTCATTAGCGCGCCAATAAATGCAAGCAAAGCCCAAAGCGAACGATGCCATACTGGACGTTGCAGGTACGCAATCCACAAACGAATCGCCAAAAGAGAAAAGAACGCAACCAGGGGATCAGAAACACCCGCCCAAAAAACCGCCAACCCGTACCCGGCAAGGTCAAGTAGATCAACGCGGCAATGACCGCCAGCCGCCAATTGCGCGCAATTTGATTAATCGAATCAAAAAGGAAAATAGTGCCCATAACATGCAACGCCACTTGAACCCAATGGTACCCAGACGCGTCGCCGCGGAAAACAATGAAACACAACAGCCATTCGAGACCTTTCATCGGACGATAGAACGGATAGACCGGCAACCGCGGATCAAAGTAGATTCTAAGATACTCACCCAATGAAGTGCGCCCAGCGACATCGATCAAACGATAATCATCATACCAAAACCCGATGTTCAATGATGGAGCGTAGACAAGAAAACCTACTGCCGCCAGCACAAAAACGCTCAACCATCGCCAATTCCACAATCGCGTGAACAAAGAAAACTCCTCAACGGAAAATACTGACAGGCAAGATGATCACTTGTCGAATGTCATCAATCGGAATAAATTGCTGAGTAAGCGGGTCAATCAAGCCAACTGCAAGTTGATACAAGCGA
>CAVQYN010000025.1:0-92684 GCA_963718225.1 uncultured Chloroflexia bacterium
TTTTTTTGCGCGCGCGCGCGCGCACATCTACTTCGTTGCATTTTCAGTATATTGTTGGAGAATTACGTTCTATTCAAATTGATGAACAAGAAGAGGCAAACCGTTGGGAGGCGGGTAGTCTCCGTTACCAGTGGCGCTTATCTGATCGTGGTCCCTCAAGGATGGAAGCCAGATGATCCTTCCCTGTTTTCAGATCCGCTAGTGGTTTCTGTGCCAGGCTACCAGGCTTTTTTCTGCGACTATGAAAAGGAGGACGGGACGAGACTGTCTTTTCGGACTCCGGCGGGATACAGCGAGACGATCAACTCTGGACATCTGTTCGAGCTGATTGGCACCCGCATCGAAGATCATGAAGCGAGGACAGCGGTCCAATTTTCGCGAACGAAACACCAACATCCGCGCTATGATCCAGCTGTTTGGAAGAATGTTTCGGCAATGGTATTCGGGGAGGAGGGCGTTGGAAAGGACGATTGGCGAACGAAAGTTCTCCCCCCGCCACAGGACCATCAGGATATCCAGGCGAGTATAGAGGACCTCAAGGGAACATGGTTTTTCGTTAGGCTCTACGACCAGAATCACCAACTGCTTGAGAGTATGGATTTCAGATTCCTCAGGGGATTCCAGGGAATCAGGATATGCCAGGATAACCCGGTCCCCCTTGGAACCGGCCATTCTGCGGTCCGGGTCGAGTTCCATCACGCTTCCGGGGTTGTCGTTGAGTCTGCCGACGTCTCTTGGACAAATTTGAAGATTGAGCGCAGTGATTCGTATGACTGTAGGCTGAGATTCCTGCGAATCCATCTTCGATGAGACGGAGTGGAAAATCCGATCAACAAGCGAGGAAACACTCAAAGTCAGAGTTGTCGTGCCTCGCGTGTGGTGGTCCATGGGGGAGGAAAACATTGAACCCTCCCAGTGGTCCGATCAGATCCTGGTGTTCCGACGCGATAGGTTTGTTGCCACATCTGCGTTGGCGTTTTGGGTTCGTGTACCAAGACCAGGTTGGGCAGATAGAATTGAAATATCACTAGGTCCGAGCACGCCTCAATCTTTGGAAATCAAGAAAGCCAAACGAACAGGTGCCCTGGCTCTACGCTGTTTAGGGGATCGGGCTACCGTCGGAGCGATGGGTGTTGCTCCGCTCCTAATGCAGATTTTTCATCAGAAGAAGATCGACTTCGGCCTCCCTGCGAGACTCGTAGTTGAAGCGGTCTGCAAAATCCCACTCTGCGAATTCTCAACAGTCGACAGAGCGGCATTGATCAATCACTTTCGAACGAGTCACTTGGACAAACTGTTCCATATGCCGAGCTACCAGGAATATCGCGAAAACCATCCTAACATCCGATCCGAGTCGCCATTTGTATTATTCAAGGATGCGGTTACGTCGCCCAGTCATTTGGAAGTGAAAACATCACAGATATGATGCGCGTCCACTTCAGAGCCAACAAAAAATCCGCATGGCAGCCGAGAGCAATACCGCGAGTTGTATAGGCTGGATGAGATTCGACAGGTACTTCCCAGCTTGACCTTCCTTACACATTCAATACGGCGCAGGGTTGTGGTTGGGCTAGGGAGTTGATTGTCCGGACAGATCCAGAATTAACCGCGCTAGTTATCACTGGATGGAGAATCACCCCAGATCCCTCTTTGACCTTCGATAAAAGGAAACAAGTGCATGGATCCAATCACTCTATCGCGTCAAGTGGAAGACAAATACCAACGGTATCTCAAAACGACCTTTTACTTTCGTGACCCGGTCTTGCGCGCCTCCTTTGAACAGGCGCTCAATTCAGGTCATTTGAGCAAGGGACCCTATCTTGAGGCCACACCGGTCTTCAAGCAAACGCAGACGCCGCGCACTCTTTTCCAGGAGCTCCTGGGTGCTCCATGTGACGAAGGCTTTGTCAGAGCGCTCCAGGGAGATCGGCCTCTTTACCAACACCAAGGACTGGCCATCCGACGTGTTACCCAGGGGCATAATGTCATTGTTGCCACGGGCACGGGGAGTGGCAAGACCGAAGCGTTCCTTTACCCCATCCTTTTGCACCTCTATCGCGAGTATCTAACCGGCAAGCTATGCCCGGGAGTTCGGGCGCTGATTCTGTACCCATGAACGCGCTGGCCAATGATCAACGCGAGAGACTGGCCGCAATATGCCAAAACCTCGAGGAACAAAAATCACCCTTTCGCTTTACTTTCGGACAGTATATTGGCGAAACCCCGGAAGATGAGAAAGATACGTCCCGCCACGCGCTGGATCATATTGCTCGCCGCCTGCCAGGCGAACTAGTGACCGGTCTAAAATACGCAGTCGTCCACCCCATATCCTTCTGACCAATTACTCGATGCTCGAGTACCTACTGCTCCGCCCTGCGGACAGCCAGCTTTTGACCAGGGGCAGGCACAGTGGTGGGCCTTTCTTGTGCTAGATGAAGCCCACCAATACCGTGGCTCGCGCGGAATGGAAATGGGTATGTTGGTCCGGCGCTTAAAGCAGCGCCTGCGAGAGGGAGGGTGCTCTGCTCCATTCCGCTGCACGGCAACGAGCGCCACTTTGGCGGGCGGAGAATCAGACAAGGCAGCCGTGGCGCACTTTGCCGCTGAGCTATTTGGCGAGAGTTTTCAGGAACAGGACGTGATTTTGGGCGAAATCGAACCTCTCGCGCAACCCGGACCAGTGCGGCTCAGTTCAGAGGAATACACCACGCTCGCTCACAGCCTGAATGGCACCGCCGCTCAGGGCTCCAGGCGAACTGTTGCGATTGGCCCAAAAGGTAGGCGTGACACACCTCAATGAACAGTCAACCGCACAGGCCGTTGGTCAAATACTCTCACGCGATCGCCGTTCCATCGAGATCCGCGAATTCATCCGCGCAAGCCCAATGCCAGTTCAAGAAATCGCGGCTCGTTTCTTCGATTATGTCCCGCCGGCAGACCGTTTGGACGCTCTATCGCAGTTGGTTGAGCTACTCGTCCAGGCGCATGATCCGGTCGCCGATGCTCCACTTTTGTCTGCCCGTTATCACCTCTTTCTCAGATCACTGGAAGGCGCGTTCATTAACTTTCTGCCGGAGCAAAGATCCTCCTCGACCGCGCGACGGTGAGCGGCGATCAAGCTGTCTTCGAGGTTGCACTGTGTCGCGAATGCGGCCAGCACTATCTCGTTGCGCAAAAGGAATTCAGATCTGGCAGAGCAATGGAACCCATTCGCGATCCCAGCCACGATGATTTCGGGGCTACCTTCCTCCGCCCGCTGGAAGACGCGGCGGATGGCAATGAGAACGAAGCGGAAGATTCTGGGGATCGCGATAGAGACGTATTCAAGTTGTATCCAATGCGGCCGAGATGGCGAAAACAACGTTACGGTGCGGACACAACCACTCCATTCGGGTCGTTCGCGCAATTTCAGGCGAAGATGAACGGGCCGATCAAATCAAAGGCTGCGACGCATGCGGGTACACCGCAGCGGGTAGAGACCAGGTTCGCGAAATCGCGTACGGTGCAGACGGACCCCACGCGGTCATCGCAACCACCCTCCACCAGCAGCTGGAGCGCAAAAAGGTCTATCGCCTTTGCAGATGGTCGACAGGACGCAGCATTCTTTGCCTGGTATCTCGACCACTCATATAGAGATCTCCTCAGCCGTAGCACCGTTCTGCGTGTCGCACAGAGCTTCACCAGATTTCCTGAAGAGGGAATTAGCCTGGGCACGGTTGCCGATCGCGCTCTCCAGAAATCGTGAGGCATTCAAAGAGCGACAAACGGATGACGAGCTCACTGTGCGCAAGAATATTTGGCGCGCACTGTATCGGGAGTTTCTGACAGAAGAGCATCGGCTCTCGCTGGAGGGCGTTGGTCTCGTTCGATGGTCCATCCTCCTGCCGCCATGGTTCAAAATTCCTCATGCCCTTTCCAGCCCCCCTTGGTCTTTGAATGAAACTGAGGCACGCGATTTGATTTTCTTGCTCCTTGATACGATGCGATCCGCCCGGGCGGTCGAATTGGCAACTGATGAGGACGTTCCGTTGACCTGGAAGGAACTCGAGTTTCAGGGTATGCCGCAAGTCTTTTCACATCGGTCAACCTGGCGGTCGCAAGAACAGCCTAAGCTGGGATGGTAAACAGGGAAAGCGTGCGCGTTTGCTCGGCAAACTGCTGCAAGCGAAACTCGCCAAGGATCCAGCCATCGAGCAAGCGATCATCGCCTTGGGGAGAGATTTGGCAAGCTGTCAGGCAGTGCGACGAAAATGCTCCTTCGCCACGAGATCGTTTATTCGTCGCTGGGCGCGATGGCTGTCGTCTCAATCCGAATTGGTGGAGACTACACTTGTTCAATGATCGAGACAGGCTCTTGTACACGAATGCGGATTATGCGGGCAGATCGAGTATGTTTCTTTGCGGGGAATGTGCGTCAAACACCACTGCCTGGGCACTTTGAAACCCATACCCTCTTCAGATTTGGGAGCCAATCACTACCGCTCTCTATCAGGAGATTCTGCCCAACTCGCTCGTGGTCGAAGAACACACCGCGCAATTGAACCACGCCAAGGCCCACGAGTTCAGCGCGACTTCCGTGAAGGGAAAATCGATGTTCTGTCCTGCTCGACAACCTTTGAGCTAGGCGTCGACTTGGGCGACCTTGACATTGTTTTTCTACGAAATGTTCCCCCTGAGAGCTTCAATTACGCACAGCGAGTGGGCCGTGCAGGTCGGCGGAGCGGTCGCCCAGGGTTTGCCGTCACCTATTGCCGACGGAATCCGCATGACCTCTATCACTTCGCGAATCCTATACCGGATGCTCGGCGGCAGGGTACAGCCGCCAACCTTTTGTCTTCGGAACGAGAAAATCATCTCGCGCCATATCGCCGCAACTGCCTTTCCGAGGTTCTTCCGCAAAATATCCAGAACGGTTTGGCGACGGGTCAAGGATTCTGCGGAGACATGTCAATCCTTCGCTCATGCGCAGATCTTCCGGTCATTCCTGGAGCGGATTCGTACGCACGTTCGAGTCGATCCCTCGGAACGCCCTAGTGCCACAGGCCGCCGAGAACCAGGCTGGTTTGAATGACGGAACTTGGGTAGATCGGATCGCCGGTGAGGAGCCGGATCGCGTTGGCGATCGCTGAGGTCTCCAGTGACCATGCAAAACGTCGAGCGATTGCGTTCCACGAGGCTTTCAAAGCCGAGATGACCGAACAGTGAAATGGGCAGGGGACCGGCGTGAGAACACCATCGAAGGGGAAGATGTACTCTCCTTCCTTTCCCGCCGAGCAGTCATCCCGAAATATGGCTTCCCGGTCGATGTCGTCGAACTGGATACCCAACGAACCTAAAGAGTCAGGAATCATTCGAGGTTCGCTTCAGCGCGACCTGGCGATTGCGATTTCCGAATTTGCGCCAACCAGCCAGCTGGTGGCGAATAAGAAAGTATGGACGTCCTATGGCTTGAAGAAAGTGGCTGAAAAGGAATGGGAAAGATGGTGGTATGCCTGTTGCACCGCCCATGCCCGGTTTGAGCGAAAGGCCTACCGCAATGAGCAATAACCGCCGCAGTTTGAAGAATGCTGCTCCAGATGAGAGTGGCTCTTCAGTATGTAGACGCGCGTTTCGGGTTCATCACCAACCGGGACAAACCCAAAGAGCCCAACAGGCGCCCCACCGCGTCTTCACTACAGACCTACTTTGTCGGGTTGAGGAAAAAGAAGGAGAGTCCATCGAACTGAATGCAGTTACTCTGACAAAAGTATCGCCGGGAAACATGGTTGTCGTCTGTGAAGGTCGACAGGGCGATGGCTTTTACATTTGCAGCTCGTGCGGGGCGGGATTCCGGAGCGGAACGAATTTCAAAAAGGACATATGACGCCCTACGGTGAGACGTGCCCTGCAAGACCACATCACTCATCGGTTGCCTCGGACACGAAATGGTTACAGATGTCCTAGAAGCTGCAATTTCGATCTGTCACGCCAACGCCGAGCGAACTGACCTGGTTCGCCTTGGCATTGGGCTATGCGCTGGTCGAAGGTGCGCCCAGACGCTTGGACGTCCCCTCAACCGATTCAGTTCTACTGTCGCTATACTCCACGGATTCCCTTTCTCCTATAATCCTCTATGACAACGTACCTGGCGGGGCAGGTCTGGTCGCACGCTTGAGGAAAAGGCAGTTTTGAAAGAATGTCTCATGGCCGCAAAGCAACGGGTGAACGGCAATTGCGGTTGCGGCGAAGAGACCAGTTGCTACGGCTGCTTGAGGAATTATCGGAACCAATTTGCTCATCAATCCCTGCAGCGAGGGCCCGTGCTTCGCTATTTGGAGATGATCCTTGCTCGCATCGCCTAGCAAGAGGAGGGGGGCGGCGGGCAGTGATGCGCTTGTAGGGATAGGAAAAGTTAGAGTTTTTGATTGCGGCGCGGACGCGTTCGCGGGATTCTTGCACGGCGGCGTCCGGCAAGCCGACAATGGTAAATCCCGGTTGACCATTCGAGACATCGACTTCGACATCGACGAGCGCGCCGTCAAGCCCAACAACCGCGCACGAGATGACTTTGGCGAGCATGAGTGAATTCTCCGTGATGAGAGGATGCTTGTCTCGATTGTACTCTGACGCTGGCGATTCGTCAAACATCGCTCACTTTGATCATCATCCGCAAAAGATTTGCGTTTGCATAGCAAGCGTGCTATACTCGCGCAAATTCAATTTTGGAGCAAGTGTTCATGGTCAGCGCAAAACCCGTGCCCCCTAGCGACGGCGCAAAAATTACGATTAAAAACGGCGTGTTGCAAGTGCCGGAAAATCCAATTATTCCTTTCATCGAAGGGGATGGCACCGGCCGCGATATTTGGCGCGCGTCGATTCGCATCATCGATGCGGCGGTCGCCAAAGCGTATCGCGGCAAACGCCAGATCAAATGGATGGAAGTCTACGCCGGCGAAAAATCGTTCAACTTGTTTCAAAGCTGGTTGCCGGATGAAACGGTCGATGCGTATCGCGATTACCTTGTTGGCATCAAAGGACCGCTGACCACGCCGGTGGGCGGCGGCATTCGTTCGTTGAACGTCGCGCTCCGGCAATTGCTTGACTTGTACGTATGCTTGCGCCCGGTGCGTTGGTTCAAAGGTGTGCCGTCGCCGGTCAAGCATCCGGAAAAAGTCGATGTGATCATCTTCCGCGAGAATACGGAGGATATTTACGCCGGCATCGAGTTTGAAGCGGGCAGTCCGGAAGTCAAAAAATTTCTCGCACTGTTCAAAGAAGCGTTTCCAAAAGAGTACGCCAAGATTCGTTTTCCCGAATCGTCCGGCATCGGCATCAAGCCGGTATCCCGCGAAGGGAGCGAGCGCCTGATTCGCGCCGCGATCAGATACGCGATTGCGAACAAGCGCAAGAGTGTGACCTTTTCGCACAAGGGCAACATTATGAAGTTCACCGAAGGCGCGTTTCGCATCTGGGGTTACGCGCTCGCCGAACGCGAATTTGGCGACAAGGTGTACACCTGGGAACAGTGGAGCCGCACGAAAGAAGCGAAAGGCGAAGAGGCGGCAAACGCGGAACAAAAAGCCGAACTCGCCAAGGGCAAACTTCTCATCAAAGACGCGATTGCCGATATTACGCTTCAACAATTCCTGACTCGCTCCGACGAATTCGACGTGGTGGCCACGATGAATCTCAATGGCGATTATCAATCCGATGCGTTGGCGGCACAGGTAGGCGGTATCGGCATTGCGCCGGGCGGCAACATCAATTACGAAACCGGTCACGCCGTTTTTGAAGCGACGCACGGCACTGCGCCCAAATACGCCGACCTCGACGTAGTGAATCCTGGCTCTGTTGTTCTCTCCGGCGAAATGATGTTGCGGCACATGGGTTGGACCGAAGCCGCCGATTTGATCATCAAAGGCATGGACGGCGCCATCGGCGAAAAAATCGTCACGTACGATTTTGCGCGTTTGATGGAAGGCGCGAAAAAAGTAAAGTGCAGTGAGTTCGGCGACGCGGTGATTGCGCGGATGTAATCGATCGCGCGCCGGGTTTAGTTGCAACAAAAACGTGCGACGGGTCGCAAACCCGTCGCACGTTTTTGTTTCGCTCTCACTACAACAATTTACAAACCCGGCAGGGCGTTGTATAATGACCGCGTGAAGATTCAAGTTTCTATCGCTCAACTCTGCATCGTCGATGGTACGTGGCAAGAAGCGCCGGACAATCTCGCCGTGTTCGACGAGCAATCGTTGTTCAACACCGGTCCCGCACGCGGGAGTTTGTTCATCATCGCCGAAGTTGCCGGCGACCGGGAAGGACGCGACGAACTCGCGCGCGATCTGATCGAAACAACGCGCCGCGTGTATGCCAACAGCCGTGGCAGTATCGCGCTCGCGCTCACAGAAGCGATTCAAGCCGCCAACACGTCGTTCTACGCGCACAACGCCAGTCTCGCCGCCGATCAACGCCGGATCGCCGGCATTTCCGTCGCCGTTCTGCGCGACGACGAATTGTACATCGCGCAAGCCGGACCGGGCATCGTCTGCTTGATGCGCGGCAATCAACTCACCCGCTATCCAGAAACTTCGCCATGGTTCAACGCGGAAGAGCGACCGATTTTCGACGACGAATTCCAAACATCCGGCGCATTGCCGCTCGGCAAGCGGCGCAACTACATCCCCGACCTTTTTCACGCGACACTGCAACCCGGCGATATTGTGGCGCTCGCCACGCGCGGACTCGCGCATCTACTTTCCAATGATGAATTGCGCGACACGCTCGCGCAGCGCCATCCCGATGAAATCATCGCAAATCTCGAAGATCTCGCTGGCGCCGCCGATTTGACCGTCATCGCGTTGCGCGTTGCCGGGGAATCGCCTGCGCCGATTACCGCAACGCCTGCCAATCCCGCGCCGATTTTCGCGCCCTTGCCGCAAGAAGAATTTCCCGTACCGATTTTGCCGGTTGACGATGCGGAACCGCCGTTGAACGAATCGACGCCGGAATTTCAAGACGAGTTCGTTCCGCCGATGCCGCCAACCCCAACGGAAGAAGAAATCATCCGCGAACGCGCGCGCATCGAACAGGCGCGCGAACGCAATGCCAAAATTCGCTCTGGCTTTTTGCGCGCCATCGGTGGCAGTCTTGGCGCGTTTGCCGGCATTTGGGGACGGATCAATTGGACCGGCATCGGCAATGGGGTTGACCGTGCCATCGCCGGACTGGTCCGCGGCATGGCGCGGTTCGTTAGCTTGGTCATCGACGCGGTTGCGCCGGACGATGGACAACCGCGCGCGTCGAAAGAGACTCCGATCAACGCGCCACTTCAAACCGCGTGGCAACTCGCCGCGATTCTGTTTGCCATTTTGCTCGTCGTGATCGGCACATTGATGTGGTTCGATTACGCACGCAACGAAGCGAATCGCATCGAAACGCAATTTCTCCAACTCGTCGATGGCGCAAAAACAAAATTAGAGAACGGCAAACGATTACCGGCGGAACAACGCCCCACGATGATGCAACTAACCCAAGATGCCCTCGCCGATTTGAACAAGGCGCTTGCGCTCAAGCCAAACGATCCGCGCGCGCTGACGCCGTTGGGCGAGGCGCAAAACTTCTTGCTGCAACTCAACGGCTATGCGCTCGTCGCCACACCGCCGCCGCTGGCAGTTTTTGATTCGCAAGCCAACCTCACCCGCGTCGTCGTGCGATTTCCGGAAGTGTTCATTCTTGACAAAGCCTCGGCGCGGATCTATCGCTTGACGATTTCGGATGCGGGCGGCACACCGGCGGCGCCCCGAGTCATTCTCAAAACTGGCGACCGCGCCGGCGATCGCATCGCAAGCCAGTTCAACGACATCGCCCTCCTCGATGCCAATCGCTTGTTGGCGTTTGATCGCAACGGCGCATTCTTGGTGTACGATATCGCGCGCGGCGAATGGAACGGGCGCAGCGCCGGCGATCCGACGTTTTGGTCGCGCATTCCGGTCGCATCGGCGTACACGAACATTGCGTACTTGGTCGATCCGTTGCAGAATCAAATTTTCAAATACGTGCCGCAAGGCGATGGCTGGTGGACATCGTCGGTGACGTACTTTATGCCCGGCGCCAATCCTAGTCTCGCCGATGTTGCCGATTTATCGATCGACGGCGATATGTGGTTGTTGCGCAATAGCGGCGCGCTCTTGCAATGCAATCCATCGCGCTGTAATGAAATGACGATTGCCGGACTCGATCCGCTATCGAAACCGGTCACCGCGTTCACAACGCCGGCACTGGGGTTCATTTACATCGCCGACGCCGGCAATCAGCGCATCGTGCAAATCGATAAAGGCGCGGGCCGCATCGCACGTCTGTTCAAGGCAAACGTGCAAAACCCGGATATTTTCAAATCGCTCAAATCGATTGCCGTCGATAATCAACGCTTGTTCGTCCTCAGCGAGAACAAGGCGTATATGGTGAATTTGGCGCAATAGATCACTTACGCATCCTGACCGCAGTCGAAGGATGTTATTCTTCGACTGCGCCGCAAAGCGGCTCCGCTCAGAATGCCTACGCAATCACAATGACCTACATTCTCGGAATCGAAACTTCGTGTGACGAAACTGCCGCCGCTGTTGTAGAAAACGGCGGCAAGATTTTATCGAATGTCGTCGCGTCGCAGATCGATTTGCACGCGCAGTACGGCGGCGTTTTTCCGGAAATCGCCTCACGCGAGCACGTGTTGAAAATAATTCCGGTGATCGATGAAGCGATGAAGATCGCCGGCATCGCGTTCCGCGATTTAGCGGCAATCGCCGTAACACACGGACCCGGGCTGGCTGGCTCGCTTCTCGTCGGCGTGAACACGGCAAAGGCAATCGCGTTCGCCAACGATCTGCCGCTCATCGGCGTGAATCATCTCGAAGGGCATATTTACGCGTGCTGGCTTGAAGATAGAATCCAGGTTTCTTCAAGAAACCCGGATTCTGGAAATCCGTTTCCTCTCGTTGCTTTGCTTGTCTCCGGCGGACACTCCGAACTCGTGCTGATGCGCGATCACGGAATGTATCAACAACTCGGACACACGCTCGACGATGCCGCCGGCGAAGCGTTCGATAAAGTCGCGCGCTTGCTAGGACTGAGTTATCCTGGCGGTCCCGCGATTCAAAAAGCGGCGGAAGCCGGCAATCCCGAGGCGTTCAAACTACCGCGCGCGTGGTTGCGCGGCACGCACGATTTTTCGTTCAGCGGATTCAAGACCGCCGTTCTGCATCTCGTCCAGAGTTTCGGGGACCAGCCATTGCCGGTCGCAGACATCGCCGCAAGTTTTCAAAAGGCGATTGCCGACGTACTGGTGGAAAAAACAATTCACGCCGCCGATGAATTCGGCGCGAAACACATCGTGCTCGCCGGCGGCGTCTCGGCGAATGCGATGTTGCGCAAGACGATGCTCGAGCGCGCTGAAATTCCAGTCATCATCCCGCCGATCAAATTGTGCATGGACAATGGCGCGATGATTGCGGCGGCGGCGTGGCGACACTATGAACTAGGTGAACAAAGCGGCTGGGATTTGGATGTGGTGCCGAGTCTCAGATTGCAGACGACAGAAGCCGGGCAACAGAAAGCAGAAAGCAGTAGACAGTAGGCAGAATGCAAGAGAGCAATGCGTTTTTCCAGAAGGTTTATGCTCTCGTCCGACGCATTCCGCACGGCAAAGTGGCGACGTATGGACAAATCGCGCGGGCGTTGGGATCGCCGCGCGCCGCGCGCACCGTCGGCTGGGCGATGCACGATTGCCCCGCCGATGTTCCCTGGCATCGCGTCGTCAACGCGCGCGGCGAAATCAGTTTGCGCCCGACGGCCGGCTATCACGAGCAACGAGCGCGCCTGAAAGAGGAAAACGTCAAATTAGATCGCGCCGGAAAAATCGATTTGAAAAAATACGGTTGGAAGAAGATTTAACCTCTAAATAAGAGACGCCCCAATGGGCGTCTCTTTCATTTTCCAACATAAACTACGCGGTACACGCGCCCGGCTTTATCATCCGAAATGTACATCGCACCATCGGGTGCGAATCGCACATCGGCGGGACGACCATAGGTTGCGGAATCGCCGCATTTGCCGTTCGGCGCGCGAAAGCCGTTCGCAAACGTTTCGCTCCGAACCGGCATTCCATTTTCGATGACAATGCGTTGCACTCTGCAATCGCGATAATTTGCGACGACGTTCGTGTTCCACGAACCGTGATACGCGACGAACAAATCGTTTTGCATCGACGCCGGAAAATTCTTGCCACTGACGAACGACATTCCCAACGGCGCGGCGTGCGCGAGATCGGTGAAGAGCGCGGGCACGGCTTGCGAACAATCGAATCCCGGCGGCAGTGGCACGCGGGTATCGCGGACTTGGGTCTTTGCGTTTGCGCCGAGGGTTGGCGTGTAACAATAGGGCCAACCGTACGCGCGACCACGTTCAACACGCGTGACGATCACCTCAGGCGGGGCGTCGTCGCTGATGCTATCTGACCCCATCATGCTCGCCCACAACGCGCCATCTTTCGTCCATAAAAAATCGACGGTGTTGCGGAGACCGGTTGCCCACACCGCTTGTTTGCGTTTGTCGACATCGGACGCGAATGGGTTGTCGGACGGAATCGAACCATCGGGATTGAAACGTAAAATCGTTGCCCGGCGCGGGTCGGATTCGATATTATTGTTGCCGCTCGAACCGGCGCTGACGTACAGTTTGCCATCGGGACCGAAATGCAACGTGCGCGTGGAATGTCCGCCACAACACGGAATGTTGTCGGTGACGAGTTCGCGGATTTCAAACGTTGGATTGAATCGCTCGATCCGATCGCGTTCTGCGACGTACCACCACCCGTCGTGAAATTCGAGATTGTGCGGCTGTCCCAGGTTGCGTGCGACGATCTCGGTGGTGTCGGCGATACCGTCGCGATTGCGATCCGGCAATCGCGCGATTTGTCCCGCGCCCATCAACGCGATGTACAAATCGCCGTCGGGTCCGAACGCCATCAAACGCGGCTGATTCAGCCCCTGCGCGAAAATCCGAATGGCAAATCCCGACGGCACAGTGATCTTTTGCGATGCTTCATCAACGGGCGGAAGCGGCAGTTGTGTGGGTGCGGTTGTAGATGTGGGCAGTTGAACGATTGGAGTTGGTGTCGGTGATAACGTTGGTGCCGGATTGGATTGACACGCGGAAACGAAAAACGTCATCACGAAGAAAATCGCGCGGGTGAAGTATTTTTGCATCGGAACTCTTTTTCCTGACCTGTCATTTCGAGCCGCAAAACGCGCGGCTCGAAAACTGGCCGTAATGACTATTGAGAGATTCCTCGCTCACTCCCTGGCATGGCTGTGCGAACTTCAGCACAGTCACGTTCCCGCCAGGGCAACTGTGCACCGCACCCCCTCTCCGCTTCGCTGCGGGGGCTATAGGGCGTGCGTTGCAGTGTAGGTGTCACTCGGAATGACATTCGTGGTCAATCTTTCGTCGTCGCATCAAATTCGCCATCGGTGACACGGACGCGAATCTCTTTGCGCCCGGCAACCTGGGATTTTTTCTTCACCACGCGCCCGGTTTGCTTTTCCTGCACAATCGCGTACCCGCGCGCGAGCGTTGCCTCCGGATTCAGCGCGGCGAGGTGACGCGTCGCGCCTGCAAGCGCTTGGCGATTCAACGCGATGCGTTGTTGCATGTGCGATGCGATGCGTCGCGTCAACTCATCGACGCGTTGGCGATCATTCGCGATACGCGCGCGCGGCGAGTTGCGTTCCAGCGCATATACTTGGCGCGCTAAATTTGCGCGCGCTTCACCGATTTGATCGCGCAGCAATTGCGCGAGTTGGCGCGCACCGGCGCGAACACTTGCGCGCAATTCACGCGCATCCGGCGCGACGAGTTCCGCCGCCGCGCTCGGCGTGGGCGCGCGCACATCGGCGACGAAATCGGCAATCGTGAAATCGGTTTCGTGCCCCACCGCGCTGATGACCGGCACGCGCGAATCGTAAATCGCGCGCGCGACGATTTCTTCGTTGAACGCCCACAAATCTTCAATCGAGCCGCCGCCGCGCGCAACGATCAACACGTCGATGTCGAAATCGTTGATCGTTTTGATCGCGCCGGCAATCATCGGCGCGGCGTTCGCGCCTTGCACGAGCGTTGGCGCGAGGAGGATTTGGGTTAGCGGATAACGTCGCCGCAAGACATTGCAAATGTCGTGAAAGACCGCGCCTTCGCGCGAAGTGACGACGCCGATTTTCGCCGGGAACAGCGGCAGTTCACGTTTGTGCTCCGCCGCAAACAATCCTTCCGCTTCAAGCCGCGCGCGCAAGCGCTCGAATTCCTGCCACAACGCGCCCGCGCCGGCAAGTTTGATTTCGTCGACGTATAATTGCACCTCGCCGCGCGCCTCATACATCGAAACTTTGCCGTGCACCTCGATGGCGTCGCCGTTCCCCGGCAATCGGAAACACGCGCGCGGCATCGGTGCGCCACATCACGCATCGCATCGACGCATCGCGGTCTTTGAGCGAAAAATACACATGCCCGGATGCGGCTTGCGAAAAATTCGAGACTTCGCCGCGCACCCAGACATCATTCAGCACATCGTCCGCTTCAACGACGTCTTTGATTTGGCGCACCAGTTGCGCGACGGTCAGCGTCGGCGGGAGATCGAAAAGAGATTGTTGCATAAAAAGACCGAGGACGGAAGACGAAGGACGAACGACGTTTGATTCCGTCATTCGTCCTTCGTCATCCATCGCAATTTCAGACGCGCGTTACATACGTCCCATCGCGCGTATCGACGCGCACGGTGTCACCCGCATTCACAAAAACGGCACGGTGATGACGACGCCGGTTTCGAGCGTTGCCGGTTTGCCGCCGCCGCTGGCGGTATCGCCTTTATACCCCGGCGCAGTATCGGCGACTTTCAAATCGACGGTCGTCGGCATTTCGATTTCAATGGGTTGCCCGTCGTACGTTAACAATTCGACTTGGATGTTTTCTTTCAAAAAGCCTACCGCCTCGCCGAGCAATTCTTTCGATAAAATCGGCTGGTCGTAGGTCTGCACATCCATAAAGTGATAATACTCGCCATCGTTGTACAGATACTGGACCGTGTGATGATCAAGCCGCACGTCTTGCACGCGCCCGCCGGATTGAAAGTTCTTATCGATCGTCGCCGCCGGTTTTGACGTTGCGCAATTTCGTTTTGATTGTCGCGTTGCCGCGACCTTGCTTGACGTGCTGGTATTCCAGCACCTTGTAGAGGTTGCCGTCATCGTCGATGAACGTCGTGCCTTTGCGTAAATCTTGAACGCCGATCATAAAAACCATCTCCTTCGTATGTGTTCGGGGCGAGATTATACTCTAAAAGAATACAAGTTACAAGTTTTGGGTTCAAGGTTTTGACATCACCGGAGATTCACATTACAATTGCGCCAAAATCACTTTTGGAGAGATCCTATGCCGAACAAAATCCTCGTCACCTACGCCAGCCGCACCGGTTCTACCGCCGAAATCGCCCAAGCCATTGGCAAGACGCTTGCTGAAACCGGCGCGCAAGTCGATGTGCGACCAATGCAAGAGGTGCAAGACCTTGCGCCGTACAGCGCAGTCGTCGCCGGGAGTGCCATTCGCAAATCCAAGTGGTTACCCGAGGCGGCGCAATTCATCCAGACACATCGCGCGGAACTGGCGCAAAAACGCTTCGCCGAGTTTACCGTGTGCATCACGCTCGCGATGTCGAGCGCGGAGCAATATCGTTCGGCGGTGGCGAAATGGGTTGCGCCGGTGCGCGCACTCGCTACGCCGTTGAGCGAAGGATTCTTTCCGGGGATGCTCGATTTCAAGAAACTGCCAATGAATCTCGATACGCTCGGTTTGCGCTTGGCGGTGGCATTCAGAATTTTCCCACACGAGGATCGCCGCGATTGGAACGCTGTGCGCGCGTGGGCGGAAAGTATTCGTCCGTTGCTAGTAACCTAATAGGTTGGTTCGTTGTTCAAGGAGGTGCATATGACTTGGCACTCTCAACTCAAAGGCAATTCGTTGTCTTGGCTTTTGGAATCCGATTCCCCCGGCGTCCGCTATCTGGCATTGCGCGATTTGCTTGCTGCTGAAACCCAATGATCCAAAACTTGCGCAAGCGCGCAAGGTCGCGCACAAGCAAGGTTCCATCGCGACGATTCTCGACAAGATGAACCCCGCCGGGTATTGGAGCAAGCCAGGTCCGGGTTACCTGCCAAAATATCGGTCGTCCGTTTGGTCGCTCGTCATGCTCGCCCAGTTAGGCGCATCGATGGAAGAAGACAAACGAATCGCGCGCGCGTGCCAATACATCTTGGATCACGCGCTCGCACCGGGTGGACAATTCACCGCGTCAGGCGCGGCGTCCGGCACCGCCGATTGTTTGCAAGGCAATCTCTGCTGGGCATTGCTCGAACTTGGCTGTGGCGATCCGCGTCTTGATACGGCATTTGAATGGATGGCACGCAGTGTCACCGGCGAAGGCATCGCCCCGATAACGGATCGCCAAGCCACGGTCCGTTACTATGCCGGCAAATGCGGGCCGACGTTTGCATGCGGGTCGAACAACAAGCTCCCGTGCGCGTGGGGTGCAATCAAAGTCATGCTGGCGTTCAGTCGACTGCCGGCAAAAAAACGGACGCCGGTCATCAAACGTGCGATCAAACACGGCGTCGATTTTCTTTTCAGCACCGATCCCGCTAAAGCAGACTATCCCAGCGGATGGAGTAGCAAGCCGAGCGGCAATTGGTGGAAGTTTGGTTTTCCGATTTTCTACGTCACCGACCTCCTGCAAAATGTCGAAGCGCTAATCGGATTAGGTTACGGCGACGACCCACGCTTGGCGAATGCACTAGAGATGATCCGCGAGAAACAAGACGCGCAAGGGCGTTGGTCGCTCGAGTACGATTACACCGGCAAAACCTGGGTCGATTTCGGCGCAAAGAAAAAGCCCAACGAGTGGGTTACTTTGCGCGCATTGCGTGTACTCAAGGCAGTGGGATGATGAGTGCAATCGGAAAGCAAGACCCACAGGGTTTCCCATAACCCCTGCGGGTCTCTTTCGGTCACTCTGAATCTGAAACTCAACTTCCCTCAATCCACTTGACCGCAAATTGCGGCAACTGTTTCAGCGTCCCCTGATATTTTGACACCGGCGGCAGCGATTCGATGAACATGCGCCCATAATTTTTCGACAGCACCCGGCGGTCAAGCACCACGACGATGCCGCGATCATGGTTGCTTCGAATCAAGCGACCGAAACCTTGCCGAAATCGCAACACCGCTTCCGGCACTGCATACTGCGCGAACGATTCCTCAAACGTTTCACTTCGTGCGGCGAATATCGGATCGCTGGGCACCGAGAACGGCAAGCGCGCGATGACGAGGCACGACAACGCCTCGCCGACAACATCGACCCCTTCCCAGAACGATTTGGTTCCCAGCAACACGGTCTTGTCCTGCGTCTTGAACGTCTCCAACACTTGGCGGCGCGAACCATCGAGATTCTGCGCGAGCACGACGATGCCCTCTTCTTCCAATGGGCGCGTGATTGCGCGGTACGTCGCGTTGAGTTGCGAGAGCGACGTGAACAACACGAGCGCGCGTCCTTGCGTCGCGCGCAGTAAATCGATCAGCGACGCCTCGACCGCTTTTTGGTAGCCGGCTTGCCCAGGCTCGGGGACATCGGTTGGCACGTAGACCATCGCCGCTTTCGCAAAATCGAACGGCGAGCCGACCGCGAGTTCGTCCGCCCAATCGCCGATGCCCAAGCGCGATTTAATGTGGGAGAAATTTTTATCGACGCAGAGCGTAGCGGAGGTAAGGATCGATGCGCTCTTCTCGGCAAAGAGTTTCTTCTGCAAGAGTTCGCCCACGAACAACGGCGCGGCGTGCAACGCAATGTTGCCGGTCTTGCGGTCAACCTCCGCCCAATAAATGCCGTTTGTTTGCGGATTGGTGACCAACGCCTCCAAGTTCGCGCGCGTCTCGCTAACGCGATGCATCGCAAACACGGATTCGGTCTGCAAATCAAAATGCCCGGGAATTTCGAAATCGTCGAGCTCGGTCCACGCGTTGTAGATTTTCTCCATCCCATCGCGCGCCTTGAGCAGCGTCGCGCCAAAACTTTCCCACGCGATCTCGATATTGCTCCACGCCGGTGACGAGCGCCGCGTCGGCGTCAAGCGAATCTGCCGATCGTACGCCGAATCGCTTTCGCCGGGCATTTGCTCTTGCGCGTCGAGGAATTTTTCCAGCCCGACAAAGAAATCGTACACGCCGCGAATCGCACGCTCGACGTCATCGGCAACGTCGCTGAAAATATTCTGCGTATCGCTTTTGAGATTCGGCGGCACTTTGGAATGCCTCAGCGCGCCGGCAAGGTTGCCAATCAATCCACCGCGCTCGTTCGCCAGCCCGCGCAACAATTGCTCCAGACTCGTCTTCGATGCTTCGAACGACAAGGCATCGGTCGCGCGCGCTTCCAAGTGATGGGCTTCATCGACGACAAGGTATTTGTATTCCGGCAGCACGCGGTTTTCAACCGCGACATCGGACAGCATCAGCGCGTGATTGACGATGATGACATGCGCGCTTTCCGCTTTTTCGCGCGCGCGATAGAAAAAGCACGCGCCCTGCTGTTGCGATTGACAGCGTTCCGCCGTGCAATGATCCAGGTCGCTGGCAATACGCGACCACACGGCATTTTCTGCGGGTCCCATCAAAATCAATTCGGCGCTGTCGCCGGTCGCCGTCGATGGCAGCCACGCGAGCACTTTGGCAAGCACGCGCACTTCTTCGTTCGTCAATTTTTCGCTGCGCCGCAACGTGTCCAAACGATTGCGACACAAGTAATTTGAGCGGCCTTTGAGCAGCGCCACCTTAAATTCAAACGGCAATACCTTGCGCAGGTCCGGAATATCTTTAAGATAGAGTTGATCCTGCAAATTGATCGTGTTCGTCGAAATCACAACACGTTGATTATTCTGCGCCGCCCAATAGATCGCGGGTAGAAGGTAGGCAATCGAGTTGTGAACGATAATGTCATTGGCGACGAAATTGGGATCGCCTTCCATCGTGAGGTCAAAAGTTTCAGACTGACCGGCAGGCTCAATCGAAACAACGCGATCCCAATAAACATCAGATTCCGCAATCTTTGTGAGTTCGCTAGAGTCTAGGAATTTGCCCATCGCTAACATTTTCGAGCGGCTGATTTCCCGCGTCCTGTCGCTACTGATCACGCATGTCTGCCTAATCGAGCTCCATGATTTATTGATGCGTCGTCTTTGTTCGTCGATCAATTGCCAGACTAGAGCCGGAATCAAATCATCGTTAGGATTAGATTGCTGTTGGCAATGCGACTTCCGCCACGACTCAAGGCGACGTTTCTTTTCGCCCACCATTTTTTTTCCAATCGTTTGCCAAAAAGCGTGCTTGCTATTCAAATCCGATATCGTGAGGTGCCACGATGCGAAGTTCTTTCCATTCAACCGCGAGTTTTTCTGGCGTACGCGAGCAATGATTCCGAGTTTTAACAGAAGATGCTGAACTTCCCTAAGCATCCGTTCTGAGGCAGAACTGAATGAAAGGTGCCCATCACGGCGCTCGACACAACCATCGGTAACCCATAATCCAGCCAGAAGATGCCCGAGCGTTTCTGTATCTGCTTGGAAAAACGGGGGAGGAATATGCTTTGTATGAGCGTCCCGTCCCGCGATATCCAAACGTTCCATCAAAAGACTCAGTCCACTACGCTCGTGTCCCAACAAGCGTAGGCGCTGAAAACCGAAATGTCCCTTTTTCTTTTTGGAGCACA
Organism: uncultured Chloroflexia bacterium; assembly: GCA_963718225.1. Classification (GTDB taxonomy): domain Bacteria; phylum Chloroflexota; class Anaerolineae; order UBA4142; family UBA4142; genus DAOTXS01. The sequence goes on from CAVQYN010000025.1 coordinate 19,835, forward strand.
ATCTGACATTACCCAATTTCGCCACGTTGCGCCTGAGTTCAACGACGACAGCCGGATCGAAATTAGTGAATGAAAGTGCGTCCAGATGCGTACAACCCCCATCGCCAAGCATTGCTCCAACCACAAACGCTTCGTGTGTGGGCAACTGGTGTCCGCCAGGAGGTAAGCGGCGCACGGTCGCGATACGATCTCCAGGATGCAATTCTGATAGTTGCCGCCAATTGCTAAACGTTAGAAATGGATGATTGGCCGTTGCAACGATCGAGCGACCTAATGCCGTCTTCAATCTCCACACGGAACGTTTTCCATTAGAATGTACTGATCTAATTTTCTGATAGATCAATTTACCTGCAGCATTGACGCACAAAATCGGTTCCGCGAGAACACCTTGGCTATTACAGAGATTCTTAATCTGAACCCGAGTTCCACTCTTGGAAGTAATCCAAGTATCTCCGGTAAGACATTTCCCTGTTCCAGTTCCCGCCTCGACCAACAGCGTCGCGCCATCGTTGAACGCGCCGGCAACCGCGCGCAACATTTCCACTTGTTGCGGACGAAACTCATAACCCGTCGAAATGTTGCGCGAACAAACCATCCGGTCCCAATGTGTGCGCCAGCGCATCGACATCGAGCGGATCATTGTGCGCTTTGGGTTTGAGCGGACGCTCGTCGCGGTCGCGCGAAAAGAGCAAGCCCAGCGTTGCATCTTCGGCGGCATTCTTCGCCGCCAATTGCGCGCCGATGGTTCCGGGCGCAAACGCGGTACGCGTGCGGTCGCGCAAAATATCTTGAAACGCAAAACGCAACGGCCAATTCGATTTTTCGCCCAGCTTGGCAATCTCTTCGACAATTTTGGAATCCAATTTGCGGGCGCGCGCGAGGAGCGCATTGAACAACGCTTGCGCGGCGCGCGCATCGTCGACCGCGCGGTGCCGCGTAGGAAAATCGATGCCGAGTTCGTCCATCAATTTGCCGAGCGCATAGCGCGACGCGTAAGGCATCAGGATGCACGCAAGTTCAAACGTATCGAGTGCGGGCGCGGAAAAGGAAACACCGGCGCGTTGGAGGAACGACAAGTCGAATTGAATATTGTGTCCGACAATCGGATTCTCGCCGATAAAGCGTGAGAGTTGCGGCGTGACCTGAAAAATCGACGGCGCGGTTGCGACCTGACTCGATGTGATGCCGGTCAAGCGTTCGATTTTGTGCGGCAGCGCGCGTCCGGGGTTGACAAGCGACGACCATTCGCCGATAATTTCGTCGTTGCGAAATTTGACCGCGCCGATTTCAATGATCGCGTCGCGGTCGGCTTGCAAGCCAGTCGTTTCCAAATCGAGGGAGACGTAAATGCGAGACATACAATCCATTTCTAGCGTGCGAAAGTTTGTTCTAACGCGATTCTATCACAAGTGTGATGAAACGCAAAACCGAGCGTAGATTTTCGCCTGCAATCCTAATCCATTCAAGGAGTAAATCATGATCAAAAGCGGATGGCGCTGGCTAATGCTCGTGTTGGCAATCGGCGTGACGGCGTGTCAGGCTAGCCCCACCACGAACACGCTGTCGAAAGAAGTTTCAACGACAGAGGCAGTCAATTTGCGCAACGCCGGCGCGTTTATTCTCGACGTGCGCCAGCCGGAGGAATGGAACGAATACCACGTTCCCGGTTCAACACTGATTCCATTAGGCGAGTTGGAAACGCGCGCCAAGGAATTGCCGCGCGATAAAAAAATCGTCGTGGTTTGTCGCTCCGGCAATCGGTCCGCGACCGGTCGCGACATTTTATTGAAAGCCGGCTTTCCTCAAGTTACCAGTCTTGCCGGCGGCTTGAGTCAATGGAAAGCGGCGGGATATCCGACGGTAACAGGTCCGTAAAACAAAAAGAGTGGAGTCAAATTTGTGACTCCACTCTTTTTTGTTCACTGCAAAAACGATTACGTGGGTTGCGTCTTGTTGCCTTGAATCGCAACGTAGAGTAAACCGCCCACCGCGCCAAAGATGGCGGCGAAGATCACGCCGAAAATCCACGACGCGATACCAGCGACTGCCGCGGCGAGCAAGCCGGTCATCATGCCGGCCGCGTCGCCGGACGAGGTCACGCCCAACACGCTAAAGAAGACATTGAAGCACAGCGTCGCGACAAATGTCACCGCGCCGGCAATCACCTGCCCAATGCCGCACGCAATTGCGCCGGGAAGCGCGCCTTGTGCCATTTCACTTGCGCCGCTCCATTGCGCCACAAGCCAGCCGATAACGAGCGGAACGGCAAACGCGCTGACGCACAAAAGGGGCAAAGCCAGACAGTTGAGCAGTGGAATCGCTCCGATGATTCCAAGCACCGCACCGACGATTGCAAAATACATTGCGCCGCGTTTTACTTCGGCGGTGAGATATTGTTCCATCAGTCTCCTCCTTGACTTGCGAGTCGGGTTATTTGATTGCAACCCAATTATATCACCAAAACCAAACGGACTGCCATGAAAATTCTTGACGCGAAAGGTCGGGCATCTCTCGTGAAACACCCGACTTTGATCATGCGCAAGATTTGTTCCACGTCACTACCGTCGCCGAATTACTTTTTCTCCGCGTCTTCGATGGCTTTGCGGATTTGCTCATTCAGCGCACGTACCCCCTTAGCGATGCCGCGCGCAATGTCGTCCGGCGCGCCGCTTTCCTTGACCGTGTGCGCCGCCTGCTTGAATTGCTCGCCGGCTTTTTTCACCGGCTCTTTTTCCTGCGCCGATTTCACCGCGCGCTGAATTTCTGATTCCAAGTTGCGGACTGCTTGCGCAATGTCCTGTTCCAATTCTTTCGTCTTGGGATGCTCGCGCGCAACTTGAAACGCGCGTTTGAGATGTTCGCCCAGATCGCGCAATTCCTTTTCCAAATCAAAATCCGATGGTGGCTGTGTGCTCATTTCAACTCCTTTTGGACAGACGACCGAAGATGGATGACCGAACAGCGTCCGCCCTCCGTCCTAGATCTTCGGTCAATTTGCTTTCCCCAACTTGGCTTTTTCCTCTTCCGCGATTTTTTCCTCCAGCTTCTTGAATAATGCTTTCGGCTCGCGCAGCGCTTGCCCCGGTTTCAACTGCGACGGCTCCCACTTTTGCGAATGCTTGCCCGGATGGTACACCGCCGCCGTGTGGCTTCGCGTCGATTCCTGGAACGTTTCGATTTTCACTTCGCCGAGCAAATCGCCATCGTATCCAAGTTGCCGATGCAAGTCGTTCGACGAGAATGGCAGGAACGGATAGAACAGCGTTTTCAAGTTATCGATCACGGTCAACGCGACGTAAAGCGATGTTGCCGCGCGCGCGCGATCCACTTTGATCGTCTTCCACGGTTCATTCACTTGCAAGTATACGTTCGCTTCGCGCGCGATGTCAACCGCGATGCCGATAGCTTCTTTGAAACGCACGCGCCCCAGCGCATCGCCAACGCTCGCGAACGCATCTTCCGATTTTGCGATGAGCGCGCGGTCGGCGTCGTTCAACTCGCCCGGCGTCGGCACGCGTTGCTCGAAATTCTTGTACGTGAACGTGAGCACGCGATTCGCCAGGTTGCCCCAGTTCGCGATGAGCTCGTCGTTGTTGCGGCGGACGAATTCCTTCCATGTGAAATCGGTGTCGGCAAATTCCGGCATATTGGCCGAAAGCAAATAGCGCAATGGGTCGGGATCGTACGATCGCAAGTAATCGTTGATCCACACCGCCCAGTGTTCGCTCTTGCTGAACTTGCGTCCTTCGAGGTTTAGGAATTCGTTTGCGGGCACATCGTACGGGAGCGGCAAGTTTTCGTCATAGCCCAACAGCATCGCGGGCCAAATGATCGTGTGGAATGGGATATTATCCTTGCCGACAAAATAGTACCCACGCACATCGTCCGATTTCGTCCACCATTCTTTCCACTTGTCCGGCGTCCCGCGATTGCGCGCCCACTCGACTGACGCGGAATAGTAGCCGATGACCGCTTCGAACCAGACGTAGATGCGTTTGGAATCGAAGCCGGGAATCGGGAGTTTTATGCCCCAGTCCATATCGCGCGTGATCGCGCGCCCGTGCAAACCGGCTTGCAACCAGTTGCGCACAAACGCGAGCACGTTCGATTTCCAATACGCGTCCTTGTCCGCGAGATAGGCAAATAGTTTTTTCTCAAAGGCAGTCAGGTCGAGATAGAACTGTTCGCTTTCGCGCACGACGAGTTTGTGAGTTTCACCCGGCTTCGCCAATTTGCATTTCGGCGCGATCAGTTCGGTTGCATCGAGGACGCGCCCGCAGTTGTCGCACTGATCGCCGCGCGCCCGCGGAAAGTGACAGTACGGACATTCGCCGCCGATGTAACGGTCGGGTAGAAAACGACCATCGGTCTCGCAAAAGACTTGCTTTTCGGTGGCGCGGTAGAGGCCTTCTTTTTCCAGCAGACGCTTGAAAAAATCCTGCGCAATCGCCCAATGGTTCTCGGTGTCGGTGTGCGTAAAGAGATCGAACGAAATGCCGAGTTTCTGCCACGCTTCGAGAAACGTCGCGTGCGACTCTTCAAAGACCTGGCGCGCGGTCTTGCCTTCCTCATCCGCCGTGACTGTGACCGGCGTCCCGTGCGAATCGGAGCCGGAGACCATTAACACGTCGTTCCCAACTAGTCGATTAAAGCGCGCGAAAATATCGGCAGTGAGGTACGCGCCGGCAATATGTCCCAGATGCAAAGGTCCGTTTGCGTAGGGCCACGCAACGAACACGCCAATTTTTTTGTTCATGGTGAATCTCCAGTTTCAAGTTGCAGGTTTCAAGTTCAAGGTTGCGACGACAAACCCAGAAGCATTTTCGTCGTCCGTCATTGGTCATCCATCCAAATAAAAACGCCGCTCTCGTTGAGGCAACCCTTGTGGTTGCCCGGCAAGCGGCGTGGCGCACCGGGTACGCGCAAAACGCGCGCCCACCATTACGGTGCGCCGCTACACATGACCATCGCGTTGGTGAAAATCCGGAAGGTGAACATGGTGAACTCCAACTGACATTATTTTATCACAATTCACCCGGATTGCAAGCGGCTATTTTTGCCCGTGCGCCAAAAGCGGTTATAATGGAAGAATCAAATCGCTGATGAAGGCGCGGGAAACCATATCCCTCGCCTTTTTCTTTTGGAGGATGAGATGCTGGGTCTCTTGACCGGCGCGCGGATTCTCGATTTGTCGCATATGTTGGCGGGACCTTTCGGCTCGATGATGCTGGGCGACCTGGGCGCCGAGATCGTCAAGGTCGAGCCGCCGGAAGGCGATCCGATGCGGCAAATGGGTCCGCACTTTTGGGCGGGCGAGAGCGCGTATTATCTCAGCGCGAATCGAAGCAAGCAAAGCATCACGCTCAACTTGCAGAACGAAAATGGACGCGCGATTTTTTACGACCTCGTGCGTGTCGCCGACGTGGTGTACGATAACTTTCGTCCGGGCGTGACGCAGAAGTTACAAATCGATTATGCGACACTTCAGCGCATCAATCCGCGCATCATTGCTTGCTCGATCTCTGGCTTTGGGCAAACCGGACCTTATCGCGATCGTCCGGCATTTGATATTGCAATTCAAGGACTGGCCGGCGCGATGAGCATCACCGGCACCAAGGAAACACCCGCGCGCATGGGCGTCGCGATGGGTGATCTGGCGGGCGGCATGTTCGGCGCGTTCGCGGTCGCCTCGGCGTTGTATCATCGCGAAAAAACTGGCGAAGGCAGTTGCATCGATTTAAGTTTGCTCGATTCGCTCACCGCCCTGCTCACGTACGTTGCGCAATATTATTTTCACGATGGCATTGTTCCCGGACCGCAGGGCACCGAGCATATGTCGGTGGTGCCGTATCAATCGTTCAAAACCAAAGACGGCGGGCTCGTCGTCGCCGCGTTCACCGAAAAATTTTGGCACGGGCTATGCCGCGCGCTCGAGTTGCCGCAACTTGCCGCCGATCCGCGTTTTATCAACAACGATGAACGCCGTCTCCACAAAACCGAACTTGTGCCAATTCTCGTCGAAGCGTTTCGTCAGCGCACGACCGATGAATGGCAAGTTCGTCTCGACGCCGAGAGTGTTCCCTGGGGTCCGATCAACACCATCGACCGCGTGTTCGCCGATCCGCAAATCATCGCGCGGCAAATGAAAATTCAAGTCGATCATCCCACGATTGGCAAGTTGCCGATGGCAGGCAACCCGGTCAAAGTTGCCGGCGTAGCGGAAGAATACGCGCCGCCGCCGTTGCGCGGACAACATACGGAAAAAGTCTTGCAGTCGTGGCTCGGCTATTCGCCGGAAAAAATCGCGCAACTGCGTGATGCCGGCGCGATTTGACGCCGCGCTATTGACGCGATAGAATAGAATCAGACAGGTGATGATCGCCCGTCCCATGCACCGAACGATTCGATGCTGGGGCGGGTTTATATTTTTCGCTCAAGGAGGTTCAAAGCATGGACGCACTTTTTCTGGCGCGTCTACAATTTGGCATCACGACAGTGTACCACTTTTTCTTTGTGCCGCTGACGTTGGGGCTATCGATTCTCGTCGCCATCATGCAGACGGTGTACTTTCGCACCGGCGATCCGATGTGGAAAAAGATGACCCAGTTCTGGGGCAAGTTGTTTCTCATCAATTTCGCAATGGGCGTGGTCACCGGCATCGTGCAGGAATTTCAGTTTGGGATGAACTGGTCCGAGTACTCGCGCTTCGTCGGCGATATTTTCGGCGCGCCGCTGGCAATCGAAGCGTTGCTCGCGTTCTTCCTCGAATCGACGTTCATCGGCGTTTGGTTCTTCGGCTGGGACAAGGTGAGCAAGCGCGTGCATCTCGCGTCGATCTGGCTCGTCGCGTTCGCGTCGAATTTATCGGCGTTGTGGATTTTGATTGCCAACTCGTTTATGCAACATCCGGTCGGCTACGTCGTGCGCAACGGGCGCGCGGAGATGACCGATTTTCTCGCGCTCATCACCAACCCAAATATTTTCACGCAGTACCCGCATGTGCTCGCCGGCGGCATTGTCACAGCCGGTTTCTTTGTGCTGGGCATTAGCGCGTGGCATTTGCTCCGCCAGAGCAATCCGGTTTTCTTCACGCGCTCGTTCAAGCTGGCGACGGTGTACGCGCTCATCGGCGCGATGATGGTCGGTATCGTCGGTCACAGCCAGGCGCAAGAGATGGTACAAACGCAACCGATGAAGATGGCATCCGCCGAAGCGTTGTACGAGAGCGCCGACCCGGCATCGTTCTCGGTGCTGACCATCGGCGATTTGACGCAACGCAAAGAAGTCTTTGCGCTTCGACTGCCAGCGCTGTTGAGTTTGCTCGCCTACAATCAATTGACCGGCAAGGTGCAAGGCATCAACGATTTGCAAACCGAGTATCAGAAAAAATATGGTCCCGGCGATTACGTGCCGCCGGTCGCGTTCATTTATTGGTCGTTCCGCGCGATGGTCGGTGCGGGCACGGCGATGCTGGGCTTGGCGGCAATCGCATTGTACTTTGCGCTCAAGAACAATGTTGCCGGCAATAAACTTTTCTTGCGCCTTTTGCCCTGGGCAATCTTGTTGCCCTACTTGGGCAACTCGGCGGGCTGGCTCTTGACGGAAATGGGACGTGCGCCGTGGCTGGTTTTTGGCGTGATGAAAATCGAAAACGGCGTTTCACCGGCGTCGGTCGTTAGCAACATTTACGTGATCATCACCATCGTCTTGTTCACATTGTTGTACGGCGCGTTGATGGGCGTTACCGTTTATCTGCTGCGCCGTTACGCCACGCACGATCCCGATCAAGAAACTGTCGCGCTCGGCGCGTACTAGGAGATGACACCATGGATCTCAATACAATTTGGTTCATTCTGATTTGCGTGCTCTTTAGCGGATTCTTTTTGCTCGAAGGATTCGATTACGGCGTGGGCATCCTGCTGCCTTTCGTCAGCAAGAACGACGATGATCGCCGCGTCGTCATCAACACGATTGGTCCGTTCTGGGATGGCAATGAAGTTTGGCTGCTCACCGCCGGCGGCGCGATCTTTGCCGCGTTCCCGCATTGGTACGCGACGATGTTCAGCGGTTTTTATCTTGCGCTTGCGCTCATCCTCGTCGCCTTGATTCTGCGCGGCGTCGCGTTCGAGTTCCGGCGCAAAGACAATCGACCGCGCTGGCGCAGTACCTGGGACTGGGCAATTTTCATCGGCAGTCTGCTCCCCGCGCTCTTGTTTGGCGTCGCGTTCGGCAATCTTTTGCGCGGCGTGCCCATCGATGCAAGCAAAAATTACGTCGGCGATTTTTTCGGCTTGCTGAATCCGTACGCCCTGCTCACCGGCATCTACGGGCTTGCGTTGATGACGTTGCACGGCGCGGTTTATCTAAGTCTCCGCAGTGAAGGCGAAGTCTCGGAGCGCGCGCGCGCCATCGCAAAAAAGCTGTGGTTGCCGGTCGTCGTATTGCTTTTTGTCGCGCTCGGCGCCAGTTATCTCTTCACCGATATGTACTCCAAACTCGGCGTCAATCCCGGGATCGTGCCGATTCTCGGCGGTGCGGCGCTGCTCTCGACAATTTGGTTCATGCGCAAAAAACACGATGGCTGGGCATTTCTAATGACCGCGCTCACCATCGTCACAAGCGTCATCACGATTTTCACGACGCTCTTCCCGCGCGTGATGATTTCGTCGCTCAAGCCAGAATGGAGTCTGACGATTTACAATGCCTCATCGACGCCGTACACGCTGACGGTGATGACCATCATCGCCGTAATTTTCGTACCCATTGTTTTGTTGTATCAGGGCTGGACGTACTATGTATTTCGCAAACGCGTGAGCAAGAAATCGCTTGCCGCATGAAATCACACAGGGGCGCGATTGAGTCGCGCCCCTGTCGTGTTTCTATGAAATTCGATTCCCGCTTGCTCACCCAACTGAAAAATGTTCGTGGCTTGTTCGCGCTGACGATTCTCTGCGGCTTGCTCATCGGCATTCTAGCGATTGCGCAAGCGCGTATGCTGAGCCAGATCATCGCGCAAGTTTTTCTGCACCACGCAACGCTCGACCGCGTTTGGAACGCGATGCTCATCTTGCTCGCGATTTTCGTCGCACGCGCCGTTTTGTCTTGGGCAAGCGAGACCTCGGCGTTTCAAATTGCCGCGCGCGTCAAAACCGATTTGCGCGAGCGCGTGTTCAATCGATTACTCACGCTTGGTCCCGCCTACGCGCGCGGGCAACGCACCGGCGAATTGACCAACACGCTCACCGAAGGCATCGAGCAACTTGAGGCGTACTATAGCCAATACCTGCCGCAACTCGCGCTTGCCGCGCTCGTGCCACTCGCGATTCTCGTTTTTGTTTTTCCCATCGATGCCCTCTCCGGCGCCATTTTGCTTTTCACCGGACCCTTGATTCCGCTTTTCATGATGCTCATTGGTAGTGCGGCGGACGCGCTGACGCGCAAACAGTACGGGCAGCTCAGTTTGATGAGCGCGCATTTTCTCGATGTGCTTCAAGGTCTCACCACACTCAAGATTTTTGGGCGCAGTCGCGAACAAATCGAAACCATTGCGCGCGTGAGCAACCAGTTTCGCGACACGACGCTGAGTGTCTTGCGGGTTGCCTTTCTCTCCGCGTTCGCGCTGGAAATGATTGCGACGATCAGCACCGCGATTGTCGCCGTGCAAGTGGGACTGCGCTTGCTTTACGGACAAATTGAATTCGAGCCGGCATTTTTTGTCCTCGTCATCGCGCCAGATTTTTATTTGCCTTTGCGTTTGCTTGGCACGCGATTCCACGCCGGGCATCTCTGGCGTCGCCGCCGCGGCGCGGATTTTTGAGATTCTGGAAAGTCGGAGGACGGACAACCGAACAGACGGAGCAACTTTTCATCTCGGTCCTCCGTCTTCCGTCATCGGTCCCATTACGTTTTAGCAAATGTCCATTACTCCTACGATGGCACGCGGCCTGCGCTCACCGGCGTTTCTTTTTCCATCGAACCCGGATCAGCGTGTTGCGCTCGTCGGTCATACCGGCGCGGGCAAAAGCACCATCGCGAATTTGCTTTTGCGCTTCATCGAACCAACCCGCGGCGAAATTCTCTGTGACGGAAAATCGTTGCAGCGAATGGTCGTCGGATGAGTGGCGCAAGCAAATCGCGTGGGTTCCACAAGCGCCGTACTTATTCAACGATTCGATTGCGAACAACATTTGCCTTGCGCGCCCCGATGCATCGCCTAGACGAAATCGTTCGCGCCGCGCAACTCGCGCACGCCGATGAATTCATTCGCACACTGCCGCATGGCTATGACACGCACATCAACGAGCGTGGGGCGCGGTTGAGCGCAGGACAAGCGCAACGCCTCGCGCTGGCGCGCGCATTTCTCAAAAATGCGGCGTTGTTGATTTTCGATGAGCCGGCGTCGGCGCTCGATGTCGAGACCGAACAAGCGATTCAAGATGCCATGATGCAACTTGTGCGCGACAAGACCGCGCTCATCATTTCGCATCGGCTCGGCACCGCGATGCGCGCGGATCAAATCATCGTCCTCGATCACGGTCAGGTCGCGGAAATTGGAAATCATCAAGCGTTGCTGGACAAACACGGCGCCTATTTTCAACTCGTGTCTGCCGGGGGCGCGCGATGAAAAAACTTTTGCAACTCGCCGCGCCGCATCGATTTTGGATCATGCTGGCAATTTTGCTCGGCGCGGGAACGATTGGGAGTAGCATCGGCTTGATGGCGACAGCGGCGTACATCATCGCCAGCGCGGCGTTGCATCCATCGATCGCCGATCTCGCCGTGCCGATTGTCGGCGTGCGCTTTTTCGGCATCGCGCGCGGCGTGTTCCGTTACCTCGAACGCTATGTTTCGCATTCGATCAACTTGAATTTGCTTGCGCGTTTGCGCGTGTGGTTTTATCAAAGCATCGAGCCGCTCGCGCCGGCACGTTTGATGCGCTATCGCAGTGGCGATTTGTTGATGCGCATCGTTAGTGACATCGAGACACTGCAAAATTTCTACGTGCGCCTCATCGCTCCGCCAACCGTCGCGCTCGTCGTCGCAATTGCGACCGGAATTTTTCTCGCCGGCTTTGATGTATCGCTAATGCTCATCGTTTTGGCTTTTATGCTTCTCATCGGCGTTGCGATGCCGATGATTGTCCAACGCCTCAGCGCATCGACGAATCACCAGTTGATTGAACAGCGCGCGGAATTAAACGCGCACCTCGTCGATGGCATTCAAGGCATCGCTGATGTGATCGCATTCGGACGCGCCGACGAGCAAATGCATTCGATCAAACAATCGAATCGCGCGTTGATGCGCTTGCAAACAGCGGATGGCAACGCTTGCCGGCGCGCACAATGCGCTGGGAAATTTGTTCGCGCATTTGGCAATGTGGTGCGCGTTGCTCGTCGCGATTCCGTTGGTGAACTCATCACAAATCGATGGCGTGTATTTGCCAGTGATCGCGCTCGCGGTGCTTGCAAGTTTTGAAGGCGCACTCGCACTGCCGTCGGCGTTTCAGTATTGGGAAGGCAATCGCCAATCCGCGCGGCGATTGTTTCAAATCACAGACGAAGGACAAACGGCGACAGACGAACGCCAACCTTTCGTCATTCATCCCCCGTTCTCCGCCGCATTTCGTAACCTCTCTTTCCGCTATGCGCCCGATGAACCCCTCGCGCTCGACCATGTAAGTTTCGATGTGTCCGCCGGTAAAAGTTTGGCGATTGTCGGCACGAGTGGCGCCGGCAAATCGACAATTGTGAATCTGCTTCTGCGATTCTGGGATTACACCGATGGTTCCATCCTGCTTGGCGACCGAGAACTGCACGAGTATTCGTTGGAGCAAGCACGCGAATTCTTCTCTGTCGTCGCGCAGCCAACGCACTTGTTCAACGGCACAATTCGTGAAAATCTACTACTCGCGCGCCCCGATGCAATCGATGCTGAAATCATCGATGCGACGCGGCACGCGCAGATTCACGATTTCATTGCCGCGTTGCCGGCGCAATACGACACGCGCATCGGTGAACAAGGTCTTCGCTTGAGCGGTGGAGAACGCCAGCGTCTGGCGATTGCGCGCGCGCTGTTGAAACTCGCCCCGATTTTGATTTTCGATGAAGCGACTGCGAATCTCGACCCAGTTACGGAATCGGCGGTGTTACGCGCGATCGCCGTTGCCGCGCGCGAACGCACACGCATCGTGATTACACATCGACTCATCGGCTTGGACGACATCGATCAAATCATCGTTCTGCGCGCCGGTCGCATCGTCGAATGCGGCACGCACACGGAACTCGTTCAACGCGGCGGGGTTTATCGACGAATGTTTGATCTGCAGAATCAAATACTGCATTAAACTTTCGTTAGACTTGAGAGAAAAACTTGATTTCCCCTTGACACTCGCTTTGACTGTGTGCTAGTATCCTCGGGTAAATGTTTCGTGATGATGGCGAAACAAAATCTCATGATTGGGAGAAATAAACATGGCATTTCAATTGCCGCCTCTGCCGTACGCGTTTGACGCGCTTGAACCGCACATTGATGCAAAGACGATGGAAATTCACCACGACAAGCATCACGCCGCGTACGTCACCAACCTCAATGCCGCGTTGGAAAAATTTCCGGCACTGCAAAGCAAAAGTATCGAAGCCTTGCTCAAAGAAATCAACAGCGTGCCGGAAGAAATCCGCACGGCCGTGCGTAACAATGGCGGTGGGCACATGAACCACACAATGTTTTGGGAACTGATGGGACCCCAAGCCGGCGGCGAACCGACTGGCGCGCTCGCCGATGCGATCAACAAATCATTTGGTAGTTTCGCCGCATTCAAGGAACAATTTGCCAAAGCCGGGATGGGTCGCTTTGGAAGCGGCTGGGCGTGGCTCCTCAAACACGACAACAAATTGTCGATTGAAAGCACGGCGAATCAAGATCAGCCCATCATGGAAGGCAAACTTGCGATTCTTGGTGTTGATGTCTGGGAGCACGCGTACTATCTCAAGTACCAGAATCGTCGCGCCGATTATCTCGCGGCGTGGTGGAACGTCGTAAACTGGAACGAAGTGGCAAAACGGTTCGGTAAATAAATTTTGTGAGGGAGAAATGGAACAGCGGTTCCTTTCTCCCTTTTCTCTTTGCAGAAATAGCCACAGAGAAAAGCTCTTTGATCTTTGTGGCTGAAGATCTTTGGGAGCAAATCAATGACGCCTCCATCAAAAACGAAAAATGAGGTCAAGCACCGCACGCTCGCCTTGACCGATGAACAAGCCATCGATATGTACTGGTCGATGTTGCTCGCGCGGCGATTGGACGAACGGATGTGGATTTTGCATCGCCAGCACGAAGTCGCGTTTCACATTTCCGGCATCGGGCACGAAGGCACGCAAGTGGGCGCGGCGTTCGCGTTGAAAAAAGGATACGACTGGGTGCATCCATACTATCGCGACTTGGCGCTGTCGCTGACACTGGGAATGACCTCGCGCGATTTGATGCTCGCGCTGTACGGCAAAGAAGGCGAGCCGTCATCCGGCGGGCGGCAGATGCCGTCGCATTTTGGAAGTCGCACGCTGAAAATCGTCAGCGGCTCCAGTCCGGTCGCAACGCAAATTCCGCAAGCGGCCGGCATTGGCTTTGCGATGCGTTACAAAGGCACGGACGAAGTCGTGCTCACGTGCTTTGGCGAAGGATCGACCGCCGAAGGCGATTTTCACGAGGCATTGAACTGGGCGGGCATTTACAAACTGCCGGTGATTTTTCTTTGTCAAAATAATCAGTACGCGATTTCTTCGCCGACGCACAAAGAAATGCCAGTGCCAAATGTCGCCGACCGCGCGGTTGCGTACGACATGCCGGGCGTCATCGTCGATGGCAACGATGTGCTGGAATCGTACCGCGTGATGAAAGAGGCCGTGGCCCGTGCGCGGCGCGGCGAAGGCGCAACCCTCGTCGAAGCGAAAACGTATCGACCGGTGCCGCATTCATCGGATGATGATGATCGCACATACCGCTCGCGCGAGGAAGTGGAAGAGTGGAAAAAGAAAGACCCAATTCTACGGATGCAGCAGTACTTGCAAAGCATCGATTTGTTGAACGACGCGAAGATGCAAGAGTACGAAACGCGCGCTAAACAAATCGTGGATGATGCCACCGAGTTTGCGAAGAACGCACCGTACCCCGCGCCGGAAAAAGCGCTGGAAAATGTTTGGGGCGATCTGCCCAAGTAAAAAGTGTAAGGCTAAAAGTCAAAAGTAATTTTAGCTTTTGACTTTCTACTTTTCACTTGAGGTGATTATGGCAATTCTTACCAACATCGAAGCAGTAACGCGAACGCTCCAAGAGGAAATGCAGCGCGATCCAAATATTTTTATCACCGGCGAAGACGTGGGCGTGCGCGGCGGCGTGTTCCGCGCGACCAAAGGTCTCATCGAAGAATTTGGCGACAAGCGCGTCGTCGATTCGCCGCTGTCGGAATTATCCATTGTCGCGATTGGCATCGGCGCGGCGTTGTACGGTTTGCGCCCGGTCTCCGAAATTCAATTCGCCGATTATGTTGCGCCGGCATTCAATCAAATCGTCAACGAAGCCGCGCGCATGCGTTATCGCTCAAATGGAATGTATTCGTGTCCGCTCGTAATTCGCACACCGTACGGCGGCGGCATCGGCGGCGGGCTGTATCACTCGCAATCGATTGAAGCGACGTACGCGCACATCCCAGGGTTGTACGTCGTCGCACCCTCCACACCGTACGATGTCGTGGGCATGTTGCGGTACGCGTTTCGCGTCGACGATCCGGTTTTGTTTCTCGAACACAAAAAAGCGTACCGCCTCATCAAAGGCGAGGTGCCGGATGATTATTACACGATTCCGTTCGGCAAAGCAGATGTGAAACGCACCGGCACCGACGTGACGATTGTCGCATTCGGCTTGATGTTGCACGAATCGTTGAGCGCGGCGGAGCAAGTCGCGGCAGAGGGCATCAGCGTCGAAGTCGTCGATCCGCGCACGCTGAATCCAATCGACAAGGAAACAATTCTCGCGTCGGTGAAAAAAACGAGCAAAGCATTGATCGTGTACGAAGACAATCTCACGCTCGGTTGGGGCGCAGAAATTGCGGCGATCATCGCGGGTGAAGCGTTTGAATATCTCGATGCGCCGGTGATGCGCGTGGCGGGTCCCGATGTCCCGGCGATGCCGTTCGCACGCACGATGCAGGATTTCTTTATGCCGAACGCGGAAAAAATCGCGGCGGCAATTCGCAAGTTGGCAAAGTATTGAAGCAGTCGTCAGATGTCAGCAGCCAGATGCCAGAAAAAATTCTCTGGTTTCTGACTGCTGGCATCTGATTCCTGATTACTGGAGCAACAATGGCAACCAATGTTGTAATGCCGCAACTCGGCGAAAGCGTGGTCGAAGGAACCGTTGGCAAGTGGTTCAAGCAAACCGGTGACAAGATCGAGCAGTACGAATCGATTCTGGAAGTTGTCACCGACAAAGTAACGACGGAAATTCCATCGCCGGCGGCGGGTACCGTTTTGCAAATTCTCGTGTCCGAAGGAACAACCGTCAAAGCCGGGACGGTGCTTGCCGTAATCGGCGAAGCGAACGAGCGAGTGGCCACACCTGCGCCAACGGTGCCGGCGTCAACTGGGATGCCTTCAGCTCAACCAATGAACCAGCCGTCCCACAAGTCGACGAGCCAACGAACTAACTTACGTCTGACCCCGGTCGTTGCGCGCATGATTGACGAGAACAAGATTACCGACACCGAGCTTGCAACAATTGCCGGCACCGGCGATGGCGGGCGCATCAGCAAAAAAGATATCGAAAATTTTCTCAAGGTTCGCGGCGACAACCCACCGGCACTCGCGCCCTGGGAGCAACCCGGCACCGGCGAATTGTTCCGGCCAACAGAAGAAGTGTTTGGCAGACCCCCATCCCCGACCCTTCCCCCGTCAAAAACAGGAGCAGGGAGTAAAGATGAGGTCATCCCGCTTTCACCGATTCGCAAATCGATTGCGGAGCACATGGTGCGTTCCAAGCAAATCGCGCCGCATGTGACGACCGTGCACGAAGCGGATATGAGCCGCGTGATCGCGCACCAAAAAGCGCACGAAATCGAATTTGCCAAGCAAGGGGTCAAACTCACGTTCACCGCATTCATTGTACAAGCTACCCTCGCTGCGCTCAAGGCATTTCCGATTGTCAATGCTTCGTTCACGGATCAAGGCATCGTAATGAAGCGCGATTTGAATATCGGCATCGCCGTTGCCATTGACGACGGCTTGATCGTCCCAGTTATCAAACACGCTGATGAAAAAAGCTTACTTGGCATTGCACGCTCAGTGAACGATCTGGCAACACGCGCGCGCGAAAAACACTTGCAACCGGATGAAGTTGCCGGCGGAACATTCACGATTACGAATTACGGCGTGTTCGGTTCGCTCTTTGGCACGCCGGTCATCAATCAGCCGCAATCGGCGATTCTCGGCGTCGGCGCGATTCAAAAGCGCGCGGTGGTTATCAACGATGCGATTGCGATTCGCCCAATGATCTACCTCGCGCTCACATTCGATCATCGTTTGCTCGATGGCGCAATCGGCGATCAGTTTACGCAAAAGCTCAAACGCTTTCTCGAAGAATATCCGGCGGCGTAAATAAAATCGAGTCGTTCAACATGTGAATGACTCGATTTTACTTTGTGTACACCTGCATCACTTGATCGACCATTTTTTCAAGCGTGAATTTATCACGAACCCGTACGCGGCCCGCCGCACCCATCCGCGCGCGCAACGCCGGGTCATCGATCAATCGATTGATCGCGCGCGCGAGCGCATCTGAATCGCGTGCGGGAACCACCAACCCAGTTTCCTCGTCCACATTCACGAAACTTGTTCCCGTTCCCAACTCGGTGCACACGACTGGCTTGCCCGCCGCCATCGCCTCCAACTGCACCGCGCCAAACGCCTCGCTCCGCTCCGACGCCGGCAACACAAAAATATCCGATGCCGCGTAATAACCCGGCAACTCGGCGTCGCTCACTTCGCCGGCGAACGTCACGCGTTCCGCTACACCGATTGTTTGCGCCAATTCTTGCCAGGCGCGTTCCATTGGTCCCGAACCGACGATGGTCAAACGCGCGTGTGGAATTCCCGGCATCGCCTCGATCAAATAATTCACGCCTTTGTAATAACGCAAATGCCCAACGAAGAGGAGTGACGGGTGATGAGTGACGGGTAACGATTTGGCGTGTTCAAACGGCGCGGGGTCAATTCCGAGCGGCACGACGACGCATTTATTTTTGAAACGCGCCAGCACCGGCGACGATGCAATGTAATTTGGACTCGATCGCGATGATGCGATCCGCGCGCGCCAGCACGCGATCCCTCAGCGGCGCGTATACCACGCGCAAATATTTCTGCCGCACGATGTCGCTCTGGTACGAAATGATCGTGTGCTTGCGCGCGCACCCAAAAAATAAATTGGCGATTTCACCCAACGGGTACGGAAAATGCAGATGCGCGACATCTGGCGACTCGCGCCGAATCAAATCGAACAATGCAAGACTGATCGGCGCAGAAGAAATCGTCGCAAGACGCGACGCAAAAATGACACGCACGCCGTTCAACGTTTCGACGTGCGTGCGGCGGTTGCGGCTCGTGACGAGAACACTAACGTTATGCCCGCGCGCGACTTGCGCTTCGGCAAGTAACTTGATGTGATTCTCAATTCCGCCAACGACGGGAAAATAATCTTTGTAGACGTGAAGGATGTGCATAGCAAGTAAACAAGTAGACACGTAGACATGTATACGAGTCCTTGTATACATGTCTAATTGTCTACCTCACCGCCCATTCCAAATTCCATCCGTCATTTTTACTGATACGCCGGTGCGCGCCGATTCATACATCGCCAGCACGAGCGCGACCGATTTGCGCGCTTCGCGCCCATTCGTGCGCGGCTCGCGATTCTCGCGCAACGCGGCGATCATATCGGCGATCACGGCTTGATGACTAAATCCGTAGACCGACGGCGGATCGACTTGGTCGTGCATTAACAATTCGCGTTCGTGTTCCAGCGCGCCTTCAATTTTCCAAATCGATTTACGATTCAACGCAGTACCGCCAATTTTCACCGAGCCGTGCTCACCAAATAATGCAACCGACCCTTCGAGATTTTCAGGATACGTCAGCGTTGATCCTTCGACCGTGCCGAGCGCGCCGTTCTTAAATCGAATCACCGCAACGCCAGCGTCTTCCGCTTGCATTTTGTGTGCGAGCGTCGCCGTGTGCGCGAATACGCTATCCACATCGCCGATGAACCACTGCAACGCATCGATGTGATGAACCGATTGATTCATCAGCGCGCCCCCGTCCATCGCGAGGGTCCCGTGCCAGCCATCTTCATAATATTCTTGCGGTCGATACCAACGCACCGTCGCATTCCCCAACAAAATTTTCCCAAGACGACCTTCATCGACGAGGCGGCGCAAATCGAGCATCGGCGGATTGTAACGATTTTGCAAAACAATGCACAATTTTTTCCCGGTCGATTTCGCGGTGGCGATCATGCGGTCAGCGTCCGCTAAATTCATCGCCATCGGCTTTTCGCAAATCACGTGCTTGCCGGCTTGCAATGCATCAATGGACATTTGCGCATGCATTCCGCTCGGCGTGCAAATATTCACCACATCGATGTCACGGCGCTCAAGCATTCGTCGATAGTCGGCGTACGCGACCGCATTGTGTTCTTTCGCCACGCGCTCTACGCGTGATGCAATGACATCGCACACTGCAACTAACTTGGCGTCAGCCAATTCCGCAATCGATTGCAGATGGCGCGGTGAAACACGTCCGCAACCAATCAAGCCAAACCGAATCTGTTCACTCATCCTTCACCACATCTTGATAAACTCGCAGTGTTTCGCGCGCGGTGCGCTCCCACGAAAATTCCGCCGCGCGCGCGATCCCGCGTTCACGCAATCGTTCGCGCACACCAGGATGATGCAACGCGTGTTCCAACGCCGCGATCATTTCCGTAATGCCGCGATCAAAAAACAACCCGACATCGCCGACGACCTCGCGCAAGCTGGGAATGTTATTGCACAACACCGGCGCGCCGCACGCCATCGCTTCGAGCGGCGGCAAGCCAAATCCCTCGTACTGCGACGGAAACACAAACAACGTCGCGCCGCCGTACAGCGCCGGCAAATCAGTTTCTGCGATTGCGACCCAGAAACAAAATCCGCGCGGATGATTTTTCCGCGATGGCGCGCGCTTCGGGATAGCGGTCGTCCCAATGTCCAGCGATCACGAGCGTTCGTCTTTGCGCGCGGTTTGCGAATCGACGAACGCGCGCACCAGCAATGCTAAATTCTTGTGCGGCTTGTTGCTCCCCAAGTATAACACATATTCGGCAGGCAAATTATATTTTTGCCGCACCGCCTCAATCGCTGAACGCGCTGGCGGAACGAAACGCGCATCCGGCGCAAGCGGCGTAACGATGACGCGTCGCCGGCTCATATCAAAATAACTTGGCAAGATCGGCGCGTGTCGTTTCCGAAATCGCCAGCACACCGCGCGTCGCGCGCAACGCGAGCCAATGCGTCCAACGATAGACCGGCGTTGCATCATGGAAAAATATGCGGGAAAAATCAGCGGAATGAAATCGTAACACGTGAACACTGTGGGAACGCCAGGCGCGTACGGCATCAAATAGTACGGGCTATGATAAATCGTCGCGCGCGCGCGGCGCAACGCGAGCGGCACGCGCCATTGCTGGCTCAGCGAAAACGGCGAGACGTTGCATTCGATCTGCGGCAAATCGGGCAACGGCAATCGCTCGCGCGCCGATGAATCGACGAGCAAATGCAAATCGAGGTCGGGTGCAATCGATTGCAATCCGCGCGCGAGATTGACAACGTAGCGTCCGATGCCCGGGAAATGCGCGGTGGCACAGCGCGCATCGAGGACGACTCGCATCAGCGTTGCTCCAGTCACGCGCTGATAGACCGCGAGCGTTTCGCGCGCCGCGCGCTCCCACGAAAATTTTGCCGCTTGCGCAAATCCTTTCGCGCGCAATTCGTCACGCAAATGTTGAATCGGTCAGCACGCGCGCAATGGCATTGGCGATTTCAGCCGCATCGCGCGGATTCACGAGCAACGCCGCATCGCCGACAACTTCCGGCAAACTCGATGTGTTCGAGCAAATCACCGGCGCGCCGCACGCCATCGCTTCGAGCGGCGGCAAACCGAATCCCTCGTACAGCGATGGAAACACAAACGCATCGCACGCCTGAAAGCAACACCGACAAATCATCGTCAGGAACAAAATCAAGAAAATCGACGGCATCGCTCATCCCGGTTTCTTGAACATGATCGAACGTCGGTTGATAGAGCCAGCCCTTGCGCCCGACGATGAGCAAGCGATGCGGGAATCCCCGCGCGCGCAAGATTTTCAGCGCATCGACGAGCGCAGAGATATTTTTGCGCGGCTCGATGGTGCCGACGAACAAGAGGTACGGCTGGTGCTTGGCGTACCGCGCGCGAATTTCCGCAAGTCGGTCTGGATCATCGACCCGGCGCAGACGCCGGGTTCACGCCTTCGTAAATGACGGTGATTTTTTCCGGCGGGATGTTGTAAAAGTCGAATCGCGTCGCGCTTGGTGCATTCCGATACGGCAATAATCGCATCGGCGCGGCGCAAGAAATGTGGCATCGCGTTCGTGAGGAACCAGCGATTGAGCGGAAGATGGTATTCCGGAAAGAATTGGAAAATCAAATCGTGAAGTGTGAACACCGTGCGCGCATTTTTCAACGGCGGAAGCAAATGCTCGGTCGCGTGAAAAATATCCGCGCGCGGCAACCAGCGATCCATCGCAACGCCAAGCGCATGCGCGAGCCAGACGCCCATCCGCCACGGACGCGCATCGAGTGGAATATTCGTGTGCGGCAAGTGCGCGCAAAATCGGCGAAAACGCAGCTCGCGTCGAATCGTCCGTGCGTGAAGGCAATGAACTCGTCTCGCTTATGTCTTGTGTAACCAATTGTTCGGCGAGTGATTGCGGTGTAACGCGTCCCAGCCCGGCTTTGTGGTGTGCGACTGGCGAGAGATCAATAGCAATTCGCATCAGCGCAATCCGTCGATAAAAAGGTAGCAACAATTCCAACATGACGCGCGCGCCAACGGCGAATAATGCTTGGCGTAGAAATAGCGCAGACTCGCATCGTAAAATTGCGTGCGCGTTCTGTTCTGCGCCAGACTCGCGCCGCCAAGATGCGCGATCGTTGCACGTGCGGTTGATAGAAAATTTTCCAACCGGCGCGGCGAAGACGCAAACACAAATCGCTGTCTTCAAAGTACATAAAGAATTTCTCGTCCCAGCCGCCCACCTGCTCCAGCGCGTTGCGCCGCGCGAGCAAACACGCGCCGGAAACCCAGTCCACAGTTTGCGGCTCGCGCGTTTCCCAATCGTGCAGAGTGCGATGCAAGATCAATCGCGCGAATCCGCGCCGCAACAAATACGCCGGCGTCGGGTCGCCGCCGAACGCGAATGGCTGAGTCGAGTTATCGGCGCGCGCAAGGCGAGGACCGCACAGCGCCGGCATCGGAATGCGCGCGCATAAATTCGACGAGTTGCCTCAGCGCATCCGGCGGCACAATGTGTATCGCTGTTCAAAAACAAAACGAATTCGTGTGCGCTTGCGCGCCAGCCCTGATTATTCGCGCGCGCAAAGCCGGCATTCTCACGAATTGCGAATCAATCGCACGTGCGGAAAATCGTGCACGACCATTGCGACACTATCGTCAGCCGATGCATTATCGACGACGATAATCTCTGCGTCGTCTGTAATTGACGCGAGACAATTTTTCAACGGCACAGCGGTATTCCAATTGACGATGATGATCGAGAGATCGAGATTCACGCCTCACCTATTGCGCGCCGCGTTGCTTCCAAATAACCACGCCCCCATTTACGGCATGGTCGAGGTGATTACTTTCGCCCCATTCGTTCCACGCATTGACGAAAACCAGGTCGCGCTCGCGCGTCGAGCGTAGCACGCAACCACTCCTCGTGCCAACGCCGGCAATGAGTTGTGTAGAATCAATGCGCCATTTGCCCGGCGTGGCGAGTTGTCCCACGACGGCGTGACGCACGGGAAATAAGTGTAAGGTCGCGGCGGTTGCGCGCGCGCGCGCCGAATCCAATCCGCATAATCGATTGCCAGCATCCCCTGCCGAAAATTGAAACGCTTCGCAAGTCGCCAATAGATTTTTTCGAGCGGCGTAAGAAACCGCGGTGTTCGGTTGAAAATCAACCGCGGCATCAAAACCGAGGCTCTAGGGCGAACCACGACGATCCGTAAAACTTTCGACCTTCACCAAAAAAAGATCGCCCATTCCCAACCGATGCGCTTCATCTCGCCAAAGCGATGTTGTGCGAAGTGCATCAGGCAAATCCGATGCATTGTAAACAAGAAAGAGCGGCTTGCCCGCGACGCGAATATAGCGTGCGTCACGAAACGCGGGTGCAAGCCAGCGAATATGCGCCAAGTCGTCTTGCGCAGAATATGTTTGTTGCATCAGGAGTTGCGTAGCTTGCCCATCCCATGCGCGATTCCAGTGATGATTTGCCCAACACAAACAAAATGGAAAAGCCGGTTTGCCGGATTCCAGTACTGCGTCGAAAGGTTGCGAAAGCAGCCGCTTGCCGTTGAACCAGTAATGATAATAACAAAAGCCGTAAATGCCGTACGCGCGCGCCAAATCGGCTTGCGCTTGACGTGCACCGGGATCGCGCAAATCGTAATAGCCCAAGTCCGCCGGCACGTGTGGTTGGTAATGTCCCGGGAACAACGGACGCGCTTTGCGCACATTCGTCCATTCCGTGAAACCCGCGCCCCACCACGCATCGTTTTCCGGAATCGGATGAAATTGCGGAAGATAAAACGCAATGACTCGGCTGGCCACCAACTCGGTTCTACCTCCAATCACGAAACCGTCGACCCAAAGAGAGTAAGGTCGGCAACGCTTTGCGCAACCAGGACTTGGCCCTTGCCCCAGCACGGAGTAACCATGTTTTGCGCCAAAATGCGCTCACTTCCTCCGGAAATGCCTTTTGATGATGTGGGTACACCGTCCACATTTTCTGATCCGTTTCAAAGCGCCCTATTGCCTGCACCAGGTCATAATAGCCTAACTGCTCCAAGTAAAGGTAACTTTTGAAACTATTCCACTCCCACGTCTCCACAAGTCTGCGTATTCGGGGTCGCCGCGCAATCGTGCAGGATGGAACGCATGCAGGCAAAACGATCGGCCGCGAGATTAAACTCGATGTCAGGTACATCGCATCCGAATTTTTGCCAGTGAACCTGGTTGAAAAAAGTATGCATCACGAGCGGCTCAGCCAGATAAAACGCCGGTCCGTTAAGCATGAGCCGGCCGGCCACGATGATGGGGAAGTAGATGTTGCGTCGGAATTTCTCCCACGTGGTCCAGTCAATGGCATTGCGTTTCATGACTTGCCGCGACAGAACCCACGCAGACCCGGCCAGGCGTAACCCCTCAAGTCCTGCAGGAAACAGAGAATTGCTGCGACAGGCTCGGTGGACATTCAAGATCTTGCCTGTTCGTTCATCACGCGAAGGTAAATCACTGAGAATGTAATGCACGCTCGGATGCCGCTCAATAATCTGTTTGACCTTGCTCAGCGAATTTGGCAGAAGGCAATCGTCGTCTGTGAGTATGAAGACATATTCCCCTTGGGCAAAGCGGGCAAGTTTCAGATAATTCTCTTGCATGCCGAGATTCACTGGATTGCAATATGACCGCACCCGCTTATCGGCCGCATGTTTTGCCACGACCTGGGAGGTGTGGTCAGACGAGGCATCATCTCCGATGACGATATCGAAGTAATCGCCGGGTTCGTCACGCACACTCTGAATGGCTCGATCAAGAGCATCCGGACGCTTGTAGGTCGCAATGATGACGGAGATCAGGTGGTTTGTGGGAGTTGACATGGAGGTCTCAAATCGAGCTAGATAGTCAGGCTATTGGCGCAGACCGATTGTATGGGCGGGTACCCCGCCGACCACGACGGCGGGAGGCACGTCTTTGGTGACGACGCTGTTTGCTCCCACCACGGCATTGTCGCCAATAGTCACACCTTTCAGGATAACTGCATTTTCCCCAATCCACACAAAATTGCCAATCCGAACGGGAGCGACCTCCAAGGATTGCCAACCGACATGCTGATTTGGTTGTCTAAACCCATGGTCGTGGTCGGTGATGTAAACGTGACTGGCAATGAGCACATCGTGCCCGATATAGAGCGGCGCCGCGGCCGCCAGATGAAAATAGGGCTGAATCGAAGTTCGATCACCGATGTGAATCTCACCGGCATAGCGGCGATCACCAAACTCTCGCCAAGCGTCTAAACGCGCACCGTGGGCGATACCGACCTGAGCACCAAGGAAAATCCATTCTGGGTTGAGAATCTGATCAGCGTGAGAAATAATCGTTCCCTTCCCCATCTGAGCGAAAAATAGCCGATAGATCGCAGTCCACAAACGCACTTCAATGCCATTGTTACGATTGAATAGTTTTATGATTGCAGAACGCATGACGTAAAGCCCTCCACCTCAATCTGTTTCGCAAGTAGCGCAGGATCAAGAATCCGGACCGCGGGATTAGCATCAGGCAAGTAACTCGCAGCAAAAAGGCTGGATCTTTGCGGTAAACCTGCCATATTCGTTTTAGCCCATCGCCAAAGTCCGGTTGCAATGAGCCGTAACTTCCCTGAATCTTGAACGTGATCACGAAATTTACGATAAAGACTTGGTGGTCTTTCAGCAAGCGCTGAACGGTTTGCCGTTTGAAGTCCAGACGCACAGCTTCTTCGAGCAAAGAAGCAAAATCCGAAATGAAAACCTTGAAAAAACTGTATCCTCCAGTATTGTTGGCGCGGGTGGCCAAAAATGGCTCGTGCGTCAGCCAGCAACTCCCCTGAGCCATCACATCCAAGAATACATACGAATGAATGAAGTTTGAACCAATGCGATGAGTGTAGCCCTGACTCCTCATCGCGGTTCTTCGAAAAGCAAGAGCGGACACAAACGTGATCCAGGTTCCCAATGCGCCCAATGCTTCATCGCGATCGGTGATCAGGCGGTCGGCTGAATCATTGCGAATGGGTTGACCTGGTTCATCAACGGTTTTGACGAACGGTTTGACATTCAATCCGATTGCATCCACCGTGGGTTGAACTGCAATGATTTGGAGCAACCGCTCAACGGCCCCCGGCAACAGAATGTCGTCGTCGGATAACAGAAGAATAAAATCACCCGTCGCACCCTTGAGCAATGAATCAATATTAGCTTCGGCCCCCAAATTCCGTGGTTGGCAGAAATAGCTGAGCGGAAAGCCACGGTGCGTCTGAAGGAACATGGCAACGGTGTCGCGGGTATCGTCCGGCGATGCGTTATCGGACACGATGATTTCCACTTTATCGAGAGAGTCTGAAGGGAGCTGATTGTATATCGCGTTCAACGCTTGGACCAGCAAGGCTGATCGATTGTAGGATGGAATGCAGATCGAAAGTATGGGCATAGCTAATCGGTTGTTCTCATCGCTGGGTGAAGAGAGCACGCCAGACGGACAATGTCTGATGGGCTAACTGCTCAACGGAGTAGCGTGACATCGCCCAGCGTTGATCCCGTTCGCCCAAAGCACGGCGCAATGGCGTATCGCTAGTAATACGCCGAATAATGCGGGCTAAGGCGTTGGGATCGCCTTCGGGAAAAATCCGGTCGGGGTCACCAATTACCGTCGGGATCTCGCCAGAATCTGATCCGCTTGCTACCACCTGGCACGCCATGGCTTCCACCAAGACTCGGCCGAATTGTTCCTTCCAGTGAGTGGTTGTGCGCGAGGGCAAAACGATCAAGTCCAACAGGTTCATCAGATCTGGGACAGCTTCATACGGGGCAGCCTCGAGAAAACGGCAACGCTCCCCAATCCCCAAGTCTTGCCCTAGTTGCTGCAACCGATCTTTTTCAGGTCCGTTGCCGACAATCAACACCTGAATGGCGTCCGGCACCTGCGCAACGGCCATCAGTAGAGTGTCAACCCCTTTTTCTGGGACAAGGCGGCCAATATACCCAACCACCGAGCCGTTCAGGTTCAGTTTCTCTCGCAGACCAGGCACCGGCTTGGGATAGAAGTAGCGCGAATCCACACCCATGATGGGGCAAACACTCGTACCCCCACGATACCCTTGTTGCTTGAGGACCCTCACGGCCTCTTCGCCGGCGCAAAGGATATGCTGAGCGGCATGCATGTTCCACGCATTGATCCTCCGTACGACCCAACTCCGCGGTCGCATAAGATTCTGCCATGCCGTGAGCACAAGACTGGCGCTAGGCGCGAATATTCTTCTTAGGAAAACAATTTGAGCTGCACCGAGACTTTCCACTTCCCCTTCATAATGAATAATCTGTGGCTTGAACTCCCGCAGGCCATAGGCCGGCGGCCAACCAAAAGACCGGTGAGGATCAGCGTGTCGTCCCAGTGTGCGAGTGGATGCTAAACGAACCGTGTACGTTCGTTGTTGATTGGCGGAGAGATGCTGTCCCGAGGATCGACCGGACTGCATACCGGCGAGATGCACTAGTTCAATGTTCGGATCATCTGCCAACAACTCGACTTTCCGATGTTGCGCTGGAAGAGCGTAACCAGCCACAAAGAATACGCGCATCATTCCATTTACCCACGAGAGAATCTTAAACGCAATTGATTTCTGACAAATAAGCCAGCTTGTCTCAATTCGTGTCGTGTCACTATCCCTAGCCACACATAGGACAAAGGCAAGAGCACCATCAATCCTAGCTTGATCGTCACCCGCAGCGGAAAATCCAACGGGGGCACGAACAGACCTGCGATCAAAAGGGTAAATTGGACCAGCAAAGCGGCCATCAGCTTGCCCAGCGGATAGGGAATGGGAAATTCCCTTTGCACCCAGACATACAACAGAACCTGCGGAATCGCCATCCCAATCACGGTGGCAATAGTGGCACCCCAGATTTTCAGAGGGGGAATCAGCGCATAGTTGAGAACCAAATTTACACCCGCGCCAATTAGCGCTGCCCAACTAATCGATTTCAACTGCTTGCCGGCAAGCGCACCCGTATAAAACAGCATCCCAATGCCGCCAAAGACCTGGGCGTACACCAACACTCCGATATAGGGCGAGGCTGGCAAGTACGCTGGGCGGGTCATGACAACCAAGATCTCCGTCGAGAAGAGACCGAGCCCCAGTGCCGCGAACAACACCAAACCGACAAAGACTCGTGACATGCTGGCGTATCGTTCCTTCGCCTGGGGCTCATTCTGAATAGCTAACGCTAAGGGTGTCCAGGCGGTGTAGAGCGGCGAGAGCGCCACGTAGAGCAAACCGGCAAATTTATTGGCAATCGCATAATAGCCCAGCTCGGTCTGTGTTACCGCGGTGACGAGGAAAAGTCGATCCACCATTTGCAGCGCCCAACCCGAGGCTGCGGCGGGCAATAGCCATGCGCCGGATTTGATCAGAAGTTGGATGGTGGACCACGTGGGTGCACCTAACAACGGCCATGCCACAATCAAAGTCAAGACCGTCAGCGTCGCGCCAGTCAAAATAGGTGTGAGCAACAAGCCCATGGCCCCCAGGCGGAGAACGATGATAAAGAGCACATTCCCAGCCACCACGCTTGCAATCGTGGCTATGCTGAAAACCATGCCCCACCGCACGCGCAATGCCGATTGGGCTGCCGTGGTCAAAATAACGCCGGGAGTGCCTACCGCAAAAGTGGCGCCCACGAGTTGAAACAAAACGGTATACCTCTGATCGCCAAACGAAGCTTGTGCAATCCAAGACGCTCCCCAATATAGTCCAAGCCCAGCAAGTCCCGTGAAAAATAGTGCCGGCGCAAGTGCACTGGAGGTGAGACGTCGTTGCCATCCTGGATCAGGATGATCGTTAAAGTGCGTCGTGAGTGCCTGGGGTAGTGCAAACATCGCAAAGATGGTTACCGCCGAACCAATCGTGATCACATAGTCGGCAATTCCATAATCCGATGGATCGAGGATACGCGTAATGATGGGCGTAAAAAACAAGGTCAACAGAGGCCCCGCCCATTGCACCGCGCCATAGCCGACCATCATGCGAGCTAGGCGTCTAAGTGTCGCGCGCATGTCAAATTCTTGCCATCGCGGGTGGCACTGTCTCGAGTGCCAGGCTTACCAACCGCTCTGCATCGATTCCGTGCAAATGTCGCAAAAATGACTGACTTCCGACTTGCATCAGAAATGATTCTCCAAGCCCGACTTGAATTAATTGTGGTTTGGTCTGCATCTTAGATTGCATCAAGGCACTAGCCACCGCTTCACCCAATCCGCCAATTAGACTATGCTCTTCGACCGTGATCATGATCGGCGTAGATTCTGCGGCCTGCTGCAAGATTTGAATATCCATTGGTTTCAAGGTCGGCATGTTGATCACGCCTGCGGCTAAACCGTAACGGACAAGTGTGTCTGCCGCTTTCACAGTCTCTGCCACTATTGCGCCAGTTGAGATAAACAGGATGTCTTTACCTTCGCGTAATCGTATCCCCTGGCCGATCTGAAATTCGAACGGCTCGTGGTGGACAATTGGCTCACCGCCTTTCCCTAATCGCAGATAACAGGGTCCCTCCAGCTTCGAAATTGCCTGGGTGGCACCGGTTACTTCAAGGGGATCACCGGGGGCAACCACTGTCATATGGGGCATGGCTCGCATCACAGCCAAGTCCTCCACAGCGTGATGGGTGTAGCCGGCTGAACCATAGGCCAACCCACCGCCAACGGCCACAATTTTTACGTTGAGATGATGATAGCACACGTCATTGCGAATTTGCTCAAGGCAGCGCATGATCGGAAAATTGGCAATCGAATACACAAAGGCCGTTTTGCCGCTCAGGGCCAAACCGGTCGCCAATCCGATCATGTTTTGCTCCGCAACTCCAACGTTCACAAACCGTTGCGGAAAACGATTGGCAAAGCGTTCCAGCACAGAGTATCCTAAATCACCCGTCAATAACCAAAGTCGTTGATCGGCTTCCGCCAATTGGCTCAAGGCCTCGATAAATGCCGTCCTCATGTCTCACGGCTCAATTCTGTGAGGGCTTGGGCTAGTTCCTCGCGGTTAGGCGATTTATAGTGCCATGCCAATTGGTTTTCCATGAAACTCACGCCCTTCCCCTTCACCGTGTGGGCGATGATTGCGCTGGGCTTTCCCAGTTCGAAGGGTACGCGCGACAACGCGGCTTCGATTTGTTCGTCATTGTGTCCATCAATCACATGCGTTGCCCAGCGAAATGCGCGCCATTTTTCAATCATCGGCTCTAAATCCAACACCTCTTTCACACTGCCGAAACTCTGGATCTTGTTGTAATCCACGATGACAACAAGATTGTCTAACGCATGCTGTGGGGCAAACAAAATGGATTCCCAGTTGGAGCCTTCATCGAGTTCGCCGTCGCTCAACAAGACAAAAACGCGGTAGGAAAGATTCTCACGTTTGGCGGCTAGAGCTATCCCACACCCAATGGATAATCCATGCCCCAAAGAACCGGTTGAAACCTCAACTCCCGGCACACCATGACACGTAACATGCCCGGCAAGCATGGAACCATCACGATAGTAGGTATCCAGCCAGCTAATTGGGAAAAAGCCGGCCTCCGCCAAAACCGCATACAGAATCGCCGCGCCATGGCCCTTGCTTAGAATAAATCGATCCCGCTCGGGCCAATTGGGCTGAGCAGGATCGAACCGCAACACGCGCCCATAGAGTACAGCCAGTAAGTCGGCCATGCTCAAACATGTGCCAATGTGCGATGCGTTCACGCGATGAACCATGCGTAAGGCATGAGCCCGGATACTCCGCGCAAGTTCTTGCGGATCACGTGGCATCACAAGCATTGGCTAATTTCGGTCGAGTGATGAGTGGTGTGCAGAAAGAAGAAATTTGTTTCCATCGTTGATTCGTCCATCTTCAAGAATTCCGCTAGTCGCCCAGCTTTGGCCGTAAAACAGCGATACCCAAGGTCGGTAAATAAATCGATGATTGCGTTAGGGTGATAATTAAACTTCGCGGACCATTTGCGCAGCATCTCAGTAAGAACGATTGGATGGTCCTGCCGCAATGTTGCGACAGCTCCTTTGAATACACTGAGCTCGGCCCCCTCGACATCGCACTTGATAAAATCAACACGCAATTTGTGCGCTGCTACAAATTCATCCAGCGTCATTACCTCACAGCGCACCCCCTGGGAGTCGGTACACTCTGACAGATTTACCATCGATGCATTATCAAATCCATCTGGTAAAAAAAAGAACATCTCCACGCCTGCATGATCGGAAAAGCCGACATTGTATGCGGCGATAGTATCAAGTTGATTGAGTGCGATGTTTGCTTGCAAAGCCGCAAAAGTAGCTGGCACTGGTTCAATTGCCAAGACGCGCGCCGCTCCGCACATTTTAGCAATGTTGAGCGTATACCACCCGATGTTCGCGCCAATATCAATCACGGTGAACTGCGGCTTGATCAACCGCAGGATCATGTCAGCATCCTTTTTCTCGTAATCGCCAAAGTTCAAGATCTCGAACGGCGCAATGCGTTTGTTGTGCCGATCACATTGGATCTTGATATTGGATGAACGGGACACCATAATCACCTGACCTGAAGTGATCTCGATCCGGGCAATATCCGTGGTCGCAAGCCAATCGGCGTACTCGAATAGCTTGGCGTGTTGGGTATGCATCTCGCTAATGTATTGGGTTTTAGTGATCGTCCCAAGTTCAAATTTCCGCTTGGTCGTGAGCAGGCTCATTCAAAACTCCGAATTGTTCTTGCAAAGCCCTCCGCTGGCAAGGTCGTTGGTTGCCAACCCAGCTTTTGGATCTTGGAAATGTCAGGGCGATGATGGGTGATGGTGCTCCGAAGGTAGCCAGTTGGAATTGCCTGCTCGTTGCGAATGATTCGTAATTCTTTTTCGGGAAACAATTGTACGAGCAGTCGGGCGAGATTGAGAATACTCATTTCGCCGTTTGGATTGCCAAGATTATATGCTTGCCCGGGCTGACCACGCAACAGCACCGTGAAAAAACCGATTGTCGCGTCGGCGATATAACAGAAACTGCGTGTCGCGCTGCCGTCACTTTTCAGAGTGATGTGGCGATTGCCAAGAACGTCGGCCACAAAATCCGCGAACACGCGCCCATCATCCAGGCGCATACCCGGTCCATAGGTATGAAAGGGGCGCACAATCTTGACCGGGATATTCAATTGTTGCGCATAGGCGACACACATGGCCTCGCCCATCCGCTTGCTTTCTGCATAGCATGATCGTACATCGGCCAGATCCAAATACCCATAGGCGGGTTCACTGATAGGAACCGTGTCCGTCCGACCGTACACCTCGCTCGTGCTAAAGAAGAGAAAGCCCTTGACTTGGCGCGCGTGAGCCAATTCTAGCAAGTGATGCGTTCCAAGCACGTTGGCAGATAACGTACCGATTGGATCCGACCCAAAATATTTGGGGCTGGCTTGGCTTGCGGCGTGAATGATATAGTCAATCGGCGCACGGCTCAGGATTGGGAGATTGACATCTTGTACGAGGAACTGCAAATCTGAGCGATCACCGTAAGCCTTGAAGCGCGCTCGGGCGCGAGCCTCGTTCCGTACTATGCCGAGCACCTGAGTCGTTTGCCAACGACGAGTTTCATTTAGATACAGTACGGTTTCAACCATATAGGCCGGCAAAAAGCCGCTGGCCCCGGAAATAAGGATTGTCTTGCCTTCAAATTCCTCCCAAGGCAAATCAGCGCTTGTGATGGTTGCCAAGTCCGCTTCGACAATCGGATGCCGCATCGTAGGTGTCAACCGATATTTTCCAGTCTCATCATGTTACCATATTTTCCAAGGCGCGTTACCCGCATCCCACATCTGGTTTAACATCTCGTATTCTCGATAAGTATCCATACCAATCCAAAAACCTTCATGCCGAAACCCCATCAATTGCTCATCTTGGGCAAGCCTCTCAAGGGGGTGCTGCTCTAACACGCACTCTGTATCAAGGTAATCGAATACACGCCGATGAAACACGAAAAAGCCACCATTGATCCAGTCGGTTTGGACTTTTTCACGAAAACGCCCAACGAGCCCACTGTCACGCAAATCGAGAAGGCCGTAGCGTGAAGGCGGTCGGGTTGCCGTCAGGGTTGCCAGTTTGCCGTGAGCAAAATGAAAATCAACTAGCTGCCGAATGCTGAGATCAGCGAGTCCATCTCCATAGGTGACCATGAATGTATCGGTGTCTATGAATTGTTCAATTCGCTTGACCCGCCCGCCAGTCATTGTGCGTAGACCCGTATCTACCAAGGTAACCTCAAAATCCTGCTCGGCGTGATTGCTATTGTACGTGATCTGATTCCGACGGCCCAAGTGAACCGTGAAATCATTACTCATTGCTTCATAATTCAGGAAATAATCCTTGATGACACTGCCCTTGTAACCGAGGCAGAGAATAAAGCGGTTGAAACCAAAATGCGCATAGGTCTTCATGATATGCCACAACACGGGCCGTCCGCCGATTTCCACCATTGGTTTGGGCTTGTACTCGGTTTCTTCACGCAGGCGCGTGCCCATCCCTCCACATAGAACAACCACTGGAATATTGGAATTCACTTCATACTCCTGGCGCAGGGCGTCCCGCCATAAACTCGCGGAACGTCGCAACCACATATTCCAACATGGCAGAGGTAATCCCTGGATATACCCCGATCCAGAATGCGTTCTTCATTACGCGATCAGAATTTTCTAACCTGCCAATGACCCGATGCGGAACGTTTCGATAGGCGGGCTGACGCAGCAAATTGCCTCCGAATAACAAACGCGTAGCAATTTGGCGCGCTTCCAAGAACTGGATGAGGTCCTTTCGAGCGAATGGAGCAGATTCTCGCACTGAGATCGGAAAACCAAACCAACTCGGCTGGGATTGAGGCGTCGGTTCAGGAAGAATCAGGAATTCCTCAAAGGGCGCAAGTCCTTCCGCCAGTGCCGCAAAGTTCTTCCGGCGTATTGCAACAAAGTCTTTCAGCTTGCTCAACTGTGCCACCCCCACGGCTGCTTGCAAGTCGGTGAGCTTTGAGGTTATAGCCAATGTGCGAGTAAATATACTTGTGATCGTAGCCGGTCGGCAAATCCCCCAATTGCCAGCCAAAGCGTTTTCCACAAGTGTTTTCCTTGCCGGGATCACACCAGCAATCCCGCCCCCAATCCCGGAAAGATTCAACTAGTTTTTTCAAGGATGGTTGCCCTGTCAAGACGCAGCCACCTTCTCCCATCGTGATATGATGCGCGGGATAAAAACTGACCGTCGCCAAATCGCCAAATGTTCCAACGTGACGCCCCTCATACGTTGCGCCTACAGCGTCGCAACAGTCTTCAATCAACCACAGCTTGTATTTTTGAGTGAACGCCGTCACCGCAGCAAGATCAAACGGATTTCCCAGGGTGTGGGCGAGCATCACCGCACGTGTGCGTTCACTTCGTGCAGCCTCCAGCTCGCGCGTATCCACCCCATAGGTGGGCAAGGTCACATCGACAAATACCGGCACCAATTGATTCTGCAGGATTGGATTGAGGGTCGTCGGGAAACCAGCCGCCACCGTGATGACTTCATCCCCAGGATGTAATTGGCGATCGCCCAACTCGGCCGAGGTTAGCGCGGCAAGCGCCAGCAGGTTCGCCGATGAACCCGAGTTAACCAGAATTGCATATCGCAAACCAAACCAGTGTGCAAATTCACGCTCGAATTGATCTGCAAAGCGCCCGGTCGTCAGCCAAAAGTCGAGCGTTGCCTCCATAAGGGTTTGGAGTTCATTCTGATCAAAGACCCGCCCTGATACCGGCACCCGTGTTTCGCCGGGAACAAAATCGCGCGGGGAAAATGCGGCAAGGTAGTATTCGTTCACCAAATGGCGTATTTGGGTACGCAACTCGTCTGCTCTATCAAGCATCTGCAAAAAAATCCTTGTACCAGCGAATCGTTCTTTGCAAGCCGGTATCCAGATCAAACTGGGGAGACCAATTCAATCGCGTACGCGCCTTGACCGAAGAAAGAAATTGGTCTCGGATTTCGTTGGTAGCTTCGTTGAGCACGATTGGCGAGAGGGAAGATTCCATCAGGGCGATAATCCGCTGAACTACCTCCCAGACCGTTGTGGGCGTGTCATTCGAAAAATTGAATGCTTCACCCATCAAGTCGCGACGGGTCGCAAGACATTCCACCAAATGCAAATATGCCGTCGCTCCGTCTTCCACGTAGAAATAGTCACGCCGAAACGTTCCATCCGAGCGGATCACCGGCGGTTGCCCGCGTAGGATTGAACGGATGGTTCCTGGAACAAGACGATTCCAGTTAAGATCGCCACCGCCATAGAAATTGCCGCACCGCGTAACGACTACCGGCAGACGATAGGTCACGGCATAGGCATGCGCAATTAGATCAGCACACGCTTTGCTCACATCGTACGGATGCCGACCTTGCAACGGGGTCTCTTCCGCATAAGGCAATTGGAGCTGATCCCCATAGGCCTTATCAGAAGAGGCCAGGACAATCTGCTTGACTTGCGGGCTGCGTCGACAGGCTTCGAGCAAAGACCAAGTCCCGCCGATATTCGTTTCCAAGGTGGAGACCGGGTTGCGGTTTGCGACCCCGACAATCGTTTGCGCGGCAAGATGAATGACAGTATCTATTTCGTATTCGCCCAGCACACGTTCAAGAAGCTCTTGGTCACGGATATCTCCGCGAACGACCTGGCTGTGCTCAACCAGGCGAGAGCGCATCACCTCGCTGTCAGGAACCCAATCACGCACAAGACACACCAGTGAGGCGCCTGCGTTCAGCAATTGCCGTACTACCCATCCGCCCACGAGACCGGTGGCACCGGTGACGAGAGTCGGGCGATCTTGCCAAAATGCCATCTTCACCCATTCTCCAACAGCGCGTTGATCCGCGCGACGATCATATCAATCGCAATTTGATTGAACCCGCCTTCCGGGATAATCAAATCGGCGTAGCGTTTGCTCGGCTCGACGAATTCCAGGTGCATCGGACGCACCGTATCGTGATACTGCGCAATCACCGAGTCGACGGTGCGCCCGCGTTCGGCGATGTCGCGTTGCATACGCCGGATAAAGCGCACGTCGGCATCGGTATCGACGAAAATTTTGATGTCGAACAACTCACGCAAGGCGCGGTCGGCGAAAATCAAAATGCCTTCGATCAGAATGATCGGTTGAGGATCAACCGGGCGCGTTTCTTTTTTGCGAACATGCTGAGCAAAATCGTACAGCGGCGCTTGAATCGATTGACCCGCGCGCAACGCGCGCAACTGTTCCACCAATAATTCGGTGTCGAGTGAATCGGGATGATCGTAATTGACTTGCGCGCGCGCACTCAATGGCATCGCGCTCCGATCCCGATAATAGGCATCGTGCTGAAAATACGCAATCCGGTCGCGTCCCACCTGATCGAGAATCGCTTTGGCGACGGTCGTCTTGCCGGAGCCAGAGCCGCCGGCAACACCAATCAAGACTGAAGGCATGACGGTATTATACATCATTCCACGCGGAGCGCGAAATAAATCCGGCGGGGAAAATTCAAGAATCGCGCAATCGGCAGTTTGGTTTTGCGTAACCATTTCAAAATAGAATGCCCGATTGACAGACCCGTTCGAGCTGTTATAATTCGATCCATTCACGAAAACGCCCGCGGTGTTTTCAGAAAAAGGAGAAAGCAACAATGGATAATCCACTCGATAAAGTCAAACGACTCAAGCGCGCGAATCCCTCGCGCCCGTTCGATTCCAAAGAAGGGCGTCTACCGCCAGGGCAATATCTCACGGAAAAATTTCCGGTCTTGCATTATGGCAGTGTGCCGAAATTCGATCCCAAGACCTGGGATTTCAAAATCTGGGGGCTGGTCGAGAATCCGATTCGCCTAACCTGGGACGAGTTTTTGAAATTGCCGACCGAGCGCACGGTCACTGATATTCACTGCGTCACGCGCTGGAGCAAATTCGATACGGCGTGGGAAGGCGTGCCGTGGTCGTGGGTGATGGAAAAGGCAAAGCCGAAACCCGAAGCGCAAGTTTATCATGGCGCATTGCGAAGTACGGGTTTACCGCGAACGTTCCGCTCGAAGAAATGCTTAAGCCAAATGTGATGCTCGCGTACAAGTTACGACGACAAGCCGCTGGAACCCGATCACGGTTATCCGTTGCGCTTGTTTGTGCCGCAACTGTATTTCTGGAAATCGGCAAAATGGTTGCGGGGCATCGAGTTTATGCCGAGCGACAAGCCAGGATTCTGGGAGGGTACGGGTATCATATGCGTGGTGAGCCTTTCGCCGAAGAAAGATTTTCGTAGGAAACAGAAACGCAGTCGATTCTCCTAGAATCGACTGCGGTTTTCGTTGTGCTATTTTTGAACAAGCCTAATGGGGAAACTTTTGCTTCAATATATCCGCCAGCGAGGGCTGACCAATTTCCTGCAACTCGTACCGCACGCGTTGCATCGGGCGATTCACTTTGAGCACGCGCGTCAGATCGATGGGCGTCGCACTCAATACCAAATCGCATGGCGAATTGGCGATCGTCGCTTCCAGGTCAGCGATTTGTTGTGCGCCATAGCCCATTGCCGGCAACACCGCGCCGGTGTTTGGATATTGCCGGTACGTCTCAGCAATCGTGCCAACAGCATGCGGGCGCGGATCGACGATACTCGCTGCGCCAAAACGTTGCGCCGCCACAACACCTGCGCCGTATTTCATTTCGCCGTGCGTGAGCGTCGGACCATCCTCGATGACAAGCACATGCTTACCGGCAATCGCGCTGGGGTCATCGACGAATATCGGCGATGCGGCTTCGATGACGATGGCTTGGGGATTCGCCGCATAGATATTGCGCCGCACCGTCGCAATGTCATCGCGATTTGCTGTGTCGATTTTATTGATGACGATGACATGTGCGCTTCGCAAATTTGCTTCGCCGGGGTGATACGTCAAGTCGTGCCCCGGGCGAAGCGGATCGTCCACGACGATGTGCAAGTCGGGTTGATAAAACGGCAGATCATTGTTGCCACCATCCCAGACGATAATGTCCGCTTCTTTTTCCGCTTGGCGCAGAATGCGTTCATAATCGACCCCGGCGTAAATCACCGCGCCGAGGTCGATGTGCGGCTCGTACTCTTCGCGCTCCTCAATCGTGCATTCGTGTTGATCGAGATCGGCATACGTGGCGTAACGCTGGACCGCTTGCTTGACCAAATCGCCGTACGGCATGGGATGCCGGACACTCACGACCTGGTGCCCCATCTCACGCAAGATTTTGACGACACGGCGCGTGGTCTGACTTTTACCAGCACCCGTGCGGACCGCGCAGATCGCAACGATGGGCTTGGACGACTTGAGCATCGTTGTCTTGCCGCCGAGCAAGCGGAAATCTGCGCCTGCCGCCAACACCGTCGACGCCTTGTGCATGACGTACTCGTGCGAGACATCGCTGTACGCAAAGACCACTTGATCAACCTTGAGATCGCGAATCAATTTCACCAAATCGGATTCGGGGAAAATCGGAATGCCGTGTGGATACAATTTACCGGCAAGCTCGCGTGGATACACACGCCCTTCGATATTGGGGATTTGCGTGGCAGTGAACGCAACCACGTTGTAATCGGCGTTGTTGCGAAAGTACACATTGAAATTATGAAAGTCGCGCCCGGCGGCGCCCATAATCAAAACTCGTGCCTGAGTCATTTGGGGTTCTCCTTAAAATAGTTTTGTGTTTCACATTCATGCGAGAGACCGCAAATCATCAGGGGTCACAGTTGTCCGACCAGTAACCGTCATTACGATATTTCATTCGCTTGATCCATCACGATAATTCGATAATCCCTTTCTGAATCGCGTACTTGATCAATTCACCGCGGTCGTGGATACCTAGCTTCTCCATAATGTGCGCGCGATGATTTTGCGCGGTGCGCACGCTAATACTCAGAATCTCGGCTATTTCACGATTAGCATGCCCTTCCGCGACCAATTGCAGAACTTCGCGTTCGCGGTCCGTCAAACTGCTGAACGAATCGTGCTCCTGTCCGGTTTCTACACGACGCAAATAATCCTCAACCACCCGCTTGGTAATCGATGGGTACAAAAATGCCTCGCCTTGATGAATCGAACGAATCGCGTGCACCAATTCTGTGCCGGCAGCTTTTTTCAATACATATCCCAACACGCCGGCTTCGAGCATCCGCGACACGTACTCATCGTTTTCGTACATCGTCAAGACGAGTACGCGCGCATCGGGAACATCGCGCCGAATCTGTTTGGTGGCTTCTAGTCCATTCAAACCCGGCATCGCAATATCCATCAAAATCATGTCCGGCTGAAGCGCGCGCGCCTGCTCCACCGCCTCGCGCCCATCGATCGCTTCGCCCACCACTTCCATATCGGGCTGGGAATTCAAAAGCAGTTTAATGCCGTCGCGCAGGATGGCATGGTCATCGCAGACAAGCACACGAATTTTGGTCATTGCTTTTTACTCAAGTGGGATGTGGACGTGTATGATGGTGCCTTTGCCAATCGTTGATTCCACGTTGAGCGTGCCGCCGAGCAGTTCCACGCGCTCGCGCACGCCGAACAAACCCCAACGTTGATCCGCCAACGATTCGTTGAGCGCCGTCGCCGAATCGAATCCGCGCCCATCGTCTTGCACAGACAGCAACCAATGCGTGGGCGACTGGCTCAAGTGAATCGTTGCATGTTGCGCTTGCGCGTGGCGAACGATATTGGTGATCGCTTCCTGCGCAATACGAAAGAGTGCGGTTTCCACCAACGATGCGCCGCGCAGTTCGTTCGCCAATTCGAATTGCACCTGTACGCCGATCGGCTCAAGATTATTCTTGGCGTACCAGCGAATCGCCGATGCCAATCCCAAATCGTCGAGCAAAGTCGGACGCAAATCGAAAATAATTCGGCGGACGCTGTCTAGTGTCTGCTCGCACAAGACGCGCATCCCGCCGATCTTCTCGCGCATCTCTTGCGATTCCGCCGGCACAGCCTCGCCGATCATTTCGATATTGAGCAATATGCGCGCGAGCGAGCCGCTCGTTTGATCATGCAGTTCACGCGCGATGCGTTTGCGTTCGTCTTCTTGCGCGCTGAGCACGCGTGCGGACATCCGTCGCAATTGCGCGCGGTGCGTTTCGATCATGCGCGTGTGCGCGGCGAGGCGACCCAGCATCGTGTTGAGCGCTTGCGCAAAACGCGCCAGTTGCGGGTCTTCAATATTGGTTAGACTCGCGCGAACCGCCGTATCGCCGCGGTCGATTCGCTCAACCGTGCGTTGCAACGCCTCAATCGGATAGAGCGCGCTCCGCAAAATGAAATAATTGATGGCAAGGCTGAGCAGAATGCCCGCCGTGGCAAAAAAAAGCGCAAGTCCGATACCCGACACCTCCAACAAACTCTGAGTGATGTAGGTTCCGCCAATTGCGCCGACGATAATCACGACGGCGTTGCCGCCCAGTACTTTGTAGACCAGCGGCAAACGCTTCCATCGATTCAACATGCAAACTCAATCCTTACGACAACAGTTCTTTACCCAAGCTCCTGCCGTTGTGATACCTGCTCCAACCAAATTCTACTACATCGAAATCAGTCCGTCAAATTTCCTACCTGCAACGCCACGCATATGCGACCACTCAACAAATCCTCGGCAGTTGCTCGCCGCTCAGCATATCGACTACGCGCATTCCACCAATCCGACTCCGCAGGTACACTCTGCCTGGATGTTCGTCCACCACCTCGCCGATGAGCGCCGCATCCGCGCCGAGCGGATGCGCTCGCATCGCCGCGAGAACCTGATCCGCAACCTCGCGCGCGACAATGGCCAGAAACTTGCCTTCGTTCGCCACATAGAGCGGATCGAATCCCAGGATTTCGCACGCGGCGGCTACCGGCGGGCGCACTGGAATCACATCTTCGCGAATAACGATGCCCATCTGCGATTGGCGCGCGATTTCGACGAGCGTCGTTGCTACGCCACCGCGCGTGGGATCACGCAAGACATGGATGCGTTCGCTAACCGCGATGATTTTTGCTATCAATCGATTGAGCGGCGCAATGTCGCTTTGCACATCAGCTTGAAATCCCAGGTCACCACGCGCGCTTAGCACCGCAATGCCGTGATCGCCAATCGCGCCTGAAAGAATGATCGCGTCACCTGGCTTGGCATGCGCGCCACCAATCTCGAGACCCGCTTCAATCGTGCCGACGCCGGTCGTCGTGATGTACAGTCCATCGGCTTTGCCTTTTTGCACGACCTTGGTATCGCCCGCGACGATTTGCACGCCCGCCTCTATCGCCGCCGCGCGCATCGATTCAATCACGCGCACGAGTATATTGAGTTGCAATCCTTCTTCGAGAATGAATCCTGCTGTGAGATACAACGGCGTTGCGCCCATCATCGCCACATCGTTCACCGTGCCGCACACCGCTAATCGTCCAATGTCGCCGCCTGGGAAGAACAGTGGCGTGACAACGTGCGAATCGGTACTGATGGCGAGACGCGCGCCGGCTTGCACCTCGACGACTCCCGCATCATCACCTGCGCGCAAAGCGGGGTTATTGAACGATGCAGTGAAATATTTGGCGATGAGGTCGTGCGACATTTTGCCGCCACTGCCGTGCCCCATCACGATTTGTTCATCGTGCGAGAGCGGGATGGGGCAAACTGCGCCTTCCATAGTGACCGGGTTTTCTGACATGATTTTCTACCTCAACGGCATTTTGCCATTTCGAGGAGGCGGTTTTTGACGACGAGAAATCTTTAGTTGTTATTCGGAGATTTCTCACTCCGCTACGCTATACTCGAAATGACAGAGTATTATTTTCCCGCGCCCATCGTCGCGTAATACACGTCACCCCATTGATCGTAGGCGATGTGCGACACGCCCTGGTCATCAATCACAAGATCGGCGTTGACGCTATACTGGGTGATTAAAACTGGTTCGCTCCATTTGTCGTCGACGATTTGTTCAACATAGTAGAGCGCCGCCCCAGTTGCTGTACCAATCAGCGCACGCAATCGTCCGTTTGGCGCAGGCGCGAGGCGTTTGATTTCTCCGATGCCATATTGATCGAAATTCACATAACGGCGCAAATCGACAGGCGCTTGCCATCCCAGATTCGGCATCCAGCGGCGATACGTTGTTTTCGTCCAGTAATAGAGATTACCTTGAGCATCCACGCGCAAATCGGGAACGGGATATTCGGACGCAAATTTCTCGGCGGCGCTCCACGTGTTGCCCTTGTCCGCAGAAAATCGATACCAGACGCTGTTGGTATCTTGCGCCCACCACAAGGCGTGATAACCGCCGTTGCGGTCGATCGTCAATTTGCAATCACCAAAAATCGCTCCCAGATTTGGCGATAATTTTTGCGAATCGAGGCTGCGCACGGTCCCATCAGGCGCAAAGGCATACACGCAACTCGTTGGACTGGTCGTGTACGTGTCGCGCCAAGCCGTGCCATCGAAACAGCGGATGAGCATGGCGTGTTCGTTTGTTTTGAAATTCATGCCGTTCGCCATCACGCACGCTTGACCGTTCGGATGGCGAATCAATTGATAGGCGGTATTGAAAATGTAATACGATTCGTTCGCGTAATTCATATCCAGCGGTTGCTTGACCCAGGTACCGCCAGGTTTCATTTGCGCAAAACCGATGTTGGAATCGCCGCCCGCGCGCCAAAAGAGATGCAACGTTCCTTGCGCATCCATCACGAGTTGCGGCGCGGCGCATCGTCCACACGGAGATCCTTGGAAAAGTGTGAGCGGCGTGCGCGTTGCGCTTGGCGCGATGGTGGGCGTGGGCGCAATGGGTTGCGTTGCACTTGGCACGGGTACGATGGTTGCCAAGGTGGTTGGCGTTGGGCTGGGAGTTGGCAGAGGATTACTGGCACAGCCAGCGAGAAAGACGATGCCTGCCATCATGCAGACTAGACCAAAGAAATGCGTCTTGGTTGGAAAATGCGAATTCATCTCTTCGTCCTGGTGAGCTTTGCTGATGGAAAGGATGGGTGGCGACATTGGTCAGCTGGGATATGCTTTGTAAGGGCGAACTATTAGCACATCGCGACTGACTCTCAAGTCACTTGCCGAAAGATAAAGCGATTGCTGTGAAAAATCGATTACGGCAAATGCTTCGCCCCGACCGTGATAAGGTCCGTCAACTCGTATGTCTCCCATACTTGTAATACGCCGCGCACGCGCCTTCGGCGGAAACCATCGTTGCGCCGAGCGGATGTTCGGGTGTGCATTGCGCGCCGAACGCACTGCAATCGTGTGGCTTGCTCAACCCCTGTAAAATTTTTCCCGCGATGCACAACGGCGATTCCTGGGTTTGAATCTCGCCCACATCAAAACGCTTCTCCGCGTTAAACTCGTCGAACTCGGGACGCAAACACCAGCCGCTCATCGGAATCGTCCCGATGCCGCGCCATTTGCGGTCGCACGGGATAAACACCTTGTCGATCATCGCTTGCGCGGGCTTGTTTCCTTCGAGCGTAACGACACGCGGATATGCATTCTCGACTTGGGTGCGTCCTTCTTCAAGCGCTCGCGCGACCGTCATAATCCCTTGC
Source organism: uncultured Chloroflexia bacterium (assembly GCA_963718225.1). Classification (GTDB taxonomy): domain Bacteria; phylum Chloroflexota; class Anaerolineae; order UBA4142; family UBA4142; genus DAOTXS01. The sequence goes on from CAVQYN010000025.1 coordinate 62,599, forward strand.
GCGATGTCAAGCGGCTCGAATCCCGTCACCGCCATCGGCACGCGATATTTTTCGGCGAGCGGCGGATACTCCCAGTATCCCATCACCGCGCAGACGTGCCCCGCGAGCAAGAATCCTTGCACGCGATTCGACGGCGAACCCAGGATGGCATGCATCGCAGGCGGCACGCAGACGTGCGAAACAAGAATACTATAATTCTTCACGCGAAGCGCTTTCGCTTGCATCACACTCATCACATTCGGGGGCGCAGTCGTCTCGAATCCAATCGCAAAGAACACCACTTGCTTGTCAGGATTTTGCTGTGCGATCTTGACCGCATCGAGCGGGGAGTAAACGACGCGCACATCGCCGCCCGACGCGCGCACCGAAAACAAATCACGTCCACTCCCAGGCACGCGCAACATATCGCCGTACGATGTGAAAATCACATCGGGACGCGACGCAATCGCGAGCGCCTTGTCGATGAGTTCAAGGGGCGTGACACAAACGGGACACCCCGGTCCATGCACGAGTTCTACTTCGGGCGGCAGGAGTTGGTCGATGCCGTGCCGCACAATCGCGTGCGTTTGTCCGCCGCAGATTTCCATGATGACCCAATGCTGTTTAGCGATGCGGCGAATCTCTGCGATGACGCCTTGCACCATCATCGCGTCGCGGTATTCGGAGATATATTTCATTGCGTTTCCTGCCTATGCCTTGTCCTGCTGAGGAGCGCATTTTGCGATGAAGCATCGCGCAATTCGAAATCGCACGGTGTTTCGCTTTGCTCAGCATGACCTCACACAGATTCACCTGGTCCCAACTCGTCTTCGAGATTCACAATCTCTTGCAACAGTGCCAGCGATTCTTGCGCTTCGGCTTCATCGAGCCGATTAATGGCAAAGCCGACGTGAATCACGGTGTAGTCGCCAACCTGCGCATCGGGGATATACTCCAGACAGGCCTCGCGCGTTACCCCGCCGAAATCGACTTTTGCCATTTTCAAACCACCCGCGTTGTATATTTCAACAATCTTGCCTGGTACAGCAAGGCACATATGTCCTCCCGGTTTATGATTTTCGATTTAGGATTTATGATTTGCAAACGCACCCGTCGATCCACGCAAAATCATAGGTTCCTTGCCGCTACTACCACTTGCCCCAGACTGATACACCCGTCATTCGGCGGCGTTTGCTTGTGCACGAGTACGCGAAAACCTGCATTCCTCAGTCGCGCCGCCGCACGCTCGGTCAAAAATCGATTCTGGAAACAACCACCACTCAGCGCAACATTGGGCTCGCCGATATGTTCTGCAACTTGAACAATTGATTCAATCAGCGCGTTGTGAAATTTCGCCGCAATAATTCCGCGTTCAACACCGCGCGACAAGTCGGCGAGGACGGATTCGATGAGAGGATACCAGTCAAGAACGACCGACGACGGACGACCGATGACCGATTGATCTTGCTCCGTCTTCTGTCTTCCGTCTTCCGTCCTGATTGGGATCAAATACGCATCCTGAATCGCACCATCTGCAACAAACTCCAATCCCATTGCCGCTTGTCCCTCAAATGAGACTTGCAGATGCAAGTTGATGAGCGCAGCAACGCCATCGAACAAGCGTCCCGCGCTGGTGGTGATCGGCGAGTGGATGTTTTTTACGAGCATCTGCACGAGCGTTTTTCGTTCTGCCAGCGTAAACGCTCTCACCGGCGCAAGGTCATCGCGTTCGATGACCGCTTCACCAAAGATCTCGTACAGCAAAGCGAACGCGGTGCGGCGCGGCTCTCTAACTGCCGCGTCTCCACCCGGCAAACGGAACGGACGCAGATGCGCGACGCGCTGGAATTCTTTTGTGTCACCGAGCAGAAACTCGCCGCCCCAAATCGTACCGTCAGTCCCGTAACCGGTGCCGTCCCACGTCACGCCCAGCGCCCTTTCGGTAGCATTTTCCGCGAGGCACGCGGCGAGATGAGCATGATGATGCTGAACCGCAAACAGGTTCACGTTAGAGTTTTCAGGCTTAACCCTGAACTTGAAACCTGAAACTTGAGCCTTAGCCCACTTGGTTGACAAATAATCCGGATGCAGATCATGCGCGATGGCGATGGGTGTGGCCTCGTAGAGTTTCAGAAAATCGGCAATCACGCGCTCGAATGCGTTCATCGCTTCGGCTGTTTCAAGATCGCCAATATGCTGGCTGATGAACACCTGATTGCGCACACTGAGCGCAACGGTGTTTTTGAGATGCGCGCCCACACCAAGCATCGTCGGCATTTCTCGATTGAGCAATACGGGCAGTGGGGCATAACCGCGCGCGCGGCGCAGGAATCGCGGCTCGCCTAGCACCACCGTCATCACGCTATCATCAACGTGCCGCGTGATCGGACGATTATGGACGAGAAAGAAATCTGCGATCGCGCCAAGTCGTTGCACGGCTTCGTTCTCGTCGATGCAAATCGGCTCGTCGCTCAGATTGCCGCTCGTCGCGACGACCGGAAAATCGACCTCGCGCAATAGCAAATGATGAAGCGGCGTGTACGGCAACATCACACCGAGGTACGGATTTCCCGGCGCAACACGCTCCGCGTCTGCGACAGGTGAACCGGGCTTTCGGCGCATCAAAACAATTGGCGCTTCCGGCGACGCAAGTAACACCTCGGCTTGCGTGTCGATTTCAACGAGCGCACGCATCTGATGGAGGTCGCGCGCCATCAAAGCAAAGGGTTTATCGCGGCGTGGCTTGAGTTCGCGCAAGCGCGCAAGCGAGTTCGCGTTGCGCGCATCCGCCATCAACAAGAATCCGCCAAGCCCCTTGACTGCAATCGTTTTTCCATTGCGCAGCGCGTCAGCCGCTTGGCGCAATGCAGCATGGCGTTCGGCAAGCGCTTCACCCCGCGACGACCATAATGCAAGTTGAGGACCGCACGTTGGGCAAGCATTTGGTTGCGCGTGAAAGCGACGATCGAGCGGATTCTCGTACTCGCGTTGGCAATCAGCGCACATCACAAACTTGCGCATCGTCGTGTTTGGGCGGTCGTACGGCAACGCCTCGATAATCGTAAAGCGCGGACCACAATTTGTGCAATTGGTAAAGGGATAACGATAGCGGCGGTTATTGGGATCGAAGACTTCGGCGAGGCAATCGGGACACGTCGCAATATCGGGCAAGACGAGAACGGTTTTGGCGCCGACAGCGTCACTGTGGCGAATTTCAAATCGAGTGAAGCCAACGGCATCGAGCCAAGTTGAATCGAGCGAATGAATAATCGAGCGTGGTGGTTTTTCGTTAGGCAAACGTTCGAGGAATTGCGCCAGCGACGTGTCGTCACCTTCGACTTCAATAAACACGCCGCGCGTGTCGTTGATGACCCAGCCGTTGAGTGCAAGTTCAGTCGCAAGCCGGTAGACAAATGGACGAAAACCGACTCCTTGGACCGCGCCGTGGATTTCAACGCCTAGACGTTTGGTGGTCACTCGATCTCGATGCTAGTCAAGCGAAACTCGTCCTGGGGCAACGCGCGGATGCGGGAACTGGAGCAACGCGGGCACATTGTCGTCGGGGTTGTAAAAGCAAAATCGTTGCCGCAATCCAGGCACTTGGCGGGCATTGGAACACGACTAATTTCCACACGCGCGCCTTCCGCAATCGTCCCGCGTGTCACGTGATCGAAATGGAAACACAGAGACTCTTCGCTTTCGTCTGCGAGCGCGCTCATTTCGATGTGGAACGCCGTGATCCGTTGAGCGGAATTCTTCGCGGCATAGTCCAACGCGATTTTGAGCATTTCTTGCGCGATGCCATATTCATGCATAAGAATTTAATTCTCCGGAAGCGACACTACAATTATATCGATTGTCGCTCTACCGCGCAAGCGTCTCGATGTATGCCACAAGCTGCCAGCGTTGTTCTTCACCCAACTGAAATCTCCACGCCGGCATCACTGACCCTTGCGAGCGAAACGGCTCGACTTGTCCACCTTCGCTGACACGCCAAAAAAGATATTGCGGCGAATGTACCGACATTTTTGTGCGATCGGTCAAATCGGCGGGCTGGGGACCGCAAGCGGGTTTGACTGTGCCTTGCCCGTTGCCGAATGCGCCGTGACACGGCACACAGTTGGAAAGAAAAATACCGCGCCCACACGCATTTGCATTGGGCGAATTGAGTACATCGTTTGGCACATTCACGGTGGTGTATTCCTGCAACAACGATTCGGAATTGTGTGGAAAGGTCAGATATGCGCCGAGGATGGCAAGACAAGTGATAAGCCAAAAAACACGTTCAATTTTCTCTTCACCACCACATTCCACCGCGCTAATTCTTTGATGACATGCGTGGCAAGCAGCTCGACGTGCGCGGCAACGGCGGGTGTCAGTTCGGGACTCGGCTCAAAGCCTTGGGTTCGCACGCCCCACAAAATGACCTCTTCGGGAAAATGCCCACGTAGTTTTGCAACCGCAGGCAAATCTTGCAGGCCGACTTGGCACGGTGAATCCTTGGGGCACAGAAAGGTAGGATCTCTTGATTGACCAAGCGAATCAGTGTCCCAGGCTCTTTACCCGCTTCCACCACATCGACAATGACGATGCGCGAATGATCTTCGATATACGCGAGCAAGTCGAGCCCGAGTGTGCCGCCGTCGAGGACGAGCACATCGTCGGGGTAAATATAATCGACTTGCAATCGCTCAATGACGCGCACGCCAACGCCTTCGTCCTCGAGTAGAATATTTCCGAGACCGAGAACGAGGTTTTCATTTGCCGTTCCAAAAGACAAGGAGACAAGGAGCTTAGGAGATGGGGAGAAATTGCTTGATCTCCCTGTCTCCTTGTCACCCTGTCTCCCAACTTTCATGTCGCCGTGTCAGTTTTTCGCGCCGTTCACCTTCTTCATCAAATTCGTGTGTACAAACTTGAATCCGCTAAAGATCAACGAGAATCACATCGATATTGCGCCGTCGTACAGCAAAGGCATGGTGGAAAAACACTGCGCGCCGAGGACAATATTCAACGCCGTGATGCGCATCGCATTAGATTTCTCGGCGTGGTCGAGCGCGGACTTGACCATTTGTTGGGCGATGCCGAACTCGTGCATACCGATTATGCCAATCCTTGAAAGATTTTTCCCAATTGCTCAAGCGTTGCCACAACCGCCGGCGACATCGGCGCCCCGAACGTGCGATTCGCCGGTTGAATCGCAACGAGCAAAACATCGGCACCGGTTTCCGCGCGCAACATCTTTGCGAATGGCTCCAGACTCGTGTTGTGCGTCGTGGCCATCGTCCCGCCGATTTGCTCTAGCTCGATCAGCGCAACGTCGCCGGCGCGCGCGTCCAATTCAACGGCGTCGATGATGACGATTACTTCTGGTCGCGACAACTGAACGATGCCGAGATAATTTTCTGGTACATCGCTGGCATCAACCAGCACAGCATCAACCTTGCCCTGCAACTGATCGATCAACGCTGGACCAACGCCATCATCGCCGCGTAACGGATTGCCCACGCCGACCATCGTCACGCGTTTGCCGCTAATGCGCCGTTGCAGTTCTTGCCGCATCTTTGCCCGTCACCATCAAAAAGCGCCGAATCGGTCGCAACAGGTAACCCAGCGTGAGCATCGCGGTACCGGTGATGGCGATGGAAAAGAGCGGACTGACTTCCTCGGCGGCAGTGCCAAGCAGAAACTTGGAAAAGAAATTGCCGAACGGCGGCAGGCCGGCAAGCCAGAACGCGGCAAAGAGAAAAATGTAAAACGCAATGGGCATGCGCGCGGCTAAACCTGTCATGGCATCGAGTGCACCCGTCTTGACGGAATGCACAAACGCGTTGGCGCACGCAAACAACACGACGAGCGCCACACCGCCGGTAATCAGATAGGTCATTGCGATTTCACGCGACAAGGTTGCGCCGAGTACCACAAAACCCATTTGACTCGTCGCGCCGAGAATCAACAAGCGCATCAGATCGGTTTCGACCAGAGCCAGCATTGCCCAAACGATCATTCCGATGCTCGCGACGATGCGAATCGCGGCGAGCATCGCTTCGTCGTATGGGGATGTCAGCGTGAGGGCGATGCTTGCGACGTAACAAATCCAAAGAATCAGCGTCAAGACAAGATGCTTGTTGACGAGTCGCAGAACCTGACCCACAAGCGACAATAATGCCGGGATGAACCCTTGGTACAGATCGGCCAGCGCTTGTTCAATGTACTTGTAGACGACTTGTCCAAGCCATTTGAGCGAATCGACAATGTAGACATAGAGATCGAACGCGCCGCGCTCTGCCATCGCATAGAGTTGCTTGAGCCCGCCCAACTCTTTGATTGGTCCGTAGAATTGCGTTCCCGGCACGCGGTAACGCTCCAGATCGATCATCTCGCCGCCGAGGAACACTTCGGTCTCTTGGACACCGCGCGGTCGTCCCACCAGATAAATGATCGCGCCGACGCCCAGACTGAGCAAAAGCAAAATCGTCGCGAGACCGGAATCCCAAAGACCTGGGATGGCGGCAGTGGTTCCCAAAATCGGTCGAATCAGATTTTCGACCGGGAATTGGTAAAAGATACCAAAGCCAACGGCGAACGATGCGAGCACGACGAGCGGCGCAATCATCCACGCGCTCGCTTCGGTAACGTGTTCCAGTTCTTTTGGTCGATCGCCCCAGAACATCGAGTACAACAACTTCATGAACGACGCGAGTGTCAGCGCCGAGCCAAACATCGCGACGACGAGAAAGATCGGGAAGAGCACGCCGCCCGAATCGATGATGCCTTGATATACCATCCACTTACTCACAAAACCATTCATCGGCGGCACACCGGAAATCGCGAGCGCCGCAATCAAACACGTTACAAACGTCCACGGCATCGCACGTGCCAGTCCGCCTAGTTCTGCAAATTTGGTGCGCCCGGTTTGATGTTGCACCGAGCCACCGCATAAGAACAAACAGCTTTTGTAAATTGCGTGGTTGAGCATGTGAAACAAGCCGCCCATCACCCCAACCGGTGTACCCGTGCCGATACCCAGCACCATGTAGCCAACTTGCGATACCGCGTGGAACGCGAGCATTTTACGGAAATCGTGCTGGATGAGCGCCATCAACACCGCACCCAAAATCGTGATGGCGCCGAAGATCATCAGGATCAAGCCCATCGCCGGAATCATCACGAACCAATCGAGTGAGAGGCGGGCAAGCAAATAGATGCCGAGCAATTTGTCAAGCGATGCCGGCAAGTACGCCATCGTTGGAATCGGCGCATGCGTGGCGATTGCCGGGATCCACGAATGCATCGGCATGGCGCCGGCTTTGGCGAACGCGCCGACCATGATGAGCAGATACGCGGCGATGGCCAGCGGCGTTTGCAGAACAATCGGACGCGCCGTCAATTCGCTCGATACTCAACGTGCCTGCCCCCAGCCAAATGAAAATGATGCCCAGCATAACGCATAAATCGCCCGTCGACGGCGATGACAAGTGTCTTGGTCGCCGATTGCACCGCATCGTTGCCGGACACAAGCACGAGCAAATACAACATCAATCCCAGCAATTCCCAAAACAGCAACAAGACGATCAAGTTATTTGCCAGCACTGCGCCGATCAAAAAGCCGAGCGTCGCGAGCAAGTACGCAAAGTATTCGCGTTCGTGCGGATGATCGCTCATGTATTTGTACGAGTACAACGCGATCAATAACGCAAAGCCGCTTCCGGCAACAATGAACAATCGCGCGAACGGCGTCACCAGCAATTCAAATGGAATCACGGTTTGCGCGCCGAACGCGAGCCACGGAATCGAAAAGCTCAAAGGCGGCTGGAGAAAAATGTAACCCGGCTAACACAAGCGTCGTCACCGTCGTGATGAGCGAAATCTGCTTGCGGTAACTCGTCGCGGGCTTGGGGAGCAACAAGCAAAGGACGGCGGCGATGATGGGTAATGCAATTGGGTAAAGCAGAATCTCATTCATCTTTTATTATCCTGTGAGCAGTTGCACAACAAGCGCGTTCACCCAGGTCAAGAGCGGCGTAATCGCAAACCCGGCAATAAGCGAAAGCACCGCAAACGCAATCACGGTCGCCAGCATGATCGGCGTGCCTTCGCGCGTTTGCCAACGCGATTCACCCAGGAACACGGCGTTGAATAGACGCGCCATATAGACCAGCGTCATCAACGCACCAATGACCGCCAGTACCGCGAGTGGAATGTTGCCGCTTTGCGCCGTGCCCATCACGATCATCAACTTGCCGAAGAACCCGGCAGTCGGCGGAAAGCCAACGATGGTCAACGCGCAGAGCGCAAATGTAATCGCGGTGACCGGCATCGTGCGAATCAAGCCGCCCAACTCGCGGATGTCGCGCGTGTGCGTTTGGTGTTCGACGATGCCAATGCAGAGGAACAAACCGGCTTTGGCGAGACTGTGCGCGAGCAGAAAGGCCAACGCACCCGCCACGCCCACATCGTTCATGGTGGCAAGTCCGAGGAAAACGTACGCCAGTTGCCCAAACGTCGAATAGGCGAGGATGCGCTTGGCGTTGTTCTCCACCATCGCCGCCCCGCCAGCGATGAGAATGGTCGCGATCGCAAGGACCTGCGCGACAAGTTGCCACGTGGGTGATAATCCAAACACGCCGACAAAGATGCGCGCAAAAGCAAATACGCCGATGACGACAAGCACGGCCGCGTGCAGAAGCGCGGTGACCGGCGATGGAGCAACGCCGGCGGCGGGAAGCCAGATTTGCAACGGAATCTGCGCCGACTTGGCCAACATTCCCAGCATCACCAAGCCGATTGCCAGATCGCTAATGGGCTGACCGCGCAAGGCGTCAATCGCGAAGGTGCCGGTTTCGCTCCAGATCATTTCCAAACCAATCAACATGCAGAATGAGCCAAAGACCGTAATCAGCAGCGCCGTGTCGGCGCTCCGCAAATGCTGGGGTTCGCGATAAAAGCCGATCAAGCGCCAGGAGCAGATCGCCGTCATTTCCCAAAAGATGTAGATCAGCAAAAGGTTCGCCGAGAGGACCAGCCCCATCATCGAACCCAGGAACAGCACAACGAAAAAGTAATACTCGCCTTGGTGCGCATACTCTTTCATATAGCCGAGCGAGTAGAGCAGAATCAGCAGACCAATCAGCGAAGACGTCAGCGCGACGAACACGCCCAGCCCGTCGACGACAAAGGTTAGATGCAAGCCGGGAATGAAGAACGCGCCCAACGTGATCGTCGAGGCTTGCCCGGCGATGGGAATGAGCAGTAACGCACTCAGAAACGTGGCGAGCAGAATGAGGATGGCCAGCGCGTTTCGCAGCCCCGCCGAAATGCGATCTGCCGCCAGCGTGAGGAACGATCCGAAGATGGGTATGCCGATCGTTGCAAAGGCAAACATAGCATTCCTTTGTTATGCCACAGATGACTGTGCCTGAAGTTCAGCACAGCCAACACAGAAACGCGCAGAGAATTTTCTGTGAAACGCTTCGCGTGTGTGTTTCTGTGGCTAGATCAATTACCAACCCATGAGCGCAAACGCGACTGCGAGCAAACCGGCAATTGTTATCGCGTCCCCAGAAAAGCCGCAGGGCTTGGTCGAGTTTGAGTCGCGCGTGGGTAATTTTCACGACGATCAGTACAACGTAAATCGCCAACAGTTTTAGCAGAAAACCGACAATAGAAATCAGCGAGAGTTCGACGCCACCGGTGAATAGGATGACGACCAAAACCGGCAAGACAAAAAACATCATCGCGGTCGTCAACTTGAACAGCGCCAAGCCCACGCCGGAATATTCCGCCAGCGGTCCACCGATAATTTCGCTCTCCGCTTCGCCAATGTCGAACGGCAGAAAACCTAGTTTGGCTTGCGTGCAAAACAGAATGACGACGAGCGCAATCGCGCCGGACAAACTCAACACGATCGGTCCGTGCGTCGCTTGGTACGCGATAATGTCGCCGAACATGATCGATTTGACCTTGACGAGCACCGTGATGATCGCAAGTAAAAAGCCGACCTGGTACGCCAAGATCATGTTCATCTCGCGCCCTGCGCCAATCGCGCCGAACGGACTGCGCGATGACGCGCCGCCGATGATCAGCGCGATGCCGGGCAAAGTGGACAAGTACAGCAACACGATCAAGTCGCCGACAAATCCCACCGCCGGGTCGATGAGCGCGCGCAGGACGATGACCGCGACGAGCGTCGCGCCTGCGACCGCCAACACCGGCGCGGCAACAAAACCGATTGCGCTACTGCCGCGCGGCACGAGCATTCTCTTGTTAAAGAGTTTGCCGATGTCAGCGTACGGTTGGAACCACGGCGGACCCACTCGGCTTTGCACGACTGCTGTTACTTTGCGGTCGACCCAGGTTAGATAAAGTCCAACGATAGCGGCAAAGACAAAACCCCGGAAAGACGAGCGTGTAGAATATTCCAAGTAAAAGTTGTTGTATGTTCATAAGCATTGCCCTTCTCCCCTCTCCCTCAAAGAGAGGCAATGGAGCGTCCTTGATGCGCCGCTGAACAGCGCGTTAATGTCGCTCCATCGGGGTGAGGGTGGTAAGCTATCACGCCTCAATAAACACTTCTTGCTTCACTTGTTTCTTAACCAGCCCCAACGCTTGCGCAACACCAAACAGAATCGCTTCGGGACGCGGTGGACAACCGGGGATGTAGATGCTCACCGGCAAAACCTTGTCCAATCCGCCGCACGTCGCGTAGCTATCGTGCCAGATGCCACCGCCGGTCGCGCACGCGCCAACGGCGATGACCAGTTTCGGGTCGGGCACGGCGTCATACAAACGCAGCAAGCGCTCACGCACTTGGCGCGTCACCGGACCCGCGACGAGCAACGCATCGGCGTGGCGCGGCGTGTGAACCAATTTGATGCCGAAGCGCTCGCAGTCATAGTACGGCGTGAGCACATCGAGCACTTCAATGTCGCAACCGTTGCACGACCCGGCATTGACGTGGTACACCCAAATCGATTTCTTGAAACACCAATCGAGGACTCGGCTCATCGGCTCACCTCCAGCGACCATGCCATCTGTTTCCGTTTGCACGCGACGCACAAATCGAGCCAATCGATTTTTTCCGGCGCGATGCCGATCTTTTCCGTCAACTCGCCGACGATTTTATTGATCACGCGCTGCGTGCCGATGGGCGCGCCGCAATCGCGGCAACGCACCAACTTGAGTTGCAATGTAATCTGCAAATCGTCCATCGACGGACTGGCAGTTTCAAATTGCGATGAGAGCGTGATCGCTTTTTGCGGACACACGTCGCGGCATTGCGCGCAAAACGTACAGCGCCGCAATTCTAAATCGATGATGCGATACGCTGCCATGTCGCGGATGGTGATGAGCCGCGCCGGGCACGCCGCCGCGCACGCGCCGCAACCAATACACTGCGCTGTGTCCACGACAACCTGACCGCGAAAATTTCCTTCCGGCGCGTGCGGCTGAAACGGATAACCGAGCGTGACTTGTCCCGCTTGGAGACACAGCACCGCTTCTTTGAGTTCGCTCACCAGATGTTTCAACATGCGCGGCTAACCTTTCTCTAAAAACATGTCCAACAATTCTTGTTGCCGATAAACCTTGACCGTCCCGGCTTGCTGATCGATCACGCCAACACGTTCGGTGCAAGAAAAACACGGATCGATACTGCCGATGATGAGCGGCGCGTCCGCAATGGTCATGCCTTTAAGCATTGTTGGGATCGCTTGCAAATTATTGTAACTGGGCGCGCGCACGCGCCAGCGGTATGGTCTGTCTGAACCCGTGAGAAGGTAATGCACCACTTCGCCGCGCGGCGCTTCAACCGAGCCAACGCCCACTTGCCCGGCAGGAATATCGTTCACCTCTGCCATAATCGGTCCCGCCGGCATTTTGGCAATGGCTTGTCGCAAGATCTTGATCGATTCCGGTAACTCGCGAATGCGTACCATCGTCCGCGCCCAGTTGTCGCAACTCGACTCGACGCATACCTGAAAATCGAGCTCAGGGTAAGCGGCAAAGGGATGATCGCGCCGCACATCGATTGGCACATTCGAGCCGCGCGCAGTCGGACCGACGACGCAGTATGCTTTTGCATCTTCGGTCGATAAAATTCCCGATCCTTGCAAACGCGCTTTGAGCGAGCCATCTTCGATAATTGCATCGACGACCGCGAGCATTTCTTTTTCGATTTGATCGATGACCGTCAAGATGCGTGGCGCCGCATCCGCCGGCAAATCGCGGGACACGCCGCCGATTTGATTGATCCCGTACGTCTTGCGATTGCCGGTGATGTACTCGCAGAGCCACATGACCGGCTCGCGGATGCGCCACGCTTGCATGAACAATGTGTCGAACGCGATAAAGTGGCACGCCAAACCCAGCCAGAGCAAGTGACTGTGCACACGTTCCAATTCCAAAAGAATCGTGCGCAGGTAGCGCGCGCGATCGGGCACGGTGATGCCTGCCGCCGCTTCCGCGGCTTGGCAAAAACAGGTGCTGTGCACAAAACCGCAAATGCCGCAAATGCGCTCGGCAATGAACGGAACTTGATGATACGACAGCTCTGAATCGGCGATTTTTTCAATGCCGCGATGGTTGAAAAACCCGCGATAGTCCATGCCGACGATTTGTTCGCCGCGCACGTAAAGATTAACAAATGTCGGCTCTTCGAGCGTGGGAAAGAACGGCCCAATCGGCAGAATGGTCGCGTCTTTGGGCGGCGCGTTGATCTTGGGTCGCTGGTCGGGAATTATTTCCGGACGCTCGTTGTACTTGAAATCTCGGCGGAGCGGATAGATATTTTCGGGCCAATCATCGGGCAAAACCAGGCGACGTGGATCAGGGTGTCCAACGGGCACAACACCGATCACATCGCGCACTTCGCGTTCAGCCCAATTCATGCCGGGGATAATATTGGTGATGGAAGGAATTGTTGCGTTCGCCGGATCAACTTCGGTCCGCAATACCAAAAAGGTTTGTTGCTCGTCAAGACCGATCACGTTACTGACTTCATAATGACCGGCGAGATCTCGCTTGTCCGTCCTGGTCGAAAGAATAAAGCGTCCGCCAAACTCATCGCGAATATGACGCGCCGCCGCCAGGAGATCGGACGGCGCCACAGAAGCCAGGATGGTGTGATCCTGATTCTTTTCAACTTTAATTTGTTCTGGCAATCCGTGAACGATTCGATCGATGGTCATAGTTGACATGCCAGCACCTCATTTGTTGGTAACGACCACTTCGTGGCGACTCGGTTGCGCGTTCTGGAGGACACCGCCATCCAAGGAATCAAGAATCTTGCGCGGGTCCCAGCTATCGATGGGGAAAACCGGGTGTTCGATTTCGTGGAAGGAGAGCGCGCGCGCTGAGCACGTGGCCACACACGCCGGCAGGAGATTCTGTTGCAGGCGTGGCAGACACAAATCGCATTTGCGCGCGATCTTGGTGAGCGCGTCTAGCCGCACCGCACCGATAGGACACGCGATTGTGCAGAGACCGCAACCTATGCACTTGATCGGCGCGATCGTTACGGCATCATCGGTTTCGCGATGCAGCGCGTGCGTCGGACAAACTTGAACACACGCGCCATCCTGGCAATGCCGGCAATTGATCGGCACAGCATAGCGCTCGTCGACGAGTTGAACGAACATGTTGGCAATCCCGCCATGCTCGCGCTCGCACGCGACTTCGCACGCCCGGCAAAAAGTACAGCGCATCAAATCAATGGTAATGGCTTTGGGCATAATCGGTATGCTCCCTGGGGCATTATGGCGCGAAAACCGGCTCCTCGCTTGGCACCGGCTCGATGCGGCACGCGGCGACTTTGTACTCTGGGATCTTGGCGGTGGGATCGAGCGCGTCAATCGTCAAGAGATTCATTTCCGGAAAGTGGAACGGCATGAACAGCACACCTTCAGGAATACGACGCGAAATTTTCACTTGCGCAACCACACTGTCCACGTCGGGTGGTCACGCGCGCCAGTCCTTCAAGAATGCCATATTCTTTGGCGGTGTCCGGATGCAATTGCACAAACAAACTTGGCTCGCGTCCCATCAAGGCGCGCGTGCGTCGCGTCATCGTACCCGAGTTGTAATGCATGACCACGCGCCCACACGTCAACACCAGTGGATATTCTGTCGATATCTCTTCAACGGGCGATTGACAGGCAACGGGCTTCATGATACCGCGTCCGAGAGGACGCTTGAAATCGACCGAATGCAAAATCGGCGTGCCCGGATGCTCGGTCGATGGGCAAGGCCACGCGATTCCGCCAATCGTCGATTGTAATCGGGCGGGTGTCAATCCGGCGTAACTGGGAGTGACACGTCGAATTTCGGCAAAGACATCTTCCTCGACAAAGAACGGAAACACCCGCCGCATGTCCAATCGATGCGCCAGATCGCGGATGATTTGCCAATCCGTCACGCGCCTCGCCGACCGGCGCGATGGCACGTTCCATCCATTGCACGCGGCGATCCGTCGCGGTTTTGGTTCCGCGTTTTTCCGCAAACGACGCCGCCGGCAGAATCACATTCGCCAGCTGCGCGGTCTCAGTCATGAACAATTCCATGATCGCTAAGAAATCGAGGTGTTCGAGCGCGGCGCGCACGTGATCGCTATTCGGATCGACCACGATGGGATTCTCGCCCATGATGAGCATCGCCCGAATATCGCCATGATGGGCGGCTTGCATTATTTCGACGAGCGTCAAGCCCGCATTGGGCGACAAGTCATCCGGTGCGCAATCCCAGACAGACGCAAATTGCGCACGGGTGGGCGTGTCAGTGACCGATTGATAACCAGGATAATAAACCGGCAATGCGCCCATATCGCACGCGCCTTGCACATTGTCCTGACCGCGCAAAGGATTCACACCCGTTCCCGGTCTGCCGATCTGTCCGCACATCATCGCCAGATTGGCGCAATTGATAACGGTATTGGTGCCACACGCATGTTGGGTAACGCCCATGCAGTAGATAATCGATGATGCGGACGCAGTGGCGTACGCACGCGCCGCGGCGATAATGCGATCCGCCGGCACGCGCGTAATTTGCTCTGAGATTTCCGGCGTATGCTCACTCACCAATTGCAGGACGGCATCGAAACCAGTCGTCCGCTGATTGACAAATTTCTGGCTATATAACTTTTCTTCGACGATGACGTGCATCATCGCGTTGAGGAGCGACGTGTCGGTGCCGGGCATGAGCGGGAGAAAAATATCGGCGTTCCAAGCAGTGGCGGTGTAGCGTGGATCGGCAACAATCAGTTTTGCGCCGCGTTGTTTAGCGTCCATCACCCAGCGCGCGACGATCGGGTGATTTTCGGCAAAGTTTGACCCAATAACAAAAATGCAATCGGCGTTCGCAAGATCGACGACCGGATTCGTCATGGCGCCGGAACCAAAGGTCGTGGCAAGACCTGCCACCGTGGGGCTGTGTCAGAGCCGCGCGCATTGATCGATGTTGTTGGTCCCGAGTAGCCGCGCGAATTTCTGGAGGAGGTAATTGTCTTCGTTCGTGGCTTTTGCCGATGCAAGAAAACCCAGCGCGTTGGGACCTTGCACACTACACACGCGGCTGAGATTTTCGGCGACGAGGTCGAGCGCATCGTCCCAGGTCGTGCGCTCAAATCGACCGCCCACCTTTTTCATCGGGTAGAGGATCCGCTCGCGATGGTAAACGATATCAAGGCAGGCGTTGCCTTTGGGACACAGGGCGCCTTGATTCACCGGATGCTCGGACATGTACTCGATGCCCGGTGAGAATGCCGTCGTTCACGCGAAGGTAGAGTCCGCAACCAACGCCACAATAAGGACAAATACTCGGCACCAGTGAGCGCTGTTCCATTCCGTTAGCCCTCTCTTGCGGATTAGCGGTGGGCACGTTGGGAGTAGGGTGTAGGCATCCGCGAAATATTTTTGCTCTGACTATTGTCTGATACATTTGACGGAATGAAAATAGCGCGAACTACTCATTTTTGTATGAGTAGTTGCAGCAATCTTTTTCACGGATGCAAGAGCGAAACAACCATGGACTTTTGACGGAAACCCGGTCTCCTGTTATACTTTGCGAGTCAGTTCATATCCTATTGTTGGCGCGATGAATGCGCGAACAGACGATCAAGCACCTGTCGTTGGGCGTGCGGAAAAACCGCACGGCAATTGCAGGTGTTGCCTTTTTGTTCAGTCAAGGTATTTCTAGAAGGCTCACAGATGAAGACCTCGGACGCCCGATCAGATCACGCGGAGCTAGAACGAGCACAGGAAGAACTGCGCCAGCGCACCGCCGAGCTCGAAATCATCGACAGCGTCCAGCTCGGACTGGCAACCCAACGCCACGTTCAAGACATTTACGATTTGATCGGCGACAAGATTCGCGACATCTTTAACGCCCAAGTCGTCATGATCTCGATCTACGATCCGCAAACCGACCAGGTCGCGCATCGCTATGCCATCGAGCGCGGCAAGCGCGTGTACATCGCCGAGCCGCAACCGGTCGGCGGATTTCGACGGCACATTATCGAATCCGGCGAATCGTTATTGGTCAACACCAAGGTCGCCGAGAAGGCCACCGCGTTGGGGCAACCGACTTTACCCGGCACGGAGACGCCGCGCTCGTGGCTTGGCGTGCCAATGCTAGTCGGCAAGCGTGTGACCGGCGTGATGAGCCTGCAAAATCTCGATCAGGAGAATGCGTTCACCGAATCCGACCTGCGCCTGTTGCAGACGCTGGCATCATCGATGAGCGTTGCAATTGAAAACGCACGCCTCTTTGACGAGACTCAGCGTCTCCTCAAAGAAACCGAACAACGGAACACCGAGCTTGCCATCATCAACAGCGTCCAAGCCGCGCTGGCTTCCAAACTCAATTTGCAAGAAATCTACGAAGCCGTCGGCGACAAGATCCGCGAGAGTTTTCACAACACGGATCTGAGCATCCGCATCTACGACCCCAAAACCAATTTATTGCACCTGCCCTACAACTACGATAATGGACACCGCGTGGCGATAGATCCTTTGCCACTTACACAAGGATTTAGTGCGCACATTGTTCGCACCGGCGAAACGGTTGTCGTCAACGAGAACCTGGCGCAAATTTCAGAACAGTACCGGCAGTTATGTCTTGCCCGGGGAACACCTTCCAAAATCATCCGTCTTTGTTCCGTTGGTGATGGGCGGGCAAACGCGTGGGCTGATTCGCTTGAAAAACATGGAGCGCGAGCACGCGTTCAGCGAATCGGATGTACGGCTGCTGCAAACCCTTGCGAACGCGATGAGCGTCTCGCTGGAGAACGCGCGGCTCTTTGACGAGACCCAGCAACGCGCCGCCGAACTTGCCACCGTTAATCGCGTGAGCCACGCGCTCGCGTCCCAGGTCGATCTCGACGCGCTCATTCAACTCGCGGGGCAGACAAATTCGCGACACGTTCAATGCCGAGATCGTGTACATCGCCTTGCTCGATTCGGCGCGCCATTGGATTCGATTTCCGTACACGTTCGGCGAAGAGTTCACGCCGATTCGATACGGCGAAGGGCTGACAAGCAAAATCATCGATACGCGCCAGCCATTGCTCATCAATCGCGATATGGAAACGCGCCGCGCGCAAATCGGCGCGACGCAAGTGGGCATCGACGTCAAATCATACATCGGCGTGCCGATTCTCGTCGGCGCGCATGCTATCGGCGTAGTGAGCGTGCAAAGCATTCAAGAAGAGGGGCGTTTCAACGAAAACGATCAGCATTTGCTCATGACGATTGCCGCGAATGTCGGCGTCGCCATCGAACGCGCGCAACGCTTTCAAACGGAGAAACATCGCGCCGAACAATTTCAAATCATCGCCGAAATCGGTCGCAACATTGCGTCACTGCTGGACACCGAACAAATTCTGAACAAGGTCACGCAATCGTTGCGCCAAGCGTTCGACTACTACCACGTCGGCATCGGTTTGATCGAAGGCGATCACGTGGTGTATCGGGTTGGATCGGGCAAATTGTGGGATGATTCGACATTTACCTTCAAGCCGCAACGCTTGCGCATCGGCGAGGAGGGGCTGACGGGTTGGGTTGCCGCACACGGCGAGCCAGTCATCGTTCCCGATGTAACCCAGGACCCGCGTTACGTTTTGATGCAAGGCAGCGCGACGCGTTCCGAACTCATCGCGCCGATCATCGTGAAGGAACAAATCATCGGCGTGCTCGATGTGCAGAGCGATCAATTGGAAGCGTTCGATAACACCGATCTTGCGGTGGTGCAATCGATTGCGAATCAAATCGGCACCGCCATCGAAAATGCGCGTTTGTACGAACGCGCGCAAGAATTGGCGGTGATGCAAGAACGCAATCGGCTCGCGCGTGATTTGCACGATGCCGT
The DNA here is from genome assembly GCA_963718225.1 of uncultured Chloroflexia bacterium. GTDB lineage: Bacteria > Chloroflexota > Anaerolineae > UBA4142 > UBA4142 > DAOTXS01. The sequence continues at coordinate 80,935 of CAVQYN010000025.1, forward strand.
GACGCAAACGCTTTTCTCTGCGAGTCTCATCGCCGATGCTTTGCCAGCAACTTGGGACAGCGAGCCAGACCAGGGACGTTTGTTGCTCCGCGAATTGCGCCAGCTGAGTCGCGGCGCGCTCGCCGAGATGCGGACGTTGCTTTTGGAACTGCGTCCCGCCGCGCTCGTCGAAACGCCGTTGGGCAATCTGCTGCGCCAACTGGGCGAAGCGATGGCGGGGCGCGAAGGATTGCTCGTGACCGTGAACGCGGCAAAGGATTGCAAGTTGCCGGCGGAAGCGCACATTGCGTTCTATCGCATCGCGCAAGAAGCGTTGAACAACATTCTCAAACATTCGCGCGCGACGAATGTCGTCGTCAGTCTGTACTTTCGCACCATCGACAATCGCCCGCGCATCGAAATGTCGATCAGCGACAATGGACGCGGCTTCGATATGGCGCACGTCGCGCCCGATCATTTCGGCTTGCGCAATATGCGTGAACGCGCGCAAGCCATCGGCGCGGAGTTTAGTGTCACGAGTCAGCCGGGAGACGGCACGCAGATTCAAGTGACATGGGAAAATCAGGAGGTCGGGCCATGAAACCAATTCGCGTAATGGTCGTCGATGAACACGGCATGGTGCGCAAAGGCATCGTCATGTTCTTGAAAAACAATCGGGATATGGAAATCGTCGGCGAAGCGCAAAACGGACGCGAGGCAGTTGAGCTATGTGAGAAATTATCGCCGGATGTGATTCTGATGGACTTGCAAATGCCGGAGATGGATGGTATCACGGCGACGCGGATTATCCACAAACAATATCCGCGGATTCAAATCATCGTGCTGACGAGTTTTCCGGATCGCGACAAAGTGCAAGATGCGCTCTCGGCGGGCGCGATCAGTTACTTGCTCAAGAACGTGTCCGGCGAAGACCTCGCCGAAGCAATTCGCGATGCGTTTGCCGGACGCGCAACGCTCGCGCAAGAAGCAGTGCAGGCGCTTGTGCAAACGCCGCCCACCAAACCGGCCACACCCGGTTTTGACTTGACATTGCGCGAACGCGAGGTGTTGGCTTTACTCGTCAAAGGGTTGAACAACCAAGAAATCGCCGACCGTTTGAGCGTGAGCCACGCCACCGCCAAAGCGCATGTCAGCAATATCTTGTCGAAGCTCGGCGTGTCGAATCGCGCAGAAGCGGTGGCGACGGCAATTCAGCAAAAATTGATCAGTTCCTAGCCGCCGGGTATCAGCCACCCGGCTAATAGCCGAAAACTCTCCAGATGCCCGATGTGTCTGGAGAGTTTTTGCATTATAGTTGGCGCAGAAGTTGCTGAGTGGAAAGCGAGGGACACAGATGTACTATCAATCCGATTACGCCACCAAACTGATCCAAGAGCGCCGCATCAAAGAATTTGTTCGCGCAGCGGAAATCGATCGCTTGGACGATGAGCTTGGCGCGCGGAAACCGGGACGCCTGTCTCGATTGACGCGCGGCTTGTTACACGCCGCTGGGCACGTGCTTCTGGGCGCGGGCAAGCAATTGGATCGCTTGGGAACTGCAGACGCGCGGCTCAAATTGGAACAAGGCGCGCTGGACGGCAATCGCTAACGCGAATCTGTGATTAAAGGAGTTACACATGTTTCACCCGACCAACGAGTCGTTTATTCGCCATACCGTTGAAAGCACGCAGACCTACTACCATGACCTAACCGATGACGATCAAGTTCCGAACGGCAGTCAAGCGTACCAACCCACGCCAGGTATCGTGCGCGGCGTGGTGCATCTCCTCGGTCATGTGTTCATGGGCATCGGCAAACGGCTCGAAGATGCACAAGCTCACGATGCAACATTGAAACCGCAACCCGGTCGGCTGGGCAGTTGATTCGATAGCCACCCGGCTAATATCCAAAAACTCTCCGAACGCCCGATGCGTTTGGAGAGTTTTTGCAATAGACTACAGGCAGAACAAAGTGAGGTGACGAATGTTGTATCCGGCAAACGACTATGTATTGTATGTCATCAAACAAGAAACCGCCCGGCGTTATCGCCGCGAGGTCACAAACGATCATCTACCGAGCGAAATTGATCTGCCAAAACCGAATCGGTTTGAGTCTCTGGCGCGCAAGGCATTACACGACTTGGGGCATCTGCTTGTGGCACTTGGACAGCGATTGGATCGCGCTGTCGAGCCAGGTCCCGCCTAACTTACTTGGAGATGACACCGATGCGCATCCTTATTGCAAATGATCAACCCAAAATTCGTTTTGCTCTGCGCGTGGCGTTGGAACGGCAACCGGGATTCAAAACGATTAGCGAAGCAAGCGACGCCAAGGACTTGCTTGCCCAGGCGCAAGCGATTTGCCCGGACCTCGCCATTATCGAGTGGGGGTTGCCGGATTTGCCGATGGCAGAGTTGATCGGCGCGCTGCGCAATCACTGCGGCAACACGCACGTGATCATCTTGAGTGGGCGCGTTGAAACGCGCGCACAAGCGCTTGCCGCCGGCGCGAATGAATTCATTTGCATGTGCGATGCGCCGGACGAATTGTTGACCGCGATTGACCGTTGCTTCACTAAAGAACAACCGCGGGTTGAATCGAAAGGGTAAACCATGTTCGATCTTTTGCCCGAATCACGGGTCGATGAATTCAGGGACATCCTGAGCGAAATCGACGCCGGCGAGTTGGACGAACAATATCTCATCAAACACGCCGGGACTATGGCAAACAGGATGCGTCGAATCCGCTGAACACATTGAAAGCCAACATCGCTCGCCTGCTTAATTCAATGCGACGGTTCTCTCGACCACAATCGATCGACCAGTCAGTCAAAGCTGTCTCGCGTTCTGCGACGAATGAGTATCAATGCAGGAAAGATAAGGACGATGTATGTCACCCAACTTGAATGAATCTCAAGCAACCAGGCAAGTGCTGGCGATTGGCACGATCTTCCTCGTGGCGGGGTTGGGCGCACTAGTTGTTTTACGCGAACCGACTCCGCTTCTTATTTTGGGCATCGTGTTCACGCTGTCAATCTTTATCGCACCGGGTCCGAAAAATGTGATTCATACTTTACGGGAGGAATGAGACCATGGACATCTTCGATTTCGTTTTTGTGCTTTGTGCAGTCGCTTTCAACCTGCTCATCGTCGGCGTCTTTATCACGACGAAACGAGCGCGCCCAGAATTGCGCCAGGTGTTCGGTGCGGTTTTTGTTGCATTGGGAATTCCGTTCGCCGTCGTATTTGTCAGCTATCTGTTTCAAGGTCGAAATCTTCAAACGCTGATTCTATTCGGGTTCGTCCTTTTGTACATCGCCGTCGAATTCTTGCTGGATTACATTTTGAAAATCGATTTCAGGAGCAAGCCGATCACGCACGTTCCGTACATCATCCTCGAATACATCGCGTTGTTCAGTTTGATTAGAATTGCGTTTTCGATTGATCGCACGTGGGGATGGGCAGTCGCGATTTCGTTTTGGGCAGTCATCGCCAGTTTGATTTATCTGTACTGGGGGAAAGAGAAACAACCGGCGCACACGTTGAGCTGATCATTCAGATGGGAGGGTTCAAATGTCAAGCCAAGAGTTTTTTAGTCGTCTCTGCAAATTGCTTTGCGAATTGGACAAGCTGGTCAAAGAATATCTCTTTGGCACAGTCCGAGATTGCGATTGCAGCTTGTCCCAGGACAAGTGAGGAGAAAAAATGCTAGCCAATGCAAACAATACCAATGTGAACGCACGACACGATGAGATCGGATTAATCTAGCCGGCACAGTTGTCGAACTAGGTTTCATCGTTGCGGCATCCATCTTGTTCAACATGTTCCCAGACAAGGTTGGATTTGTTCGGTCACTTGCCGAGCCAGATAGCTTTACACCGCTCCTGGCGCCCGAGTTTCAGTTGCACCTGCCTTTGCTAAATCTCTGCTGGGGTTTGGGATTTAGTCTGGGCATCGCCAATCTCTTCACGCAACGCTGGACTCTGGTCACGCGCTGTATCCAAGTCGCCTTGGACACCTTGGGCGTTCTGGTCCTGATCGAATTGGTGCTTGGCGGTCCGCTAACGATCTATGGGTGGCTTGATCTTGCGCTCAAATTCGGGCTGGCTGTGGCAATCATCCCAGCCATCATCGATGCATTCAGAAATCTCGCGCATTTGCTCGATGGCTGGGAAACCACGGTACGCGCTAAGTAAATAGACAATGTAACGAAAGGAGAAAAAATGCGTCAGTCCATTCGATTGGCTTTGGTTTTTATCCTGAGCCACACCTTTTGTACATGATTGTCGGGCAATCGCGTATCAGTTGTTCTACAAACCATTCTGGGAAGGTCCGAACCAATTTATGCGCCGTTCCGCGGACGATGGCAACCCCGGCATTGTGGGAACAAGCGATGGCGTGGCAAATTCCCGGGCAACTCTTACGGGGTTGTTGAAGGCGATCGTGCTGATCCCGGTCGCCCAAGTTGGCGAAATCTCATTCGCGCGCGTTGTGTTCATGCCAGCTTGTCTTTATGTCGGCATCTGGTAGCGACTGCACTTGCGGAAGCATCGAGGGCGCGATCTGCCTGTCGTCCGAGCATGATCCTGCCCACATTATGGGCTTGCCAACCGGAAATAATCGCGCACAGTTTGCTGGACTTTTCATCGCCGTCATTTAAACCGGTCTGCAGCGCACCAGTAATGGCGCAATCGCAAGGCAGCCGCATTTGGCATAACCGGCAACTGTGGTAGTTGGCATCTTGAATCTACCTGGCTTTCCGATGGGCACTCTCGTCGGCGCGTATGTGATCTTCGTGCTGATGCAGGACGCAGCGATCAACTACTTTGTGTCGCCACCCGCGCGTGCACAAACCGCACTGGACCCCGCGTAACCGGTGATTCGATGGCGCGGCGGTGGTTAGTCAACCACCGCCGCGTACGGATAGAAATTGGGATAACGGAAACTAGCCACTTGAATAATATCCAAAAATTCGCCAAACGCCTGATGTCTGGTGAGTTTTTGATATACACTGATCAGAAAGGAATGCAGCTGGTTCTTGACCGAACTTGCGCCCGTGGTCAATGATCCTGAGGGCGTGCGCGTCTTTGCAATCCTAACCACCCTAAATACGCTTACTGCGATACTGATCGGCGGGTTGGTGATAGGGCTTGCCATTCCAGCATTGGTCGCCGGGATTGGTTTACTGGCACGCAAGTCGTGGGCGCGAGTCCTCGGCATCATTGTGTCCGTATTTGCGTTGCTTAGTTTTCCAATTGGCACGCTCATCGGAATCTACACCATCTTTGTGCTGATGCAGGACGCCGCAACAAATTACTTTGCATCACCGCCAGCGCGCTTGCAAACTGCGCCACACCCCGCGTAACCTGCAAATCGATTGCGCGTCGGTGGTTAATCAACCACCGACGCGCATATGTGCCTGGGGGATTTGTGCGACAAGAAAAACTTTGGGTCTATTCCGTCCTGCCGATCATCATTCTCAATCTTGGCATCCTGTTGGTTGTCGTTACCTACTTTGCAATCGCCGCAACCCAGCCAACGATGATCGCCGGATTCGGTCAAGGGCAACTCTCGTTTGCGTTGTCGCTATTCGTTTGCATCGTCGAGTGGTCATTCGCGGGCTTGCTCATTCGACGAATCGGTTGGGCGGGCGTGCGCAATTTGATTGCGCCGCGCGCGTCGCTCTGGAGATTTCGATGGTTACCCGCGTTGATCGTGTTTGCGGCGTTGAATCTTCTCTTCGCAGGATACGTCGGCTGGGTCGCGTGGACGAACGGCACGTGGTACCGCATCGAAGGGCTGGACGTCTGGCAGAAAATCGTGATGCTGGTTGTGGTGCCGCTGACGGCTGGTTTATGCGAAGAGTTGCTTTGGCGCGGTTATATCATCACACAACTGGAAGCGCGTAATCACACAATCCGGCGCGCGATAGCGCTCGCGGCGATTTCGTTCGCGCTCATTCACGGCATCTGGTTGCCCGACAAATTGCTGACCACATTTCTGTTCGGCATTATCGCGGGATTGTACTACGCCAGAGAGCGTAACCTAGTTCCGTTGATGATTGCCCACATCGTGATGGACGTTTGGAGTTTCGGTCTATCCATATTTTCCTGAGGAGAAAAAATGTCTACTCAAGTAGCAAGTATCAATGTTGGTCGAAAAGAAATCGTCGCGCCAGCAAGCTGGGTGAAACGTCTCGCTTTGTTCGTCGTGTTTCTCGATTTGCAGTCTGGCAATCTTTGTGTTCGGCTGTAACTATTTCGACATCTTTTCGACAAACCGCAATCTCAACTATCAGGTGCTTCTCGCCGCTGTGTTCCTGGTCGCCGCGGTGTGGCTCAAGCGCGATGAACGCCTGAGCCAGTACTGGCAAATCGCGTTTGCCTTTTTCATCGCTGTGTCTGCAGTGATTGTTACGTCGCTCATCGGCGACCGGAATCTCGTGTTCTTGAGTTGGTTCAACACGACGGAGTATGGCACATCGCAATTTCAAGCCGTCAACAAGGTGTACGAGATGCTGATGGTCGTTGTGCCGATCATCGTGTTGACCAAACTATCGGGCGCTGACCTCGGCTCGATCTATCTCAAACGCGGCAACTTGAAATGGGGCTTGAGCATCGGCGCGCTCGTGTGGTTCAATTTTGCGGCGTCTGCGTTCTTGTTCTTCGCGACGCGCTACACTAGCATCGACAAACTCGGCGCGGCGCTGGTGTGGGGCATCGTCTTTTCGTGCGCGAATGGTTTTATGGAAGAGCTGTGGTTGCGCGGCATCCTTTTGAGACGATTCCAACCCGTGCTCGGAATCGGCGGCTCGGTCTTGGTAACCTCCATTGTCTTTGCGCTGATGCACGGTGGCGCAATGTATCTCACGCCCATTGCGCTGCCATTTATGGTGGCAAACACCTTGACATTAGGACTGGCGTGTGGTTATCTGACCATGAAAACAGATAGCATCTGGGGCGCGACGTTGATTCACGCCGCGGCTGACCTGTTCTTGTTTATCGCGATGCTGGCGAATGCATAGCTGTTCAAGCGACGCTCCTAGATCTGGACGTGTACATCATCTTGCTTCGGCGGGCTCCCACGCGAAAGTAGCGAGAAGCGTTTGTGTAGTCGCAAAGGAGACAATTCGTGAAAACTCTCAAGTTGTTTTCAATAATTGCTTTCATCGGCTTGATGGTTTGGAGCCTGTGCGTGTGTGCGGCCCCTACAACTCAGTTACCCACGCTACCCCTCGAAGCAAGCGCCACCCCTACAGCCATTGCAACCGCGGCCAAGCCATCGCCAGCCCCAACACGCGCCGCCAAGCCAACGACTGTCAAGACCCGGCTGACCGCTGCTGAGCGCGCCGCCCTCTTCGAGGATGTCTGGAGCACAATCAATATGACCTATTTCGATCCCAAATTCGGGGGGCTGGATTGGAATGCGGTCCACACGAAATATGAGCCGCTCATCAATGCAACCGGGGATGAAGAAGACGCTCTACCCGCTTCTCAACCAGATGCTCTGGGAGTTGCAAGTCTCCCACGCTGCCGTGGGACCAGCAGACCTGTGGCCCTCCATCGAGCCGGTTGTCTGGGGAGAAGGGTGAAATCGGTATCGATGTGCGGCTGCTTGATAGCAAGGCGGTAATTACCCACATTAAAGCCGGGTCCCCTGCCGAGAAAGCCGGATTGCACATGGGATTTATCATCTCAAGTATCGAGGGAATCTTCGTCGAGCAGATCATCGCCGATGCGCAAACAACACCTGGCTCCACCCTATAACGACGAGGGCCGCATTAATATCTTGACCAACCGCCTGCTGAGCTTGATCTACGGCGATCCGGGTACCTGCGTTACACTGGCTTATCTGGATGAAAAGGGTAAATTGCATGAAGACTGTGTCGAGCGCATCCGACGTCCACGATTGGGGTATATGGGTGGAGGGCATGCCACCTTTTTACCTGGAGTTTGAGAGTGGACGTTTGGAAAGCGGCATTGGTTATATCCGTTTCAATACCTTTCATCCCGATTTGATAACCGATATGGTCAATGCAATTGTGGCACTGCAGGATACGTCCGGCATCATTATCGATTTACGCGGCAATCCTGGCGGCGAACCCAATACTGCCGAGCAACTGGCAGCGCAGTTCCTTGATGGGTGGATCTTGTTTGGCAACTTTAAGACCAGATCTGGAAACATGTCACGGCCGCTGATTGGGAAAAATGTTTATACTGGTCCGCTTGTCATCTTGATTGATCCTTTGAGCTACTCGGCTAGTGAATACTTCACCTCCGGCATGCAGACGCTTGGCCGGGCAGTGATTATCGGCGAACGCAGTCCTGGCGGGGCAACCGCCATGTGGGTAAAAGTTTTGCCAAACGACGTCCTTCTTGGCTTGTCCCGTCGCCCAACTCCTCACCCCGGATGGCAAGGTGGTGGAGGGCTACGGCATCGTCCCGGATATTAAAGTTGGGCTCGACCGCACTTTACTGCTTCAGGGCATGGACACGCAACTCGAAGCAGCTGTCAAGTACGTCGTGGAACACATGAGAAAGTAAAACCACGAATAAATGAAATGAAAGGAAGGTTACTATGCAAACGTGGATTCTATTAGCCATTATCATCGGAGCAATCGTTGTGGTTGGCGTCGGTGTGGTTGTGGTTGTCTTGACACGCAACGCGCGCACGGCGCAAGGACCCGCGATGGTGGGCAAGTATCCGCAGGGTCACTGGATGAGCGTCGGCATGTGTATCGGCATTGCGCTTGGATGCATTCCCTCGGTTGCGGGGATCCTCTTTGACGAAATGTCGTCATTTGTCGCCTTTGGTCCAGCAATTGGGTGTGCATTGGGCGTTGCTATCGGTTCTGCCTTAGAGCAAAAACACAAAGCCGAACTACGTCCGCTGACCGAGGAAGAGCAACGGACACGTTTCCGATTGACCCTAGTTGCACTTGGTGCACTCGCGTTGCTGGTGCTGAGTCTGTTCGTGCTGGGTGGCATGGTGTTCTCTTCCCCACGGTAAACTTACCAAATTTTCGTCGGTGGAAAAGCATGACATCGCAGACTCCAACGAATGAAACTGTGCAACGCACGTATCTGGACATCTTGGCCTACCTGGGAATGACGCGGCATCCTTGAGGTGCCATTGGTGAAAATCATTTCGTCATAGGACCAGCATCTAGCTTATCTGCCCAGCAGTTCTTTTAGCACCAACTGCATATTTTCCCGATATGTCTGGAGTGCGGTACGTCCTTTGTCCGTCAGACGGATAAGAGTGTGTGGTAACCTGTCAGCAAATTCCTTCTGGATGCTGACGTAGCCGGCTTCTTCCAGTTTACGTAGGTTGGGAGAGAGATTTCCACGCGTCAGCCCAGTCTGGCGCATCAGGAAGACGAAATCTGCGCTCTCGACAACTGCCAGACATGCCATGATTTTGAGGCGTGCAGGCGCGTGGATCGTTCGATCAATGTCTTCGATTGGCTGTAGATTCTCCATGCCGGGCTCGTTAGTTGACATGTTTTTCTTCCTCGGCGACGGGGAAATTTTGCAGAAACGTAGCCAGCAGTACGGCGCCCGTAACTAGGATCGCACCCGCCAAGAGCAGAAACGGCGCGAAAAGAGGCAGGTGGAGCACATGCCCGGCACTCATGATCACGACAGACAGTAGGGCATAGACAAGCAGTCGTCGTAACCCGATAACCCACCCTGCCAGCCCAAAGCCGATCAAGCCCAACAAGGCATATAGCAGCAATGGAGCTTGGCGAACGCTGAGTATGAGCAGCAATGACGACGAGGTGTCAGAGGTAATGAGCATCAGCATGCCAACCAAAAAGAGTGCAAGAACTGCCACGCTGACACCACCAGCGAGCAGCATATTCACTCCTCCGCGGTTGACATTGAACTTGACGTAGCCCAAACGCGGGAAGGTAATGCGTCTCTTGAGCGGCACGTAGGCAATGATGAGCAGGATGGACATGAAACCCCAGACGGATGTTCCAAGCGCCTCGTTGAGGCCCATACCAAGGATGAGAGTACCGATCACAAGATCGAGTAACCCATCTTGGTGATAGGCAAGGTAAACCTTTTGCTCAAGTTTTCTCAGGTCAACAGATTGAGACATTGTAACCTCCTTGTTAGAACTGTAGTAAACTAGTTTGTAATGTAAACTAGTATCAACATTATACCACAAGAAATGGATTTGTCAAGTCCAGACAAGGAGGGTGGGGTTTCAACGGGTATGGAATTGGCGTCGGACTAAAATAATCAAGGAAACAAAATGCTCAAATTGATTCCACTGTCCGAAGACGAGTACGATGCATTCTATGCTTACAACATCCAGGATTATACCAATGCAATGGTGCGCGCAGGCAACGCGCGTACCGATCTAGCAGAGCAAGTAGCACATCAACAAACTGCGCTCGTGTTGACGCATCGACTGGCGTCGCCGGGTCAATTCATGTTCACGATTCACGATGATGTGCTTGATGCGCCGATAGGTTACTTGTGGTGGGGTGTGCGCGAATTGAGCGGCATCCGCGTCGCCAATCTATACTTCATCGGCATCTTTGAACCCTATCGTCGGCGCGGTTACGCGACCCAGGCATTGCGTTTGTTTGAGGAACAAGCGCGCACCGCTGGGCTAGATGAAATGCGATTGTTTGTATTTGGACACAACTTGCGCGCACTGAACTTGTACGCAAAAATGGGATACTATGATGTAAGCAAAACGATGGCAAAACGCATTGCTCTCGAATCAGGAGACACTCTGATGACCACCGCCAAATTGGAAATCAAACTATTCGATCTTCGCAATGCCAGCGATCAAGAAGATGCGGCGATGAACACTTTCGCCAATCGGATTACGCGCCGAGCAACTGCCCGACGACCCGCCGATCCCTATCGATGAAATAGTGGCGGGCTGTCGCAATATGCCGCCTTTCCAATACATCCCAACCTGGGTCGTCTGGTGAGCTGATGGTGCTCAAATCATCGCGCGCGCCCACGTGTCCTGGCTCGATGTTCCTGAAAATCGCCACTTGGTCGATTACAAAATCATGGTTCTGCCCGAGTGTCGCCGGCAAGGTTGGGCGAGGCACTTGCTGCCATTCATTGCCGAGACCACTCGCCGTGAAAATCGTCATACGCTGTTTACAGATACGAACGAACGCGTACCAGCGGGTGCAGAATTCATGGAACGATTAGGCGCGTGCAAAGGGATGGACATGCATACCAATCAACTCAAGGTTGTCGAGTTGAATCGCGAGTTGGTTCGGCAATGGCAGGACCGCGCGCGCGAACGTGCGACTGGTTTCGAACTAGGTTGCTGGGATAGCGCATATCCCGAAGATGATATCCAAGCCGTCTCCGATCTGATGCAAGTCATGAACACGGCGCCGCGCGGCACACTCAACTTTGAAGACGAACGTTTTACGCCAGAACAATTGCGCGAATTCGAAAAGGCGTATGTTTGCGCGCGGCAATCAACGATGGGTGATGTACGTGCGCGAAAAGGCAACGGGTAAATTTGCGGGCTTTACCCAGGTGGCTGTGGAATCCTAATCGTCCCCAGATTCTTCAACAAATGGAAACCGGGGTCTTTCCCGAGCATCGCAATCACGGCTTGGGGCGCTGGCTCAAGGCGGCCATGCTCGACCGGGTATTGCGGGAGCATCCCGAAATCAAATTCGTGCGCACTGGCAACGCCGACTCGAACGCGGCGATGTTGAAGATCAACCACGAACTCGGCTTCAAGCCGTACATTTCGCAAACCATCTGGCAAGTGGAA
>CAVQYN010000026.1:0-42522 GCA_963718225.1 uncultured Chloroflexia bacterium
TTGAACCCTGACACCGGCGCACTTGACCCGGCTGTGCTTGGCGCCAACCTCACCGTTACATTCGCATTTCCGAAAATCGGACAACTTGCATTTCCCGGCGCGAGTGCTGTCGGCGAGTTGGTCATCGCGGACATCGGCATTCGCGAAGAATGGGCGGAATCAAATTTGCCGGACGTCGCGACGGCACATGAAATCACGCGGCGCTTGCCGCCGCGCCCGCGCGATTCGCACAAGGGCACGTTCGGCAAAGCGATGCTGTGTGTTGGCTCGGCGAATTACGTTGGCGCAGCGTTTCTTGCTGGCTCGGCAGCAACGCGCGCAGGCGCCGGCTTGGTCACGCTTGCGCTCGCGCGCGCAATTTACCCCATGATCGCATCGGCATTGCACGAAACGACGTTCGTCGTCCTGCCCGATGACCTCGGCGCACTTGTGCCCGATGCGGTGAACGTCCTGCGCGAGCACTTGATCGATTACGACGCGTTGCTCATCGGTTGCGGTTTTGGACGCGACCCCAAGACAATCGAGTTTGTGCAGCGATTACTTGGCACAAATGCGAAAGCAAAAACGCCAATGGGCTTTGCGACTAGAGGCGAAGAACTCAAAGCTCGGGGTAAGCTGCCGCCGCTCGTGATCGACGCGGACGGGCTTTACGCGCTCGCGCAAGCCGACGAATGGTGGAAGCATCTTGCACCTCGCGGCGCGATTTCACACCGCATCCAGGCGAAATGGCAATGCTCACCGGTTTATCGCGCAACGAGGTACAAGCAGATCGTGTGAATGGAGCGAAGAAATCTACGGCGCAATGGAATCAGATCGTCGTGTTGAAAGGTGCGTTCACCGTCATCGCAGCACCCGACGGACGCGCGACGATGCTGCCCTTCGCAACACCGGCGCTTGCGACTGCCGGCACAGGCGATGTACTGGCCGGCACCATTGCGGCGATGCTCGCGCAACATCTGACACCCTACGACGCGGCAATCGCCGGCGCGTACGTGCATGGACTTGCGGGTCAAATCGCGGAACAAGAAATTGGCAAAGCGGGCGTGGTCGCCGGCGATTTGCTGATGCGCTTGCCGGAAGCATTGCGCCGACTGGAGAAAAGATGAATCTATTGCGTGACGCATTTGATAATCAACCCCTGGTGCAGGTTGGCCAGTTTCGATTCATCCTGAATCCGCTCACCGAACAAGTCCCGGCGACTACACCGGAATTGTTACGCCAAGCGGCAAACGCGCTTCTTGACGCAGTGAATCTTGAGGGGGTCAATAAAATCGTCGGCGAAGAAGATCGCGGCGCAATTCTGGTTGCCGCCGTAAGTTTGCAATCGAATCTGCCCCTCGCACTTGCGCGTTGGAACCCCCTCCGGCGTCCCCGGTCAAATCGCCGTCGATTTTGCGATGGAGTACACCCAAGGCACACTGTACCTCAACGGCGTCGAGCGCGGCGACAATGTCTTGATCGTCGATGATCTGATCAGCACGGGCGGCACACTCATCGCGTTGATTCGCGGCGTTGAGCAAGCGGGCGCAAAAATCCGCGACGTGATTTGCGTCGCGGAAAAAGTGGACTATGGCGGAGTCGCGCACGTGCGGGCAGAAACCGGTTACACGGTCAAGACACTCATCAAGGTTTCGGTGACGGGAGAGCGAACAAGAGTTGTGGGTTGTAGTGGCGACGCAACAAAACTAAGTCGCACGCCACGGCACTTTGCTACGCTATGTGTCTAATTGCGAATACGTGGTTTGTAGTCGCAACATAACGAGGAGTCGCGCCGACGGCTCACGGCACTCCGCTGCGCTACGTGCTGATTACGAACAAGATCTTTTCACCGCTCAGCGTCTCCTCAATATCCCCACGTTCAATTCCGTAATGCGTTACCGCGCGCAAACGCCGCTCACCCGCTGGACCGATGAGCACGCCCGCGCGCGAGTCGTTCCGCAAATTGTGATGCCGGCATCGCACTCAAATCGAAAAAGACGATATTCGTTTTGATCCACGACGGATCAAGCACGATGCCGGGAATTTCGGCGAGTCCCTCTGCCAACAATTTTGCGTTTGCATGGTCCTCAGCCAATCGATCAATCATCGATTCCAACGCGACGATGCCCGCCGCCGCGATCACGCCGGCTTGGCGCATTCCGCCGCCAACCATTTTGCGATTCCGCCGCGCCTCGGCAATAAATTCTTTGGGTCCGCAAAGCAACGAACCGACCGGCGCGCTCAACCCTTTCGACAAGCAAAACGAAATCGAGTCGGTGTAGCGCGTCAACTCGTTGACTGGCACACCGAACGCGACGGCGGCGTTGAAAATCCGCGCGCCATCAATGTGCATTTTGATTCCGCGCGACTGCGCGAGATCGGACACCGACCAGAGATACGCGGGCGCAAGTGGCGAGCCGTTGCACGCATTGTGGGTGTTTTCCAAAGTGACGAGCCGGGTGCGAGGCCAATGCACATTGTCGCCGCGAATCGCATGGCGAATATCATCGAGCAATAATGTGCCATCTGGTTGATTCGCCAAAGTGCGCGGCTGAATCCCGCCCAGCGCCGCCATCCCAGCGACTTCGTTGATGAACATGTGCGCGCGGTCGCCGACGATCACTTCATCGCCCCGGCCGCAATGCGTGAGCAACGCAACGAGATTCGCCATCGTGCCGCTGGCAACGAACAGCGCGGATTCTTTGTTCATCCGCGCCGCGGCGATTTCTTCCAAGCGATTCACGGTCGGGTCTTCGCCCATCACGTCATCGCCGAGTTCCGCGTTTGCCATCGCCGCACGCATTTCTGGCGTGGGGAGAGTCACGGTGTCAGAGCGCAGGTCGATTCGTTTCATCTTGTCCTCGAAAATCCACTGCCAAGACCCAAAGACGCGAAGAACAACATTTTTTCTTTGCGTTCGTTGCGGTAAAATCTAGTAATTTCGTACCACCGCGCGATACGCCGCCGGTTGCCGACTTTGCATCGTTTGCAATTCCTCGCGGTATTTTTTCACCGCGTCGAGATCGATCTTCGCCAGCGTGTAGGCTTCCTTGGGTCGATCATTTTCGTCGCGCCCAACGTGCGCCAGCGTTTCGCCGCGCGGACCGATGACCGCACTCTCGCCACCGAACGAGTAGGTGTACTCATCGCCGATGCGATTGACGCCCGCGACAAAAATCGAATTCTCGAACGCGCGCGCGCGCAAGTACGTTTTCCATTCTTCCATCGCTTGCGTTTCCCAATTTGCCGGGACAATCAGCAATTCCGCGCCATCGATGGCGAGCGCGCGCGCCGCTTCCGGAAACGCCAAGTCCCAGCCGAGCAACAAACCAATCGTGCCGAACGTCGTAGGAAACACCGGCAAGCGAAAACCGCCGCGAAAAATTGGACGCTCTTCCGGCTTCAAGTGGACTTTGTGATATTGCCCAATCATCACGCCATCCGGACCCAGCAGAATCGCCGCGTCGTACACCACGCTTTCGACCTTGTGCTTGACGACCATGCCAAACGCCAGATGCGTTTCGTAGCGCGCCGCGCGCGCGCCGAGAGTTTCAACCGTAAAGCCGGGGACTTGCTCGGCGAGTTCGGTAAACTTGACGCCGCATTCGTAGCCGGTCGTCGCCAATTCTGGAAAAACAATCAAATCGATTTTTGATCCGGCGCAAATGTGGTCGACAATCTCGCCCATGCGATCCAAATTTTTCTGCAGTTCGTTCAAGCGCGGATGGAATTGCGCAATCGCAATTTGAATTTCTCGCATATCCTTTACCTCGTTTGCTGGCTGGCGCCATTTTAACACAATTAGCACTAATGTTCAATTTCGCTGTGGCTGCTGTCCGCCATCAAAAATCCGGCATTAATTTTCTTTGACATTCATTCCATCCTGTGCTAGAGTGAATCAAGTAAAAAACTGGAGAGAATATGCGACCATCCAATCCTAATGTTTTTTTGCGCAACCCGCGCGCGCTGACGATTTTCGTCGTCATCGTTTTCCTTTTGGTTGCGCTGTGCCTGGGCGCGTTCTTCATCGCCCAATCGGGTTCCACTCGAAATCTGGCGCAATTGTTTTCGCAAGCGACTGCGACCAAGACGATGGTGGTTCCCACCAACACGCCAATCGTGTACATCACCGTTGTGGTTCTCGAACATACGGCGACGCCTGTACCCACCGCGACGATCCCTCCGCCGACTGCAACGATCACGCCAACGCGCACACCAACAATTACACCCACCGCCAAACCAGCGGCAACGATTACAGCAACTGAGAGCATCACACCATCGACGACAGTAACTACAACCGTAACGCCGACGACAACTGTCAGCGTGACCGGCACGTCGGCGGTAACGGCAACCGCGACGGTCACGCGCACCGCCACGCGCCCACCCGCCCCCGCCGGATCGATTGCGTATCGCTTTAACGACAACGGCACGAATCGCGTGCGCGTGTACAACTTTGACGGCAATCGCTCCACGCCGCTGCTAGACATCGGACCAAACATCGATCTCGCGTTCGGTACGAATGCGCCCATCGGCGGTTGGTCGCCAGACAATTCAAAATTCGCGTACGTCACAAGCCAAACGACCGGCGCGGCAAATGTGTTACATGTGTACGAACTGCG
The DNA here is from genome assembly GCA_963718225.1 of uncultured Chloroflexia bacterium. Lineage (GTDB taxonomy): Bacteria > Chloroflexota > Anaerolineae > UBA4142 > UBA4142 > DAOTXS01. The sequence continues at coordinate 4,599 of CAVQYN010000026.1, forward strand.
ATCGAGCACATCGCGTTCGGTCGCTTCGTCGGATGCGGGCGGCGGCTTGTCCAGCCCGGTCTGGTCGCCGGATGGAAACCAAATCGCCGTGATTAAGGTGAGTTCGAAGGAACGCTATTGGACCGTGATCAAGGTGAACGCGGATGGCTCGCGTTGTGGTCTCGCGTACGAATGCGAACTCACGTCGAATCCGCAAGGCGAGCAATTTCGCGGCGGCTTGTCGTGGTCCAAGCAAGGTCTGTTCGCACTTGCGATCAACTCGTCTGGCTCGAGCGATGTGTACACCATGTACTGGGACGGCTCAACGCGCACCCAATTGACAAACGATCCGGCGGACGACACCACACCGTCGATTAGCCCGGACGGCAAATCGATTGCGTTCGCATCGAGTCGCGATGGTGTTTCGCAAATCTATTTGATGAACACCGATGGCAGTGGTTTGCGCAAACTCAGCCAAGCCAACACGCCGGACTTTACGCCCACCTGGTCGCCGGACGGCAACTGGATTGCGTTTGCGTCCACGCGCAGTGGCGTAACCGACATTTACATGATGGATCGCAACGGCGGCAACGTCACACGCCTGACTACCGCCGGCGGTGATCGTCCCGTCTGGACGCGATAACTCTAAACCGCCAAGCGCATAAAGGAATTTCTCCGCGACCTTTGCGCTCTTTGCGGTAAGAACAGAAACTCCAACCGCCGACCGCAGAAAATTTCCTGCCGTCGGCGGTCTGTTAAAACACTTATGCCATTTCCTCTCACTGCTCAAACCAACTCACAAAACCATCTCGAAATCGGTGGCTGCGATGTCGTCGCGCTCGCGCGCGAATTTGGCACGCCGCTTTACATCTACGATGACGCGCATCTGCATGCGCGCGCGCGCGAAATTCGCGCCGCGTTTGAATCGCGCTGGCGCAACGCGCTGATTCTCTACGCGACCAAAGCGTACTACTCGCCGTACCTCGCGCGCATTTTCAAAGACGCCGGTCTCGGCATCGACGTCACGTCCGAAGGCGAAATGGCCATCGCGCGGCGCGTTGGACTCGACCCCGCGAAAATCTATGTGCACGGCAACAACAAAACGCCGGGCGAAATTCGCGCGGCGTTGTCACTCGGCGTCGATCATTTTATCATCGACAATCTCGACGAAATCGATTTGCTGGCGCGCCTCGCGGCGGAAATGAACATGACGCCGCGCGTGCTATTGCGCCTCGCGCCGGCAATCGATCCGCACACACATCGTTACATGGCGACCGGCGTGGCGGAATCGAAATTCGGTTTGCCGATGCTCACAGGGATGGCGATGGATGCCGCGCGCCGCGTTGCGCAACAATCGCGATTGCAACTCGTCGGCTTGCACGTGCACATCGGCTCGCAAGTTTTCGAACTCGCGCCGTACCGCGACGCGATTAACGCTGTCGTCGATTTCGCGGAGGAATTGCGCGGCGCCATCGATTTTGATTTGCAGGAAATCGATTTGGGCGGCGGCTGGGGCGTGAGTTACACCGGCGAGGAAGATAACTTGAGCGCAGACCGAGTTGCTGAAACAATTGTGTCTACACTCCAAGTTTCAAGTTCCAAGTTTCAAGTTTCAAACCTGAAACCTGAAACATCAAACCTTAAACTCCTCTTCGAACCGGGTCGCGCGCTGGTCGCGCAATCCGCCGTTGCACTGTACACCGTCGGCGCGGTGAAAGAGATTCGCGATGTGCGCACGTACGTCTCGGTCGATGGCGGCATGGGCGATAATATTCGCCCAGCGTTGTACGGCGCGAAATACACCGCGCGTGTCGCGAACAAGATGCATCCTGAGCAAAGTCGAAGGATGAACGATGCGGCAACCACGCGCGTTGCGATTGCCGGGCGCTATTGCGAACAAGGCGACGTGTTGATCGAGGACGTGATGTTGCCGCAAGTTTCCGCCGGCGATTTGATTGCGATTCCGTGCGCTGGCGCGTACCAAATTCCGATGTCGAGCAATTACAATCTCATTCCGCGTCCCGCCGTTGTCGCCGTGCGCGATGGCAACGCGCGTCTCATCCGCCGCCGCGAGACGATTGAGGATATGCTGGCGTGTGAAACAGATGAATAACCAGATACGAAGACAAGGAGACCGGGAGACAAGTAGAATTTTTCGCCCTGTCTCCCTCTCTCCTCTTCTCCTTGTCGTGTTGTTGGCTTGCGCCCCCATCCCAACCTCTGACAGCTTGCCGGCGCCGCGCACATCACCGACGCCAGTTATCGCCGCGCCGAATGTTCGCACGCCAATCCCCACCGAAGTTTTGCCGGAAGGCGGAGCGATTGCTATCGGCGTGATTGGCAACGCGACACTTGAAATGAACGTGATGCCCAGGGATCGTCCAAGACGCGGTGTTCGATTCGCTCTTGCGCGTCGATCCGGCCAATGGCGCGCTCAAACCCGGGCTCGCCGAATCGTTTCAAGTGTCCAACGACGCAACGACGATCACATTTCGATTGCGCGCCGGCGTCAAATGGCACAACGGCGCGCCGCTCACGTCCGATGATGTCGTCGCAACCATCAAAGCGTTTTCCAGTCCTAGTTTTCGCGGCAAGCCAGTGACCGACTTTGGCACGCTGTCCGCCGTCAGCGCCATCGACGCGCAAACGATTCAGATCACGTTCAGCGACGCCTACTGCCCCGCGCTGGCGAGCATCGGCACGCTAAAAATCTTGCCGCGCGCCATCGCGACGAACCCGAATTTTCCGCGCCTCACGCCGGCGCAAATGATCGGCACCGGCGCACTGAAATTTGTTTCGCTGAGCAATGATCGCTTTGTGCTGGAACGCAACGCCGATTACTTTGCCGGCGCACCGCACATCGACCATTGGACAATTCGCCTTTTCGCCGACGCGTCGGCATTGCGCGCGGCGTTCAGCGCGCGCGAAATCGATGCGATGCCCGGCGATTACACAGCATTGCAAAAAATCGATGGCGCGAAAATCACAGCGACCAACGCATCGGAATTTGTCGCGTTGATGTTCAACCTCGACACGCCGGCGCTGAATGATCCGCGCGTGCGCCAGGCGTTGTCGTACGCGCTCAATCGCAGCGTGCTGCAAAATGATCTTGCCGGTCAAGCGACACTCATTAACACGAGTCTTTTGCCGGGTTATTGGGCGAGCCCGGCAAATTTGCCCGGCTATTCGTTCGACGTTGCAAAGGCAAAACAACTCTTGTCCGATGCCGGGCTGGCGCGACAGCGGCGACGGCGTTCTGCGCAACAATGGCAAGCCGCTGCGCCTGGATTTGTGGGCGCTGGCGGATGACCCGATGCTTGAGCCACTCGCGTTTCGCATTCGCGAAATGTTCGCCGCGCTGGGAATTCAAACCAACTGCAATTGGATGATCGACCCGGCTGGGTCACGCATGCCTTTCAGCATCGCTTCGATTTGCTGTTGCTCGCGCGCCCGATTCCGCTCGACCCGGATCAGCGGTGGTATTGGCACTCGGCGGAAAATGTCAAAGGCAGTGGATTTAATTTTGGTTCGTACGCGAACAAAAATGTCGACGCGCTCTTGCAAGCCGGCACGCGCGTCGCGGCGTGCGAGGCAAATGCGCGCGCAACGATCTACGGCGAAATCCATCGCGCACTCATTGCCGACGCGCCGGTCGTGTTCCTCTTTGCACCGAAACAAGCCTGGGCGACGCGCGACCGCGTATTGAACTTTGCGCCCAGTCCCTTTGCCGGCGATTTCTGGAACATGTCCGATTGGCGGGTGAAACCATGACCGATCAGATTTTTCTCCGCGACAATTTCATTTTCAATCCCACGCGCGGCACATTCGATTTTGTTTTTCGCGCGCAAGCGATTCTACAAAGCGCAACCGCATCGGCAATGTACCGCGACGTCCAAGGACAAGCGCATAGCATCACGCTTGCGAATCATCGCCTCGCGCATCAAATCGATGGCGCGCATTTCGTCGCGCGTTTCGGCGATGACAACGTTGAATTGGTTTGGAACGTGCTCATCGGCGCGGAACCCATCGCATGGTTGGAAATCGTCAACCGCAGTCGCGCGCCGATTCAAATTGACGAACTGCACGTGCTCGCGCTTGATGCAACATCTGGCGCGCAAGTGAGTCTTGGACGCACCGTCATCGTGGCGATTTTTCGAGAACGGCTGGCAATCGTGGTCGGCGGCGTTCGTGCGCGATTGCGGTAACGGCGTGCACACCAACCCGGCAACCGACGAGTATCGCGCGACGCATCAGCCGCACGCAATTCCCGCAACGCCAAAGATTTTTGCGAGCGAGTGGTTCACAGTGTCTGACGGAAGACCGAAGACGCAAAGACCGAAAAAAGCGTCGGTCAGCTGTCTTCCGTCCTCGGTCTGCTTTTGGGTTTCGTCACCGCCGCCAATCAACTCTCGGAAATTCGCCTGCAACTCGACAGCGGAAAATTTCTGCGGCTCGACGCGATTGCCTACTGCGACGGCGCGCGTGTTGAACCCGGCGAAAAACTCGCATCGGAGAAATTGCTCATCGCATTCGGCGAGCCATTGCCATTGCTGGACGAGTACGCCGCACGTCTCGGTGGGAATATGCGCGCGCGCGTGCCAACGCAATCGTTGACCGGCTGGTGCACGTGGTATTATTTTTTCGGTGAAAACACCGAGCGCGATGTCATCGCAAACATCGAACGCTTGCGCGCGGAACGTCTGCCGCTCGGCATAATCGTGATCGACGATGGCTATCAAACCTCCGACGGCGATTGGACAAGCATCGACGCGAGTAAATTTCCGCGCGGAATGAAAGCGCTCGCCGATGAAATTCGACAAGCCGGGTTTATGCCCGGCATCTGGGTCGCGCCGTTCGCCGCAAACGAAAACTCGCAACTCGCGCGCGAGCATCCGGAGTTTTTGTTGCGCGATGAATCGGGCGCGCCGGTTGTCGCGTGGATTCATTGGGGACAAGCATGTTTTTCGCTCGACCTCTCGCGCGCAGATGTGCAAGCATGGTTGCGCGAAACCTTTCGCACGTTGAGCGACGAGTGGGGCTTTGATTTTTTCAAACTCGATTTTCTGTACACCGCCGCTCAGCCCGGCAATCGCCACGATGCCAAAATGACACGCGCGCAAGCGCTGCGGCGCGGTCTGGAAATCATCCGCGAAACCGTCGGCGAAAAAACGATTCTGGGGTGCGGCGCGCCGCTCGCGCCTAGCGTCGGCGTCGTCGATGCGATGCGCATCGGTCCCGATGTCGCGATCACGTGGGAACCGATTTTCAAAGGCAACCTCACCGACCCGGCGACGGCGTATGCAATGCGCAACACAGATCACACGCGCGTTCATGCACAATCGTCTCTGGCAAAACGATCCCGATTGCGTGCTCGTGCGTCGCCGCGACGACGAGAACGATTTAAAGTTGAACGAAATGCGCACGATGGTTTCGCTCATTGGTTTGTCCGGCGGCGCGACGCTTGTCCTCCGACAATCTGCCGTCGATTCGGCGCGGACGATTGAAATACCTAAAGCAAATTCTGCCGCCGACGAATCTATCCGCGCGTCCGCTCGATTTGTTTGAAAGCGAACTGCCGCAGCTCTTCGTCCTGCCGATTGAAACCGCGTGGGGCGCATGGACGATTGCCGGCATCGTCAATTGGCACGACCGGACAACCGCCATCGAAATCGATTTGGAAAAGCTGGGACTCGATCCCGCGCGCGAATACCACGTCTATAACTATTGGCATCGCCGCTATATCGGCGTCGCGCGTGAATCGATTCGCATCAAACGGTTGCAACCGCACGAGACGCGCGTGCTGTTGTTCAAACCGGTATCAGAGCAAGCCGAATTGCTGACGACGACGTTTCATTTGGCGCAAGGATTCGTCGAAGTGAAAAGCGTTTCACGGCGCGAGGAATTGCGCGCGGGGAAACGCGGCGCGCAACACAGCATCGAGATTGTGCGCGTGGAATTGGAGAAATCAGGGAACCAAACCGGCGACGTGATTTTTGCGGTGCCAAAATCGCGCAAGCTGATCGCTGCGCGCGTCGATGGAAAAATCTCACCGCATCGCGTTTTGGACAAGGGCATCGTCGCCGTTGGCTTGACGCTGGACGAAAAAGCGGCAGTGGAAATCGAGACGAGCCAAAAAACATTGACTTGGTATCGTCTTAATGATATAATCTTTGCAGAAAATCGAAGGTGATGGTTGCCCTCGGACACGCCGTTGCGTGTGCGTGGGCTTTTTCTTTTTTCTAGTGGAGGTATCCAAGTAAATGGTTACCCCGCCTCATCTTGCCCTTCATGCTTGCCACTTCGCACATCGTCCTCTGCGATCTTTGTAACCTCTTCGGCTCATCCGTCGCTCTCATCGTGAGTTACGCGCCCAATTGTCCAGACGCACGCCATGGTTTCGCTCTTGTGACATAACAGAACGAAAGTGCCGCGACTGGCACCGAGAAGGAGGAAACATGAGAACTCGAACGCGCACGTTTCTGGCTTTTGTCATCATTTTTGCGGTAACCTTGGTGCTGGCTTGCGACTTGGGCAGTCTGGCCGGCACGCCCGCCACGCCAACAGCAGGCATCTCCGCGCCCGCCCAGACGCCAATGATGGGACCCACGCGTCTGGGCGGCGGTCCAGGGACGAATCGCTTTTGTTACCAATCGCGATGGCAGTGATGCAATCTATGTGATGAACGCGGATGGTTCTCAACCGACGAACCTGATCAGCATGCCGGGAAGACTATACAACCCGGTGTGGTCACCGGATGGTACCCGCATTGCGTTTACATCGACTCGCGACGGACGCTACGAAATCTATGTGATGAATGCCAACGGTGGTTTTCCGATGCGCCTGACCAATCATCCGGCAGGCAGTGGCTTTGCCACATGGTCACCGGACGGTACGCGTCTCGCCTTTGAATCGGATCGCGATGGCAACACCGAGATCTATGTGATGAGCGCCGATGGCTCCCGGATCACTAGACTAACCAACAACCCTGGATTTGATGGGAGCACCGCCTGGTGGCCAGATGGCATGCGCATCGCCTATTCCTCTGAAAGAGATGGCGCGGCTGAAATCTATGTGATGAACATTGACAGCTCACAACCTATCCGATTGACGAACACCACCAAAAACCAATATTGGTCTAATTGGTCACCGGACGGAACACAAATTGCCTTCGCTTCAAATCGTGATGGGAATTGGGAAATCTACGTGATGAATGCCGACGGCTCCAAGCAGATACCCGATTGACCCGCACAACCGCTATTGATGATTACCCAGCGTGGTCTGTCGACGGCAAACAAATCTATTTTACTTCGAACCGCGACGGGAGCGACCAGATCTATGCCATGAACCAGGACGGTTCTGAACAGGTTCGCATTTCCAACAACACGGCTAGGGAAAATTGGACTGCCGCGCAACCGCGCGAACCATCGACGGAAGCACTCAAGACACCGCCGGCGGTGGCAAATCCTTGGCGACACTTTGGCTATATACGCCTACCCTTCGACCACCGGCGGCGACAGTCACAGTCACCGCGAGCACAATTGTTACCGGAACACCGATTGCCACGTTACCTCCCACAGCAGCGGTCGCACCAACGGTGCCTATCACAATGACACTGGGCGGAACCGCTACTTTGACACCGACAGTTACTTGCCACCAACTGTTGCGCCAACATCGGTGATTACTTTAGGTCAAGATCTGCCGGATTTGGTTGTTGAAATTGTTTCGGTTGATTCGACCACTATCGTGCGCAATCAAACGCCGTGGGTATGGTTGCATTACCGTGTAAAAAATATCGGCGCAGGGGCTACACCTGACGGAATGAAAATTCGATTGTGTTCATTCTCGAACAACACACGGAATTCGGGTTATATGGAAGTCAAAGAGTTGGCGGCAGGCGAATCGGTGGAAGGGCAATTCGCGGTTGCCTCTGGCGATTACTGGCCCCTGGGCGCAGCAGACCATTCACTTGCAGGTCGATTACGAAAATGCGATTGTCGAGAGGAATGAAACGAATAACTTGTCCAACGTAATTAATGTTCAAGTCATCACGCCTACAGCCTCGGTGACACCGACGGCGACGTCAACTCCGACACTGACGCCAATACCACCAACACACCGCTTCCGCCCGCCAGCATTTACGTGACCAGATTGCGAATGGAGCCGCCCAATCCGAATGCCGTAGAGAATATTCGCTTTTTCGCCACATTCTTGAACACGGCTGGTCCGCTTCAATTCAAATGGTGTGTTTTCATCTACAACCTCGGAGCGACAAATGCCAGAGGGCAAACTTCGTGCGACCAGCTTCTTGATTTTCCAGCTGGCACATACGAGTATGCAACAATAAACACATGGAGATTGGGACCGGGAACCCCCTGCACCTGATCTGGTCGCTCGGGTGCCAAGCGATCGACACCGGTGGTGGTCGCTTCCTTTTCAAGATGCCCGATTTTAGCGAAAACAGTTTCTCCTTCCGCGTTTGTCCATAACGCGAGGCAAAAAAGAATCGCACCGGGTTAGCCCGGTGCGATTTTGTTTTCAATCGAGTCGTTTCAACTCCTCGGCGTGAATCACAGTCATCTCTACGTCGAATGCTTCCGCAAACCGCGCGGCAACTCGCTTGCGTACTACGTGCACATCGATAGAATGGTTCAACACGCGCGCCATCGACGTCACTGCCTTGTCGGAGATTCCGCACGGGACGATGAGTTCAAAATGGGCGAGGTTGGGATCGACGTTGAGCGCAAAGCCGTGATACGTGACCCATTGCTCGATGCGCGCGCCGATCTGCACGATTTTTGCTTCGCCGCCGGGTGTATCGAGCCACACGCCCACCAACTTGTCGATGCGTTTGCTCGCAATGCCAAAATCACCGAGCGCGCCAATCAACATTTGCTCCATCGACCGGACGAACCAACCGACGTCCAATCGAAAACTGTGCAAGTCGAGAATTGGATAGCCAACGAGTTGGCCGGGTCCGTGATACGTTACATCGCCGCCGCGCTCGACGCGAAACACATCGATGCCAAGTTGCTTGAGAAACTCCGGCGACGTGATGATGTTAGAATCGTTCGCGTTACGACCAGTGTAAATACCGGCGGATGTTCAAGGAGCAAGAGGGTGTCGTTCAGCGCGCCGCGCTTACGCGCCTCGACGAGGCGGTGCTGGAGCGCAAGCGCATCGGCGTAGGGAACAGTGCCGAGGTTGACAAGCCAAACCGTTTTCATTCAGAGCGGCTGTCGCCCGGCGAAACCGGAATCGACGGCGTGCCAGAATCGAATGCTCTCTTCGCCGCGCTTCCAACAGAGCAACACCAGCTCGCCTTCGCGATAATGCGGAAAATCGATCAGCCCTTGGTCAAGGTCTTTGAGTTCGCAACCCAGCTCGCGGAAGAATTCCAGCCCGGCATCGATGCGTCGCATAATTTGCGCGTACTCACTTGCCGCTTTGCTCCCGCCATTGCCGCCGGCGTGTTCCAGCGTCGATTGAATCGATGGACGCCGGCGCGCCAATTCATCGCGCGCGGACAGCATGTCGTCCAAGCGCTTGGAAATTTCCGGAATCAGCGCATTCGCTTCAGCGAGCGTAAAAGTTTTCATCGCTAATAAAAAAACGCCACAGGACCGCGCCAACGCGATCCTGTGGCGCATTGGCTACTTTAGTTTTCGCAACTCGGCGAGCAGTTCGCCATTGTCCGGCAAAACGCCCGGCTCGTATTTTTTAATCCAGCGAACGACGCCTTGCTTGTCCACGATAATAATCGCGCGGTCGGAACGTCCCAGTTTGTCGTTGAACACGCCGTATTTTGCGCGACCTCGCCGTGGGGCCAGAAATCGGCGACGAGCGGATACGAAATCCCGCCGAGTGATTTGCCCCAGGCTTGCTTTGAAAAAATCGCATCACAGCTAATAGCCAGAACCTGGCTATTGACTCCATCGAACTCGGCGCGTTGCGCTTCGTACGAAGGAATCTGCTTGTCTCAAACCGCGGTGAACGCGAACGGATGGAACGCCACGACGACGTTCTTTTTGCCGCGATAATCACTGAGTTTGATTTCGACCCGCTGCACTTCGGGTTTGGTCACGACGCCCGGCACCGTAAAATCCGGCGCGACATCGCCGACTTTTAATTCAGCCATAGCACCTCCTTGAGAGTTTATGATTTTGGATTTATGATTTCGCATCATAAATCCGAATCTCAAAAATCAATTCCCTTTTGCGCGAGGATGCCTTGCTGGTACGGATGCTTGACCTCGCGCATTTCTGTCACCAATTCCGCGCGCGCGATCAATTCCGGCGGCGCGTCGCGCCCGGTCAAGACGATGTGAAAATCCGCCGGCTTGTCCGCGATCAACTGCATCACCGCGTCGAGCGGTACAAGCCCGGTGCTGAGCGCATTGTTCACTTCATCGAGGATGAGCAAATCGTACTCGCCGGACAACATTTTTGCGCGCGCAAAATTCAACGCCGCCAGCGCCGCCGCGCGATGTTCGGCATCGGTGTAATGGTCATCGAGAATTTTGTAAAAGCCCTTGCCCATGGCGACGATTTCCAAATCCGGTGCGAGCCGCTTGACGACGTCCAGTTCGCCATAGTGCCAGGTGCCTTTCATAAACTGCACCATCAACACTTTCCACCCACGCCCAATCGCGCGCAACGCCATGCCCAACGCCGCAGTCGTTTTGCCTTTGCCATCGCCGGTGTAGACGATGACAAAGCCGCGCTTGCCTTTTTCTTTCGCTGTCACACATCGATTATATCATGTACGCCAAGCGAAATCAATTTGATTTTACGCGCAATCGCTGATAGAATCGATGCAATCACTTGGAGGTTCGGCGATGCACCTCACCCGACTCGCGCTCACCAATTTTCGCAACTATGCACATCTCGAGCTAGACCTGACGCCCGGTGTTTTGCTGATTCACGGCGGCAACGCGTGCGGCAAAACCAGTCTGCTCGAGGCGATTTTTTATTTGGCGACGGCGCGCTCGCCGCACGCCGGCGCGGAACGCGAATTGATTCGCTGGGGCGCGAGCACGGAACCGATTCCATTCGCCAACGTCGAAGCAGAATTGCTCAAGCGCAACGAGGTCCGCACACGCTTGGAAATTGTGCTGATTCAAGCCGATGAAAAGAAAAACGGCGAGGATGATAAAAAATCGAACGTGCGCGTGAGCAAGCGGATCAAAGTGAACGGCGTCGCCAAACGCGCGCTTGATTTGCTCGGCGAGTTGAACGCGGTGCTCTTTCTGCCGGAAGACCTTGATCTCGTTTTCGGTTCGCCGGGTGATCGCCGCCGCTATTTAGACACAACACTTTCGCAAATCGATTCGCGTTACGGGCGCGCGCTGTCCAAGTACGACAAAGTCGTCGAACAACGCAACAGTTTGCTCCGCGAATTTCGCGACCGCGCATACAATCCCAACGCGTTGGCGATCTGGGACAAGCAACTCGTCGAAGAAGGCGCGTATCTCATCGCGCGCCGCGCGGAAACCATCGCCCGCTACAATCAACTCATCGGCGAAATTCATCCGCGCCTCACCGACCAGCGCGAACAATTGCGCCTCGTCTATCAACCGAACGTGCCGCTCGACGTGCCCACGCCGTTAATCGGTGAAATCATACAACGCTTTCACGCCCAATTGGAATCTCTGCGCCCACGCGAACTCGGCGCGGCGGTGACGCTCGTCGGTCCGCATCGCGATGACATTCGCTTTCTCATCACGCGCAACCCTTCGACTGTCGCTCAGGGCGACGCCAATGCGATGGACGCGACAACGTACGCATCGCGCGGGCAAGGACGCACGATCGCGCTTGCGCTCAAGCTCGCCGAGGTCGCATTGATGCGCACCGAGACCGGCGAAGAGCCGATTCTATTGCTCGACGACGTGATGTCGGAATTGGATGCCGCGCGCCGCGCCGCGCTGGCGCAAGCAATTATCGAGGCGCCGCAAGCGTTGGTGACGACAACCGACCCGGAGGAATTCTCCGCCGATTTTCGGGAACGCGCGCGGGTGTTGCAAATTTGCGAGGGAAAGATTTTGTGATTGTAGAGACACGGCGTTGCCGTGTCTCTACGTTAAGGGTTTTTGTTTTGGCAGAGGCGCGCGGCGCGGAAATTTTTCCGGCGTCGCGCTGATTTTTTCTATCACGATGAGATGACGCGGTTCTAGCCCCGGCAACTGCACCGGGATAATTTCGCGCACACGTCCGCCGAGTTTTTGAATCGCGCGCGCCGCTGACTGCAATTCCGCAGTCACCTCCACGCCTTTGTACGCGATAAACACCCCACCCACGCGCACAAACGGCAACGCATATTCCGCGAGCGTCGATAGCGTCGCCACCGCACGCGCGACTGCGACATCGTATCGTTCGCGATGCGCCGCGTCGTGCCCCAAATCTTCGGCGCGCGACTGAATCGCCTGCGCGTTTTCAAATTCCAATTGCGTGATGGCATACTTGAGGAAATCGACTTTCTTGCCAGTCGTTTCCAGCAGAGTCAAATGCAAATCGGGGAAGACAATCTTCAGCGGAATGCCGGGCAACCCCGCGCCAGAACCCACATCGATGAGGCGGCGAGCCGGACGCGATGATTGGCGCGGCGCTGAGCGAATCGAGAAAATGTTTGACAAGAACCTCATCGCGTCCCGTGATCGATGTGAGATTGATGCGCGCATTCCAATCGCTGAGTTCGCGGTAGTAGAATTCAAACGCCGCTTGCTGAGCAGCGGTCAAATCGATTCCAAATTGGCGTGCGTAGTTGGCGAGAGTAATCATTTCGTCTTGCTATCTGTCATTTCAAGCCGCGGAGCGGCGACCCTGGCATGACTGTGGAGCACTTCACCACAGCCACGTTCCCGCCTGGGCAAGTGGAAATCTCGCGTTTGAAAGTAATAACGCGATTTCTCGGTCGCGTTGCTCCCTCGAAATGACGTGCAGTGCTACCCCGAACCAATTGGCGGGAGTGGCGTCGGCACATACACGCGAATCGCCGCGGGACCGTTGACCGGACAACGGTATTCGCAAATGCCGCAACCGATGCAATAATCGGAAATGATGCTGGGTCGTTGCAATCGCACGACTTGGCCATCCGGTGTTGTTACATCGACCTGTTCCAACTGGACCGCTTTGTTCGGCACGGGACACATTTCTTCGCAAACGATGCATGGACGATAACTCGCCCACGGAATACATCGATTGCGATCAATGTACGCGATGCCAATGACATCTTTGCGTTTATTTTCCAGCGTCAACGGCGGAATCGCGCCGGTCGGACAAATCTGTCCGCACGCGTTGCACGAGTAATCACAATAGCCCAGACGCGGCACGAGAAGCGGCGACCACAAACCTTCTAGTCCCGCTTCAAAGAGACTCGGTTGCAGTCCGCCGGTCGGACAAACTTTGGTGCACTCGGCACAGCGAATACACTTACTCAAGAAATCGTTCTCACGCGCGCCGGGTGGACGAATCAACCACGAGTCCTCGCGCCGCGCCGAGGGCGCCGAGCGAAAAAGCGCGACGCCGGCAACCGCGAATGCCGCGCCTTCAAGAAAATGCCGGCGCGAAAGATCGAACGACGATTTTGCGCTCGCGCGTTCGCCGCGAAAATTGATCGCGATGACCGCTTCCGGACATTCGGTGACGCAATCCATGCAGACGACACATTCCGCCGGGTCAACCGTGAATCCATTTTTCGTCACGGTAATTGCGGCGGTGGGACAAGCGCGCATGCACGCGGCGCAATGACTGCAATCTTTCACCGCGCGCGGACGCAACCACGAGATTTTTGCTTGCAACGCGTACACCGCGCCGAGCGGACAAGTATAGCGACACCAAAAACGCGGCACAACCCAGTTCAAGCCGATGATCGCCGCAAAGACGATCGCCAGCATCCAGCCGAGTTGATAAAACGTTTGTTGCGCCGGCAAGAACGTGCCGCGAAAATTCTGCTCGATTGCCTCCAACACCGGCGCGAGCGGCGGCGCGATTGGATAGAGAACAGTTTCAACCGCGACGATGATGACATTCAACGCCGGCAGAAACACACTGCCGAACGTGCGATTGAGAATCGTGATCGGATCGAGGATGAGCAGCGAGAGGTTGCCGAGGAGCGCGGCGAAGAAAATCGTAAAGAGCAAAACGTATTTGACGCCGCGCCAAGTCTTGTGTAACTCAATTTTGCCCGGCGTGCGCGGCGAAATCCAATCAAGCATCGCGCCAAGTGGACAAAGCCAGCCGCACCACGCGCGTCCAAAAACAAAACCAAGCGCAAGTGCGATGCCCGCCAGCAATAGCGCTGCAATCGCCGTGCGCGAAGCAATCATTGCGGCAAACGCAACGAGCGGATTGAATCGAAAATAGAGATCAAGCGGAATCAGCGATTCCGCGCCGCGATAGGTGAAAAACGCGAGCGCAAAAAAGAAAATGACACTGGCGACTTGAGTGAGTTGACGTGCTGTTCTCCAACGGTTGGAACTCATCCCTACACGTTCACTTCTTTCACGCGCAGATTCTTGAAATCGTATCGACCGATGCCCATCTCCGCGCCCAAGCGCACATAGCCAGCATCGTCCGGCGATTTCTGCCAAAAGGTTTGAATCGCGTATGCGTCAGCGGCGACAATATCATGGCTGGCGATAATCGTGTTCATCATCGTGCTGTCATTGGGATCCCAACTCGTCGGACCGTTGCGCATCAACACACGCACGCCATCGATGACGTTCAGCGTCGGCTTGATGAGCGACGCGAGATCGGCGACGCGTTGGTTGATGCCGTTGTGAATCCGTTCGCGGTCGGTGATGACGCCCATCAATCCTTTCATCGCCAGCGTGTAGCGCGCGAGGTTGTGCGATTTCGCAATCGGCACATTGATGACGACATCGGCTTTCAAAATGTCTTGGTAGACGCTCCACCGCTTGATGTCGCGCCCATTGGGAAAATTGACTTCGCTGAATTTCATCGCCGCCATCAATTCCATTTGCCCGCCGGCTTTTTCAACCGCGTCGCGGATACCGCTTTTCTTGTACGCTTCCAATCCCGTGCCGGCAAACGGCTGATCCATCACGCGCACGCGCGCCGCGCCGGCTTCCAAGACATAACTTGACGAGTTCGGCGAGGACTTGGGGGTTCGTCGTCGTTGCGAGTTCCGGTCCCATCGAGGCGTTGCAAATGTTTGGCTTTAAGATGACGTCGTTGCCTTTTTTGACAAAGCGCGTGATGCCGCCCAGCGCATCGATTGCCGCGCGCGTAATCGCCGCCGGGACTCGCACCGCGCGCGACGACCAAGTACGGCTCCGATGCTGTCGGCGGTATGGGTGTCGCGGTCATCGTCGGCGCAACGGTTGCAGTCAATGGCACACTTGTCGCCGTAGCGACTGCGCGCGTCGCGCTTGGCATCGGCGAGGGCGGAACAGACGTGGGCGGAATCGCGGTCGGTGGAATCGGCGTAGGTGTTGGGGCATTGCACGCGGCTAGCGCGGTACCGCCTGCCGCTAACAACATCGCGCGGAGAAATTCTCGACGAGAAAGCATCGGGCACCTCGAGTTGGAAATTGGAGATTAGATGTTGGAAATTAGAAAATGGACGTTAGACGATGGAAGACTTCAACATCCTTTTCTAACATCCAGCATAGCCGATGCGCGTGTGCGGAATTGTCCAAAGAGGGTCAGAATTCGGTTACGTTCGCACCATCCACCACCACGCGCCAAAGATACCTAGCACCGCGCCAGCCACAACTTCGACCGGCGTGTGCCCCAAAAGTTCGCGCAGACGCGTTTCGCTGATCGGATGTCCTTGGAAAAGCTCATCGATGATTTGGTTGAGGATGTGCGCCTGAATGCTCGCCGCGCGGCGAACGCCGGCGGCATCGTACATCACGATGATCGCCAAAAGAAAAGCGATGGCAAAGAGCGTCGAGGTGACGCCTTCTTGTATTGCAACGGCAGTTGCCAGCGCGCACACCGACGCCGAATGCGACGACGGCATCCCGCCCGCGCTGGCAAGCAATCGGAGGTTGAGACGCCGCTTGCGAATATACTCGATGATCGGCTTGGAGATTTGTGCAATGAGCCACGGCACAAAAACCGCTTGGAGAATCCGGTTGGAAAATAATTCGTTCATGTGTCAAAACTAACGGACTAGTTCTCCTCCGGCTCCATATCCTCGGCTTCCACTTGATCGCCATGCGGCACAAGTTCTTGAATACGCAATTCTACCGCGTCCAACAGCGTACCGCATTGTTTTGCCAATTCCATTCCGCGTTGGAACAGCGCGAGCGATTCGTCGAGCGGGAGATCGCCGGCTTCCAACTTGGCAACGGTCGCCTCGAGTTCACGGTAAAGTGTTTCAAAGGATTCAGGTTTGTCTTTGGGTTTGGGCATCTATTTCACACTCACGCTATTTCACCGCAGAGACGCAGAGTTTCTTTTTATTTTTCTCTGCGTTCTCCGCGCCTCGGCGGTGAAATGGAATTACTTTTTCAACAACGACCGCACGACCCACACGACACCGATGATAATGAGCAAAACCGGAAACGCATCCAGCGTGCTGAAAGGCGGCGGCAGGACTGCGCGCATCACATCGAACGCGCCGAGAACGAGCGCCAGGACGCCGAGCGTGATCGTGAAACTGCTCGTCGGAATTTGGCTGTAATATCGCGCCGCGTTCAGCCCCAGCAAAATCAAACCGACGAGAACGGTGCCAACGCCATTCGGCAGGAAATTGAACAGACTCGTCAAACCCCAGACGATAAAAAATAAACCCCACGCAATCGTTTCATAGCGTTTGTTCAACGCGCGTTGTTGATCATCCATCGAATTCCTCCTTGAATTTTTCGATTACCTATCCCACGCGGCGTACGCCACCGCGCCAATGGCGCCCAAGATTCCTGCGATGATAAGCGAAATCGCAAACCAGCCCAGCGACCAGACGCCGGAAAATGCCGCTTGCACCGGAATGCCGACGCCGGCAAAAATATGCGGACCAAAGAAGAATGATCGCGAACCGGCGATGCTCGCACAAAAACCAAACAAGCGCGCGGCAAACTCCGCGGTCACCGCCGCCAGCGCGCCATCGAGCGGCGCGGAAATATCGCGCGACGAAGCAAAGCCCACCGCCAGCGCGCCGATCAGCACCGGCAAGCCAAAACCGGCGACGATGGCGACCGGCGTGAACAAGCAACCGATGAACGGAATCTGATCAATGAATGCAAAAAAGAGTTCGGCGATCACGCCGATTGCCAACCCTGCGCCCGCCGCGATCAAGACATTAGGTTTCATGAATGACTCACCTTTTCAATCGCCTCGATGATTTTATAATACCCAGTGCAACGACACAAATTGCCGGTGAACGCTTGCTGAATTTCCTCGCGCGTCGGTTGCGCTTTCTCGTCGAGCAAGGTCGCGCCGCTCATGATAAATCCCGGCGTGCAATAACCGCACTGCACCGCGCCGGTTTCGATGAACGCTTGTTGCACCGGGTGCAACGCCTCGCCGTGTTTCAGCCCTTCGATGGTGATGATTTCGGCGCGATGCGCGCGCGGCGCGGGAACGAGACAACTCATCACCGCAATGCCGTCGAGCAAAACGGTACACGCACCGCATTCGCCTTCCGCGCAACCTTCTTTGGTCCCTTGCAAGCCAATGTCTTCGCGCAACATTCGCAATAAGGATTTGTCGTGCGCGCCGGTAACTGAGTATTCCTTGCCGTTCACATACCGTTTCAATCGAAATTGGTAATTGGTCAAATGGTTATTGAAATTTTGAATTCCGGAATTCTGAAATTTGCCGTTTGTCTTCCCCCACAGCATCACCGGCTTTTCCGGCATTTCGTCGCGTTCCGTGCCGTCGCGCAATTGATGCAACGCGCGCGACACGAGCACGCGCACCATCTCGCGGCGATAATCGGCGGTGCCGCGAATGTCGTCAATCGGTCGCGCGGCGCTCATTGCTAATCGCGCGGCTTCATCGATGACGTGTTCCTCCAGCGTTTCGCCGACCAAGAATCGTTGCGCTTCGCTTGCCGCGACAATCGTTGGCGCAACAGAGCCAAGTGTAATCCACGCAGAATCAAGTGACGAGCGACGAGTGGCAAGTGACGAGAAACCCAAGATGACCGCGACATTGACAACGGAAATCGCTTGCGCGCGGCGCAAACCCAGTTTGATAAATGTGCCGGCTTCGTTTGCTTTCAACGCCGGGAACGAAATCTTGACGAGCATTTCGTCCGGTTCCAGATCCGTGTTGCGTACGCCGCGCATAAATTCGTCGAGCGGGACTTCGCGTTCGCCGCGCACGCTTTTCAAGCGTTACCCACGTGCCCATCGCCCACAGCGGCGTAATCGTATCATTCGCCGGCGACGCGGTGATAAGATTGCCGGCAATCGTTCCGCGATTGCGAATTTGCGGCGCGCCCACTTGCCAGCACGCGCGACACCAGCGGAAACGCGTGCGCGCGCAATCGCGCATCGCCGACAACTTGATTGTGCGTCACACCCGCACCCAGATGAAACACGCCATCGTCAAATCGAATTTCGTCCAAGCCGGGGATGCGGCTCACATCGATCACAACTTTGGGCGCGCGCGCTTTGCGTTCGATTTCGATCATCAAATCGGTGCCGCCGTTGATCAGGCGCGCATCGCGGTGGTGCTTTGCCAACAACTCGATGACTTGGTCAATCGACGTTGCGTTGATATATTGTTCCCACATAAAATCCTCGTAATTGGTAAAAGTAGGTAATTACCATATTTACTCTTTACGATTTTTCGCTTGAATGATTTCCGCCATGATACTCACCGCAATTTCTTGTGGCGTCTCAGCGTGAATTTCCAAACCAATCGGCGCGTGGACGCGTGCGAGCGCGGCTTCACTGACACCCTGCTGTTTCAGCGTGTCCATGACAGTAATCACACGGCGTTTGCTTCCCAACATTCCGATGTACGCCGCGGGCTTGTCGACAATCGCGCCGAGCAGTTGCGCATCAAGCGTATGCGCGCGCGTCACGAGCACAATGTACGTGCGCGGCGTGATTTCCAATTTGCCGATTTCTTGCACGATGTCGCCGGCAATGCGTTGATCCGCGTGCGGAAAATTTTCCGGCGTTACAAATTCCGGTCGATCATCCAATGCGACGATGTGAAAGCCGAGCGACTTTGCCAATTGCGCGACCGCCGCGCCGATGTGACCCGCGCCGACGATGATCATGATCGGCGACGTGAGCAACGGCTCGACAAAGATTTCCATCTCGCCGCCGCAAATCAACGGGTCGCCGCGCTGTTCATTCGACAAGGTCATATCAAGGTAGCGCGGCTGACCATCGGCAATCGCTTCTTTCGCCGCGGCGATGACGCGCAGTTCCATTTCGCCGCCGCCCACCGAACCAACAATCGAGCCATCGGCATAGCACGAGCATTTTTGCGCCGGCTTGACGCGGACTCGCGCCGCGCGTTTTCACGATGGTCGCCATCGCCGCCGGTTTTTTATTTTGCAAAACATCCACTAACGCTTGCGAAACTAGATCCATATCTACTCCCAGTATTCAGTAGCCAGATGCCAGCAGTCAGAATTGATTGCTGGCTACTGAATACTGGCGACTGCTTACTGATTTCTTACACCCAATTGCTTCGCCGGAACCACATCAACATCCCCGACGGCACGAGGATGAGCAACGCAATCATCGTGCCAAACGCAATCGGACTGCTAAACGGAATCCAATCGACAAAGTTCATTCCGCCAAAGCCGACGAGAAATGAAATCGGCATGAAAATCGTCGTGAGCAGAGTGAGCCGTTTCATCACTTCGTTCAAGCGATTCGATACCGTCGATAGATACGCGTCGAGTGCGTTGCCGAGCAAATCGCGCGACGTTTCGATGAGATCGTAAATCCGCACGAGGTGATCGTACGTATCGCGGTAATACAGCGCCATCCGTGCATCGATGAATTCATAGCGCGTGTCCGCCAGCGTATCCATCGCGTCGCGCATCGGACCGACGGCCTTGCGCAGGAAAACGAGTTGGCGTTTGAGATGAAAAGCGCGATGCAGGGACGCCTGCGTGGGCTTGTCCAGAATTTCATCTTCCAAATCATCGATTTCGTCTTCCATCGTGTCGAGCAAGGGGAAAATTTCGTCCACCATCTTGTCGACAATTTGGTAGAGCAACATATCCGCGCGATAACCGCCGGTGCGGCGATCCGATGCGCAACGTGCTTGCATCTCGCTCACCGCGGCAATCGGTTCGCGGTGGACGGTGATGAGGTAATCGGAACCCAGAAAGACTTCAAGTTCCTGGGTAAGCATATCGCCGTTGACGCGTTTCACTGCATCGACCGAAATGAAAAGATAATCGTCGTATGAATCCACTTTGGCGCGTTGATCAAAATGGCGGCAGTCTTCGATGGCGAGCGGATGAAAGTTGTACGCGTGCGCAAGCCAGGTCAAATCGTCTTCGGTGGGCGTAGGAATATCCAGCCACACGAGACCGCCGTTGGGCATTGGGCGCGGCGCGTCCGGCGCGAGCGGAATCGTCGCGCCGGTGTCGAGATTGATTTGAGTGATGGGCATGAGAATTCTCTGTGATGACGAAGGACGAACGACGAAAGACACAGACAACTTTCGTCCTTCGTCTTCCGTCGTCGGTCTTACTTTACGCCTTTGGGAACAGCGCTTGCAACTGCTGAATCAGCGGCTTGAGCGAATCCGGAATTCCGCCGTCAAACACTTCGACAAAGTTCGTCTTGTTGCCGGCACGCGCGATGATTTCGTACGCGTACGAGTCCGGCGGTTGTTTGCCACCGCCCAACATCAGCTTGAAAAAGTTGCACTGGTCAAGCGTTTTGCGGAGACCGGCAATTTGCCCGTCGTTGAGTTTGCGCGCGACGCGTTCGAACAAGTGCTTGCTGGTATCGCCGCCGCCGTAACTCACGCGACCATCCGGATACACGACCAAACTCTGCGTCGAAAATTTCAAGCCGCCGCTTTTGCGAAAAGCCACCAGCGCGCCTTTAGGCAAATCCATTTTCTCGAGCTTGGGCGTAGCGGCTTTTTGGATCTTCTTCGGAACCACTGGTTGCTTGGCGTTATCAAGTTTTCCGTCGCGGTCGCCCTTGGCAATCGACCCTAGACCAGAATCGGGCGAGGGCTTTTGGTCTTTTTTGTCGCTTGGGCTTGTCATTGGACATTCACCGTTTGCAAGAATTTGATCCAGTTGCGCTTGCGCGTTCGCAAAGTCAGTTTCCGGTGCGGCGAGCGTCACATAGTATACATTCGCCTTGCCGAGCACGATGTACTCGATGGACTCGACAACCACCGGGAGCGATGCCCGACGCGGTTGATCAATGGGTTGCGCAACGAAGGCATACTCGAGCCGCATGGCTTTCGCGCCGCCCACGGTCGCCGGGGTCGATGACAAAAAGTGATAGCCGGTCAGCGCGCCGCGTTGCGCCACGCGTCGATCCGTCAATTGTTGCAAAGTCGGCGGACTTGCCGGGTCGAGATCGCGCGACTCGACCGTCAAGCTCGTCTTGTACGCCGAATCCGTTTCCGGATTTTCCACCTTGAGCAAAACCTCCTGCAACGTTTCCACATTGCCCCACGTTGCCGGATACGATAACGTAATTGGTGCGCCCTTCGCTTGGAACATCGTCGTGCGCGTCGTCACTTGCAAGCGCAAAAGCAAACCAATCGCCAATGCGACGCCGACCACAATCGCCACACCGATATCTTTGCGCAAAAAACGTTGTCCATAAACTGTGCCGCTTGAGGTTTGTATCATGGTGTTTCTCCTATCCGCTCGCCGGTTGTTCGTCCAGGTGATGCGCGCGCCGCATCAACGCGACGAGAACCAAGAACACGCCAATCGCGATGAGGATGCCCGCCACCAACGAACGCCACGGCTCGACGGTCAATCCCGCCGCGCTCACTTCGTCGATGATCCAGGTGAAGGTGCCGTTCAACACGGCAGCGATGCTCACGCCGAGCGGAATCCACCAAATTGGTTTGTGTTCAAATTTGGCTTGCGCCATAAAGTAGCCCATCACGCCGCCAAACGATGCCTGCGCGAGCGCAGTCGTTACGGTGTACACCACGCCGGGTCCCAGCGCGACACCTTGATTATCGATGATGTGGCTTAGGTTGAGCAACGTCGCCACGCCGAGTCCAGCAATCGTACCGTAGACGATGCCGTCCATGCGCTCATCGAATTCTTCGGTGGCGAACACGACGATGCGCACGGTAAAGTACTTGATCGCTTCCAGTGTAAAGCCGATGATGAAAATCGATCCTAGCAACGACGTGATTTGATTCGTGCCGGACCAATCGCCAAAACGAAACCAATCGTAGATCAAGCGCAATCCGATGAAATCGGTGAGGATCAGCGCCAGCAAGAACACGCCGGCGATTTTCGTTTTGGGTTCCGGCTCGGCGCGATCTTGCTGATAGAAATACATCAGCCACAACGCCGTCGGCACGATGGCGAGAAACAAGCCGGCAATGATCAACGGCGTGCCGGTTAGTGCGCCGACGCTCTCCGCAATCACGGCGACAATCGCGGCGAACACGCCCATCGCGACGATTTGCAAAATACCTGCGCGCCAATACCCGGTGTGCGGTTTATCGACACTGGCAAAGTGCTTGGCACAGTAGGCGCGCTGTCCCAGCTTTTTGTACGGCGGCTCGAGTGCTTCGTCGCAAATGCAACAGCGAATTGTTTTATCCATAGATTTTTCCTTTTTTCTCAGCGCTTGTCATTTCGAGGGAGCAAAGCGACCGAGAAATCTGGTTGTTGTTATTAAATAACGAGATTTCTCGCCGCCGCGCGGCTCGAAATGACAAGCTGGATGCTTTATCGACTCGGTCGCAGGTTGGCATTGACGACGTGTGGATTGCTCGCGTTCGCCGGGACTTGCATCCCATCGTCCGCGACAATCGCGCGAAAGCCGCGCGCGATGACAATCACGCTGTACGTCTTCCCCGCCGGAATCGCCCCCTGGGTTTGATACAAACCATTCGCATCGGACACGCCGTAGGTGAGCACTTCGCTCGCCGTCACCTTGTCATCGGCGGCCGCGTCCGTCGCGCTCAAGCCCGGCTTGATGATAAAGACTTGGGCACCTTCGATGCCGCGGCTAGTATCTGCATTCTTGACGTACCCTTGGATGTACACTTGACCGGTTTGGGATGGTTGCGGCGCGGACGGCGCGGTGCCGGTCGTGCACGCGATCAATTCCACATCATCGACGAAGAAACTGCTGACATTGTTGCGCGGATTTTCCGATGAAAAGACCAGGCGAATCGATTTGCCGGCTAACTGCGACAGATCGAATTGCACTTGATGCCATTCATCATCACCCGTGCTTGAATTGATTTCCTCAATCGCGCCAACGATATCACCGTTCGGGTTGGCAATCTGCGCCGAGAACTTGGCTTCATTCGCCAGCAAACCCATAATCCCTTTGGTTTCCGAGTGGATCAGACGATAGTACGCCAAACTGATGTTCGTCGCGTTCGCCGGAATGCGAACATCCTGGTAAATGTACTGCACCGGTTCTTGGTCCGTCCCGCCGAGCCAGGCACTGCGCGCGCCGGTGTGCGGCAACTCGGTGTCGATGATCGCCGAATGCGAGGTGGTGACTTCGGTCCAGCCGGCGTCCGCGTTTTCGAATGTTCCATTGACGAGCACATTCGTGCAACCGGCTTGCGTCGATGGCGCAGGCGGTGCCGGCGCTGGTTGACCCTTGGGCGGTTGTTGTTGCGGCGGCGCGGGCGTGGTGCTTGCGCCGGTCACATTGATGCCCACTTTGCCAAAGGCATCCCGCACGGTGTTGGCATCATTCGCGCCGTACAATTCTTGCGCGGCGCGAACCGTCGCGCGCGCGGCATCGCCAAAGTCGGCATCGGGCGTGAGATATTGGGTCAGCGTGCGATAATAAATTTGCTCCGTCTTTTCACGTCCCAACGATTGCGCGACGAGGAATGCCACATAGTTCGGAATGCCGCTGTTGATGTGCACACCGCCGTTATCGGCGCGGCGCGAAAGCGGCAAGTTGGCATATTCGCGCATTGTTGTGGGCTGACCGACGCCGGCAAGCGGATTGTTGGGGTTGTAACGTCCACCCAACGATGGGTCTTGAAGATTGCGCAGAATCGGTGCGGGGAACGGCGGCGATTTCACCACTTGTTCGCCCAACGTCCAGTTCCCGCGATCGATCATCGCCGCGAAAACATCGGAATACGATTCGTTCAGCGCGCCAGATTGCCCTTCATAAATCAAACCCGCCGTGCCATCGGTGATGCCGTGCGTAAACTCGTGACCGACCACATCGAGACCATACGCGAGCGGCTTGAAGATTCTGACCCCCATCGCCGTAGATCATCTGTTGGCGTTCGCCGATCCACGCGGCGTTCTCAGCGTCTTCCGAACTACTGCCGTAATGCACGGTCGAAACCAGCGGACTGCCGCGGCCGTCAATCGCATCGCGCTTGAAGGTGCTGAAATAATAATCATACACTTTGCCGGCGCCGTCGTGCGCCGCTTGCGCGACCGGATCGGAATTCGAGCGTTCACCTTCTTGGATGACGATGCGACCCGGCACGGTCGCGCGATTGCCCGCCGTGAAGGTCTGACGTTGCTTGATGTGCTCGCCGGAATCAAATCGATGCACGACGACCGGGCGGCGCGCGTTGATAAAATAATACCCACTGTCCCAGCGGCGAATCGGTGAGGATGGTGACGTTCCACGTCAGCGTCGCTTTACCGGTACTCGTCGACGTAGACCATCAAACGCGTCTTGTCTTTCAAGATCTCCGGAACAACCGTTGCGCGTTCATCGGCTTCCAATTGGTCAAGAAGCAAATCCTGCAGCGCGACATTTTCGGCATCGTCTTGCGTTTGGCTCGGGCGCGTCTCGGCGATAATCTCCGGCGCAAATTGTCCGTTGACCGCGATGACATTTTCCTGCGCGTCGAGATGCACGACAAGTTGTTTGCCAAAAACCGGAATGTTGTGATACGTCTGGTTCAGGCGGACATGCGCAAAGCCGAGTTGCATATCCGACTCGACGCGCAAGAGCGCAAGTTGATCGGTTGCGCTCGTCAATTTGAACAACGCGCGATTCTCATCGAGAAAGCCGCGCGCGATTGCCGCCGGGTTGCCGCGTTCCGCCGCGCTGGGCGTGTACGGCAAAAAGACCGTCGGGTCTTTGCCGGCAACAAAATCGGGCACGCCGGTGCGTTCGTTCCAGTGCGCGTCCAATCCGCCGATGGCGCGCGATTGCATCGTGGTAAATGCCGCGCGCGGTCCCGCTTCTTGGTTGCGCGCAACCGTCACGCCAGCGATAACCGCCAGCAACACGCCAAGCACGATCAATGCGCGCATCGAAATGTGAACGGGTAATTTCATACGCCTCCTACTTGCTCAACAAAATCATGACACCGGCGGCGACTGCTAAAATTGCCAACAGCGTCGATTCGTTTGGAAAACTTAAACCGAACGGTATCAAACCCGACAGGATGAGCCAAATTCCTAAGAGCAAAAATCCAAGATTGCTGGTGATGCGCATGTTCCTCCTGTAAGGTAATTTTATCTAGTTCGATGGGAGTATCTCTTCCAACTCTTTGACCAACGGTCGCAATTCCTGTGCTACCGGTACTCCAAACAATGTTCAAATTGATGTCAAAGTATGCGTGAATGAGTCGATTTCTCATCGCGACAATATCCGCCCATGGGATATTCTGACACTCGCGCTGGCAACTCTCCGAAACTTTGCTCGCCGCTTCGCCAATGATTTCGATGCACTTGACCAAAGACAAGACCAACATCTCGTCTTGATCCAGACTGGCACGCGATTTTCCTTCTGCAAATGCCAATGCTTTGCGCGCGGCATCGCGCATATGCCGCAAACGAATCAGATCAGATTCGTTCATAGTGTACCTGCGCGGTTTTGACAACTCTTTCGCGAAAATATCGACTTAGGTCTTCGGGAGTGCGTAAATCAACTTTACGATCCCCCAGCATTGAGGAAAGTTCGCGTTCCATGCGCGCCAATCCCAAGAAACCAGGAGTGTGTTCGCGGTCAAATTCGATCAGGACATCGACATCACTGTTTTTGCGAAAGTCACTTCGCAAGACCGAGCCGAATAAAGCCAATCGGACGACATGGTGTCGGCTACAAAAATCTGCGATTTTCGCTTGTGGCACTCGAAATGATTTTACTTTTATGTGGCGGCTATTTGCTTTTGCTTTCATGCAACTTTCTCCACACCCGCTCCGGCGTCATCGGAATTTCGTGCATCCAGATGCCGACCGCATCATGCACCGCATTTGCCACTGCCGGCGCCACGCCGTCCAACGGAATTTCGGCGACGGCTTTCAAGCCAAACGGATGCGACGGCTCGAACGTCTGCACGAAAATTGTTTGTAGTTCCGGCATTTCATCCGCCGCAAAGATTTTGTAATCGCCAAATTGCCGAATCACCGAATTGCCTGACTGGTCGTACAGCATTTCCTCGCACACCGCGTAACCCAGCGCCTGGGTCATTCCGCCTTCGATTTGTCCCGACGCGGTTGCCGGGTTCACGATAACGCCGCTATCGACCGCCATCACCAATTTTTCGACCGTGACTTGGCCGGTTTCCGTATCGACCAACACCTGCGCGAATTGTGCCGCAAATGGCGGCGGTGACTTGGGCGACATGTACGACGCGACTGCCATAATCTGGTGCTGGTCTTTGTGGTGCAACGATTCGAGTGCAATATCCTGCAATGTAACAAAGCGTCCGTCCGGCGCGACAACTTTTTTATCGCGAAGAATTAAATCTTCTTGACGGATGACCGATGACGGACGACTGACGTTCCCGTCTTCCGCTTCGTCTTCCGTCTAGCATTTGCACTGCGACCTTGCGCATCTGCCCCGCCACATCTTCCGCCGCTTTCACCACCGCGCCGCCTGAAATGTACGTCGTCGATGATGCGTACGCGCCTTTGTCGAACGGCGTGAAATCAGTATCGCTGGAATAGACGAGAATGTCATCAATTGGACAGCCGAGAATTTCCGCGGCCAGTTGCGCGAGGACGGTATCAGAGCCGGTGCCAAGATCAGTTGCGCCGACCAGCAAATTGAACGAGCCATCGTCGTTGATCTTGATCGATGCACCGCCCATATCGAGATACGGAATTGCCGTGCCTTGCATCACACACGCAACGCCTTGACCACGGCGCAGGTGCGGCTTGCCTGCAACAACATGAAAATCCGAAATTTGTGGATTTGGTAATTGGTAATTGGTAATTGATCGCTTTTGCCCCTCGTTCCACGCATTCCGGCAATCCACACGTCTCAATCGTCTCCGGATGCGGCGGGCGACCTTCATTCCACGCTTTTGACATCGGCAGTTCGTCGCCGGCGCGCACAAAATTTTTCAATCGGAATTCGATGGGGTCGAATCCCAACTTGCGCGCGATCTTTTCAATGTGCACTTCGAGCGGGAAGAAACCTTGCGGCACGCCATAGCCGCGATACGCGCCCGATGGCGGCGTGTTGGTATAAACAACATGCGCTTCAAATTTAATGTTCGGCGCGTTGTACAAGTTCAGCGTCTTTTGTCCCGTGTTGCCGGTAACCGTCAACGCGTGACAACCATACGCGCCGGTGTCGGAGAGTGCATACATTTCATTCGCGATAATTTTGCCATTTTTGGTCACGCCAGTTTTCATGCGCACGCGCATCGGGTGGCGTGAACGCGCCGCGATGAATTCTTCTTCGCGCGTGTACTCAAATTGCACCGGGCGTCCGGTCGCAATCGTCAAATGGGCGGCGACATCTTCGATCAAGACTTCTTGCTTGCCGCCAAATCCGCCGCCGATGCGCGGCTTGATGACGCGAATCCGTTTGGGCGGGAGTCCCAGCACCGGCGCAAGGATGCGGCGCGCATGAAACGGAACCTGGGTCGATGTGCGAATCACAAGCCGATCATCTTCGTCCCAATACGTCACGACAACGTGCGGCTCGATGTGCGCTTGCTGAACCTTTGGGACAATGTACTCGTCTTCGAAAACAAAATCGGCTTGCTTGAATCCTTCAGCAATATTTCCTAATTCGATGTTAATATGCGCGGCTACATTCTTCGCGGGGTTGGCGACGTTGGCAAAGTTGACATACTCCGGTTCGTCGTGGAGACGCGGCGCGCCCGGTTTCATCGCGTCGCGTGAATCGATGATCGCCGGCAGTTCTTCGTACTCGACCTCGATCAACTCCAGCGCGCGTTCAGCGATCTCCACCGACTCAGCGGCAACGAACGCGACGCGGTCGCCGACGAAGCGGACCTTGTTGTCGAGCGAGAAAGAATCAAGCGGACCTGGGAATCGGATCCGATTGTCCGGCAGTCGAATAAACAACGCGCGGAATATCTTTGTGCGTCAAAACCGCGTGTACGCCATCCAGAGCGCGCGCCTTTGACACATCGATATTCTTGATGCGCGCGTGCGCGACCGGCGAGTGCAAGACTTTGGCATACAACATTCCACGTAATTCGATGTCGTCGGTGAAGGCCGGCTTGCCTTGCACGAGTTTCACCGCATCGACTTTGATTTCCGGCTTGCCGACGACATTTGTCGCGGGCACAGCAGGTGCAACAATCATCGTTGGTGATTTGGTGATTAGGAGGTTGGGTGATTCGGCAGATGGGTAGTTGGTTGGATAGTCAGTTGGCAGTGTGAGGAGGATTGGCGATTCCCCAATCAGCGAATCACCAAATTTGCCATTTCCACGAATAATTTCCGCGGCCCGCATCACCGCTTGCACCGGCTTGATGTACCCCGTGCATCGGCACAGAACGCCGCTCAGCGCATCACGGACTTGATCTTCCGTCGGCGTCAGGGTTTGATCGAGCAAGGCTTTGGCGGCAAGAATCATCGCCGGCGTGCAATAGCCGCATTGAATCGCGCCGTTCTCGACGAACGCTTGCTGAACCGGATGCAAGCCCTCGGTCTGTTTCCACCCTTGCTCGGCCACTTGCCCGACCGATTCAATCGTCGTGATGCGCTTGCCATCCACTTGCGCGGACAGCAACATACACGAATTCATCGGCACGTCGTCGATCAAAACCGTACACGCGCCACATTGTCCGTTATCGCAGCCATACTTGACGCCAAAGTAACCATTGGCGCGAAGCGTGTGCAAGAGTGTTTCGTTTGGCGCAACGTCAAAGGTCTTTTGTTCATTATTGATGATAAAACTAACTTGCATCGACAAACCTCATCGTTTTGCTTTTCGCGGCTTGCGTTGCTTGATCGGTTCAAAAGTTGCCGCAACCGGCACGCTCGCCGGCGTCTCGCGGTTGACGAAGCGTTTTATGAAATCGAGAATCGTCAAGCCGACAACCGCGCCGTGTCCGGCTCGATGTGCACAATCACATTCTCATCGAGTCCGACCGCATCGGTATAAACCGGCTGGCCGCTGGAAATCGAAAGTGTATCGGTCGTGTGATCGTACTGGAACGTCAATTGGTTTTTCAGAGACGCGCGACTCATGTTTGAATTATACCACGAAAGAGACAGCGCGCCCAAACGAGTTGGCGTTTGACAATTCCCCCGTTTTTCGGATAATGGACTCAAATCTTTTTTGAGAGGAATGAATGTCACCCCGCCGAGGAGATCCTAAACAAAAGCAACAATCGGGCGGCTTGCCAACGTGGCTGATTCTCGTGGGCGTTGGCGCGCTGGCGGTTGTGGCGGCACTCGTGCTGTTCAATCTACAGACGACTGCCTCACCCGCGCCCGCCGCACCGAGCACGCTCACTGCGTCATCAGGCCGCACCAAAGGCGATCCGAACGCCAAAATCGAATTTATCGAGTGGTCCGACTATCAGTGACCATACTGCCGAGAATTCTCGCTTGGCGCGGAGCGCCAACTCGATAAAGACTATTTCAAGACCGGCAAAGTCAAGTTCACGTACCGCTTCTATCCCGTCGTCGATCTCGCGTCGCAACGCGGCATTAACGAATCGCATTGGGCGGCGTATGGCGCGGAATGCGCGAATCGACAAGGCAAGTTCTGGGAGTATCACGACAAACTCTTCACTTCCTGGACGGGTGAATTCGTCGGCAATTTCACCAAACCAAATTTGAAAAAGTACGCCGCCGATTTAGGATTGGACCCTGCCGCATTTAACAAATGTATCGATAACGATGAGACCGCGGCGGTCATCCAAACCGAAATTGCGGAAGCCAATCGCTTGGGCATTCGCGGCACGCCGACCTTTTTGATCAACGGCAGACAGTTGTCGATTAAATCGCTCGATGCTTCTGAATTTGCCCGGACGTTCGATACGTTGCTGAAATAGAAACCAAAACCTTGCGCGGGTTGCAAAACCGGCGCAAGGTTTTTTCTTGGGGGAATACTTAATGCCGAGTCTCTTCCGATTTTTTTGCTCGTTGGTTTACTCCTCGTTCTTGCCGGGTGCGCCAGCCCCACGCCGCTTCCAACTCCGACCGCCAAACTCAGTCGCGTCTCCAGTGACATTTTCATCGTCGATGGCAGAACCAAAGGCAATCCCAACGCCAAAGTGACGCTGGTGATCTACTCCGATTTCCAATGCCCGTACTGCCGCAATTTTGGCGCGATGTGGAACCGCGCATTGAGAGTGATTACATCAAGACCTGCAAGATCAGCTATACGTACAAATACTTCCCGGTGATCGACCAGGGCAAAATCGGCGAGTCGCATTGGGC
Organism: uncultured Chloroflexia bacterium; assembly: GCA_963718225.1. Lineage (GTDB taxonomy): Bacteria > Chloroflexota > Anaerolineae > UBA4142 > UBA4142 > DAOTXS01. The sequence goes on from CAVQYN010000026.1 coordinate 35,292, forward strand.
GGCGTATGGCGCAGAATGCGCGAACGAGCAAAACAGATTTTGGGAATTCCAAGACAAGTTGTTTGCCGAATGGCACGGCGAAAATGTCGGCGCGTTTACACTGGACAAGCTGAAAATCTACGCCGCCGAGATGAAACTCGACACGACGAAATTCAACGCGTGTCTTGATTCCAATCGTTATGCGTCGCTCGTTCTCGAGCATTTGACCGAGTCGTTGCAATTACGATTGCCCGGTACGCCGTACTTTCTCCTCAACGGGCGCCGCCTCAGCACCCCAACACTCGATTACGCCGAGTTCTGGAAACCAATCGAAGAAGAATTAAAAGCACGATGAATTTTGTAGGGGGCGACCTGGCCGTGGTAACTTCACCACAGTCACGGTCGCCCTGTGGGGCGCACGCCTTGTGCGTGACCCTGACATTTGCATCGTATTCCCCAAGATGCTAGAATACCCCCAATGCTTGCTCTCTTCCGCAAAGCGTACCGCGACGTCACCAAACGCCGCGTGCGTTCACTCCTGACGATGGGCGCGATTGCCATTGGCGTTGCCGGCATCGTCGCGATTGTGTCCACCGCGCAAAACCTCACGCGTGCACAAGCCGATGCGTACGTCAACGCGTCGCAAGCCGACATTACCTTCTGGGTCTGGGATGCGCCGCCCAAGACCGCGCTCGCGCTCAAAGAAATCCCCAACGTCGCCGAGACGGAACTCCGCAACAATTATTTCACCAAGTGCAAATGGAACGGCGAATATCGTGACGTGTACATTTGGGGTTTGAATTTCTCCGATCAGCACATCAATCAAATTCAATTGATCGACGGCGCGCCCAAGCCGGGTGAGTTTGTCGCCGAAGTCAGTGTGCGCGAAGCGTTCGCCGCGCAAGCCGGCGATGCGATCACGTGCCGCGCGCGCGACGGCTCGACCCGCACGCTGACGCTTGCCGGTTTTGCATCGAGTCCGAATTATCCCAGCGCGGCGATTCTGAATTGGGCAACCGTTTATGCCAACGCCGCGGACGTGCAGCGCTTGCTCAACATTGGCGGCGCAAATCAAGCGTTGCTCAAAGTCGATGACATGACACAAGCGCGCGAAACTGCGCGCGAAGCCGCGCGCTTGTTGAACCGTCGCGGCGTGAGCTACGGTGCGCCCACGATTCGCGATCCGGAAAATTATCTCGGCCGCCGCGAGTTGGACGCGCTGTTTGTTTTGCTCAGCGTCTTTTCAGTTGTCGGGCTCGTCACGTCCGGCTTTCTCGTCGCAAACACGCTCGCCGCAATGACCGCCGAGCAAGTCGGCGAAATCGGCGTGATCAAGGCGATTGGCGGCACGCGTTGGCAAGTGCTGACGGTTTTTCTCGTCGCCGCGATTTTGTACGGCATCGGCGGCACACTCATCGGCATCGCGCTCGGCGCGATCGCCAGTTGGGAACTGCTTGCGTATATCGGCTCGATGTTGAATCTCGATATTCGTTTTGCGATTTCGCCGGAAGGCGTAGCACTGGGTTCGCTTGTCGGCATCGGCGTAACCATCATCGGCGGATTGATTCCCTCGCTCGCCGGCACATCGATTCGCGTCAAAGATGCGCTGGAAGCGTATGGCATCAATCGACATACGGGCAAGGGCGTGTAGATCGATTGTTGCAAAAAATCGTCGTCTTGCCACCGCTCGCGGCGATGTCGTTGCGAAATTTGGCGCGACGCAAAACGCGCTCGCTCATCACGTCGCTGGTCATTGCCACAGCGGTGGCAACATCGCTTGCGGCGCAAAGCACCAGCACTTCGGTCGACGCGGCGGTCGATGGGCTGTTTCAAACGTACCGCGCTGATGCGTGGGCATGGTTCGATCAATGGGTCGGCACAAATTTCGCCGCGAACTTTCGCGCGGTCGATGGCGTGGCGCGGTAGAGGTCTGGTCGATGGGCGATGCCTGGGTTGGCACATCGCGCGCGCGATTGTGGGGCGTGCCCGCCGACACAACGATGTACATTCCGCGCTTGGTCGATGGGCGATGGTATCGCGCCGACGAAAGCGATGTTGTCGTCGTGTCCACCGATCTCGCGCAAGAAAAAAATCTGCGCGTCGATGACATGATCGAAATCGAAATCGGCGAGGCGCGCCGGAGTTTTCGTATCGTCGGCATCGCCATCGACAACAGTATCTTTCTGGGAAGCACCGTCGCCGGAAAAATTTTCGTGCCCGAAGAAACCGTCGAACGCATGCAAGACCGGCTGGGCTGGGCAACTTTTTTTGCGTTGGAATTTGACGCGCATGACCCAACAACCATCGAAAAAAGATTGGGCGAATTGCAAGCGAAATTCAATCGTTATCAAATGGGGACCGATTCCGCGTACCGCGAAGTGCGCGGCGCAAAAGAACAATCGCGCATTCTCTCGCTCGCGCTGTACGCGATGAGCTTGATTATCGGCGGCATCGGCGCGCTGGGCGTGTTGAACACGCTGACACTGAACGTGCTCGAACGCCGCCGCGAAATCGGCGTGCTTCGCGCCATCGGCGCGCAAGACGCAAATCTTGTGCAAATATTTTTCGCCGAGGCGCTCGCGCTTGGGCTTGGCGGCTGGATCGTCGGCGTCATCATCGGTTTTCCGTTGGGACAGTTATTGCTGAATCTGATGCAATCAGTATTGTTTCACATCGATTATATTTTCACCGGGTCGATGATTCTGGCGAGTCTCGTCTTTGCACTTGTACTCGCATCAATCGCGAGTCTCGCGCCGGCGCTTGGCGCGGCGCGTTTGCGCGTAGGACAAGTGCTGGGTACGAGTAGTTCAAGGAGGAACAATGCCAAAGCAATCAGCGCGTTCACGCAGTCTGCGCACGGAAGAATTTCCGCCAGCGAAACCGTGCTCGTGATGATTCACGGCGCGGGAAGTTGGAAGCCAACTACGCCGACGCATGGTCGCGGAGATTGAAAAACTCCGAAAAGAAAATCGAATTTCATTCGGCGTGTTACGGGCAAATGCGTGTGGCGGATATTCGCGGATCTGAAAAATCGCAAATGTGGTTTGAGAAACTGCAAGCCGAGTTTACTCATCCAGGCCCCACGCGCGGGGGCTGAAAGCAGATTAGCGTTCAACCGATGCCGTTGCCTGGCGCCATCAAAGCACTTGTGATGCGCAAACACGTCGCCGCATATTTGGGCGATTCAACTTATGCGCGTCGCCTGCGAAAAATCTTGCGCGACGATCTCAAGATTGCGCAACCATCACACAAACCAATTGTCTTGGTGAGCCACAGTCTCGGATGCATTGTGGCTTTCGACCTTTTGAGCCGAATCGCACAGACGTATCGCATCGCGCATTGGTACACGGTCGGTTGCCCTTAGACAATTGGTGATCGCAACTCGCGCGGAGCAATAGCTGGGCAACATTCCTCGCAACGTAAAGTGCTGGCACAATTTGTACGACTAGAATGATTGGGTAGCGAACAAACTCAAGAGAATCAATTCAATTTCGATAAACAACAAGTCGAAACCGCCACTCGATGCCGGACGCGCAAATTATTTCGACTCCGCCGAATCCCGCAAATGTTACGCCGATGTGTTCCAAGGAAACCCACGATGAAAACTCGCGCCGCCGTTGTTCGCGAATTGAATCAACTCACGATTGAAACGATTGAACTCGATCCGCCCAAAGCGACCGAGGTTCTCGTGCGCGTGCATGCCGCCGGCGTGTGCCATTCCGATTTGCACACGATGCGTGGCGAACTGCGCGCAACCCCACCGATTGTCCTGGGGCATGAAGGCCAGGCATTGTCGAACAAATTGGCGAGCGTGTGACGCGCGTCAAGCCCGGCGACCGCGTGCTGGTCAATTGGGTCCCTGCCGATGGCACATGCCCGATGTGTTTGAACGGGCGACCCAATTTGTCGAACGATTGGGCAAGACCACATTTGCCGGCACGTCCCGGAAGGCACATCGCGTTTGCGCACAATCGAGGGGCTTGCGCTGAAACATTATCTCAGCGCGTCGACGATGTCGGAGCGTGTCGTCATCGATGAAGCCAGCGCAATTCCTTTTCCCAGCGATGTTCCGTTCGACGTCGCGGCAATCATCGGCTGCGCGATTGCGAACGGCGTGGGCGCGGTGACGAACACCGCACGGGTAATTCCCGGCAGTTCGGCGGCGGTTATCGGTTGCGGCGGCGTGGGACTGGCGATGATTATGGGATGCCAACTCGCTGGTTGTTATCCAATCATCGCCGTCGATGTGATGGACAGCAAGCTAGAATTCGCGCGCAAGTTTGGCGCGACCGAAACAGCAAACGCGTTACAATGCGATGTCGTCGCCACACTGAAAGCGTATACGCGCATCGGTCCCGATTATGTGTTCGATTCCGTCGGCTCAGGCATGACAATAGCACAAGCATTACAAGCCGTGCGCCCGGGCGGCGCAGCCATGGTCGGGATGCATGCGGCAAAACTCGATGTCTCCATTCCGGCCGGTAATTTGATTTTTCAAAACAGAAAATTGCTCGGCTCATTCTTCGGCTCGCTGCGTCCGCTCGTCGATATCCCGAAACTAGTGGAATTGTACCGCGCTGGTCGCTTGCGAGTCAACGAACTCATCACACAACGCTACTCGCTCGACCAAGTGGCGCAAGCATTTGCGGATATACAAGCCGGGACGATTGCGCGCGGCGTGATTATTTTTCAGTAATCAGCGGTCAGATGTCAGTCGTCAGATAAATCTTTCTGACATCTGACTACTGGCTTTTCAAAGGATTTTATGCCCAAAGCGATTCTCATCGATCTCGACGGCACGCTCGTAGACGATTCGATGGAAACCTTTCTGCCGGCGTATTTGGCGTGTTAACGAAAAAACTAGCGCACCTGATCCCCCGGACAAACTGATCGCGCAACTGCAATCATCCACACGCGCCGCCGTAATGGATCGCGATCCCGCGCGCACCATCGCCGAGAAATTCTTTGCCGATTTTTTCCCGCGTTGGCATCCACCCGAATCGCTCACACCGCTCTTTGACGATTTCTACGCTCACGAATATCCGCGCCTGCGTTCGCTCGTTCAAGCCATCCCCGCCGGCGCGCCGGCCTCGAAAACATTCCAGCGCGGTTTTCAGGATCGTCTCTCGACGATGCCGTCTTTCCGCGCACCGCAATCCTCCAGCGCATGGAATGGGGCGGCATCGCCGATTTGCCCTACACGCTGATCACCGATTACGAATCGATGCATGCAAGCAAACCGCATGCGGCGTATTCGCGAAATCGCGGCGATGATCGGCTGCGCGCCGGCAGACTGTGTGATGGTCGGTAACGAAATCGAAAATGATATTGCGCCGGAAAGCGCGCGGGGATGAAAACGTTCTGGGTCACGCGCGATACTCAAACCGACGCGCCGGCAGATTGGCGCGGCACTCTCGCCAATTTCGGCGAGTGGCTGGATAAATTTCCAGCGTAACGCGCGAGGGAAAATTTTTTCCGCACCAGCGTTATTTGCGCGAACGACGATTTATGGTATAATCCCGTTCGTCAGTGCGGGCGGTTAGCTCAGTTTGGTTAGAGCGCAACGTTGACATCGTAGAGGTCATAGGTTCAAGTCCTATACCGCCCACAGGTCAGTCAGATAGTGAAACAGTAAGAGAAAATAAAAAAATATTAAGGCGACGACCAAGACGAGTAGTCGAACGAGTTGTGCCAGGGAGATCGTGGCTAGACTGAGAGCACGATTCACAAACCATCGACGAAAACCACTTGCGAGCCAAATCGGTTGCCACCGTTACCGGCGTCAAGTGTGCATGTGCTCAATGATGCGCGTGTGTGAATTTGGGTGGAACCACGGGATCAACTCTCGTCCCAATGGGACGTGGGAGTTTTTTATTTTTCAATTTCAGAGGGAGATGAATGACGAAGGATCGGATACTATTGGCGATTCTCGTCCTCGGGCTTGCAATGACCTCGGGTCGAGGGCTTATGCGACTTGTAATGAAATTCGGCGGAACATCGGTGAGCGATGGGCAACGCATCCGAGATGTCGCTGCAATCATTCATGGCGTATCGGCAAAACAAGGACATCCGATCGTCACCGCGATAAGCGCGATGAGCGGCGTGACCGATGCGTTGATTCGGTCGGCGCGGCGCGCGGCGGAAGGCGATAGCAGACGTTACGTCGCCGCGCACGATCGCTGACCGCGCAACATCTATGGCGATCGATACAGGCGGTAGCCGATGAGGCGAAGTGCGCGCATCACTGCACGAACAAACTATGCGCCTGCTCGATGGGTTTGGCAACCTTTGCCGCAGTATTCACATCCTGGGTGAACTCACACCCCGCGCGCTCGATGCCGTGGCATCGCTCGGCGAACGCTCGATACTGCCGATCTTCGCGCAATCGTTCAGCGAACTGGGTTCGCGCAAGTGCAAGCGATGGAGGCGACGGAACTCATCGTGACCGACGACAATTTCACGCAAGCAAGCCGATAATGATTGACGAGACGCGCGAAAAATCGCGCGCGCAATTAATGCCGTTGTCTCGAAGGGCATCATTGCCGGTCGTGACTGGATTTATCGGCGCCACGCGGCAACGAAATTGTCGCGACCCTAGGACGCGGCGGAAGTGATTATACCGGAACGATTCTGGGTAATGCGATGGATGCGGACGAAGTATGGATTTGGACGGATGTGAATGGCGTGATGACGGCTGACCCGCGCATCGTGAAGGATGCGCAGACGATTGCCGGAAATTTCGTATGCTGAAGCGGCAGAACTATCGTACTTTGGCGCCAAAGTGATTCATCCCAAAACGATTTCCCTGCCGCTGAACGCGATACGCCGATTCGCATTCTTAACACGTTCAATCCCACGCATCCTGGGACACGCATTGTGCGCTCCCCGTGCGGATGGTCATACCGCCAAAGCGGTTACGACGATTCGCGGGCTCGCACAAATTACTGTCGAAGGAAGCGGGATGCAAGGTGTGCCGGGTGTCGCAGGGCGCGTGTTCTCGGCCGTCGCACGCGAAGGCATCAACGCGTTGATGATTTCGCAGTCGTCGTCGGAGCAGAATATTTGCTTTGTCATCGAATCGGCGATACAACGCAACGCGCGCTGGAAGTGCTCGGAAAGAATTTGAATTCGAACGCTTGCGGCACAATATCGAGCGGATTACGTCGCAGCGACGTATCGTTATCGTCGCTGTCGTCGGCGCGGGAATGAAAGGCATTCCCGGAATTGCGGCAAAGTTTTTGGCGCGCTGGGT
>CAVQYN010000027.1:0-200781 GCA_963718225.1 uncultured Chloroflexia bacterium
AGGTCGCCGTCGCGCTTGGCGCCGAAATAGCGATTCGGCACACTCGCGTAGGGATTCACCCGCGAGGGCAAAAAGGCGACCCACTTGTAGATTGCCTCCAGTTCGATCGGCAAATTCGTCGCGTGTTCGATCGCGCCCGTCAACTGCTCGTACTCGGCATCCCGGTCCCGGCTTTGTGAATCCACAGCGAATCGGTGAGCATGTGCAAGACGCGAAAACCGCGTTCTTCGACCAGCTCCTTTGCGCGCAACAGCATCTCGCGCCCGTACGCGGTGACCGCCTCGTGCGCTTCGATTCTGCCAAACCGCGCATTCTTGTAGCCCAGGTAGCCAAAGCACGTGACGAGCAGCCACTTGTGCGCCGACGCCCGCCGCCGGTACGATTCTTTCTCGGCATCGCTCGATGCTTGCTTCAGTCGCCGTTTGTACGTCAGCCGCTTTTCGATGAGTGGCGCGAGGGTTTCGGGGATCAAGCCGCGCTCGCGCCGGCAAATGGCATAACCGATTTCAGGCACGCGTGACTCTGGACAACACTGACAATGGATTGTTTCCGGCGAAACATTGAACCGCGCCATAATCGCCGGATACATCGATGCAAAATCAAGTTCAGCCACGTCGAAATGCAAGCCGGTGATCGGCTGATAGGTCAAGCCGCCCTTGTCGGCGGTCAGCAGTTCCGCCGCCGTTTTGAACGCTTCGGGTTCGCTCTTTTGGTACGGAATGAGATAGCCCTTGTCATACGCGGTGGACACTTGCATCGCGCTGATCCCCGTGCCCGTCGAAACCCGCACCGTTTGCTGCATGGGCTGGCGCGTCAGCCGCGCAATTTCAACCGCGCCTTCCAACGCGTAATCCAGGATGAACGCATTTTTCAAATCGATGTGCCAACGCCCGAACAAGGTGTGCGACATCGTTTTGTGAATGACGCGCCCGTACGAAAAGTAGGAACGCGCGGGACGCACGAAGGGTTTGCGCTCGGCATCGCGATTCAAGCCCAGCGGCACGCGATAGCGTTGCGCCGCGTCCACCAGTTGCGGCAGGATGAACGAATCGCCCCACTGCGTAATGATGACATCGGGGTCATAACGCGCGAGGTGCGCGTTCACCCATTCGACCGTTTCGCGTTCATCATCGCCCGGCGCTTGGTCCGTGTGATCGTCGTAGGTGATTTCAAGCGGCGCGCGCTGTCCGCGATTTGGGTTTGCCATCCCGTCCTTGCAGTTGCATAAACAGACAGCGCAAAGGCGGCGTGTGATACTCCAGCGCCCAACGCGAATCGTCGGTGTGAATCTCGACGATCTCGCCCGACGTCACCGATGTTTGCCTCACAGTCCGCCAGCGGAAAGAGACCACGCTCAAAGAAATAGACCTGGGCGATGCTCAAGTCGGCATTGTAGAGCGTGAGCGCGGGAAAGGTGTCGCCGATGCGCCGAACCAGCGCCGCGTACTGTGCGGGCAGCAACACCTGCACCTCCAGCACCACGCGTTCACCATGCGCAAAGACATCGTGCCGTTCTGCGCGCTTGAGCCGCACCGGCAAGCGCGCCCGCGTGATCCATTCACAGACGCGGTGCAATTCGGCAACGGTCCCGCCCACAAAAAACGAAGGGTGCAGCCGGTCGGTCAGGCGATGCGAGACGCCTTGCGCGTCGATCAGCCAAACGACGACGCCGTTCCCTTGCGCGTACACATCGAAGAGCCAGCCCCTTAGTCGTTGCATTGATTTCCTCTGAAAATGTGGAGCAAGTGTCTCACTTGCTCGGCAAGTTGGACGCTTCGCGTTGCGCCACGAAGAGCAAGTCTCCGATTTGCTGCGCAAGATGGACACTTGCGCCACGAACCTTGCACCACGTCTGAACATTTTCATCCGACCGCGGGTGCGCCAACGGCGAATGAACAACTCATTTATCCGCGCGCTGGCTCTTTTCCGCCGCGACGATCTGCTCAAGATGAATCAAGCGCTTGAGCATCCCGCCGAGCATCGCCAACGTAAAGAGTTGAAACGGGTCTGCGGTCGAAGCGTACGCGATGGGCGCAGATTGCGCCTGAATCATCGCCAAGAGCTGCAGGACAATTTCGCGGTCTTCTTTCCGCAAGGCGCGCAGGTACGGCTGGCAAGCCGCCTCGAATTCACGAATCAATTGGGTTGACGTTTGGAGTGTGCGCCCCATAATTATGATCTCCTCTCACACGCTTGCCCCAGCAGAGGCATTTGCAATTGGGTTGGGCTTGCCGGCGGCGCGTTACTTGCATATTCCCAATACGCGTCCACCTCGCTTGCCACGAGCTTGACCAACCCTTCACGCCCGGTTTGCTTGGGCAAAGAAAATGTAATCAGCACTGGCAGTCCTGACCGCGCGATCTGTTTCAAGTGCGCCAAACTTTCCTTGACCAAGCGCGCCGCGCGGTGATACTCAACCGACTCGTCGTAGAAGGTGTCGAGCAAGCCCAGCACAAAGAGCGCGCGCCAGCGCTTGTAGTTTTCTGCGTCGAGCGTCACAATGCGGCGGTGGAGTTGAAAGCAGGTGAACGCGCGCGACAAGTCGATGTGATTCAACAACGCCGCGGCGTCGACGTGGTGCTGATGTGCCCAACGGGTGATCGTGTACAGCGCAAAGCGATTGTGCCCGATGACGGCGCCCACCCGTTCGCCGTGATGCGTGCGCGCCGCGAGTAATTGCATCACGTACGGGTGAATCAGCGCGTCGGGCGCATTGAGCGCGACGATGCGCGAGGGAATCAGTAACTGCGTGGGAATAGTTGCTGGCACACGCCGAGGATAAGCCAAGCGGGGTCGGAGTCTATCCTGTTAAATGCGGATTATTTGCGGATTTCGCTAGGTGGAATTGCGTAGCGGGGACGGGTGATGCGACTACGTAGCCCGACTAGTCAACCAAGTCGCGGATGGCACGCGCCAGTTCGGTGCGCGAATGGACTTCTAGTTTGCTGTAGATATTTTGGATATGCGTTTGCACGGTCCGCACGCTGATCGAAAGGTCTTGCGCGATTTCGGCATTGCGCTTGCCCTCGACGACGAGCTGTGCCACTTGCATTTCGCGGGGCGTAAGTTTTTCCCACAGCCATTCGCGCTGACGGGTGGGCGCGGCGGCGCCGGGGTCAACCACGCGCGCGCCGGTGGAGCTGCGCCCAGAGCGTCGCTGCGCGGATTGCCGGAATCGCAGCGCGCCGAAAAGCAAGAGCGCGCCGATTAGGATGTAGATGAGCGGAGCATACCAATCTGCATTCGACATAGACTTGTGGATCGTCTGCCGATGGGTAGAGGAAACACGCACTGCTTGAAGACGACCTAACGGGTGAGTGACACCATCATATCAGAACTAGTGTTCTAAGTCAAGCGCGCGGCGAAGGACGCTGGGGAAATCGATTTACTTTTATTGGGGCTTGGTCACTCTAAATCTTCCTGCGCATGATCAGTATGAAGGTGATACCAGCAATTGGAATGAGAAGGATGCAGCACCCCAAACAGAAAATAAATAGATAAACAAAGAAATCTGTGGTCAACGCAGGTGTGGCAGGGGCGACGAATGGGGTGGGTGATATTACGGTAGGTTGTTGCGCAGTCACGGTTGAGTTAGGTGCTACAGTGACGGTGGAAGATTTAGGTGCAATGGTCATGGTGGGATATCTATCACCGTATCCACAATAAAAAGATTGACTATTGGGATATGCTGCACAGCTTATCGGCGCACCTCTATCGCCGAGTGTGCTACTACTTGGGATGACTTGGTATCCCGAAGGGCATTGCCCCCTCGGTAAGGTTTGCCAACCTTCTTTGGGTTTGCAGGACCAACACTCATCTGCCAGAATGACGTTGTCAATGCATTGTTTGAGTGCGTGATTCACCAATAGAACAGGGATAGTGGGAGTTGCATATGCTCTGGGTACTGCCCAGCAAAGACCAGAATCAGCATCAAACCGACGAACCATTTGGCGCGAGGTCCTATTGTGATTTTTGATGATGAACTTTTCCGATCATGCTGTTTCCTCCTGACTGGTTTGCCCGACGAGAGGTTGGGTGAGGGTGATTTAAGACTTGAGGCTATCGAGACTTGCGGAGCGAGGATCGCTCTATCAAGGAGGAGGCGCAATTGACGTGCGGTATCAATGCCTTGCGCGCGATAGTGGTTATTGGCGAAGACGAAAACGGTCTCCGCCAACTGGTTCAATTTCTGAATCTTGGGCGTCCACTCTTCCAGCTCGGCTTTGGGGTACGTGTAATCATAACGCTCGTACGCTTGCGCGTGTTCCCACCATTTCGCGGCATTGCGTCCGTGAAAACGCACATACGCCACGTTCGATGTCGCTTCCGCAATCGGCGGCAGCAAACCTTTGAGGCGGGGTTCGTCCACGCAACAAAAGCCCAATCCTAGTTCGCGCACAAGCGCAAACGTCTGGTCGGTCAGCCACTGCGCGTCGCGGAACTCGACGACCGTTGGCACATCGCTCAAGCGCTCCGCAAACTGCTTGAGATAATCGACGTTCGGTGGGGTATTGTGAAACGAAAAGGGAAACTGCGCCAGGACTGCCCCAAAATGCTTTTGCTCGATCAGCGGCTTGAGCGCGTCGGTGAATTGGGCAAAGAGTTGGGCATCGGCTTGGCGCGTATGCGTCATCTCTTGCGGCGTCTTGACGGTGAAGAGAAAACCGGGCGGCACTTTGCGCGCCATGCCCGCCATCGTTCGCGCGGTCGGCATTCGATAGTAGGTGTAGTTGACTTCAAGCGCGTTGAACTCGCGCGCGTAGAACGCCAGCCAATCTTCCTTCTTCAGTGTTGCGGGGTAGTACGTGCCAACCCAATCGTCGTACGAGAACCCGCTCGTGCCAATGTAGAGCATAGATACATCTGCCTCTCGCGAAACGCTAAAGCACCACGCAGCGGCGGACGAATCGAAAGTACCTTCCAATCGCGCGCCGCCCCGCCGTTGTCGTGGTGCGCGTGTTTCCAGACGTTCAAATTATCATCTAGAAATATAAGCATTGAGAGCAACGGTGCCTGATTTCGATTCTTGTAATGAATTGCATGAATGCCCAATGCTTTTGCGCCGTTGACGTTATTTTCTCGGTCATCTATAAACACAGTTGCTGAGGCGTCAACTCCTAGTCGTTCTAGGGCGCTGTGAAAAATATGTGGGGTCGGTTTACAAACGCCTACCTCGGATGAGAAAACTATAACATCAAACAGCACATCATTAACCCATGTCTTGACTATTTCTCTTGCATTCGATTCAGCGTCACTAACAACGCCCAATTTGTATCTTGATTTTAGCGTATGGCAATAATCTAAAAAATCAATATCCCATATCCCTGCCCAATACTCTTTTTCACATTCGCTTCTTTCGGCGGGTGAGAGTCCAAGTTGTTTTCCGATATTCTCCCACATCTCCTCACCTGTAATATTCCCAACCAATGCCTGAGACGCCCATTCAGAGTTATACACAATTTGGTCAAATGCTTCTGCGCTCAATCCACATCTTGCCGCCCAACTATCGCGGAGCGGAGTCTTTTTTGGATGCCATAATACCCCGCCAATATCAAGGAGAATTGCTTTGATTTGAATCACTCTGCATAACTCCAATCATTAGAAAAGAGAGTTTGTGTCAGTTGAGGAATGTGGGCTGACACATGATTAAGCGGAATGTCTGGAAACTAGTGGTTTCCCGCACTCCGGTGCGGGAATCACGCTTTGCCAACCAATAGAAAAGCACCCGCCTTCGATTGCGAACACGCATCAAACGACAGGTGCTTTGACCTTCAACAAACCTACTTCTGACAACCACGTCCCATGACCGATCATCTCAACCTCGGCAGTTGAACCCATCGAACAGTCAGGACAACGATTATCTTGTTGGATTAATTATACTGCGAAATCCTGCTCAAGACAAGAATATTTTGTGAACCGGGTGTAGTTCAGTTTGGGGGCAAGATGTGCGATAATGCGGCAACCCTCTGAATTGGAGTTGCCGATGAAACGCCCACCGAAACAAACCCGTGCGGAACGCAAAGCCCAGTTGTTGGCCGAAGCCGAGAAAGCGATTGATGCCATGCTCGATTGGGAAGCGACGAAACCTCGTCCGACTTTGACCGAAATTGAAGATGTCGTGTTGAAAGTGCGCCAACAGTTTGGTCAAACGCTAACGCAAAACCTGGTCGATGCCCAAGCCGCCGCAACCAGCCGTGCCAGGTCCGCCATGTCCGAAATGCGGACGGGAGATGCGGCTGAAAGGCGCCAAGTCCAAAGACGTCGAAACCCGCGCCGGAGGAGTAAAAGCCCAACGCGACTATTACCATTGCCCGCATTGTGAGCAAGGGTCTTTTCCCCCTCGACGAACAACTCCGCATCCGTGAAAAGCATTGGAGCGAAGCGGTCGCTCAACAAGCCGTCTGGCTGTATGGTCATGTGGAAGATGATCTCGCGGAACAAATTTTGCAGAAGATTGGCGGACTGGCGATTTCGGATACGAGCATCTGGCGACGCGCCCAAAAGTGGAGCGAGAAAATCCGCGTGGCGGAAGAGGCGCGTGCTAAAACGGCCGTCGGCTTACCCCAACGAGGACAAATCATTCGGGGTCAAGTGCCGCACGAACGTCCGATGGGAGTCGCGATGGATGCGGGTAAAATCAATATTCGCGGCGAAGGCTGGTGTGATTTCAAGGTGGGCAGCGTGTTTGACATTGTGCAACGGACCGAACCTGATCCGCTGACCCAGGAAAAGGTTGCCCAGGCGCACGCGGTGCAGAACAGTTACGTCGCGGTCTTGGGTGGACCCGCGCCGTTTGGGCAACGGGTGTGGGCGGAAGCAGTCCGTCGCGAGTTTCCTGAAGCGGTAGATAGTGTGGTGGTCGGTGATGGCGCGCCGTGGATTTGGAATTTGGCGAGTGAACACTTTAGCACGAGTCGCCAAGTGGTGGATTGGTATCACGCCAAACAGCATCTCTATACGGTGGCCAATGCGCTGTTTGGCGAAGACACCGCCGAAGCCCATGCGTGGGTCAAACAAAAAGAAACGCCGCTGTATCAAGGACACGCTCGAACACATCGCCGACGAATTTCGAGAACTCGCCAAGACCCAACGGCGGAGTGCCAAAGTGTTACGGCGCGAAGCGGGTTATTTTGAAAACAATCATCGGCGAATGCAATACCTGGAAACGCGTGAGGACGGTTTCCCGATTGGGAGTGGGATGATTGAGAGCGGCATCAAACAATTTCGGTCGCGCCTGGTTGGACCTGGGATGCATTGGAAGCGTGAAAGTGCTGAACGCATTTTGCCACTCCGCGCGGTGATTCTGAGCAACCGTTTTGACCAAGTATGGAACTCGGTTTATTCGCCCCCAAACTGAACTACACCCCGCGCGTCTGTTCACAAACCTTTGCGGCGGAAACCACTCGCTTCAGTAGGTGGAGGAAGCCGGCTCTCCTTTCGCTGACTTTGAAACTTTTCCGTCGTAGACCAGCCATCAAATGGTTCGACATTTCGGCTGCCTCTCTGAGGAGAGACGCTGTAGATGCGCTCGAGTATTGCGCAACGTGGGCACTTCTCAAACAGAACATAAGCGTAACCGCAAATGGAAGTTGCCTCTGGCTTGGAAACCAGACGGAGAATCGTTCTCTCCGAGCCAACCAACTCAGTTGCCCCAGGGTGTATTGAGCCTGCCATTGACTATGGGCTAATGTCTCGCCGCCGACAAACCATCGTTGGATTTGGCAGGGAGACAAGCCACCTGATGTAACAGGTGGTAGTTGACTTCGAAAACCTCCTGAAAGTGAGGTCCTTGGAACCGAAAGACCGTTAGGTACCCCAAAAGGAGGAACCCAACGGTCTTAAGTTATACCTAGTAGCGGGGGTCAGATTCGAACTGACGACCTTTGGGTTATGAGCCCAACGAGCTGCCGCTGCTCCACCCCGCATCGTTTACGTATCGTATTATACGCTGATTCACGGATACGTCAAATCAGAAGTTCTGAAAAAAGAAACGCGCCATCGGCGCGTTTCTGCATTATTGCCTGAAATCAACCGTGCAGATGTTATTGCCAGGTCCACTATCTGTAATCACGCGCACTTGCGGCGAAATCGCTTCTTGATCCTTGTCGCGCAGAACAGAAACGAACCACGTGCCAGCGATATACCCACCCTCGGACAATCCCAAACGATACTGCCCCGCTAAAGCACCATCGATGTGCTTAAAGTCTTTGGGGTCGGTGCCAGTCAAAAAGTCTGGAATGGATGGCGGACCGGCTTCCACCGCACTGATATGCACCCACACATTGCTCTGCTTGTTTCCCCATTGGTCGTAGACGGTGCCTTGAATTCGCGTGTCGCGTGCTGAGACACATGTTACTTTACTTGGCTTGTATACAAAGCCAGCATACGGGTCGGGTGTCGGCTGTGGCGGAGGCGGCGGTTGCGTCGGACCGGCTGTCGGCACGCGCGTGGGCGCGGGGCGCGTCGTCGGCGTACGCACGATGCCCGGTTTGGTTGGCGGCACGGTATTTGTCGGCGGCAAAGTGGGCGGAACGCGTGTGAACGTCGGTCGCGGGACCGTTTGAGTGGCGGCGCGCGTTGCCGTTGCGCCGGCTTGCGCCACAAAATCGGCTGTGCGGCATCCAAAAATCGCGAGCAACGCCAAGCTGGCGTAAACTATCGTGCGTGTTGAGAAGAATCGTCTCAATTCAATTGACCGTCAATGATATCGTTTGACCCGAAAGCGATACAACTGCACCGGCTCGTTCGGGTCGGTAATGTTTGCTTTGTGCACGCGCGTGTAAAATAATTGTTTCTCGGCAGTATCGATGTCGTCGAGGTCGGGCAGAAGCAAGCCGCGCTTCCACGACTGTCCGCATGGATTGCACGATCAGCCCGTGTTGCTTGGGGTCTTGATCGTGAATTGAATCGATTGGTTCCGGCGGCGTCAACACATCGACCGAAATATCGAGTTGATCGAGTTCATCGCGGCGCACCGGCGGAAAACGCGGATCGCGCGTTGCCGCGCTGATCGCGTTATCGATGATTTCTTCGGCGAGCGTGTTGTGTTGCGGATCGATCGTGCCGATGCACCCGCGCAAGTCGCCGTTCTTGAGATGCAACGAGACGAACGCGCCGGCGCGTTGTTGCATCTCCGCCGAAAAATTTTCCGGCGGCGCGGTGCGTTTGCGCCCGCCCACATACGCGGCGATTGCCTCGCGCGCGAGTTCAACCAACGGATGATGTTTTTGGGAGTACTCATCGTTGAGCTCTCCGGTCGCAATCTGGTACAGTTGCACGAAATCGACAAAGCCCGCGCCAGCACACGCCCGGTTGATCGGGTTTCAAATTATTGAACTGGAATTCAACGATATCGGAGTGCGCGCTTGCCACCATCGACGACCCAAACCCAGCGTTTTTGTCCGTTCGCAGCTCCATAGGCATTGACAATCATCGAATAAAATCCATCACCATCCGTGCCTGATTCTCGTGTGTCCGCGCAACTGCCATCAGGATCGCCTGACATACAACTGTCACGCCGTCAAGTCGGCGACTGCCCTTCATAGACCGTGCCTTGGATAAATGTTTGCCCAGAATGTTCGCACCCTTGTTGGCGAGATTTGTAACGGAACTGTGGGTAGTTGGTTGCGGTGGCGGCGGTGGTGAAGTCGGCACGACTACTGGTTTGGCAGTTGGCGGACGGGCGGTCGCAGGTCGCGCGGTGGGTGGTTTGGTTGCGACCGCGACAGTCGGCGCAACGGTTGGGCTAGGCGGTGGCAGCGGCGTGAATGTGGGTCGAGGCGTGCGCGTGGGAATGGTTGTTGGCTTTGTCTGTGCAATCAACGTGTCAGAGATATTGCACGCCAGAACACCGGCAAACAGCACCGCGCCGAGCATCAGCCGCACACCCCAATGTTTCACTTGCATTCGAATTCATTCTCCTTGGAGCCAAAATGCCAGAGCCGTCATTGGCTCCGCAGATCATCGCGGACGGGATTATACCATAATGCGAAGAGGAGGCAAAAAAAGAGGATAAGCGATTACGAACGTGGCGCGCGCGTTTTGCCGCGACTAGGAGTTTCCGGTTTCGCCTGCGCGCGGCGATGCGTGGTGCGATAACTCGGCGCAAGAATTTCGTTGACCGAACTGCGCGCCAAATCGAAAATGCGCGATTGGATGCGTTCATCCACTTTGGCTTGGCTGTGAAACGTGATGATCGTTGGCAGATGCGCGACGTAGCGATAGTCGATGAGCTGGAACAGTTTTTCTTGCGCCCAGGGCGTTGCCGATTGCGCGCCCAAATCGTCGAGGACGAGGAGCGCCGCGCCGCGCGCTTCTTCAAAGCGTTGGTCGTACGATGCCGAACTGCCCGGCGCGAACGTCGCGCGCAAATGATCGAGCAAATCCGACACGGCGACGAACATCACGGCACTGCCGTGTTGCGCGATGGCATTCGCGATCGCCGCGGCGAGATGCGTCTTGCCGCAACCGGATTCGCCGGTGAAAACGATAAACCCGCGCGGGTTATCGGCGTAATCTTTGGCGGTGTGAAAGACGCGCCGCAAATTGCCGCGCTCGTTGCCGACGAGTTCATCGTCGCGCGTATCGAAATTGGCAAATGTCATTTCGCGCGTAGAGCGCGAGATTGGACATGCCCGATGCCGCCGCATCGGTGCCGCCCTGCCGATAATCCGGCGCGAGAATCGTGATGATTTTGCAGAATGTCGTGTCCGCCAAGCGCGAACGCAGACGCGCATCGATGTCGTCCAATTCCTGATTTGTGGTGATGACCGTGGGCAATTGCGCGTTATATCGATAATTCAACAGTTGGAAGAGTTTTTCCTGCGCCCACGCCGTTGTCGTCTGCGAACCGAGGTCGTCGAGAATTAGAAACGGCGTCGAGCGAATCGCTTCAAAGCGATCATCGTACGTCACGCGGCTCGTCGGCGCAAAGGTCGCGCGCAAATGATCAAGCAAGTCCGGCACGACGACGAGCAAAGCCGGCTCGCCGCGCGCCAAGCGATCATTTGCAATCGCCGCGGCGAGATGCGTTTTGCCGCAACCAAATCCGCCGCGCAGCAATAACCAGCCGCGCGGCTCTGTCGCGAATCGCCGCGCCGCTTCGAACGCATCACGCAAATTCTTGCGGCGATCCGGACTCAACCCAATTCCGTCCGGGCGAAACGTCGCAAACATCATTTGCGCCAAGTGCGTCAGCCCGCTCGTCGCGCGCAAAGAATCGACGCCGGCTTGTTGCGTCTCGCGGATTTTACACTCGCACGGAATCGCGCGCCCGAAATCCGGATGATCGACCGGCACATCGCGCCGCAAAAAACCGACGCCGCCGCAAATGGGGCAGGGCGAGTTAGCGTTTAACGAATTTGTCATATTTTTCGTGCCACGATTTTTTCGATTTGTCGCCGCGACCTTCGGTTTGCCAACGCTGGAGAATTTTGCGCGCGTAACTCCAACTGCGCTTGTTGTTCTCTGCCGCAATCTGAAATGCTTCGCCGATCCATTCCGCCGGGTATTGCGCTTCCGCTTCCTTGAGTTCCTCCGCGACCATTGGCGTCAGCATCCCAATATTTTTTTCATACAGCGCGAAAATATTGGGGCGCTCGGACACATTCGCCGGCTCGCGCGCGGACCCGCGCGGTGTTTCCGTCGCCGGCATTTTCTCAAACGCGCGGCGGCCTTTTTCCGAATTGACAAAGTACAGCATTGTCGATGTGCAACAACGTTCCGCGTGCCGTCGCCAAATCAAGTCCGTTTTGCAACGCGTCTGCCGGTTTCGCCTCGCCGGTTTTCAGCGATTGCATCAGCGTCCGGTCGGCGCGCAATTCATCGACGCGCACAGAGGGTTCCTTGCGATTCGCCAGCAACCACAGAACGTGCAATGTTACTTTGAGTTCCGCCAAGTCGTCGATCGTGGGCAGGAGTTCACTGAAAAATTGGTTGGGCAAAGGCGTGACCACAACTTTGCCGTTGGCAAAACCGGAAAAGATTTTCATCGGTGCTTGTCATCACGTGGTGGTTCCGAAGCCAAGTTGCGAAAGGTCGCTTGGTCCTCGGCAAAGTACAGTTGAATATCTCTAATCGGTCCATGTCGATGCTTGGCGACAATGATATCGGCCACGTCTCCGGGGTAGGGTTTTTGCGGATGCTTGGCGTGCCATTTTTCTTCTGTAGGAAAGTACGTCTTTTCGCGGAAAATGAAAACGACGACATCGGCGTCTTGCTCGATACTGCCGGACTCGCGCAGGTCGGCGAGTTGCGGGCGATGATCGTCGCGCGCTTCCACCGCGCGCGACAATTGCGAAAGTGCGACGACCGGGATTTTGAGTTCGCGCGCCAACTCTTTCAACTGCCGCGAAATTTGCGAAATCTCTTGCACGCGATTTTCAATGCGTCCGCGCATGGTCATCAACTGCAAATAATCGATGACGACCATATCGAGTCCGTGTTCGCTTTGCAGGCGGCGCGCCTTGGCGCGAATTTCAATCGGCGTCATGGCCGCGCTGTCGTCGATGTAAATTTGGGTTTCGGAAAGTTCGCCGGTGGCTTTGACCAGTTTGGGATAATCGGCGTCGCCCAGTTTGCCTAACCGCAACGCCTGCGAATCAATCGTCGCCATGCTGGCGACCATGCGTTGCACCAATTGCTCCGCCGACATTTCCAAACTGAATAACGCGACGCGCTTGTGCTTTTCAAATGCGGCGTGCTGAACAATCGATAAGGCGAACGATGTCTTGCCGGAGCCGGGTCGCCCCGCGACAATAATCAAATCCGATGGCTGAAAGCCGCCGAGCAAGCGATCCAAATCGACAAAGCCGGTAGGCACGCCGAGAATTTCGCCTTGATGCCGCTGGATGTAATCGAGCTGATCCATAAAGCGATCGACGGCGACGCGCATTGAAATGAGATCGCGCGACATCCGGCGTTGCGCGACGGCAAAGATAATTTCTTCGGCGTGATCGATGGTCGATTCGATGTCTTGATCGGAATCGTAGGCAATCCCGGCAATGTCGCCGGCGGCAGAAATCAGGCGGCGTTGCGTGGACAAGCGTTCGACGAGATGCGCGTACGCTTCGACGTTAATCGCGGTCGGCACCGTATTGATGAGCGCGGTAATGTACGCGGCGCCGCCAACATCATTCAGTTTGCCGTTTGTTTCCAGCTCGGACACGACGGTCAAAAAGTCGATCGGCTCGCGGCGTTCGTGCAACGCGTAAATCGCCTGATACGTCCACGCGTGTTTTTCGAGATAGAAATCTTCAGCGCGGATAATCGGCACGACTTTGATGATGGCATCGGGGTCGATCAGCAATGCGCCAAGCACCGACTGCTCGGCTTCGATGTTGTTGGGTATCATGCGGTTGGGAGTGGAGGTTCGTGTGTCCATGCTTAGAAAATGATTCCCGACAACCTGTGCCGGGAATCGCCGCTAGTTTTCTTTGGTAGGTTTGTCCAGCCCGTCCAGGTCAAGGTCTTCGATCAAATCGGCAAAAGCGTCTAATTTTTCTTCGGCTTCCGGCGTGCTTTCAATCGATTGGCTGGGACGAATCGATGCTTGCTTCATCACTTTGGCATCGACAAGAATTTCCGTGCCGGCGACGCGGATTGCCAGCGCGATGGCGTCGCTGGGGCGCGCATCTAATTCGATTGGGCGTCCATCAACCTCAAACTGAATACTTGCGAAGAAGGTGTCTTCGCGCAAGTCGTTGATGACGATCTTGATCGCTTTGCCGCCGACGGTGTTAATGAGGTTCTTGAACAAATCGTGCGTCAGTGGGCGCGCGACCTGATTGCCTTCGAGCGCGACGCGAATTGCATCCGCTTCAAAGGGTCCCACCCAAATCGGCAAGAAGCGATCTTGTTTGTCTTTTAACACGACGATGCGATGCGGCGAGACCAAACTGACGCGAATGCTATCGATTTCGACCGAGATGTAATTGGGGTCCACGCACTTGCCTCCGTTCGAGAGAATTCGCGTTTGCGTTTCTCTCGATTGCATTATACCACAATCGCAAAGATTTTGGAAAATGCCAGGGCAAATCTTTGGATTGCATTGAGACATCGCATTGGGTCTATGAATTGTTCGCCCTTTTGTCTTAATCCAAACTTGATGCTATAATAACTGCGACTTTAGACAGGAGATTTTGGAATGCCGATTGATCTGGGCGGATTGACGACGGTCTTGCAACTTTTCGGTTTTTTCTTCGCCGTGTATTTTCTCGCGGTGTGGGCAGGGTTGGTGGTTTGGACGTGGCGCGATGTTCGTTCGCGCACACGCGAAATCTTGACCCAAATCCTCTCAGTCATACTGGTTGTGTTGTTTAGCGTGCCTGGGCTCTTGCTCTACTTTTTATTGCGTCCGCGCGAAACGCTGGAAGAACAATACGAACGCGAACTGGCGGAAGAATCGTTGTTGCAGGACATTGAAGAGAAACAAGTGTGTCCATCGTGCCAGCAACGCGTGCAAGCGGATTTTCTCTTTTGCCCCAATTGCCACACGCGTCTGAAACGCCGCTGTGATAATTGTCATCGCATCGCCAATCTGCGCTGGACGATTTGCGCGTTTTGCGGCACGCCGCTTGCCGCACCGCCGCCGGCAAATTCCCCGCAGTGAAATAGCAACAGGTCAGCCCATCGGCTGACCTGTTTTGTTTTAGCGCGACTCACCGAGACGCGATTCATCCGCGCGTCAACAACCTGGCTCGCCATCGTGCCCGCAACATGCTTGGCGTAAAACGATGCGCCGCCAATAATTGCGCAGAATCACCGCAAGTTTTTGGGGCAACGGCGGAGGCGCGGAAAAGTTCGAAATCGTTTCTCTCAGCGTGCCGCGACGTTGGCGTTGCTTCATTTTCGCCTCTTGAACGTTTCTCCGACCACACGCACTTGGATCATGTTCGTTCTGCCCGCCACGCCGACGGGGACGCCGGCGGTAATCACCACGACATCGCCTTTTTTCACAATGCGTTGCGCCAGCGCCGTCCGCAAACATGTTTCGATGACTTGATCCATCGTCGCCGCGCGCGGCACGCGCGTCACTTGCGTGCCCCACACGAGCGCAAGTTGACGTTGCGTTTGCTCGCTCGAGGTGACGGCAAAGATCGGCGTGAGCGGACGATGCCGCGAAATCATTCGCGCTGTGAATCCACTCGATGTGGACGTGATGATCAATTTCGCATTCAGTTGTTGCGCGATTTCGCATGTCGCGTTGCCAATCGCATCGGTTACGCTCAATACCGTCTCATCGAGACGAAACGCGCACGATTGAAATTGCCGGCTCGCTTCCACCGCATCGGCAATGTGCGCCATCATTTCGACCGCTTGGATTGGATATTTGCCGATTGCCGTTTCGCCGGACAACATGATTGCGTCCGTGCCATCGAGAATCGCATTGGCCACGTCGCTTGCTTCTGCGCGCGTTGGGCGCGGATTCTGAATCATCGATTCCAGCATTTGGGTTGCCGTGATGACGGGTTTGCCGGCGGCATTCGCTTTGCGAATGATTGTTTTTTGGTACAGCGGCACTTGCTCTGGTAGTGTCTCGACGCCCAAATCACCGCGCGCGACCATCACGCCATCGCTGGCTTGCAAAATCGCGTCAAAGTCCTCCACCGCTTCCGGCTTTTCGATTTTGGCAATGACCGGGATTTTCGCGCGCATCGATTTCTTCAAAGCGATGATATTGTCCGCGCTTCGCACGAATGACAACGCAATGTAGTCGACGTGATGCGCGACGGCGAACGCCAAATCGGCGCGATCTTTTGGGGTGAGCGCGGGAATCTTTAGCTTGGCACCGGGCAAGTTGACACCCTTGTGCGGTTTGAGTTCGCCGCCGTTCACCACGCGCGTGGTAACGTCGCCTGCCTTCGCGGAAACCACTTGCAATTCGATGAGCCCATCGTCGAGTAAAATCCGATTGCCCGGGCGCACGGCTTGCGCCAGACCGGCAAAATCGATGTGCGCGATTTTGGCATTGCCCACGATTTTGCGACTGGTCAGTGTGAATGTTGCGCCCGGCGATAACCGAATCGCGCCGTTCTCGATTTCACCGACGCGAATTTTAGGTCCTTGCAGATCCGCGAGAATGGCGATGTTCGCTTGCTCTTCGCCGCGCGATGCGGCGCACACGCGCAACGCGCGCGGCATGCGTCGGCGTGATCGCCGTGCGAAAAATTCAGCCGCACGACATCCATCCCCGCGCGAATCAACGCGCGCACCATGTCGTCGGTGTCAGTGGCTGGACCTAACGTGCAAACGATGCGTGTCCGTTGAATCGTATTCATGCTCGTTTAACCCACACAAAGCCAGCCACTTGGCGACTCAGCGGAATCACTTGCCTTCCAAGTTTGCAACTAAGCGGACCTTGCATCGGCGCGACTTCGGTGACAGTGAGCGACGCGCCCGGCACGATGCCGCGCTTGCCCAAGTAATCCAGCAACTCGGAAACATTTTCTGCATATTCGGAAATTCGCAGAATGTGTAATTGGTCGCCGTCTTTGGCTTGGCTCAATTGAAATGCTTTCGGGTCGGGCGCGACACTCCGCGCATTTCCCGGAATCGGATTGCCGTGCGGGCAGGTTGCCGGACGACCCAGGTGTTCATTCAATCGGTCGAATACTTCATCCGACATCGCATGCTCAAGCCGATGCGCTTCCGCGTCTGACTTTGCCCAATCGAGTCCCAGGACGTCGGTGAGCCAGCGTTCCACCACGCGATGGCGGCGCTGGAGATGTTCGGCGATGGCTTGGCCTTTGGGCGTCAACGTGATTGTCTTGTGCGCGTCCAGTTTGATCAAGCCATCGCGCACCATGCGCTTGAGCGTCGTTGTGACGGTGGGGCGCGAGACGTGCAGCGATTCGGCGAGCCGCGCGCCAATCACCGCTTGCCCTTCAACCGCCATCATGTAAATAATCTCGAGATATCCCTCAATGGTTGGCGTTGCCATCTTTTCCTCGCACTTGACAGCCCACATTTGTTAGTGTATACTAACAAATATAGTTTATAGGGAGTTTCTATCAGATTCCCTTTCACCCTAATTATAGCGCGATTACAGGCAAACGCCAAATCGCGTGGAGGTTAAATGTTTACCGCTTTGTTAATCTCGTTGCGCGAAGGATTGGAAGCCGCGCTCATCGTCGGCATCGTGTTAAGTTATTTGAATCAAGCCGGGCAACGCGGGCGCACGCCGTTTGCGTGGTTAGGCGTCATCGTTGCTGCTGGGCTGAGCGCGGCGATTGCGCTGGCGATGCGTTTTGTTGGGGCTGAATTGCAGGAACCGTTTGAGCAGATTTTTGAAGGCGCGACAATGTTCTTGGCGGTTGCCGTGCTGACGTGGATGATTTTTTGGATGCGCTATCAAGCGCGTTTTCTGAAAAGCGATTTGGAGAATCGTGTTCAGGCGGCCGTCACCGGCGGGCAGAATTGGGGTTTGTTCGCGCTTACGTTCCTCGCAGTTTTTCGTGAAGGCGTTGAGACCGCGCTCTTTCTCGCCGCGAACGCATTTGCCGCCGACGGTCTGGCTACTCTGATTGGCGCGCTCATTGGGTTGGCGCTGGCCATCGGGGCGGGCGTGTTGATCTACGCCTGCGCGGTGCGCTTGGATATCAAACGCTTTTTCGACATCACAAGTATTTTGCTGATTGTCTTTGCGGCGGGGTTGCTGGCGCACGGCGTCCACGAATTTCAGGAAATCGGTTGGCTGCCGATTCTGACGAACGCCGCGTGGGACACGCGCGCGTGGCTCGCGAACGATTCGCCCGCCGGCGCGATGTTGCGTTCGCTCGTCGGCTACAATGCTGAGCCATCGATGCTCGAAGTGGTCGCCTACTTTGGCTATTGGCTGGTGCTCGCGCAAGCGATTCGCTGGTGGACCGATCGTTTGGGCCATCGCTTGATGCAAGCGCGCGCGTAAGACGATTGCACGTTCGGCACGACGTCAGAAACGCAATGGGCGATGCAAACGCATCGCCCACTTTTTTAGAATTGGCTCCACAAGTATTGGTTGGTAACTTCGTGATGGAACTGGACTTCGGAACGCTTGATGATGGTTCCTAACTTGCGCGGGCTCCGGTCGGCGGCATTAAGTTTGACCTCCGCGAATTTTTCCTGCACTTGTTTGCCTAGAATATTGGCAACAAATTTGCTCGCGCGGAAGGCTTCGATCGCGTCATAAATATTATCGGGCAATGTGCGGATGGTGGTTGGGTCGATGGCTTGTGGATCGAGCGGACCTTCCAAGCCGGTTTTGAGCAAAGCATACAGCATGAGATACGGATTGGCGTCTGGCGAAATTGAACGCACTTCAACACGCGTTGATTTTTCGTTGCCGAGTGGTATGCGCACCATTGAACCGCGATCAATCGGCGAAGCCTTGATTTGATTCGGCGCTTCAAAGTGCGGATCGAGTCGACGATACGCATTAACGCTTGAATTGAGAATGAGGCAGAGGTCGAGTGCGCTGGTTAGAACGCGAGTGATGAAATCCCAGCTCATTTGCGACAAGCCCTCGCGCCCTTTTTTGTCGTAAAACATATTCGTCGCACCGCGCGATATGGAGAGGTTGGTGTGCATGCCGCTGCCGTTGACGCCGGTCACCGGTTTGGGCAAAAAGCAAGCGGTCATGTCCATTTTTTGTGCGACTTGGCGCGACAGCAACTTGTACAGCAAAATCTGGTCGGCGGCAATGGTCACTTCGGTGTATGAATAATTCATCTCGAATTGCGATGGCGCAACCTCAGGATGATCTTTTTCGTTCGCAAAACCGAGCGCGCGCTGGGCTTCTGCCGCGCCGTCAATAAACATGCGGAGCGGGTCGCCCGGCAGGGAGTGATAATAACCACCCGTGCTGATCAATTCAAAGCGATTGTCCGCAAGATAGTTTTGTTCGGCACTGCGACCGGCAAACAAAAACCCTTCGATTTCGTTGGCGGCATTGCAAACACTGCCGTCTTTGGCATAGAGGGCTTGAGCATACGCGCTGAGTTTGCTCCGCATATCTGCCGCGTACGGCGTGCCATCGCGTTCCAAAACGTTGCCAAACACCAAGACCTTGCCCGGTCCGAACAAGTCGGCGGGCAACCAGTAAAACGCGGGCCAATCGATGCTCAGGCGCAAATCGGATTCGGCTTGTTGCGAAAAACCACGAATCGATGAACCATCGAAGGTCAAGTTGTCTGCTGACTTGAGCAAGAATTTCTTGTCGTAATCGAGCATGTGCAAGCGTCCTTCCAAATCCGAGAAACACACCGTCACGGCTTTGATGCGCTTTTCGTCAGTCAGGTCTTTTAGGCGCGCTTCTTGAAATTTGTGCGTGGGCGTGCGCGCCAAGCGATCGGCTTTGATCTGTAGATTCATTTCTTCGAGCTTGTCGTACGGAATTTCCAGAAAATCACGTAAGGGGGCGGTCATACCAATCTCCTTTTCGATTTATTTTGCCGAGCGGCAGAATTGCAGAGTCGTTGGGTCAAGTGCGAAAATAAAAAAAGTCCTCGACGATGTGCGGCACTGCGCAAATCAGTCAGAGGGCTTCTTGGCCAAGGAGCGCTTCCAGGCGCTCGAATTCGTTTGAACGTACCAGAGTCGAAATGAAAGCCGCGAAAAAGAAACGGGTTAACAAAAAACTCTTTGGCGATGTCGAATCCATCTGCCAAAGAGCTTCACGGCTCTACCGGTTGCTCGCGCGTCACGGCGCCAGCAAATTAATGGCGCTATTATATGCGAATCGTCGAGCTTGTCAAGTTTATTTTCGAAAATGCCAACCGCCGCATGCTTGATTTGTCATCCGACGCGATTGTGGTATAATCGCTCCGCATTTTTCGGAGGATAAATACAGATGCCTAAACGATTCGACCCCAAGAAGAAAAAGCGCGATTGGCGATGGTATGCCTCATTCGGCTTGAATGCGGCTGTGGCGCTCAGTATGGTGCTGGGCACCGTTTTCATTTTCACCGGCGCGCCAACACCCAGCGCTGCACCACTGCCAACAATTGCTGTGCCGACGCTGGCACCGGTGACAGCGCCAACGGTTGCGCCGACCCCTGCGCCGACGCCAACACCCAAAGCTGATTTGATCTATCAGATGAATTCCTAGAGCAATGAGAAAAGGGATGTTGCACTCGCAACATCCCTTTTCTTTCATGCGCTTTTTACTTTGATGATTTTGGGTTTGATCTCTTCGGCTTTTGGAATTGAAAGTGTTAGCACGCCGTTTTCAAATTGAGCTTCCGCCTTGTCGGCTTGCACCGGCAACGCGAGATCAATAGCGCGCGAGAACGCTCCGTAGCGGCGCTCTTGCAGTAGGAACGTGCCTTCCTCTTGCGGTGCTTTCGTCTCGCCGCGAATTGTGACCGTACTGCCTTCGACGGTTACCTCGACATCGTCTGGGCGAGCGCCCGGGACTGAGGCGTGAATGATTACCGCATCTTTGGTCGTGTAGATGTCGAGTGGCAAATAAACCCCGGCACCTTCGCCCCCGCGCGACGAGTGCACGAAAGAATCGTCGAAGAGTCGATCCATCGCCTGGCGCAAGGTCAGCATTTCCCGAAATGGTTCCCAACGTGACATGCTCATCGTAACCTCCTGTTACTTGGTTTTAACTTTGATGCTTTTGGTTTTGACTTCTTCGGCTTTGGGAATGCGAAGTGTCAGCACGCCGTTTTCAAAAGTCGCATCGGCTTTGTCTGCCTTGATGCCGGATGGCAGCACGACAGAACGGCAAAACGAGCCAAAACGGCGTTCTTTGCGGAGGTAATCCGCTTCCTTGACCTCGTTTTCCTCCGTTGCCTCACCGCGAATCGTCAGCGTGTCGCCGGTGATGGACACTTCGACTTGCTCAGGCTTGACGCCAGGGAGGGCGGCTTTGACCAACACGTCGTCTTTGGTTTCGTACACGTCGATGGCCAATTCCGCGGCGGCAAGTGGCGCAACCCAGCCGAAGCCTGGACGCACGACCGATTCGTCGAAGAGTCGATCCATCGCGTTGCGCAACGACAGGCGATCAAACGGGTCCCATCGAATCAAGTTGCTCATATTTTCCTCCTTGAATTTCCACCGAGTCGTCCTATAGCTCGGTCTTTTTTTCGATTCGGATTATACAAAATATGTTTTGAACTTGTCAATATAGTTGATAATGATATTATCAAGTTTTTATACTTTATTATTGACATATATTATCACTATGTGATATACTCTTTATGGAGTCAAAATGGAATATAAAGATTATTACAAGATTTTGGGCGTGGACAAGCGGGCGGACGAGAAAGAAATCAAGAGCGCCTATCGCCGATTGGCGCGCAAACTTCATCCAGATGTTAATCCTGATAAAAGCGCGCAAGAGCGCTTTAAGGAAATCAACGAGGCGTACGAGGTTCTCTCCGATTCGACCAAGCGCAAAAAATACGACACGCTGGGCGCGAACTGGCAACAGTACGAACAGTACCAACGCGGCGGCGGTCAGGGTCCATTTCAGTGGGGCGGCGGGACGCAACAACAGTATCGCACTGTGAATGCTGAAGAGTTAGGCGATATGTTTGGCGACCTCGGAGGTTTTTCCGATTTCTTCCGCACTTTTTTCGGTGGCGGTTTTGGCGAGGCGGCGCAGGCACGTCCACGGCGCGGACAAGACCTCGAACAGCCGGTTGAGATTTCGCTCGATGAGGCATACCGCGGCGCGACGCGCATCGTGCAAAAAGACAATCGAAAATTGGAAATCAAAATTCCGGCAGGCGTCAAGACCGGTTCCAAAATTCGGTACACCGGCGAAGGTTATCCCGGCGCAAGTGGTGGTACCGCCGGCGATCTGTTCCTGCGCGTCGACGTCGCGCCCCACCCGACCTTTGAGCGCGACGGCGATGATTTGCATTGCGAGATTCCGGTCGATTTGTACACTGCCCTTCTCGGCGGCGAAGTTAGCGTGCCGACGCTCAAAGGACAACTGGCGCTCAAGATTCCACCCGAAACGCAACCGGGCAAAACTTTTCGTTTAACCGGGCAGGGCATGTCACGCTTGAACGAGCCGAATGTCTACGGTGATTTGTACGCCAAGGTCAGAGTCGTGCTGCCGGAACATTTGACGAGTGATGAACGCGAACTGTTTGCCCAGTTGGCCAAACTGAGGAAACATTAAAATGGAATCACATGATCGCGATGAACCGATCTATGTCATCAGCGTCGCGGCGCGTCTGCTCGAAGTGCATCCGCAGACGCTTCGATATTATGAACGCGCGGGACTACTCAAACCCAATCGATCGTCCGGCAAGATGCGATTGTACTCGCAACGCGAGATCGAACGTCTGCGCAAGATCCAACGACTCACGAATGAACTCGGCGTGAATCTGGCGGGCGCGGAAATCATTATGGACTTGACCGAACGTTTGGAAGAGGCACAAAAACGCGAACAGGTATTGCTCGCGGAGATCGAACGGTTGCGCGCAGAAATGGAATTTGGAACGGAATGATTCCAATCACCGATGCCAATCCGACGCGCCGCTTTCCGATAATCAATCTGGCTTTGATTGGAATCAACGTCGTGGTCTTTTTGTTCGAGCTGACGATGCGTTCGCGCGCGCTGGATCAGTTCATTGCCATGTGGGGCGTCATCCCGCGCAACATTTTGTTTGCGCTTGCGCATCCACTCGAAGCCTCGCCGATGGTTTGGCTCACGCTCATCACTTCGCAATTCCTGCACGGCAGTTGGGCGCACATTATTGGCAATCTGATTTTTCTGTGGGTCTTTGGTGATAACATCGAAGATGTGTTGGGGCACGTTTTGTATCTCGCGTTTTATCTGCTGTCCGGCGCCGCCGCTGGTGTCGCGCAGTCGCTCGTGATGGGCGCGTCGTTGATTCCAACGGTGGGTGCAAGCGGCGCGATTGCTGGTGTCCTGGGCGCGTACCTGATTCTTTATCCAACTGCGCGCATCGGTATCGTTCTGCCAATCTTTTTCTTTTTCACGACGATTGATCTGCCGGCGATTGTGGTGATTGGCTGGTGGTTCGTGCAGCAGTTTTTCTACGGCATTGGCTCGCTCACGTCGACGGTGGTTGGCGGCGTCGCGTTCTGGGCGCACATTGGCGGATTCGTTGCCGGGATTGTAATGATTCTGCCGTTCATCGGGCGGCGCCGGCGCGGGTTGATATTTTCCGAACGAGGATTGGAGACAGAACTAACAAAACCGATGACGGACATACAAATGTCCGTTGTCTTGCGATAGTGAGGAGATGGGACAATGGCATTCAATATGAACAAACTAACTGAAAAAGCGCAAGAGGCGGTAATTGCCGCGCAAGAACTTGCGCAAAATAATCAACACGGTCAAATTGAACCGGAGCATTTGATGGCGGCGTTGCTCGCGCAAGCCGATGGCGTGGTGCCGCAAATCGTCGGCGCAAATCTGGAAACGCTTACGCGACAATTCATCGACGAGTTGAACCGACTGCCGAAAGTTTCCGGCGCAACGGCGCAAATCGCCATTTCGCAACGGCTGGGTCGCGTGTTGGAGAATTCGCTTGCAGCAAGCGAACAACTTGAAAGACGAATATGTTTCGACGGAGCATCTCTTGCTAGCGCTGATCGAAGTTGGTGGCGAACGGGGCGCAAGGCCTTGCGCTCTTACAACACGCCGGCATAACGCGCGATGCCGTGTTGAAAGCGTTGACCCAGATTCGCGGCAATCAGCGCGTCACGTCGCAAAATCCGGAGACGACGTACCAAGCATTGCAAAAGTACGGACGCGATCTGACCGACCTCGCGCGCAAAGGCAAACTCGATCCGGTCATCGGACGCGACGAGGAAATCCGGCGCGTGATGCAAATCTTGTCGCGCCGCACAAAAAATAATCCGGTGCTTGATCGGCGAACCGGGCGTGGGCAAGACCGCGATTGCGGAAGGACTCGCGCAACGCATCGTGCGCGGCGACGTGCCCGAGCCGCTAAAAAACAAGCGGGTCGTCCAACTCGATATGGGTGCGCTCGTCGCCGGCGCAAAATATCGCGGCGAATTTGAGGAACGCTTGAAAGCCGTGCTCAAAGAAGTCACCTCTGCCGAAGGACAAATCATTTTGTTCATCGACGAAATTCACACCGTCGTCGGCGCGGGCGCGGCGGAAGGCGCGATGGACGCGAGCAATATGCTCAAGCCGATGCTCGCGCGCGGCGAACTGCACACCGTCGGCGCGACGACGCTCGACGAATATCGCAAGCACATCGAAAAGGATGCGGCGCTCGAACGGCGCTTCCAACCGGTCGTCGTCGGCGAGCCAAGCGTCGAAGACACGATCAGCATTCTGCGCGGCTTGAGTGAACGGTACAGCGTGCATCACGGCGTCAAGATCAAGGATGCCGCGCTCGTCGCCGCCGCGGTTTTGTCGAAACGCTACATCGCGGATCGCTTTCTGCCGGACAAGGCGATCGATCTGGTCGATGAAGCCGCGTCGCGTTTGCGGATGGAAATCGATTCGATGCCAGCAGAACTCGACGAGATCACGCGGCGCATCAAGCAACTCGAAATCGAGCGGGTCGCATTGCAGAAGGAGAAAGATGATGCATCGCGCGAGCGACTCCGTGTGCTCGAAAAGGAATTGGCAGAACTGAAAGAAAAATCCACGGCGCTGACCGGCAAGTGGAAGCAAGAAAAAGAGGTCATTGGGCAATCGCGCGCGTTGAAGGAAGAACGCGAAAGTGTCCAGCAGCAACTTGAACGCGCGGAGCGCGAATCGAGCTTGGAAGAAGCGGCGCGATTGAAGTACGGCACGCTCGCCGAGATCGACAAAAAGATCAAAGCGGTCGAGACCCGGCTCGCTGACGTGCAAAAATCCGGCAAGATGTTGAAAGAAGAAGTGGACGAGGAAGACATCGCCGAAGTTGTGGCGAAATGGACGGGCATTCCGGTTTCGCGCTTGATGGAAGGCGAAGTGCAAAAACTGTTGCGCATGGAAGATAACTTGCACAAACGCGTCGTGGGGCAGGACGAAGCGATTCGTGCGGTGGCGAACGCGGTGCGCCGCGCACGCGCCGGACTGCAAGACCCCAAGCGACCGATTGGTTCGTTCATCTTCCTGGGTCCGACCGGCGTCGGCAAGACTGAACTGGCGCGCGCGCTCGCCGAATTTCTATTCGACGACGAAGCCGCAATGATTCGCATCGACATGAGCGAGTATCAAGAAAAGCACACCGTCGCGCGACTCGTTGGCGCGCCGCCGGGTTATGTCGGTTACGAAGAAGGCGGGCAACTGACCGAAGCGGTGCGTCGGCGCGCGTACGCGGTCGTCCTGTTCGACGAAATCGAAAAGGCGCACGCGGACGTGTTCAACACGCTCTTGCAGATTCTCGACGACGGACGCCTGACCGATGGGCAAGGACGCACGGTCGATTTCAAGAACACGGTCATCATCATGACCTCGAACGTCGGCACCGAATTCTTGATGAACGGCGATGGCGCAAACGCGCGCGCATCGGTGATGAATGCGTTGCGGTCGCACTTCCGTCCGGAATTTTTGAATCGCATCGACGAAATCGTGTTGTTCCATCCGCTT
Organism: uncultured Chloroflexia bacterium; assembly: GCA_963718225.1. GTDB lineage: Bacteria > Chloroflexota > Anaerolineae > UBA4142 > UBA4142 > DAOTXS01. Next base: position 25,523 of record CAVQYN010000027.1, read on the forward strand.
GAGCGCGCGCACTTGAAACGCATCGTCGATATTCAACTCGAATCGATCCTGAAGCGGATGGCGGATCGTCACATCGATATTGAGTTGAGTGACGCGGCAAAAGAATTGTTGGTGAACGAGGGATACGATCCAACGTACGGCGCGCGTCCGCTCAAGCGCGCGATTCAACGACTGATTCTCGATCCGCTCGCGCTGCAAGTGCTTGAGGGAAAATTTGCAGAAGGCGATACAGTTGTCGTCGATGTCGACAAGGATCGGATCATTTTCCTGCGCGAAGAAAAGCAGACGAAGAAAGCAAAATAGAAAACGAGGCGAGTCGGTTGACTCGCCTCGTGTATTTTCATCGGTTGTCACTTTTTGATTTTGGCGGCGCCTTTGGACAGTATTGGGTTGGGATGGTATTGTCCAACAACCGGGCGACATCGGTGCATCGAACAATCGTCCCGATAACTCGATTACAATCCTAGGCTGGTTTTCAGCCAATCGAGCATCAATTCCAACGTCTTGGGTTCGATCTTGGGCGCAATCAATATCATGCCGTGCGAATTGCCAGGGAATTGAATCGGGCGATACGCCGCGCCGGATGCCGATTTGCACGCCGGGTTCGATTCGCGGTCAGCATCGGCATAGAGACACCACACGGGTTTGGGTGGTTGCTCCGCTTGCAGAGGTTTCACGGCTTCGGCGAAGGGCACGGTGAGGTAACTACCTGGCGAAAGTGCAAGTGCGCCGAGACATTTTCCATTCCCCGCAATATCTTTCGGCGCGCCATTGAGCCAAAAGCATCCATCCACTGCGCCGTCTGCGCCAATGCTCGCGCCGGCGGCGACGATGCGTTGCGGATTCACACCCTCCAACGTCGCGGCGTGTTTCATCGCGGAGTTGGCGTCAATCCAACCATTCCGCGGGACGAATGTTCGACAGTTGCCAGACTCGCATCCGCGAAACGTGAATGTGAGAACATTGAGCGATTGTCCCGCCGGAACTTTAGGGAACCAGGACGAATCGAGCCAGGAATAATTTTGGGGATTGGGTGTCTTGCCGCCGAGCCCGCGATTTTGCAGCCAGAAAGCCAGCTCGACCCAATCGGTTTGATTGCCGCCTCCCCAATGCATCAACACGATAACCGGCGCGTTTCTCGATGCGGCAGGGTAGAACGTACCATCCAATGTGGCTTGCCCATCGGTCGTTTGGAATTTGAGCGCGCGCGGTTCCGGCGGCAAGCCCGCCGGCGTGGGCGATGGGATCGGCGTGGGAACTTTGGTTGGCGTTGCGGTCGGCGGGATCGGCGTAGGTGTCGCGGTGGGTGGAATCGGTGTGGGAGTTGCAGTGGGTGGCACGGGTGTCGGCGATGGTGGAATCGGCGTGGGTGAAGGTGGAATCGGGGTTGGCGTCGGTGTCGGTGTGGCACAGGCACTCATCATCAACGCGATGAATGCGACGGCGAAAAACATTTTCCTGAACATGGCTCCTCCTTCGAGCGTGAACGTTCTGGGTTTTAATGCCGATTAGAAACAAACTCGCCGCGCACGATTGTGCAAGCGAGCATTCATAACCCGTGCGTCCAGGAACATCCGAACACTTGAATTCTAACACGAACATTTGGCAGTGTCAATGATTTTTTTGCCGCTGACAGCCCGGCGAGATTGTGATATAATTTGCCTCGTCATCAGGAGGCAAAGATGCTAGTTACACGTCAAGACTTGGAAACACAGGAAGCCACGCGTCTCGCACCGTACGGCATGAAAAGCCGCGATTCGCGCGGGCGCAAATATCCCGACCCCGAACATCCGTATCGCACCGCGTTTCAACGCGACCGCGACCGCATCATCCACACAACCGCGTTCCGCCGCTTGGAATACAAAACGCAAGTGTTCGTCAACACGGAAGGCGATTACTATCGCACGCGCTTGACGCACACGCACCGAAGTCGCGCAAATCGGCCGCACGTTTGCGCGCGCGCTCGGCGCGAACGAAGACCTGACGGAAGCCATTTGCCTTGCGCACGATTTGGGACACACGCCGTTCGGTCATTCCGGCGAGCACAAGATGAGCGAGTTGATGAAGCAGTTCGGCGGTTTCAATCATCAAGTGCAATCGCTTCGCATCGTCGAAGAACTGGAAGAACGCTTTGACGATTATCGCGGACTCAATCTCACATACGAAGTGCGCGAAGGCATCGCCAAGCACGAGACCGAGTACGATACGGTGAACCCAGCGGTGTACAATCCGCAAGAGGCGGCAACGATCGAAGCGCAATTCGCAAGCGCCGCCGACGAGACCGCGTACAGCACCGCCGATCTTGACGATGGCTTGCGCGCCGGCATTCTCGATCCGCATGATTTGCGCGATCTGGAATTCTGGCAAGATTGGTGCGCCACCACCGGCGATTGCGAAGAACGCTTTGGCGATGTGATGCGCCATCGTTTTATTCGCTGGCTCGTGAACGCGCAAGTGACCGATTTTGTCACGACGACCGAAAAGCGTTTGCGCGCGCTCAACATCGATTCGCTGGCAGCTTTGCGCGCGCAAGGCAAGCCGGTGATTTCCTTTTCCGATGAGTTAGAGCGCAGGAATCGCGTACTCAAGGATTATTTGATGGAGAACTTTTACCGTCATTATCGCGTCTCGCGCATGGCGGCAAAAGCGGAACGGGTGTTGGAAGAATTGTTTACCGCGTATCTCAAGAATCCGCGTCTCTTGCCGAAATCGGCGCAAAAGAAAATGAACGACGAGCAACCGGCGCGCGTCGTCTGCGATTACATCGCCGGCATGACCGATCGTTTTGCGCTTCAAGAACATCAACGCCTCTTTGACCCAGGAACGCAAGTTTAATCGATGATTCGCCTCAAACGCCTCGCGGTCAGCAATTTCAAGCAGCTTCAGGAAATCGATCTGCAGTTTCCCGAACACGCGCGCATTTTGGTGCAGGGCAAAAACGAAGCCGGCAAATCGACCTTGTTCGAAGCCGTGTTCTTTGCGTTGTTCGGCAATGCCCTGGCGACCGAAGCCGGCACACGCAACCTCGATGATTTGATTCGTTACGGCAATGAAAAAGCGCGCGTGGAATTGGACGTGCAGTTTGGCAATCGGGAATTCAAGATCGTGCGGTCGATTGTGCGCGGCAAGAGCAACGTGTGGGAATTGGAAATCGGACGCGATGGCGAGGTCCAAGAGGAAATTCGCGGCAACACGGCGGTCAACAAACGCCTGATCGCCGAATTTGGCTTTGATGGCGATGCGCTTCTCAACACATGTTTCGTCGAACAAAAGAAATTGGAAAAGCTCGAAGGGCTGAGCAAATCCGCGCGCGAAGAATCGCTGGCGAAATTGCTGAATCTCGATTCGCTCGTGCAAATCGAAAGCGATTTGAAATTGACCGCCGATGACAAACGCGCGGTCGAGCGTTTGAAAAAGCGTGCTGATCTCGCCGCGATTCAAGAGGAATTGCCGACGCACGAAACGCAACTCGCGCAGACAGAAGAGAAACTCAACTTGATCGATTTGCGCGGCGCGGTGGATGGCTTGCTCAACGAAAGACGAGCGGTGGAGCAACTCGACGCGCAGATGCAAGCGTTGGCGACGCAACGCGATGAAGCGGCGCAACGCGCCGAGCGTGTCGATGCGATCAAGCAAGCCATGCGCGATGTCAAGTCTGCACAAGATGCGGCGGAAAACCTGGCGCAAAACACGCGCGAGATCGAGCGCGCCAAGCAAGACCAAGCCGAGGTGCGCCGCGCGCTGGATGAAATTCCCAATTTGCAGGCGCGACTCGCCGAGATTCGTCGGCTGGTGCGTCGCGTCGCGCGGCTCGACCAGGTGCGCGCGGCGCACGACATGTATGTGCAACGCGTTGCACAAATTGCCAGCGCAGAAAATCGTCTAAGCGAATTGAACACGTCACTCACGCGCGAAGAAACAGCGTTGGCGGAAATTCAGGCGCGCGTGCGTGAGCACGAAATTGCTCAAGCGATTGAAAATTGGATTGCGGCGCAAACCCAAATTGGCGCGAGCGAGTCCGGTGAATCGGTTGAAGCGAAACAACGCGCGCGCGATCAATTAGCGCGGAGATTTAACTTTCAAGTCTATGGGCTTGCCGCGTTGTTGCTTGTATTCATTCTCGCCGGCGCGGTAATGCAATCACTTGCATTTGTTTTCTTTGCGCTCGCCGTGCTGATTTTCATCTTGCTCATCGTCCGCGCGACGATGCTCTGGCGCGATTTGTCGCGCGCATCGGAAGATCTGGGACGCGCTGAAGGCGAGGCGCGCGTGCGCGCGTCGGCGACCGCGTCGCAAATCGATCAAGTGAGGCAAGCTGAAGAACGCTTGCGCCAACTCGGCGCGGCGATTCCGGAATCGATTGAACGCGCGCGGCAACAACGCGTCGTCAGTCATCAACCCATTGATATTTTGCGCGCGGAACAAGAATCGACGCGCGAACGATTGCTCAACACGCGCGCGGTGCTGGGTGAATTACAGAGACAAAATGCGTTGGACGATTCTGTCGACGTGTCCGCCGAGCGCGCGCGATGCGAACGCGCGGCGCACAAAGCCGGCGTCATGCTTGCGCGTTGGCAACCGCGCTCCGAAAAAATTGGACACGCGTTGGGCATTGGCATCGATTCAGCGGCGGCACAGCGCGCGCAATTCCAACTCCAAGCGCAAATCGAACAATTGCAACGCCGCGCAAACGAGGTGACGCGACTCGCGCAAGATCTCGCGCGCCGCGAACAATCGATGCAAACATTGGCGGCGCAATCGCGCGAGGCGTACGAACGCGCGCGCGCGCTCAAGCCGAATGCAGCGGAATGGCATGCGGCGTTGACCTCGGACGATTACACGGCGTTCGGCAAAGAGTTGCGCGCGGAGTACGATGCGCTGGGCGGCGAGACGGCGATCAAGCAAGCGCGCGAAATCGAGGGGGAGCTGGGACGCAAGCAGGGTGAACGCGAAATGCGTTCGCGCAACGGCGAAATGATTTTCGCGCGTGTGCAGGAATTACTAGGTTCGTCGCCGTGGCAGACGGCGCCAGCGTTGCGGGAGTTGGCGGAATATCAAACGCGTTTGCAGTTGCTTGACCTGGGCGACGAGCAGACGTTGCGCAACCGCCAACGCGAGTTAGTGGGACGTGTGCGTTCGTTAGGTGACCGGCAGAAAGAACTGGAACGCGACCTGGGGCTCGTGCATCAAATGCTCGACCGCGTGGCGTGTCAAGCCGAATGGGAACGCAAGATGCGCGAATCGATGGTACGCGAGCGCGGTGCCGAAATGGTTTCCGTTGCGCGGCGGCGCATCGTCAAGAAAATTTTGCCGACGACGATGGATTACATGCGCCGCATTTTGCCGACGCTCACGCGCGACCGCTATCACGACGCACAGCTTGACCCCGACTCGTACAAGATTCAAGCCTGGGATGAACGCGCGGGGATGTTCAAAGAGAAAAACATTTTCAGCGGCGGGACCAAAGATCAATTCTCGCTCGCGTTGCGGCTCGCGTTTGCGCTCGCAACGCTGCCGCAGGAACGCGGTTCCGCGCCGTCGTTTATTTTTCTCGACGAGCCGCTCGGATCGTTTGACGATGAACGCGCGTCGGCGCTGATCGATTTGCTGACGGCCGGCGAAATCGCGCGCGCGTTCGATCAGGTTTTCCTCATCAGCCACGTGCACGTGAACGAGCGGCTGTTCACGCATCGATTGGTTTTGGAAAACGGACGTGTCGCAGAAACAAATTTGCCGGCGGTGGAGGCGTCAGCGCAAAAATAGACTGCCGCGACAGAGGAAGAACAAGAGGCACATCATCAGCAAGAGCAGAAAAATTCCACCACCGCCCCAGTACCATCTTCGCCGACCTACCCAACGTCTTCGCCAGAACATTGTGTCATCTCCTTGTTCCGAAAAGAACGCCATTGCCCGCCGAGTCGGGCAATTTGATTATAGCACTCTTTGCGAAGAAACCAAGTTTCCTAGAGAAACCTGGTTTCTGATTCTTATTCCTCGAACAACACCGCGCGCGCGGGCGCGCCATCGCCATTGGCAATTTTCAATGGCAAACACGCAAGCGTGTACTTGCCCGGCTTGATTTTCGATAAATCCAATCCTTCGATGACCACGACGCCAGCACCAAGCAAAATGCGATGTGCATCTGGCTCTTCCACACCGAACGGCTCAACGCTCAGGTAATCGATGCCGACGAGTTGCACGCGATGATCGACGAGCCATTGTGCGGCGTCGGGCGCGAGCGCGACAAACTCCTTTTGGAATCCGGTTTTCCGCCACAAATTCGAATTGCGTGTCTTGAACAACAAACGTTTGGCGCGTGCGGGAATTTTTGCGCGCTGCAAATCCTGTGCGGAAATTGCGTGCTTGACGTGCGTCAAATCGACAACGCGTACCGCGCCGCACAGCACATTCAAATCGAGTTGGTCAATCGTCTTGCCACCGGGAATAAAATGCACCGGCGGATCGACGTGGGTGCCGGTGTGATTGCCGAACGCCAAGCGCGAAACATTCGCGGCGTCGCCGGCGGCGATTTGCAGAAACGGCTCAATCATTACCGGCGGATCCCCGGGGTAGGTAGGCATTGTGGGCGAAATTGAAATCGAAATGTCGTGGATTTTCATAGCGCTATTATATGCGCGAGGGCGGGTGGTGGCAATGGGTGTAAGGGCGAGGCATTCGCGGAATTTGGTTTTCCCAGTATCAAAAATTGTCAATCGGCAAACGCAATAGAAAATAATCGTGATCTGACGAATGCGTCGCCCCTACTTTGACACACCCTTGATTGTATGGTACAGTTTTCCGGGGATGATTCCTATGAAGCTTACTCTTGCTTTGGCACAAATTGATCTTGCGCTCGGCGATCCTGCGAAAAATCTGGCGACCGCGCGCGCGAAAATCATCGAAGCAAAAGCGCGCGGTGCCGATATTGTCGTTTTGCCGGAGCTGTGGAGTACCGCGTACGATTTGGAACACGTGGCGCAACATGCTTCCGCACTCGATGCCGGCATGTTCGCGGCAATTGCCGGTATTGCACGCGAAAATCAAATTGCGATTGTCGGCTCGCTGTTGGAATCGCGCGGCAGTCGTGTTTACAACACGGCAACCTTTTTCGACGCGCAAGGAAATCGCTTGGGCGCATACCGAAAACTGCACCTCGTCCCGATGCTCGATGAGGACAAGTTTCTTGCCGGCGGCGACGACGCGCAAGTGTTCGATTCAGCGTTTGGCAAATTCGCACTCGGCGTGTGCTACGATTTGCGCTTTCCGGAGTTGTGGCGGCATTACGCACTTGATGGCGCGCGCATCGCGTTCATTCCGGCGGAATGGCCCCAGCGGCGCGTTGGCCACTGGAGTGCGCTCTTGCCGGCGCGCGCGATCGAAAATCAAATGTTTTTTGTTGGATGCAATCGCGTGGGGACGAGCAAGGGTGAGACGTTTGGCGGCAATTCGATGGTTGTCAATCCCTGGGGCGAAATCCTGACGCAAGGCGACGACCGCGAGGCGTTGCTCGTCACCGAAATCGATTTGGCGATGGTGGACGACGTGCGTGCACGCGTGCCGGTGTTTCGGGATCGCAGGGTGGAGGTGTACGCAAAATGGCGTTGACCGAGTATATCAGATGGAATTGAAAAGACCTTCGAGTTTGCTTACTCGAAGGTCTCTAGTCACTGATACATCAAAGGAAATTGACCCGGCTTTTCTAATGCCTCCAATTCCACGTCGGCATCGAGTAGGGGCCAATGGTATTGTCCGGGTGCGATTTGCTTGATTGTAAAGATTTGTTCTATCGGGGCGTTTTGAAAATGGGATAGTCCGTGAAAGGCACAAAGTACTCACGATTTTCCACTAGCAACCAAAACCCGGTTGATTCAATATTTGTTACTTGAGTGTACGCCTTTTGCACTTTGGGTTTTTTCCTTGATTGCCGAAATCATAACATTTTGCAATATGTTTGGCAACGGAGTTCAGAATGAAAACTAAACTCATCGTCAACCCTGCGTCTTCGCGCGGCAAAATGGCGCGGCGCTATCCGCAAATCGAACAAATCCTGCGTGTGGAAAATTTTCCGTTTGACGCCGTGTTCACCGAGCGGCGCGGACACGCGACTCAACTTGCGCGTGCGGCCACTGACGCCGGCTATGAGCTCATCGTCGCCGTCGGCGGCGATGGGACGCTGAACGAAGTCGTCAACGGATTGGTTACACAAGACGGAAGGCCTGTGAATCCGAACGCCGCGCTCGGTGTGATTTCCTCCGGCACCGGCTCTGATTTTGTCCGCACCGCCAACATCCCGCGTGATATGCTGCTTGCCGCGCGCCATCTCGCGCGCGCGGCGCAAAACATTCCGCTCGACCTCGGCGTGATCACGTTTCGCTTGGAAGGCAAAGAAGCGTCGCGCTGTTTTGCCAATGTCGCGGGGATGGGATTCGACGCTGAGGTTATCGCACGGTTGGAGCGCGGCGGCAAGCGCGGCGGCGGCACGATTCCGTACTATTCCGCGCTGCTTGCGACGATTTCTAATTTTCACAACCTTGATCTCACGCTGACCATCGATGGCAAAATCGTGCGCGGCAAAATGAATCCGATTGTCGTCTGCAACGGGAAGTATTTCGGCGGCGGAATGATGATCGGACCGAACGCGACACTGAATGATGGTAAGTTTCACGTCGTCTTTGCGCACGACCTTTCTGCGCTTGAGCTGTTGCTCGCGACGCCGAAACTGTACAACGGCACGATTCTCACGCATCCCAAAGTGATCGAGTACGTCGCGGAATCGGTGATGGTCGAATCGCAACAACCGGTGCAAATCCAAGCCGATGGTGAGCTCATCGGCGAAGGTCCGGCGACGTTTCGGATTTTGCCGGCGGCACTCAAGCTACGCATGTAAATCTATGCTTGCAAAAATCTTTCTCAAACCCACCAAAGAAAAGCCGGTCCTCTTGCATCATCCGTGGATCTTTTCCGGCGCGATTGCGCGCGCTGAAGATGTTAGCGACGGCGACACCGTGGATGTGCTCGATGCGTCCGGTAAATTTCTGGCGCGCGGGTATTACAATTCAAAATCGCAGATTGCCGTCCGATTGTGGACGTGGCGCGACGAAAGCATCGACCGCGATTTTCTGCGCCGTCGTTTGCAAGCCGCGCTGACTGCGCGCGCGACGCTGATCGATGCGGCGACGAATGCGTATCGCGTGGTGAATGCCGAAAGCGATGCGATGCCCGGCTTGGTCGTAGACCGTTACGCCGATTTTGTCGTTGCGCAGTTTTTGACGCTCGGCGTGGAGAAACACAAGCGTGAAATCGTGGACTTGATAAAAGAATTGTTGACGCCGCGCGGAATTTACGAGCGCAGTGATGTCGATGTGCGTGAGAAGGAAGGGTTGCCGTCAGCCGTCGGCGTTCTGCACGGCGACGTGCCGCCCGAGCGTGTGGAGATTATCGAGAACGGTTTGCGATTTCTGGTCGATGTCAAGCGCGGACACAAGACCGGTTTTTATCTTGACCAAAGAGAAAATCGAAAACGAGTTGGGGACTTCGCTCTACAACGGCGAGAGTTCTCAACGTCTTTTCGTACACTGGCGGTTTTTCGGTTTCTGCTTGCGCCGCCAACAACAACGTGCGCGTCATCAATCTCGACGCGTCGCGGGATGCGCTAGAACTCGCGCGCGAGAACATGCAACTCAATGATTGCGCGGAGCGCGGCGAATTCGTCGAGGGCGATGCTTTTCTGGTTCTGCGTCAATATCGCGACCGGGGCAAGTCGTTTGATGCGATCATTCTCGATCCGCCCAAGTTCGTGCACGCGCGTTCGCAATTGGAATCCGGTTTGCGCGGATACAAGGACATTAACTTGCTCGCGTTCAAGCTGTTGAAGCCGGGGGGAATGCTCGCGACGTTTTCGTGTTCGGGGCAGGTGAGCGCGGAGTGGTTTCAAAAAGTGGTGTTCGAGGCGGCAGTCGATGCGAAACGCGACGCGCAAATCGTGGCTAGATTAGCGCAAGCGCCGGATCATCCGGTTTTGCTATCTTTTCCGGAATCGGAATATCTCAAAGGTCTGCTCTGTCGCGCTATTTGACGTTTCTTTAGATTTCTGCGACGAATAAAATTCGTCCACAGGACTGCGATAAATGCAAGCACGATAAATCCAACGAACGCGACGAGCAACCCCACACGCTCGATCTTCCACGCTGACGCTGACCACGTCAGCGTTTTGGTTGCGCACGCATCCACGACCGATTCCTGCGTCCCCGCGCGATAACTCACACGCGCGAACGCGATCGCATTCTGCCAGCCGCGTTGCGCGTTCTGCAACAACGTGCGTTTCAATTGCGCCTCATCATCTTTGAGCGATGCATTTTCCAACGGCGTGAGCGATTTCGACAACGCATCGATTTGCAGGTTGAATGCCGCGCATGCTGGCGCAAGCGCAACATCCTCGCGATAACGGGTTGTCTGCGTCAGGATTTCATCAATGGGATTCCAGTCGAAACTATTCGGCGATAGAATCGCGCGCATCAACGCCCATTCGGATGAATTCGGCAAGGACTTGGTCAACGCCGCAAGTCGTGGAATCAATTCGTTCGATGCGTTGAATGACAGGTTGACGCTCAGCACCAGGTTCGTGCCATCGGCGCTGGTTTTTGCATCGATGCCGGTTTGCCGCCACGCGGCGACCAAATTGTTTAAGGTTGTTTGGATTTCGCCGGACGATGAAGTCGGCGCGAGGCGGAAAGCCATCGCGCGCGAATGTGCCGACGTCGTGATTTCCGCGCGCTCGATGTAAAACGCCGGCGGTGTGACCGTGTCCATAAATTTGCCGAGCGCCGCGCGCGCTTTGTCGTTCGCCGTCTGCATCGTTCGTGTCGAGCAAAGTGCGCGCCCAGGCGATGTTCAGCGCGCGGCGTTGCGCTGTCAGTCGATCCGTTGTAAAAAGTGGACCGGCGCCGCCCGGCGCAAGCGCGCTGGCTTGATCGAAATAATTCGACGCATCGGCAAATGCGCCGCGGGTTTGCGCGTCAAGCCCAAGATAAAAATAATCTTCCGCGAGTTGCTTGCGCGCGTTCGCATCGCTCGATGCAATCGCTTGCCACTGCGCGACGGCGAGTTGCACATAACCTAAATTGCGCGGACCAGCAGCCGCGCCTGCGCGCGCTTCGTACACCGCCCCCAGCGTTTGCCGCGCCGCGCGATTGTTCGGATCGAGACGCACGGCCGTTTCCAATTCCGCAATCGCCTGACTGGACAAGCCATCGCGCTTGGGCGAATCCATTGACGCGAGTTGACGCAACAGCGCGCCGAGCGCGACGCGCGCATTGACATCGTTTGGATTTTGTTGCGCCGCGCGGCGTTTGTTGTTCAAATCGATCCACGTCGATTGGCGCAGAATGATGAGCGCCGGATTGGATGCGGGGTCTTTTTGTGCCCAGCTCCACGTGATCGATTGTCCATCGAATTCCGGATTCGCCGGCTCGCTCGCAATGATTTGCTCTGGTGATGTTGTCTCCGGCAAGCGCAATGTGAGTCGCGCGCTATCGATACTCCCTTTCCAACTCGTCGCCGGCAAAATGCCGTAGACGAAGCGCGGCATCGCGCTGTCGCCCAGGTCTTGCGCAAATTCATAGCGCACCGTTTTCTTTTCGTCGCCGGCAATCGACAGTGTGAACGTGTACCAATCGACCGTGCGAATCGTGTTGCCGATTCTCAATTCGGCCTTTGCCGGGGTCAGCGTTTTCACCTTGACGTCATCGATGCTGACGGAAAAATTATCGAGCTTGCCGGGATCGAAGACATACGGATCGCCCGCCCAACTGGGAAAACCAACCGAGACTTGGACATCGTTCAAGCGATCGGTGTTGTGGAGTTTGAACGCGGAATTGCCGCTGATGATCGTGCGTCCGTTGCGCTCTAGAATATCCGCGTCAAGCGTGAGCGCAGAAAGCGCAATCGCCGTGTCGCGTTGCGTGGGTGCGAGCGCGACCGGGACGAAAATCGGCGATGCGGTTTGCGCGTGGGTTTGCGGTAGGGCGACGAGGAACGCGAACGAGAGTAGAACCGTGCTGAAGAAAAAACGAAATGGATGGCTCATGCGACTAGTTGCGTTTCTGGCATGTTGGGCAAAAATGCGTCCCGCGTTGTCCGACGACGATCTTGACAATGGGCGTGCCACATCGCCGGCAGGGACGCTTGTCCTGATCGAACGCGCGCAAACTGTTTTGAAATCCGCCGCTCGCGCCGTTCACGCGTTTGTACATCACGTCGATGCTCGTCCCGCCGACGGCAATCGCGCGCGCCAGGACATGCCGAATTGCACGATACAACCGCGCGCGTTCATCGCGCGTCAAAGATTCTGCGCGGCGCAACGGATGCAATTTGGCATACCATAACGACTCGTCGGCGTAAATGTTGCCGATGCCGGCGATGAACGTTTGGTCAAGCAAGACCGGTTTCAAGTTGCCGCGCCGTTTGCCAAACAAGGCGTGAAACTCACGTGGCGAGATGTCCAACGGCTCGGGTCCAAGCTTGCCGACGACCAATTCCGGATCAGCGACCAGCCACATTCGTCCGAACTTGCGCGTGTCGCGAAAACGCAACTCGTAACCGTCGCTGAGTTTGAAAATCACGTGCATGTGTTTATCGTGCGACGTTTTTGGCGCATCGAGATGAAACCCGCCGGTCATGCGTAGGTGAACGAGGAGAAATGCTGACCTAACTCCCAGCCCCTTCCCTCGCAGGGAAGGGGTGCGGGTGGTCAATGGAAAATCAAGTATTTCGCGCGACGCGTGATTGCCGTGATTTTCGCGCCGCCAATCGATTTCGCAAACGCGCGCGCACTCGGCGTAGCAATCGTTTTCCGCCACCGCACTTGCGCTTGCATAATCTTGCGTCCGATCAGGTGCGGCCGCAGATCGCGGACGACGGTTTCAACTTCGGGGAGTTCGGGCATCGAACTTATTCTACGTGCATGTGTACCGTTTGTCAAAACAAAAATCCCGGCAGGTGGATCCACCTGCCGGGATTGGGGTTGGCTAGTATCGTCCGCCGCGATCACCGCGATCGCCACGATCACCGCCGCGACCGCCGCCGCGTCCACCACGGCCACCGCCGCGGTATCCGCCGCCGCCACCACCACCGCGTTCTTCACGCGGACGCGCCATGTTCACGACCAGGCGTCGACCATCGATTTCCTGATCGTTGAACATTTGGATCGCTTTTTCAGCATCAGCTTGGGAAGCCATTTCCACAAAGCCAAAGCCGCGCGAGCGTCGCGTCTCGCGATCCATCACCACCGAAACATTGCTGACCGTGCCCGCTTTAGCGAACATCTCGCGCAGCTGATCTTCGGTTGTGTTGTAGGACAAATTGCCCACGTACAATCTCGCTTCCATGCAAACCCCTCCCCGGGTTGGAAAAACGCCAGCACGCACCTTGGCCGTCATTCCGCTATTTGACTCTTATTATATCACAAACCCAGTGGTTTTACAAAACGCGTTGTCAACGGTATAATCGGCGCGATGCAGTCCCAGACGCCCAGCTTTTTCGTTCGCAATATTCCGGTCTACGGCAAGCTCATCCTCTCGCCGATGGACGGCTATTCCGATTTGCCGTATCGGCTGCTGTGCCGTGAACTCGGCTCGGCGATGTCTGTACACGGAATTTGTCAACGTCGATAGCTTGTTTCGGCGCGGCACGCGCGACCGCATCGCGTGGAGCAAACTGGCCTTCGATCCGAGCGAACGCCCGATGGTTTTCCAAATCTACGGACACGAGGAAGACGCCATCGTTGAGACGGCGATTCGCTTGCAAGACGAGGGCCCGGACATTATCGATATCAACATGGGTTGCTATGTGCGCAAAGTTGCGGAACGCGGCGCGGGTTCCGGGATGTTGCGCGACCCGGCGAAAATCGCGCGCGTGTTTGCGCGTCTTTCGCGTGGTTTGCGCATTCCGGTCACGGCGAAAATGCGTTTGGGCTGGGATGAAAATACGCGCAATTATCTTGAGGTTGCCCGGATTCTGGAAGACAATGGCGCAAGCTTGATTGCGGTACACGGGCGCACCAAAGTGCAAGGATATACTGGCACAGCGGATTGGCGCGCCATCGCCGAGGTCAAGCAAGCGGTGAAAATTCCGGTCATCGGTAACGGCGATGTCAAGACCATTGCCGACATCGATGAGATTCAGGCGCAAACGGGTTGTGACGGCGTCATGATCGGGCGCGCGGCAATCGGCAATCCGTGGATTTTCTCGCGCAAGGAGCGCGATGATGTGACGCCGTGGGAAAAAATCGATTTGATGCGGCGGCATTTGCGACGCAATTTGGATTTCTATGGGCAACACATTGGGCTGGTTCTGTTTCGCAAACATGCATATCGCTATGTGACCGGCGCGCACGGCGCGGCGGGCTTGCGCCGCGCGTTGATGCTGTGTGATAATGTTGATGGGTTTCTGTCTCTGCTAGATGAGTATGCGCAAGCGGGTCAAAAACTCGTTATTGACGAGGCGTCGGGTTCATGTTAAGATTTCGGCAACAAATAATCTGACCGGAAGGGGGGATGGGCCAGCCAAGACAGGGCAACGCACGAACCGGCTAACTGTGTGTCTATTTTCAAGGAGGAGAAGATCATGTTTGGACGCAAATTGTTCGTTGTGTTTTTTGTTTTGATTGTGGCGGTTGCGCTTGCGGCGTGTGCCGCGCCTGAACCCACCAAAGCGCCACCCGCTCCGACTTCCGCGCCAGCGGCAACTACTGCACCAGTTGCAACGACTGCCCCTGCCGCCACCAAGCCGCCCGACCGTCCCACCGACTGCGGTTCCGACCGCCGGTCCCAAACGGGCGGCAAAGTTACGTGGGCGGTGTGGCAATCGCCAATCACACTCAACATTAATCTCGGCACGCAAACGGTGATGACCGACATTCTTGCTCTAGTGCAAGAAGGCATGTCCGAAGTTAATCCCGAAGGTGTGCGTATTCCCACACTCGCCAAAGAAATTCCGACCGTGCAAAACGGCGGCGTGAGCGCCGATGGCAAAACGGTCACTTGGAAACTCAAAGAAGGCTTGGTGTATCGGATGGCAAGCCGGTCACCTGCGCCGATTTCCAATTCACTTTGCAAGCGATCATGACACCGGGTGTCGGCGTTGTCTCGACGACCGGGTACGATCAGATTAGCGCGGTCGAATGCCCCGATCCAAACACCGTGGTCATCAAATTTAAGAATTTCTACGCCGCCTACATCGGATTGTTCTCGGGCGATTTGCTTCCCAAGCACGCGACCGGTGATCCCAAGGACATGGCGAAATGGGATTTCAATCGCAAGCCCATCGGCACGGGACCATTCAAAGTTGACGAATGGCAAGCCGATTCGTTCATCACCTTGTCCCGCAACCCGAACTATCGCGAAAAAGACAAACCGTACCTCGATCAGATCATCGTCCGCATCGTCCCATCGTCCGAAGTGGCGATGCAATTGCTCTCCAGCGGCGAAGTCGATATCATGTGGAACAACACCGAAGCCGATTTCCCGTTGCTTGAGAAAATGGCGGGCGTAAAAGTTTCCGAGCCGTTGCAAATCGGCGGCGAGCGGATGTTCCTGAACATGGCGGAGAACAAGGACCCCTCCGATCCAACCAAACCGCATCCCATCCTGAGCGATGTCAAAGTGCGCCAAGCCATCGAGTACGGCATCAACAAGCAACGCATCATTGACAAATTGCTCTTTGGCAAAGCCAAGCCCGGCACCAACGAACTCAACGCCGGCTTTTACCAATGCCCCAATTTCAAGGCGCGTGGGTATGATGTGGCAATGGCAAAGAAATTGCTTGACGAAGCAGGTTGGGTTCCCGGTTCCGATGGCATCCGCGTCGCCAAGGGCTCCAAGACCGCGCCCGATGGCACGCGCCTGCGCCTGAAATACGCGACGACCTCCGGCAACAAACTGCGCGAAGATTCGCAAGTGTTGGTCGTCGAAGATATGAAAGCAATCGGCATCGAGTTGTACATCGAGAATGCGCCGTCGTCGGTCGTCATCGGTAGTTGGGACGCTGGTTCGCCGCGCCGTCATGGCAACTTTGACATCATCATGTACACGACGAATGCCAGTCTTGACCCGCACAGCCAGATGATGAACCTGTTCTACAGCAAGAACATTCCCAGCGAAGCGAACAAAGGCGGCGTGAACTATACCCGCTTTAACGATCCCAAGATCGATGCCTTGCTGGAACAAGCCGGTTCCGAACCCGACGCGAACAAACGCCGTGATTTGTACTGCCAAGTCATTGCGGCGGGACAGGAAACTACCAATATGATCTACCTGTACCAGCGCCTCAAGATTGACTCGTACCGCGACAACTTGCTTGGTTGGGTTCCGAACGCATGGGCGGCTCCGACCTGGAATGCCGAAGGTTGGTCGCTCAAATAGTCGATCTAGTGCGATAGTGCAATAGTGCGATAGTTGGATGGTTACCAAGACTATTCAACTATCGCACTAACGCACTATTGAACTATCGACGAACTATGACCCAATACATCATTCGGCGTGTCATTCAGGCGCTGCCGCTCTTGATCATCATCAGCTTTACCGTGTTTATCTTGATGAATCTGATCCCGGGCGGACCGCTTGCCGCGTACCAAAATAATCCCAATATTTCAGACGGAAGATTTGGAACGCCTTCGGCGCGAAATGGGATTGGATGCGCCGATTCACGTGCGGTATTGGAAATGGCTGACCTCGGTTGCCACCGGCGATTGGGGCATTTCCGAAATCACGCGGCGTCCGGCGCTCATCGAGATCGCCGAGAAATTACCCAACACGTTGTATTTATCCCTCACCGCTTTTTTCCTCGCTTTATCGATTTCAATTCCCATCGGTCATCATCTCTGCTGTCCGGCAATACTCGTGGTTCGATCACGTCATGACGACCATCGCGTTTCTCGGTCAATCAATGCCGGTCTTTTGGTTCGGACTTATTCTCATTATCATTTTCAACGCAACGCTCAAACATCCTCGAAGGCGGTCCGCTGCTTCCCGGCGGCGGCATGTTCACCATCGGCGCGCCGTTCTCGTTCGATGATCGCCTCACGCATCTGATTTGCCAGCCAGCGTGCTGACGTTTTTCAGTCTCGGCACGCACATTCGTTATATGCGCGCTGGGATGCTGGATGTATTGCATCAGGATTACATTCGCACCGCCTACGCCAAAGGTCAGCGCGAACGCGCCGTGATAGTTGAAACACGCGCTCAAGAATTCGGTCTTGCCGCTTGTGACGATTATCGGCGTCGAAATTCCCGGCTTGTTCGCCGGCGCGCTCATCACGGAGACGATTTTCTCGTGGCCCGGGATGGGGCGCCTGTTTTTCAACTCCATCGAACGCGGCGATTACGCCGTGATGATGGGCGTGCTCATGATGAGCGCGACGCTGATCGTCACTTTTGGTCTCGTCACCGATATTGTGTACGGATTTCTCGATCCGCGGATTCGATTTGACGAGTTCAGACTATGACCCAAACACACACTGACGCTCCACTCTCCATAAACGTCGATTGGCAATCGCGGATGCGTCCCCAGCAATCGTGGGGCGCGATGGTCTGGCGGCGTTTTCGCAAACACAAGCCTGCATTGTTCGGGCTATCGGTTATCGTTATGTTTATTGTGTTGTGTATCCTTGTGCCACTGATTGCCAACTATGACCCGGGCAAAACGCATCTCGATTTGATTCGCGAAGCGCCGTCGCTCGCGCATCCCTTCGGCACGGACGAGCTAGGGCGCGATATGTTCGTGCGACTTGTGGGACGGCGGGCGTATCTCGATTCTGATCGGCGTGGCGACGATGTTGATTGCGATTATTATCGGCTCGACGATTGGTTCGCTTGCCGGTTTTTACGGCGGGCGCATCGATAATATCTTGATGCGCTTTACCGATTACATGCTCGCAATTCCGCAGCTCTTTTTGCTGTTGATTTTCGCGCAATTGCTTCGCTCCACCAACAATCCAACGATTTCCGGCGGTCCCACGCCGATCATTATCATCATCGGCATTTTGGTGTGGCCCCCCGTCGCGCGTTTGGTGCGCGGACAATTCCTCTCGCTCAAGGCAAAAGAGTTTGTCGAGGCGGCGCGCATGTCCGGCACCAAAAATTTTCGCATCATCTTTCGCCACATCTTGCCGAACGCCGCCAGTCCGATCATCGTCGCGGCGACTTTGCGCGTCGGCGCGGCAATCATCACCGAATCGACGCTTTCGTTCTTGGGTTTTGGCGTGCAACCGCCGACGGCGACGTGGGGCAATATGCTCAAGAACTCGCAGGCGCAAATGACCTATGCGCCGTGGACGGCGATTTTTCCCGGCTTGGCGATTCTGTTCACTGTCCTCTCACTGAATTACATCGGCGACGGACTGCGCGACGCGCTTGATCCGCACCATGTAGAATAAAACTGCTCTGAACGGAGCGGTCGTGGCATAGTCAAGGAACGATGCGACACACGAATCAGGTGCGTCGCATTTTTTCATCGGGCTGTTTGAGAAAACCTTGGGCTTGTGTTACAATGTAGCCGATGTCAATGCAGACACCCAGTGCCGCTTTTACCTCGAATCAACTTTTGGAACAGGTCATCGGTCTGCTTCAAGACCTGATCCGCTTCGACACGACCAATCCCCCCGGCAATGAAACGCCTTGCATCGATCACATCGCGCGTTTTCTCAAACGCGATGGCATTGACGCGCAAGTGTTTGAATCCGCGCCCGGGCGCGGCAATCTCGTCACGCGGTTGCGCGGCGATGGCTCGCTGCCGCCGCTATTGCTGATGGGACATGTCGATGTTGTCCCCGCCGAAGCGGACAAGTGGCATCAGCCGCCATTCTCCGGCAATTTGGTTGACGGCGTGGTATGGGGACGCGGCGCGACCGATATGAAGCAAATGGTCGCGATGGAGCTGATGACGTTTCTTTTGCTCAAGCGTGAAAACGTCCGGCTCAAACGCGATGTGATTTTCATGGCGAACGCCGACGAAGAAACCGGCGGGCGGATGGGTGCGGGCTGGATGGTCGCGCATCATCCGGATCTGATTCGCGCCGAGTACGCGATCAACGAAGGCGGACCGACGAGCATCGTCATCGATGACAAGGTATTTTTCGTTTGCTCGACGGCGGAGAAAGGCTCCGCGCGATTCACGTTGCGCGCGCGGGGACAACCGGGACATGCGTCGCAACCGCACAGGCAAAATGCGATTCTGCCGCTTGTCCAAAGCGATGGCGGCGCTCATCGAAAATCCTCTGCCGCTGCGCGTGACGAAATCGGCGCGGGCGCAAATCGAGGCGATGGCGCGTGTCTTTGGCGAACCGCGGCGCAACGATCTGCTCGGCTTGCTCGACGAATCGACGTACGAAAAATCACTTGCGGCACTGCCGTTGCCCGAGCCGCAAAAACGTCGGCTGAATGCGGCGATGCGCAACACCGCCGTGCCGACGATTCTCAAAGCCGGCAGCAAGATCAACGTGATTCCCGCCGAAGCGGAATGTCAAGTCGATTGCCGCATTTTGCCCGGCACGACGCGCGAATCGCTGGAACAAGAATTGCGCGGGGTCATCGGCAACGAAATCGAAATTGAGTTTGGTCCAATTTATCCCGCGATTGAATCCGACCCGGCGTCGCCGTTGTTTGAAACGATTCGCCAAGTCATCGACCGAACGCGAGCAAGGCGCGACACTGATGCCCGGCTTGATTACCGGCGGGACTGACGCGAAAAGCGTGACCCAATTGGGAACCAAAGTGCTGGGTTTTGTGCCGATGCGCTACGAAGGACCGTCGATGACAGGGCTTGCACACGCGCACAACGAACGCATCAGCGCGGCAAATTTGGATTTCGGCACGCGGATTTTGTACGAAGTGGTAAGGCGATTCTGCGGAGATCATTCGTAGGGGTGACCCTGCACTGATGAACGCAATGCGTGCAATGGCGGGAACGTGGCTGTGGCGAAGTGCTCCACAGTCATGCCAGGGTGTGGTCGCCCGATGCGGTAAATTTAATGGGCTACCACATAGGGTTGCCCCCATCAGGTAAAAATGGATATCAATTTTCTCGATAAACAACTGATCGCTGAAACTTGGACATCGCCGGATATTTACGCGAATCTGGAAACGCTTGTCGATTTTGGCAGTCGCTTTGCCGGCTCGCCGAGCGAAGCGCAAGCGCGCGATTTCATCGCCGATAAGTTTCGCGCGTACGGTCTGACAAATGTTCAACTTGTGCCGTTTGAATATCTGGGTTGGTGGCGCGGCACGTGCGCGCTGAATGTTGAATTGCCAGTGCAACGCGCCTTTGACGCGATCTCACTCGTTTATTCGCCATCAACGCCGCGTGGTGGCTTGCGCGCGCCCATCGTCGATGTGGGAATGGGCACAGAGAAGGAATACGCGCGCAAAAAAGATTCGATTGCCGGCAAAATCGTTTTGTGTTCCAGCGCGAATCCGGAAGAAGGACGCCAGCCGCATCGCCGCGAAAAATACGGGCAGGCGGTGGCACGCGGCGCCATCGGATTCATCTACATGCGCCATTTGCCCGGCGGCTTGCCGGAGACTGGCTCGTTGCGTCCGGGTCGGCTTGGCGAAATTCCGGCAGTCGCGATTTCTTACGAAGCCGGGTTTGCGCTCAAGCGGATGATTGAAAAAGGCGAGACGATGGTTTCGCTCGATGTGCGAAACGATTCACATCCGACAACCGCGCATCACGTTTTCGGCGACGTGGTTGGGCAATCGAAAGATTTGATTCTTGTCGGCGCGCATTACGACGGCCACGATATTTCGCAAGGCGCGATGGATGACGGCACCGGCACGTGTCTCGTCTTGGAATCGGCGCGCGTGTTGGCGCCGTTGCGCGGTCAACTCAAGCGGACGATTCGTTTCTGGGGCATTGCTTGTGAAGAACTCGGCGTGCTCGGTTCGACGATTTTTGTTGACCAACATCGCGATGAGATGAAGAACATCGATTTGATGATCAATCTGGATGGCGCAGTGGGCAACGGTCCAAAAGGCTTTTCGGTCAACGGCTTGGACGATGTCGAAGCATTGCTGAAAGCGATTGCCAAAGAAACGCGCTATCCATTGCGCTTGACCGAAGCGGTCGGCACGGCGTCTGATCATTTTCCGTTTTTTATGCAAGGCGTGCCGGCGATTACGATGACCGCGCGCGAGGATAATCGCGCGTTGGGGCGCGGATTCACACACACGGCGTTCGACACGCTCGACAAGGTGAGCGAGCGCGAGATGAAAGAATGCGCGATGGTCTCAGCGCGCGTTTTGCTTCGTCTCGCCAATCACGTGGAATCGATTGGGCGACATCGCACGCCGGAGGAAATCAAGGCGATTCTCGTCGCGCAAGATTTGGAGCACGCGTTGCGCGCGCAGGACAAGTGGAAGTTTGGATAATGAATAGAGGCATTTGGTTTGGCATCGGCGCGTATGCATGCTGGGGATTGTTTCCATTGTATTGGAAATTGCTGGCTCATGTCCCGGCTTTGCAATTGCTCGGTCACCGCATTGTTTGGTCATGTGTCATTCTGTTAGGTATCGTTCTAATCTCGCGCCGATGGCAAGCGTTTCGTAAAGTCGCCTTTGCGCCGCGCATCTTGCGTATCTATGCCATTGCCGCAATCTTGGTTGCCGCGAATTGGCTCACCTATGTGTGGGCGGTCAACGCCGGCTATATCGTCGAAACGAGTCTGGGTTATTTTATCAATCCGCTGTTCAGCGTTTTGATGGGCGTGCTCTTTTTGCGCGAACGCTTGCGCGTGTGGCAGTGGGGGGCAATTGGTCTCGCGGCGACCGGTGTGCTGTACCTCACGCTCGCCTATGGCTCGTTGCCATGGATCGCGCTCACACTTGCGTTTACGTTTGGCACGTACGGCTTGGTGAAAAAACTTGCGCCGCTAAATTCACTATACGGCTTGACGCTCGAAACGAGTTTATTGTTCTTGCCGGCGCTGGCTTTTCTTGGCTTTTCTGAGATTGTTGGCAACAGTGCGTTTCTGCACACCAGCACTGTGTCCGATGTGTTGCTCATCGCCGGCGGGTTGGTGACGACTGTTCCGCTGTTGCTCTTCGCGTCAGCGGCGCGGCGCATTCCGTTGTCGATGGTCGGCGTCCTGCAGTACATTGCGCCGACGTTGCAATTGTTGATCGGCGTCCTCGTTTTTCGCGAGCCGTTCTCGCAGAATCAACTCATCGGTTTTGGAATTGTCTGGACGGCGTTGATCATTTTCGGACTAGAAGGATTTCTGAATTATCGGATGCAGCCGATTCCGGTGGTTGTGGAATGAATGATCGCTTGAAAGAACGCGCCTTGGCTAAAATCGATTCAATGCGCGACGAGTTTATTCGCATCAGCACGGTGATTCATTCCAATCCCGAACTAGGTTTTCAGGAATTCAAATCTGCCAACCTGTTGTGCGATGTGTTGCAGACGCACGATTTTATCATCGAGCGTGGCATTGCGGGTGTGGAAACCGCGTTTCGTGCCGAAGCACAAGGATGTGCGCCGGGTTCGACCATTGCGATCCTCGCCGAGTACGATGCGTTGCCGGAAATCGGACATGCGTGCGGACACAACATCATCGCGACCTCGGCGCTGGCGGCGAGCATCGCCGTGCGTTCGGTTATCGATCAATTACCGGGACGCTTGCTGATGATCGGCACGCCGGGCGAAGAGGGGGGCGGCGGCAAGATCATTTTGCTCGATCACGGCGCCTTTGACCATGTTGATGTCGCGATGCTTGTGCATCCATCGTGCTCAACGATTGTCGATGGACACTCGCTTGCATCGACACGGCTTAAGGTTGAGTTTTACGGCAAAGCATCGCACGCCGCGGCGGCGCCGGAAGACGGCATCAATGCGTTGGAAGCCGTCATTCTCACGTTCAACAATGTCAACGCGTTGCGCCTGCATCTGAAATCGGATGTGCGGGTGCATGGCATCATTCAGCATGGCGGCACCATGGCGAATGTAATCCCCGAATATGCATCGGCGATCTTTAGTGTGCGGGCGCAAACGAAGCAAGCGGCGGAAGAAACTATGCAGCGCGTTCTACACTGCGCGCAAGCCGCTGCCACTGCGACCGATGCGCAACTCACTTACACCATCAAACCCGGATACGCCGAAATGATTCCGAATCAAACTTTGGCGCACGTCTTCGCCGATAATTGGCGCGCGATTAACGTGCCCGTGGGCGATCGTTTGGAGAGCGCCGGGATGGCATCCACCGACATGGGCAATGTCAGCCACGCGATTCCATCGATTCAGCCGTACATTGCGATTGCGCCGGAAGGCACGCCGGGGCACACGATTCAATTCCGGCAAGCCGCCATTTCGCCGGCGGGTCACGCTGGGATGATTGATGCCGCCAAAGGTATGGCACTCACCACCATTGACCTTTTGTGCCAGCCCGAACTGGTGGCGCGGGTCAAGCACGAACTGAACGATCGGCATTTCGACTTTGTCCCCACGCTTGCGAGGTAATCTATGCCCTCTAAACTTTCTATTCACGTGAGTGGTTTTGGCGATCGCACGTATGAGATGTTGCAGCGGATACAACCGAGCGTCGTCAAGGTATTCAATGTGTCGAGTGAGCAGAATATCGATGAAATTAAACGGCGATGCCCCAACACGACAATTATTTATCGGCAGTACACCTTGCGGAATTATTGGGGACCGGCGGATGATTTCTACAACGATCTCAAAGACACGCTTGTAAAACTCAAGGGACGCGGCATTCTATGGGAAGGTTTGAACGAGCCGGTGATCCAAAACATCAACGAAGCGCAAGCGCTCAACGCGTGGTACGTGCGTTTTGCGCAATTGATGCACGCGCAAGGTGAACTCGTCGCCGGCTTTTCGTGGTCGACCGGCAATCCGGTGCCGTCGGTGTTGAGCCAAACCATTTCGTACATGGTCGATGCGGCGGCGGCATGCGACGTGCACGCGTTTCACGAATACTACAATCGCAAATACGGCACACAGGATTGGGCGCGCTATCGCGTGTTTGAGCAGGCACTGCCGGCGCACGCGCGCAAGCCGGTCATTATTACAGAAGCCGGCTTTGATGATGATGGCAATCCATACACCGGCGGGTATCGCGGCAAGATCACTGATCAACAATACCTCGACTTGCTCAAACAGTACGATGCGGTCTTGATGCAAGACCCGTACGTATTGGGCGCGACAGTCTATCAATGGGGCGATTATGGCTGGCCCTCATTCGAAATCGATCCGATGATGGAAATATTCTCACAACATGTGCTGTCCATAGGTCAGGGTGTTGTGCTGCCCAAGCCGTGGCCCCTGCCAGCGTTTGCAACCGATGTGCCGACGTACACTTTCTTTGCCTCGCCGTACTCGGTGGTCGAAGGGCAATCGTCTACGTTGACATGGGACGCGGAAAATGTCACCGCGCTTTTCCTCGATGGACAGCAGGTACCTCTTCACGGCACACGCATAGTCTCACCGACGCAAAACACCACGTTCACTCTGCGTGTCTTGTTCATGGACGGCACATCGAAAGAAGTTAGCGCGACGGTGAGCGTCGTCAAAAGATCGTTGGAAATCGTCAGCGTAACTTTTTCGCCAACAAACCTCAAAGTCGGCGAGTTGTTGACGGTCAGCGTTACCATCAAAAATAGTTCGACGACGCCGATTGAGACGCAAGGACCCGAACCGGGATTTGAATACAACGAAGGCGACACGTTCTACTCACGCAATTTTCCGGATGTTGCATCGGCGTATCGCATCGGCGTCGATTTTGACGGGCGCGCCGGTGTCGATCATCCGTATCGTTGGGGCTTGGGGACGCCGCTCGCGCCGGATGAAACACGCACGATCACCGGCACGATTCGCGTCAAGAATCCTAACGTGCGCAACTATTGGGTTGGCGCGGTGCAAGAGCAAGTGGCATGGTTTTATGATCGCCAGGGCACGCAATCGATCAAGGTTTTGGCGGATCAGCAACCGCGCATCACCGCGGTTACTTTCTCGCCAACAACGCTCAACACCGGCGATGGGTTGAACGTCAGCGTGACCGTGCGCAACGATTCGAGTCAAGTGTTATCGACGCAGGGACCCGACCCAGGATTTGTGTACCAAGAAGGGCAAACATTTTACACGCCCGGTTTTCCAGAAACGCGCGGGGCGTATCGCATCGGCGTCGATTTTGACGGGCGCACCGGTGTCGATCATCCGTATCGATGGGGCTTGGGTTCACCGCTTCAACCCGGCGAAACGCGCACCATCACCGGCTCGATCAAGTTGGCGACGGGGCGGACGGCGCATTACTGGGCGGGCATGGTGCGTGAGGGTGTGCAGTGGATCGACGATCAGTCCGGCGTGCAAAGCATCGTGGTTCAGCAACCGCCGCCGACAAAGTTGGTGGAACTGACGGCAGTCACGTTCAGCCCGCTATCGATGGATGTGGACAAGTCGCTGCGCGTTAGCTTTACGGTGCGCAATAATTCGACGAGTGTGATTGGGACGCAAGGACCCGCACCCGATTTTGAATATATCGAAGGTGAAACATTTTTTGATCGCGGTTTTCCGGATGTCAAAGGCGCGTTCCGCGTCGGCGTCGATTTTGACGGACGCACGGGTGTCGATCATCCGTATCGTTGGGGCTTGGGTTCGCCGCTTCAACCCGGCGAAACTCGGACGATCAACGGCACGATCCGTTTGCGGAATGAAAAAGTCGTGCGCTATTGGGGCGGCTTGGTGCAGGAGCAAACGGCGTGGGTGCAGGATGTCATCAGCGCACAAGCAATTACGGTTGCATCGACCAAGGTGGTGCAACTCACGGCGGTAACCTTCTTCCCGTTGAAGGTAAACACCGACGAGTTTCTGCAAATCATCATGACGGTCAAAAATCCGACGACGCTCACTTTGCCCACCTCCGGTCCTGACCCAGGATTTGTCTACGTCGAAGGTGAGAACTTTAATTCGCGCGGATTCCCAGCGACGCGCGGGAACGTGCGTGTCGGCGTTGATTTTGATGGACGCACAGGCATCGACCATCCGTTTCGTTGGGGCTTGGGTTCACCGCTTCAGCCCGGCGAAACCCGGACGATTAGCGGCTACATTCGCCTGAAGCAAGTGCAGACCAAAAATTATTGGGCGGGTTTGGTGGAAGAATTGATCGCGTGGCGACAGGACCGGCAAGGAACACAGCAGATTGCAGTGGTGCGACCGCCGTAAGCCGGCGCGTTGCAGGAGATCGATATGCCATCGAAAATAACGGTGCACCTGAGCGGCTATGTCGGCAAAACGTTCGACATCTTGGCGCGCATGCAACCAAGCGTGGTCAAAGTGTTCAATCAATCGAGCGAGATGAACATTGACGCGATTCGACAAATCTGCCCGCGCACGATCATCGTGTACCGCCAATTTACTACATCTCGATTACCATAACTCATCGGCGGATGACTTTTTTGCCGAGTTAAGCGACACATTCCACAAGTTGCGCGGGCGCGGAATTTTGTGGGAGGGCTTGAACGAGCCGGTCGTGCAATCGATTGACGATGCCAAATTGCTGAATGCGTGGTATGTGCGGTACACGCAATTGATGCACGCGCAAGGCGAACTCGTCGCCGGTTTTTCGTGGTCGACGGGCAATCCCGTATCGGACAAGTTGGGTTTGGTGGTTCCCTATCTCACCGAAGCCGCCGCCGCGGTCGATGTGCATGCGTTTCACGAATACTATAGTTTGTGGGGCGGTCAATGGGATTGGGCGCGCTATCGAAATTTTGAGGCGGCACTGCCGGCGTATGCGCGCAAGCCGGTCGTTATTACGGAAGCGGGACTGGACGACAATGGCGATCCGTACACCGGCGGCTATCGCCCCAAAAAATCGTATCAAGAATATTTGGAGATTCTCAAAGCGTACGACGCGGTGTTGATGCAAGATCCATACGTGCTCGGCGCAACGGTGTTTGCGTGGGGCGATTGGGGCTGGCCCTCGTTTGAAATCGATCCGATGATCGATATAATCGCCAACTATGTTGCTTCGACCGGGGGCGGCGTGGTGTTTACCAAGCCGTACCCACGCCGAATCTGGAACCGCAACCGGTATACACGCTCTCGGTGAATCCCACATCGATTTTTGTGGGGCAAAGCGCGACGCTTCGAATGGGATGCCGATGGCGTGCGTGAAGTTTATTTGGATGACAGCGCGGTTACCGGACACGGTACCAAGGTGGTCGCGCCAATGCAGACGACGACGTATACCTTGCGCGTGGTCTTGCGCGATAATAGTGTCAAGAATCTAGCGGCGACACTGACGGTCAAGCCGGTGCCGGTCGCCACATTTACATTTTCCGCTACGCCGGAAACTATTGTCGCCGGCAAATCGGCGATGCTCACATGGGATGTGGAAAGTGTTCAAGCAGTGTACCTGAACGGCGTCGGTGTCACCGGGCACGAGACGCGTGTTGTCACGCCAGCGCAAACGACGACATACACCTTGCGTGTGATGATGCTTGATGGCACGACGAAAGACTTGACCGCGAAAGTTTCAGTGGTGCCGCAACCCACGTACTCGTTCAACGTCACGCCGACATCGATTACTGCCGGACAATCCGCAACGCTCGCGTGGCAGACCGCTGGCACGCGGACGATCACTCTGCAAGATCAACCGGTGTCAGAGAGCGGCTCGACGGTGGTAACGCCGCTTCAAAACACGACGTACGTATTGCGAATGAGTTTTTGGGATGGCACGACGAAAGACTTACAAGCAACGGTCAATGTCGTGCCGCTGCCACCGGCAACGTACTCCTTCTCCGCCTCCCCGACGAGCATCACCGGCGATCAAACATCCACGGTGCAATGGGACGTCTCGCGCGCGACTCTCATCACGTTGAATGGTCAAAATGTCGGATTGCATGGGAGTCAAGTGGTCAAGCCAGTACAGACGACGACGTACACTCTGCACATCGTTTTTGACGATGGCACGACCAAAGATTTATCGACGACGGTGAATGTGACTTCGCAACCGCCGGTGGTTACGCGCGCGCCAACTGTCGTCATCACGCCGGAAAATCTCGCGCGGCTTCGCGCCTATCCGCGACCCGAGCAGGATAATGGACGCGGTTTGCACTTTGGCATGGACTTGCGCGATGAATCGGTTCGTGTCACCGTCAATCTATTGTTATCGATCAATGCGCGCTGGACGATGATCTATGCGCCGGACGAGAATCAGGCGAAGCGCGGGGCGCAAGCGTGTTGGAATGCCGGGATCATGCCAATTGTGCGCATCGGCAAAAAGGTCGATGAAATGTTTGACCCGGTAATTTTTGCCAACGCGGTTAAGGCGACCGGCGCGCCGGCGTATATTCAAATTTACAATGAGCCGGGCGATTTGCGCGAGTGGAACAATTATCCCGGCGATAGTCAATGGGTGGGCATTTTTGCGGCGCGCTGGGCACGTGCCGCCGCCCAAGTGATGGACGCGGGCGGTTATCCGGGTTTGCAAATTCTGAGCCAAGCGGAATTCGATGCGGTGGTGAATGCCGTGCAAGCAATCGGTCGCGCCGATATTTGGCAACGCGCGTTTTTTGCTTTGCACAACTATGGCGCGAATCATCCGCCGGCGTATCCGTACGACGCGCAAAATCAACAGGATCATCCGGGCGCGACGATTTTCTCCGACGATACTGCCACTTTGAATTTTCTCCAGTTCGCCAAGTGGATGCAGGATCGCATTGGATTTGTTCTGCCCATGATCGGCGGCGAAGGCGGTTGGCAATTTGACGCGCAAGAAGATTCGCGCTACCCAGCGACGAATCAACCGTACCACGCGCAATATCATTCCGAAATGTTCAACTGGTTCCGCACCGGCGTGCTCTCGAACGGTGAAGCGTTGCCCGATTATTTGTTCAGCGTCGCACCGTGGATCGCTAGCGGCACCGGCAATGACGATTGGTGGGGCGGGCCATTGGGCGACAAGACCGATACGATTCAAGCGGTGCAAGCGATTCCGGCATTTGTCCGGAAATTTGCGTGGGATGGCGGTGTGGTGCTGCCTCCGCCGACGTACACTTTTTCCGCCACGCCGACGACGATTCAGCCCGGCGGCTCGGCGACATTGCAATGGAATACAACCGGCGTGCGAATGGTTTCGCTCGATGGCGTGGCCGTGGCGAACACCGGCTCGAAGGTTGTTACGCCGGCGCAAACGACGACGTACGTTCTACGTATCGATTTCTTCGACGCGACGAGCAAGGATTTGTCCACAACGGTTACCGTATCGACGCCAACGCCGCCGCCTACACCCGGCATCGATTGGGACGCGCGCTTGGATGCCATCGGCGTCAAGCTATCGCCGGCGAATGCTTCGCAAGCGTGGCGCATCACGTCAGCGCGCTATCTCGATCAAAATGAATCCGCCGGCAAGCAACATGTTTACCTTAAGGTTCTCGGCGCGAACGGCAATCCGGTTGCAGGGACAAAACTGGTCATCGATTGGAATGGTCGTTCGTTCTGGGATCAACCGGCGGTCGTGACAACTGACGCAAAAGGCGAAGCAAATTGTCCGTTGTGGTCGGCGTACAACCCGGCGATAACCGCTGGACCCTATTTTGTCTATGTTAAAGGCGCGGAAAGTGATCGCATCACGGGACTGGGTTTGCCCAACGGACAAAAAGTGAGTTTCCAACTGACCTATCAATGGAGCACCGGGACAACGCCGCCGCCTCCACCGCCGCCGCCCACACCGACCGCATCGTTCTCGGCGTCGCCGTCCATCGTCGCTATCGGCACGTCATCGACATTGCAATGGGACGCGACCGGCGCGCGCGCGGTTACGGTGAATGGGCAAGCCGTCGCGAGCAAAGGAACACTCGTTGTCACGCCGGCGACGACGACATCGTACACGTGTCACATTGTCTACCCGGACAATTCGATCAAAGATTTGGTGGCGACGATTACCGTCACCGGCTCTCCGCCGCCGAGTGGGGTGCAATGGGACGAACGCTTGACCCCGTTGGGCATCAAGCACACGCCGGTGAATACGGCGCAGGCGTGGCGATTAATCGCCGCCAAGTATCAGGACGAAACCGAGTCCGGCGGCAATCACCACATTTACTATAAACTGTTCAACGCGAACGGCACGCCGGCGGCAGGCGTCAAAATCGTCGTCGATTGGCTGGGGCGCGAGTCAGGCGATCAACCCGCGGTCGTCACAACCGACGCAAATGGCGAAGCGAATTGCGCGCTCTGGTCGATTCTGCATCCGGATTTGAAAGATGGACCGTACTTTACGTTTATCAAAGGCGTGCCCAGCGATCAGGTCAGCGGCATGGGCT
Source organism: uncultured Chloroflexia bacterium (assembly GCA_963718225.1). Taxonomy (GTDB): domain Bacteria; phylum Chloroflexota; class Anaerolineae; order UBA4142; family UBA4142; genus DAOTXS01. The sequence goes on from CAVQYN010000027.1 coordinate 55,852, forward strand.
TGCCGATGAACCGGCATGTGAATTTTGTGCTGACGTTCAAGTTTCAGTAGCTTACTTTGCCCATTGCCCAGGTTTGCGAGTCGGGCTCTCTGCTTCAAGCAGAATGCACTTGGTTCTTTGAGAATGACTGTGGCACCGAGCGACAGATACGATGAGTCGCTTGGTGCCACAGTCATTATTTTGTACTCCCTCGCGTGTGCCGCAGCAGAAAAGTCCACCGATAGCCCAAAGCGTTGTGCGGTCGAATCTGACTTTACCTCACATGCCATCGTGCTTGGCAAAGAGGCAGCACGACGAGGTAATTCAATAACCTGCTACATCCCCTTTTCCAAAATTTCCGCTAATCGCGTTTGAATGTCCGGGTCAAGTCCGATCAATCGAAGTTTGCCGATGGTTGGTTGCGGATCGTAATCGATGTGATGAATTTGCAAACGCCCATCTTCCCAGACCGCGTACGTCGCGCTGGGCAAGCCATGACACGGCTGACCGAGACTTCCCGGATTGACCCAGTGCGTATTGCCGATGCGCCGAATCGCAGGGATGTGCGTATGCCCAACAAAAATCACGTCCGCGTCGATGCCTTGCATTTCCGCGCGCAGAGTGTTTTCCGAGGCGGTGGCGATATCGATACCTTTGGTCAACGGGTCGCTTGGCTTGGCGTGGACGAGAAAAAATTTCGCGCCGCCCAATTCGACGCGCGTGGTTGTAGGCAAACCAGCAAGGTACGCCAAATCGGTTGGGCGAAGTTGGCGCAAGGTATGCTCGCGCGAAGCCAGAGCGAGTTCGCGTTCTTCAGGGGGCAAAACAAAGTCGGCGCGGTTCACGGTGACATGGTCATGGTCGCCGCGCACAGCGTGTTTCACATTGGAACGCAACCACGATAGACACATTCCCGGGTCGGGACCGTAGCCCACGACATCGCCGAGGAAAAAGTACGCGTCCGGTTTTTTCTCCGCGCTGAGCAAAGAAGCCAGCGCTTCGAGGTTAGCGTGCAAGTCGGAGAAGATGATTATTCGCATAAAAAATTACACCGCAGAGACGCAGAGAGGCGCAGAGAATTTTTATTCTCCGCGTTCTCTGGCGTCTCTGCGGCAAAGGTCTTTACTTTCGCGCGTACTTTTTCTTCCCGTCCTCGTACGCGTCGCCGCCGTAAACATCGTTGACGACGGTCACCGGGAAATTTTCCACCTCGAGTTTTTGCAGTGCTTCCGCGCCCAAATCCTCGTACGCAACCACTTGCGCTTTTTTGATGCGTTGCGCGATGAGCGCCGCCGCGCCGCCGGTTGCCGCAAAGTACACCGCTTTGTATTTCTTCATTGCCTCTTTGACCGGCGCAATGCGTAACCCTTTGCCGATCATCCCTTTCAAGCCGATTTCCATCAGGCGCGGCGCGTACTTGTCCATGCGCCCGCTCGTCGTGGGTCCGGCGGAACCGATCACGTTGCCCGGGTTTTGTCGGCGAGGGACCCATATAGTAGACGATTTGCCCGGTCAAATCGACCGGCAATTTCTCGCCGCGATCCAGCGCTTCGACCATGCGCTTGTGCGCGGCATCGCGCGCGACGTAGATCGTGCCGGTGATTTCGATGGTTTCGCCGGCGTGGAGTTTTGCTAAAGTTTCATCTGTCAAAGGAGCCGAGATTTTCATTTGCTCTTATCTCCCAAGTTTTAGAATTGCGTCGCGGATGGCATCGCCGGCTTGCGTCGTGTTCGCCATTGCCGCCCAAGATCCGGCGTCAGCGTTTTGCTCGCTTTTGTCACGGCGATGATGCCATCCATCACGAGCTGTCCCGCTTTTTTCTCGCCGAGCCAATCGAGCATCATCGCGCCCGCCCAAACCGTCGCAATCGGATTGGAAATCTTTTTGCCGTAAATATCCGGCGCGCTGCCGTGCACCGGTTCAAACATCGATGGATATTTGCGTTCTGGGTTCAAGTTCGCGCTCGGTGGCGTGCCAAGCGAACCTTGAATCGCGCCGCCGAGATCGGTCAAGATGTCGGCGAAGAGATTCGATGCGACGATCGACATCGAGCGTTTCCGGGTGCGTGACGAATCGCGCGGACATCGAATCGATGTGCCATTTGTCCGTCTTGATGTCCGGGTATTCCGGCGATAGTTTGGCGAACACTTCATCCCAGAAGACCATCGAGTACTGGCACGCATTCGATTTGGTAACGCTCGTCAACTTTTTCTTTGGACGATGGCGCGCGTACTCGAAACTGAATCGCATCACACGCTCGACGGCGTGGCGCGTAAAGACACTCGTTTGAATGGCGACTTCGTGTTCGGTATCGATGTGCACGCGCCCACCCGCGCCGGAATATTCGCCTTCCGAATTTTCGCGCACGCAGACAAAGTTGATGTCGTCCGGTCCCTTGCCTTTGAGCGGTCCTTGCAACCCGGGCAACAATCGAATCGGGCGCAGGTTGATATACTGCTGAAAACTTTTGCGAATCGGCAGGAGCAAACCCCAAAGTGTGATGTTGTCCGGCGCGAGCGCCGGCATTCCCACTGCGCCGAGATAAATCGCATCGAACTTTTCCAAAGTCTTCGAGCGCGTCCGGCGGCATCATCTTCCCGGTTTTGAGATAAAATTCAGTGCCCCAGGGAAATTCTTCAAAGCGCAACTCAAAACCGCCGACGATTTTTTGCGCGGCTTGCAACGCTTTGACGCCTTCGGGCACCACTTCCATTCCGATTCCGTCACCGGGAATGACGGCGATGTGGTATTCTTTCATGCCTTCACAGCCTCAGTTTGAGTGGAGGTCGGCTGGTCGAGCGCACCACGGCGCAGGAAAATCAGCAGAGCGACTGCCTGCGAACCCAATCGAGCCGAGGATGCCGATTCGACCGCCGGACCATCAGCAAGTTCTGGGTTCGCCTTGAGCGAAGAACACCACGATGCCGGCAAACCCATTGAGTGCCGCGTGACCGATCACGGCGGGCCATACACTGCCGGCGCGCAAGGTTGCCCAGCCGAGAAAGGTCGAAGCCAGGAATGGTGAACCAAAGAAAAACAAGACACCCGAGCCAAGTCGCACCAGGATAGTTAAAATCTGTACTCATAGCCCATCAAGATCACGGGCCAGTGCCACATGCCCCAGATGATGCCCATCAGCACCATCGCCCTGCGTCCGCCGAGAACCATCAACTTGGGCTGGAGATAAGCGCGCCAGCCGAATTCTTCGCCGAGCACCGGCAGTGCGTTGACGATCGGCGAGATGAAGACCGCGAAGGATCGTCTGGCTGATGACCACTGTCCATGGGTTGATTTGCGGCAGCGCCATCCCACCGGCACTCTGTTTGAGCAGTTTCTGCAGCGTTCCCAGTGAAGGGTCGAAGTGTTGCGGAAAGAACGCAAAGTAGACTGCCATTCCAGCGATGATCAAAATACTTGGAGCGATCCAACAGATGATCCAGTATCGCCATCCCTGTTTGAACTTGGGGCGAAGATAGGTTTCTTTCCAGCCTTCACGCGTGACGAGGCGCGTCAGGATATGCGCGATTGCCGGCGCGCCCATGTACGTCGTCGCTAACAAGACAAACGCAAGCGTTATGCCGCCGCCGAGCGGCATGCTTTTGACCAGCCCGCCGGTGAGATAGATTACCAGCGCAGTTGCCCACGCGATGCCAAATGCGATGAAGAGAAAAACAAAGATTCTTCGCGTGTCCAATTTTTCTTTCACCGATACTCCTACAAAACGGCTTCTTTATATCTCGCGCTATGGCATTGCACATTCACGCCGACCGGCATACTGGCAATGTGGCAAGGCACGGCAATCACATGCACGTCGAGACTCGTCACGCGACCGCCCAAACCCATCGGACCGATGCCGAGGTTGTTGATCTTCTCGAGCAATTCTTTTTCCAACTTGTCGAGTTCTTCGTCGGGATTGGTTGTGGCGAGCGGACGCATCAACGATTTCTTCGCAAGCCACATTGCTTGATCGGCGCTACCGCCAACGCCAACGCCGACAATCGTGGGCGGGCAGGGGTTTGACCCGGCTTTGTCGATGGTGTTGACGACAAAATCGATGACGCCTTGCCGACCATCGGAAGGTTTGAGCATTCCGAGCGCGGACATGTTTTCGCAACCACCGCCTTTCGGCATGATCGTGATGTGCAGTTTGTCGCCGGGCACGATTTCCGTGTGAATCATCGCCGGCGTGTTGTCTTTGGTGTTCTTGCGCGTGGAGAATGGCTGACCGACCATCGACTTGCGGAGGAAACCATCGGTGTAGCCCTTCTTCACGCCGTCGTGAAGCGCTTGCATAAAATCGCCGCCGACGATACGGACCTCTTGTCCCAGTTCGACGGAGAGGACGGCGACGCCGGTGTCCTGGCAGAGCGGGAACGCGCCGTCTTTGGCGATTTCGACGTTCTTTAAAAGTTGATCGAGCACGTCCTTGCCTTGCGGCGACTCTTCGATTTCAAAGCGCGCCTTTTTCAACGCGGCGACGACATCCTCGCCGAGATTATGATTCGCATCGATGGCGAGTCGCGCAACGGTTTCGGTAATCGTACTCGCTTGGATTTCTCGCATGTTCACCTCGCTGTGTGAATTTGGAACTAGTCTACGCCAAGATAGAATCTCGTCAAATCAAAAAAAATAAAGGGCGGGAGAAGCACCCGCCCTGTGTCGAATTGATTTATGCGGCAACTGCCGGTTGCGGAACGTGTGACCTCGTCTCGGCTTTGGGGCGCGGCAACAACCCGGCGCGTTCGCAAATCGTCGGCACCGCTTCTTCCCATTCAATCGACATGATGTGGACGCCGGCGATGCCGGGAATTTCGCGCATCTGTTGGATGATTTCGACGCAGACGTTCATCCCTTCGTCTTTCCATTTTTCTTTCGGCGTCTTTTCCATCCGCTCGACCCATTCCGGCGAGACTTCCATCCCGGCGACGCTGTCGCGCATGTAGCGCGCCATCCCCGGCGATTTCAGCGGACCGACGCCGGCGAGGATGTACAGTTGCTCGTGAATTCCCAGATCGACGACCTTCTTCATGAATTCTTTGAACCGCTCGACGTTGAAGATCATCTGCGTCTGGATGAACTGCGCGCCGGCTTCGGCTTTTTTCTTGAGGCGGAAGGGGCGGAATTCATACGGCGGGGCAAATGGATTTTCCACGCCGCCGACAAAAAACTTGGGACGCGGCTTGATCTCTTCGCCGTTTTGGAATTTGCCGGCATCCATTCCGCGCACCATCGCAATGAGATTCGATGGAATCAAGGTCGTACACTTTGCGCGCTTGCGGATGATTGCCCCAGCGCATGTGATCGCCGGTGAGGCAGAGCACGTTGCGCACGCCCAGCGCGTACGCGCCAAGCAAATCGGATTGAATCGCGATGCGATTGCGGTCGCGGCAGGTGACTTGAATGATCGGCTCAAAGCCGTCTTGGACGCATTGCACTGCCGCGGCGATACTGCTCATGCGGACAATCGCGGTTTGATTGTCGGTGATGTTGGCGCCGTCGGTGACGTTCTTGAGCAGTCCTGACTTTTTCTTGACAACGCTCATGTCGCCGCTTTTCGGCGGACCGACTTCGGAGGTGGCAACAAATACGCCGGCTTGCAAAAGTTTTTGCAGATTACTGCGCGGTTCCATGGTCTCCATTGACTACCTCAAATAAAATAACATTCACAACGCTCGGCGCGTCAGCGGCGCGACGGGTTGTGAATGTCACAGAGTTATTTCTTCTCGGGCGCTTTGGCGGCGGGAGCAGGCGCAGCTTTTTTCTCTTCCGGCTTGGTCGGCGCGACGCCGTGCGCGCGACCGGTCAATTCATTCAACAGCGAAGAGGTGTTGATGAGTTCCCAATTAACCGGCGGATGCACGCGATACATATCCTTGCGCCAGCTCTCGGGCAACATGGGCATTTGTTGCGAGCGATAGTACGCGCGATACCACACGCACCAGCGTTCCGGGATAGACTTCGCAGTGACCGTTGGCGCGCACGCCGCCGCACGGACCGTTGCGCGAGTTTTTGGGGCAACGCATCGGGCAGGTCATGCCGTTTTCGTGCAAGAGGCATTGCCCGCAGGATTGACAGCCGAACAGGGTTTTCTTGACCACCGCTTCGGCGGGCAGTCCGATAGCATCGAGGAATTTTTCCGCTTTGGGATGCGTATTGAGAAAATCACGCGCCCAAGCGATTGGACCAAATTCATACCACTTCATAGATGCACCCTCCCTCAGGTGAATTGCAAATCATTATACCGTTGAGGAGTTCATTTTGGGTTGTGGGTCAGTCAAAATCGGGTCAAAAACATTGTAGAGACGCGCCGTCGGCGCGTCTCTACTACAAGATTATTTGATCATCCCAACCAAGCGTTTTGCCGAGTCGCACGTGTTGCGCATCAACATTGCAATCGTCATCGGACCGACGCCGCCGGGAACCGGCGTGATCGCGCCCGCGACTTCCTTTGCGCTGTTGAAATCGACATCGCCGACGAGGCGCTGTCCGCTTTTCTTTGTCGCATCCGGAATCGCATTGATGCCGACATCGATCACGGTCGCACCGGGCTTGAGCCAATCGCCTTTGACAAATTCGGCTTTGCCGATTGCCGCCACGACGATATCGGCTTGGCGCACAATGTCCGGCATGTTCTGCGTGCGCGAGTGGCAAATCGTCACCGTGGCATTGCGATGCACGAGCAAGAACGCCGCCGGCAAACCGACGATGTTCGAGCGACCGAGCACGACCGCGCGCGCGCCTTCGATCTTTGTGCCGGCCGACAGAATCAATTCGATGCAACCTTTAGGTGTGCAGGGCACAAACAGCGGATCGCGATTCTTCATCGCCAGGCGTCCGATGTTGATCGGATGAAACCCATCGACATCCTTTTCAATCGGAATCGCGCCGAGCACGGTTTCCTGATCGAGCTGGGGGGGCAGGGGCAATTGCACAAGGATGCCGTGTACCTTGGGGTCTTGAGCGAACCCGCGTACCACTTTGAGCGCTTCTTCTTGCGTGACAGTTTCGGGCATGTGCGCGCCGACCGAATACATTCCCAGTTCCTGGGTCATTTTCTGTTTTGCGCCGACATACGCCCTGGAATCCGGGCGGTCGCCGATCAAAATCGTGGCGAGTCCTGGAACCACATTGTATTTGCTCTTGAGGACTGCAACGTCGGCGCGAATCGCATTCGTACACTGCCGCGGCAACGGCTTTGCCGTCAATAAGTTTGGCTGTCATGTAAACTCCTCAGTCTCTAGTCGTTAGTCAACAGTCGACAGTCAGAACATTCTACTGTCGACTGTTGACTGTCTACTGTTTACTGATTCAACAAGATACTCGTACGCGCTCAGTGCGGCTTTGGCGCCTTCGCCGATGGCGACCAACACTTGTTCGATGAACACATCGGTCACATCGCCGGCGGCAAAGATGCCGGGTTTCGTCGTCGCGCATTTGCTGTTGACGATGACGCGTCCGCTCGCATCGGTGATGCCGAGATCGGCGACGACCTTCGACCCAGGATTCACGCCGGCTTCGATGAACAAGCCATCGACCTTGATCGTCTTGTCGCCGACGACGATGCTTTCGACGAATTGATCGCCGCGCACTTCTTTCAGCGCGCCTTCATACACTTTGACTTTTGGATTCGCGCGCAGTTTCTTGCCCAACGCCGAATCGATGTCGCCTTTCTCTGGCAACACGAGATGCACTTGCTTGGCGATGAGCGCCATTTCGGCGGCCGCTTCGCAGCGCGCGCTTGTTGCTGCCCACAATCGCCGGCTCGCGCTCGATGAAGAGTTGCGCGTGGCTGATCGCCGAATACGACAAACCCTTGCCGATCAATTTCTTTTCGCCCGGGCACGTCGAGGCGTTTGGGTTGTGCGCCGGTCGCCAGGATGACCGCTTTGGTTTCAAAGCGTTTGTTGCTTTGCGTCGTGCACCGCATAGCCCTTGCCTTCCGCGACCACTTTGGTCACGCGATCGACTTGATGCGCGAAATTCAAATACTCGAGTTGGCGTTTGAACTTTTCGACGAGTTCGCCGCCGCGAATGACTTCGTGTCCTTCGTACCCTTTTGCCGCAAAACCATACGCGGTCTTGCCGCCGAGGTCTTCGCTAATGACCAGGGTTTCCAAACGTTTATTCAGTGCATACACGGCAGCGGTCAACCCCGCCGGACCCCCGCCGATGATGATCAGGTCGTACATACGTTTCTCCTTTTGAATGTGTGTTGACTCTTTTACCGCAGAGTTCGCAGAGAGCGCAGAGATTCTTCTTTTCTCAGCGTCGCGTCGGCGGTGAAAATGATTCACGAGTCAATAATCATCTATTTGGCGAACCAAACCGTCGCGCTATTTTTTCTTCGCGCGCTTGACAACCTTCTTGGCTTTTTTCGCCTTCGGTTTGGCTTTGGGTTTCGCGGCAAGCGTTTTTGCAACGACTGCCATAATCCTCTTTGATGGTTTCGGGGGCACATTGCCTTTGGGCAAGGCGATGTAGCCCGTTGCCATCGCGTCTTGCACCAAGCCGCGCGCGCGCATGATCAAATTCTTGGCGTACTCGTACTCTTGCTCGAACGTCACGTTCGTGATGCGCGCGATGCCTTGCTCGATTGCTTTCATCGCGACTGCCGCCGCTTCGCGCGGGAACACATCGACATCGTCCATCGTCGGCATGATGTAATCGGGGCGTCAGACCTTTTTCTTCTGCCATCTTCGCCATTTCGACTGCCGCCGCGATGCACATTTCATCCGTGATCGTCTTGGCGCGCACATCGAGCGTGCCGCGGAAGATGCCGGGGAAGCCGAGCGAGTTGTTGACTTGGTTCGGAAAATCGGAACGACCGGTCGCGACGACGACGGCGCCGGCCTCTTTCGCATCCCAGGGCCACATTTCGGGAATCGGATTCGCGCAGACAAACACAATCGCGTCTTTCGCCATCGTCTGCAACCCATTCTTTTTTGATGACATCGGGACCGGGGGTGGACAGCGCGATGCACACATCAACGCCCTTGAGCGCGTCGGCGATGCCGCCGGTGCGTTGCTCGGCGTTCGTGATGTTGCACAATTTCCACTTGTCGACGTATTCCGCTTTGCGCATTTCAATGTCGGTGCGACCTTTGTGCAAAATGCCTTTGGTGTCGACGATCGTGCACAGCGCGGGCGTTGCGCCATACGAGAAAATCAAGCGGCTGATGGCAACGTTCGACGCGCCCGCGCCGATAAATGCGATCTTGACTTCGCTGATTTTCTTGCGCACGACTTTGAGCGCGTTGATGAGACCGGCGAGCGTGACCGTCGCCGTGCCTTGTTGATCGTCGTGCCAGATCGGGGATTTCGCATTGTTCGCGCAGGGTGTCGAGGATGCGGAAGCATTTCGGGTTGGAAATGTCTTCGAGGTTGACGCCGCCGAGACCGGGTTGCAAGAGTTTGACGAGTCTCGATGATCTTGTCCGGGTCTTTGGTGTCGACCATCAGCGGGAAACCATCGACGCCGCCGAGGTACTTGTAGAGCAGGGACTTGCCTTCCATCACCGGCATGCCGGCTTTGGGTCCAATGTCGCCGAGACCCAGGACGCGCGTGCCATCGCTGACGACGGCAACGGTGTTCCATTTGTTCGTGTGCTGATACACGAGTTCGGGGTCGGCTTGGATCGCTTTGCACGGCGCGGCGACGCCGGGGGTGTACCAAATTGCAAAGTCGTTGAAATCGCGGACACAGCATTTGAGCGTGGTTTCGATTTTGCCGCGATAGAACGGATGCAGTTCCATCGCATCCGCGGCTGGCTTTTTCGCCTTGGCCAGCAGTTCTTCTTTGGTCACTACTTTGGTCATACGAATCACTCTCCTTTGAGTTGTTGCAGTAGTCAGTAGTCAGTCGTCAGTCGCCAGAAAGTTAGTCTGACTAGTGACTAATCTGGCTACGTGTCTACTGACTAGACATTGAGATACGCATCAGCGTAAATAACCTTGTTCATCAAAATTTGAATCGTTTTCCAAATTGCGACTTGCGCCGGGTCTTTCATGTTCACATCGTCCGGCGTCACTTCTTCGCTCGCGGCGGTGCGGTCGTGCAACGTCACAGACGAGTTTGCCCACCGGCGTCGATTCATCGCGGTCTTCGACGATGCGGATGAATTCTTTCAGATTCGTGATCGAGCGGATCGGCAATTGCCATGTCCAAGCCGACTGCCATCAACATCACCATGTAGGTGCGATTGATGAGCGGGCGCAATTCCGGCGGGACCTGATTCGAAACGTTCGACAAGCCGGCGTTCGTCAAGAGCGGCAAGCCGGACATGTTTGAGAATGCGCACCGCTTCGACGCATTGCGGCACGTACTCTTGGCATCCTTTCACCGTCAGCACGAGCGGATCGACGATGAGGTGTTCGAGCGGCATGCCGACTTCTTCACAGCGCGGCACCAATTTTTCGAGCGCGAGTGAAACGCGCGCTTCGGCGCTGACCGGGATGCCTTCCTTCGCCATCGTCAAGCCGATGAGTTTCGCGCCGGTACTCGGCGGCGACGAGCGGGACGGCTTCCAAGCGTTCGGCTTCGGCGGACGTCGAGTTGATGATCGCTTTGCCGCGCGGAATCTTTTTCAACCCGGCTTTGATCGCCTCAAGATTCGTCGTGTCGAGCGAGAGCGTAAAATCTTGACCGACCGCTTCCTGCACGACTTCGACGAGCCAGGGCACGACTTCGGTGCCGGCTTTTTTCTGCGGACCCACGTTCAGGTCGAGCGCTTTGGCGCCGTTCTGCACTTGCTTGCGCGCCAAATCGACGAAGAACGCGCCATCGCGTGCGGCAATTGCGTCCTTGACTTTGGGTGAAATGATGTGGATGTTTTCACCGATAATGTACATAGCTCCTCCTTTGGAGTTAATTCTCATCTACGTTAGATTAGTCTCATTAGTGATTGGTCATTGGTAATTGGTAATTGATTATGCGCCTTTCGGTAACGCGCCAAACCACTTGGCAATGTCGTGATGCAATTTGTGTCCGAATGCTTGCGGTTGCAAGTACATAAACGGACACACGCCATACACCGCCGCGATGTTCTTCTCTTTGCAAAATTCAACTGCCGATTGCGAGACTGCGCCCGGTCCCGCGCCTTTGTGCATCCACACGCGCTTGATGCCCAACTCGGCAACCTCTTTGACGACTTGTTCCGTCACGTGCGGCGGGACGACAAGCAGAACGCCATCCGGTTTCACCGGCAAATCGCGCAAATTCGCGTAACAATCGACGCCGGGAATGTTGCGCGCCGGATTCACGGCGAACGTTTCATAACCGCGCTTTTTGAATTCGTCGTACAGCGAGCGTCCCCAACCCTTTTCGTCGCGCGTGACACCAACTACCGCGATGCGTTTTTGAGCGAGAAAGTCTTTTGCTAATTCTTGCATTTCCAAACCTTATTCCGACGGCGGGCACGATTTCGAGAAAGACGCGTGCCGTGTTGCGTCCCGCCACGCCGAACATCGTCCACTGCAACCGTATTTCTTCTTGAGCAATTTTTCCGCCGCCGTTGCTTCGTCGCCTTGCAGAATGCGCGCTTGCGCGCGACACGGCCTCGCCCAAAACCTTGCCGCGCATATCGCTCGGCGCAACCTCGACGCGCGAATTGTTGCGAATGCGCTTCACTTTGCCGGATGTGCCGTCCGATCGTCATCACGAGCCGATTGCCATCAAGTGCGAACCACACGGCGTTGCACCGCTGCGCCCGGATTTGCGGAAGGTGGTAAGGAGAGATGAATTGGTGATTGGTAAGGATTAGGAAAAATAATTCGATGTTGTCTGCATTCTGCTTACTGCCTACTCCTCTTGTCCCGCCAACACCTTCGCCACACTCGGAAACTGGGTCATATCCGTGTGCGGCAGGAACAGCGCCGCCATAAATTGATCGGTGAACGTGTTGTCCGCCGAGAGTTCCAAGGTACGTCATCTTCTTCGCAATCGCGGCGATTTCGTCGCGCGCATCGCGGCGGAGGAGCGCCATATACGCGCCGCGCGCCGCCGTGTTCCCCAAGAAATGAAATCGATCCCAGGGCAAGTCGGGCAGTAAGCCGATTTGGATTGCCTTTTCCACGTTGAGATATTGACCAAACGAACCGCCAATCAACATTTGCTCAACATCGTTCAGCGTCATCCCGACGCTTTGCGCGAGCATCACATACCCGGCGTAAATCGCGGCTTTGGCGCGCAACAGATTATCGACGTCCGGCTTGGTGATGACAATGTCTTTGCCGATGTCGGTTTCGCTCGCCCACGCGATCACGTACTCGGGTCCGTGCTCGCCCGTGCGGACGCGCGGCGTTTGCAAAGTCGAGATTGATATTCCCGGCTTTGTCGGTCACGCCGGTGATAAACATTTCGCCGATCAGACTAATCAACCCAGAACCGCACAACCCGCGCGCTTTGCCGCCGCCGATCACGCGATACGTCGGCTCGTGCGTGTTGCTGTTGATCCACACTTCTTCGATCGCGCCGGTCGTTGCGCGCATGCCGTGATACACGCCCGCGCCTTCAAACGCCGGACCCGCGCTGCACGCGCAACTCACGAGCCATTCGTTCGTGCCCAGAACCATTTCGCCGTTCGTGCCGATGTCGAGAAAGAGCGTGACTTTGTCCGTGTGATGCGTGCCGCTCGACAGCACGCCGGCGGTAATGTCCGCGCCCATATAAGCTGGCGACGCCGGGCAAACAATCGACGGTCGCTTCCGGGTGAATGTTCAGATTCAATTCTTGCGCGAACACGCGCGGCGGATGATTGATCGTCGTGATGTACGGCGTCAGAGTCGAATCGGGTCGGGCGGCAAGCCGAGCAAGATGTGAATCATCGTGCTGTTGCCGACGATCGTCATTTTGTAAATTTCGTGCGGCTTGATCTTGCGCCGCAGTCGCAACGCGCTCGACCAGTTTGTTGATCGTGTTCGCGACGAGCGATTGCAATTCCACCACGCCGCTGCCGTTCTTCGACGCGTAGATGATGCGCGAGATCACATCTTCGCCGCGCTTGATTTGCCCGTTGTAATCGGCGGCGGTTTCGACGACTTCGCCGGTGAACAAATCGACGAGGTAAACCGTGACGGTCGTCGTGCCGATATCGACTGCCGCGCCGTACAGCGATAGCGTTTGATCGCCCGGCAACAACATCGACGATGCGCGGGCGTTCGGCTTGCTCGCGGTCAAGCACGAGCGTCACGCGCCAATCGGCGTCGCGCAGCGTGCTTGCGATCGTCCGCAAAACCGAAAGCGGCGCGTACAGTCCGCGCGTGTCACAGCATCGCGCCAGTTCGCGTTCGAGCCGCGACAGATCGTCGGTGTTGTCCGCGAGCGTCGGCGGTTCGATTTCGAGAAATAGTGTTGGTGATCGTTTGATGCACGCGCCAATCGTACTCGAACGGGACGCTGATTTTGGCGGCGGTTTTTTCGGTCGTGAGATGGCGCGTGATTTCTTCTTGCGGCGGAACGAAAATTTCCAAATCACCTTCGATCGACAGTTTGACACGCGAGCGCATACCCGGCTTCCAAATCCGCCGCGCTCAACCGCATCGTCGAGCGCCGCCGCGCATTGCCGTTTTCAACGATGACGGCGCAACGTCCGCAACGACCTTGCCCGCCGCACGGCACATTCACATCGATGCCGGCGGCGGCAGTCGCGTCGGTAATCAACGCGCCGTGTTTGACCTCGACGGTTTTATCGTGTGGTTTGAAATGGACTTGCTGGGTAGTGATGGGGAAACCTCAGAATTCAAGACAACAGATAACAGACGTCAGGCACGCTGATCACTTGTCTATCTGTTATACTTGTTATCTTGACTTCCGAACTTACGGTTTTAACTTGAGATACGCCGGCACATCCACCGCTTCGCGCGGACCCACTTCGATTTGCCAGCCCGCCAACGCTTCTTCGACTTCGCCCATCAGCACGGCAACTGCGCCGGGAAGGACGAGACGTTTGCGACTAACCTTGTCGGCGATGCCGGTCGTCTTGACGGCTTTCGCAATGCGGTCGGCATCGAACTTGCCTGCCGCCCATGCGGTCAACACGCTCATGCCTTCCGCATCGGCGACCAAGAGCCACGCCGGCTGTCCCGCGCCTTCCACTTCGTTCGAGATCGAGAAATACGTGATCGAGAAATTCGTCGTGACGAGCACCGGCGATTCCGGTTTCGGCGAGTTGATTTCGTACAGCCCCGGCTGAACCTGAATCGGTTTTTGCGGATCGGTGTAAATGTTTTGGCGCAAGACGAGCAAGCATACGCGCGCGCCGGCGAAAAATGATCGAGCACGACAAAGCCGGCATACTTGCCGATGTGTTGCGCGGCGAGCGACGGTTCTTCGTCCGGCGCACGAAACGCCTTCGCCGGGAAAGTGATGATCGGATAGCCGAGCGGGCGGAAGCTTTTCTTGATCGCCAAACGCCGAATCTGCGTCGCGAGCGTCAACGTGTCGAGGAAACCACGCGCGCCGGGATCCAGCACGATGTCTTCCACGCCGGCGGCTTTGACTTGCTCGGTCAGCGCGGCAAGCGCATCGAGTCCGTTCGCTTTGACGGCGAGCGGCGCTTTGAATTTTTTGGCGACCTCTGCCATCGCTTGCCAATTCGATTCGTCAGCGCAATAGAACAGTGGCATCGCGCCGTTGGCTTTTGCCATCGCGGCTTCAAACGCCGCGGGCTCTTTCGCGATCAGGATCAGCGGAAAGCTCGTCGCGCCGCGCACGGCTTCAACCGCCGCCGCAAATTTACCAGCGTCGCCGGAAGCATTTTCAATCGCGATGCCGTCGAGATGCAGTTTGATGCCGACGTAATCGACATTGAACGCATCGAGTTCTTTCGCTTTCGCCGCGAGATCGGCGTCCGTATCTTTCACGCGCACGAAGATCGGCGCGCGATTGATAAAATGTTTTCTCGTGGCGGAACGAGACGATTTCATTGCCGGCAACCGCTTTGCGCGAATCGGTCGAAAGCGTGATCAAGCGAATCGGCGGTTGCGACGCCGCTTCGAGTTGCGTTTTGGATTCGGCGCTGACATACGGGCACGCGGACAATTCGGCTTGCTTGGCGGCAAGTTTCATTGCGAACGCGAGGCAGGTGGGAAAGCCGCATTCCTTGCAGTTGGTTTGGGGCAAGAGTTTGTAAATCTGGAGTCCAGATAGCGCCATTGTATCCTCCGGTTAGTGCAATAGTTGGATAGTGCAATAGTGCGATAGTTACTCTTCAGGGTAGTTAGCAACCCAAATAGCCAACTATTAAACTAACGAACTATCTCACTATTGAACTTGTTCGACTAGAGCCCTTTCTTTTCGATCTTCATCAATTCCGCTTCGAGCAATTCGGCATGAATCTTTTCTTCTTGCATGAATCGCTCAAAGATTTTTTTGAGTTGGGGATTGTCGGCGAGATCGCGCGCCATTTCGTATTTTTTTTGCGCGCCGTGTTCTTCCATGATCATCATTTTGAAGAACGTTTCCCAGCTGGTTTTTGCGTCCATTTCTTCCTCCGTCAGATCGTGTTCAGTCGCTAGGGGACTAGCGACTACTGATGTTGTAAACTGCTTTGACTGATTTCACTTTCGGGAACAGATCACGCACCGTGCTTTCGACGACGCGGTGTCAACGTCCAGGGCATGAGCGGACAACCATCGCACGCGCCGCCAAACTGGACGACGACATTCTCGCCGTCAAACGAAATCAAGTTCCACTTTGCCGTTGTGATAAATCTCGGCATAGTGACTGATCGTCTGAATCGTTTCCTGCATTCGATCAAATTCATTTGTGTTTGCCATACCACAATTGCCTCTCTATCCATTCGCGCGATCGCGCGCAAACTGAAACGCGAGCAAGCCCATCGTCAGGACAATGGCGGCGTAAAATGCTTTGATCGCCAGCGAATCGGAGGCGATGATCGCATTGCCCGGATGCAAAATATTCACCGCGCCGCGCAAGACGATTAGATAAAATCGCAAGATTGGCGATTGCCGCAAGCGACATCCAATTCTTTTCGCCGATCCAACGCGCGACAATGTAGACAAGCGCGGTCAGCACGAGAATCCACAGCGCGCTGGCAACACGCGGTTCGCGGAAATCGAATGCGCCCCACGCGAGCACTTGGGCGGGCGCGCTGATGACGAATTGAGCGAGTCCAAAACACAATTGCGGTTTCGGCGACGGCTTGGGTCCAATTTGCAGTGTGCGCACCTGAGCGGAGCAGATTTTTGCGAGTTGAAGGATACGCTCTTCGACTCGCCGTTTCACGGCTCCGCTCAGAGTGCTTACCATGCACCCAATGCGCCACACCCAACCCGCCGGCCATGATGTACGCATACGCCGCGATGCGTTCTGCCGCGCCGTGCGCGTAGACGATTTTCACTACATTGCCCAGCGTCGCTTCGGCGGGCGAAAGCACAAGTAATGCGACAAGCGCGAGCAACAACCCAGCGTAGATCAGCCAGTTTTTTGTTTCAAGGTGCGGGTAAGAGTAGCCATCAATGACAAATGACAGATGACAAATGACCGAATTCCGAAAATATGTTTGTCATCTTGTTCATCTTCGTCATTTCCCCATTAACTTGCGCAGACCATTTCCTTCACGCGCTTGACCGCTTCGGGATGGCGCAAAACCAACACATCGGCGCCGGTTTCCACGAGCGCGGACGCGGTAATCGTTTCCCAATGAATCGCGCGCTCTTTCCAATCGCCCCACATCGCCGGCACATCGGTGCCGACTTTGGATTCCTTCACGCGCCACGCTTCTTCGCCCGGTGTCACCAGCATCGGCTGTTGCGTCATGCCGTCGCCTTGGAGCGCGGCGAGGCGCAAACGTTCCATCACGGAATAACCGTATTCGATGCCGTAACCCAGCGCGCCGGTCGTCGGGTCCATGATGATGCGTTCAAGCGGCAAGCCCATATCGTGAATCAAGATGACGAGTTGCTTGGCGAGATTCACGTCCATCGGCGTGCGCGAGTTGACGAGATGATCGTTTGCCAACGCGGCGGCGACGAGCGTGCGATAATTCTTGTCTTCGCAAATTCCCAGGACGAGTTTTTCGCCTTTGGTCGCTTCGGCGACCGCGACGAGCAATTCATTGTCGAGTTCCGCTTGCCCGGGACCAAAAACGATCAACGGCAAACCGGTCGCCTGCAAAACTTCTTTGACGACTTTAACCGCATTCGCCGAAGTGTTTTTCGAGCCATCGGCTTGCGTCGCGGTGAGCTTGAGTAAAATCAAATCGACGCCGAGCGCTTCCGCGGCTTGTGCCCATTTCGCCGGGCTATCGGCAACTTCTTTCCACGCATCGAGCAGAACCGGCGACCAATCGCTCGGCTTGCGGTCTTGCACTTCGATGGCAAGGGCAGGCGGATGCGGCATCGCGCCTTCAAAGGTCATAAAGGGCAAGTGCGCTTTCGCCGCCGATGGTGACCGCTTTGGCGCGCGTGCCGCCTTGCTCTTTCGTCGCGCCGATGGTAATTTCGCGAACTTTGCCGGTGGTACTTTTCTTTGGGGAGTTCAACAGGTGCCATTATGCCTCCATTGAGTTTAGTGCAATAGTTTCATAGTGCATTAGTGCGATAGTTGCTTCTATGGCAATGTGATTTCCAATAGAGCCGACTAACGAACTATCGGACTATTGAACTATCGCACTGTTGCACTACTCTGGTTGATCGAATGCGACGAGCAAAAACAAAAACACGCCGATGCCCATCGCCACGAGCACGAATTGCTGCAGGGTGTAGCCCGTCTGTTCCAGAATTGCGGCTTCCCATTGCGCCGGCGCCAGAAATCGAACGAGCAATGTGGCAATGAGGATTGCAACCGATGCGATGATCAGAATATTGGTCGTGCGCGGACTAAAATGCTGGACTTGCTTTTATCTGACATCTTTCCCTCCGAGTCTCTGGATTGCTTGCCATTATACGCAATTCGCGCGAGACTCGATAATTCCCCGCCGCACCTCTGCTCCCTTGCAACAGTGCAGGGGTGCGGGGGCAGGGGGAAATCTATTTCGGGCGTGCTTTCTGTGCGCTTTGAACCGGCGATCCGGGCGATCCGGTGGGAGCCCTGCCATATCGCGTACGATCGCGCGCATCGTCACGACGGCGCTGGGTTTGCCGGTGCCGGGATGCTCGTGATGGATGAACACTTGATGCACTTTTTCATCCTGCATCATATTCGCTACCGCCGTGACCGGCGATTCCGGATCGACGCTCAGAATTTTTTCGGTCATGACATCTTTGGCGGCAAGCAGTGCCCAATTGCGCGTGAACGCGCGCACCAAATCGCTTTGCGACACGATGCCAATCGCGCCATCTTCATCGTCCATCACAATGACCGCGTCTGCTCCATCGCGGATCATGATTTTGGCGATCGCTTCGAGTTTGGTATCTGGCGTGCACACCGGCACACCGACTTTCATAATGTCACGGGCTAGTTTTTTCATAATCCACCTATGAATTACCAATTACTAATTACGCCGTTGTAATTAGTAATTGGTAATTGGAGATTACATCATCGGATCCATCGTCAGCGCGGGGTGCGCGTGTTCTTCCAGGTACGCCACCAACGCTGGGACTTCGGTGCAAACTTTTTCGTCGGCGATTTTGTTGATGAGGTCAGGATCGCCGGCGAACTCGGCGGCTTTTTTGAATTCTTCCGCCATCGTCTGTTTCAAGACACTCGACATCCAGACGACACGTTTGAAACCGCCGTCCGCGCTCAAGAATTTCTTCGACGTGAGATAGAACTTGCCTACGCCCATCACGCCCGGCGTTTGCAAACCGCCGCCTGCCATACCGGCGAGCGTCGAGAAGGTCATGCCGGCGGGCGACATCGACGTGTCTTCGCGCGAGAGCACCATCACGCCGTTCGCTTCCGGAATCACCATCACGATACATTCGAAACAACCGCACGCCGTCATCGGGTTTTCCATGATCGAGTACATCGAAACGGTTTCAACTTGCTGATGCGAGGCTTGTTGCACAAATTCGTTCGAGCCGGTGAAATAGCCCTTGACCGGATCCAAGTTCGTGCCTTTCGGGATGGGCTGGTTGGGACCCGTCGGGTTGATTTGGAACGATGCCTTGCAATCGAGCCACGAGTAGGCGCCGCACAGCCCGACCCGTTCCGGGCTGATGACGCACAGATGATTCGGCGCAAACGATTGGCAGAGCGTGCACGAATAAAATTCTTCCACGCTTTCGTCCGCCATATCGCCAAGCCGCGTGTTGCGTTGTTGATAGGCGTCGCGCGCGACTTGAAGCATCGTATTGAATCGAAGCGGGGTCGGTATAGATCGTCACTTGGATCTTGTCGACAATCGCGCCAAAGTCGGCGTGAAAGCGCGCGTGCAAAATCTTGCCGAGGTCGCCCAGGCGGAATCCTTTATCGTACGCGGATTTGCTGATGCGAATCCACGTAATGTCGCGCTGACCGACGTGTTGAATGCCGGACGCGCCGTTGACAAAGTGGTGAACCTGGCGTTCCAACACCGGCTCGAAATCTTCTTGCATCTTGCGTCCGGCAACTTCGGCGACGATGCCAATATCCATAAAGCCGCCTTCGGGCACGCTATCGATGTCGGACCGTGAACTGTGACTTTGCCATCTTCGACTTTTTCCATCGGCAACATGTACAGATACTCAAACGCGCGCGATTTCTTGCCGCCCGATTCAAAGCGCAGATCGGCTTTGCGGACGACTTCGCCTTCAAATGCCGAGCCGTAGGGAACCGGAATCGGGACTTCGGTCATCTTGATCTTGACGCCGCGCACTTCGATACAGCGCTGAATCAGTTTCTCGGCGCGTTCCAAATCGTCCTTGCCGGGAATTTCGTTGAACGGCATCGAGACGACGTGCTCGTACGAGGTAACGCCGGTCGGATGAATTTCTGGAATCACGGTATCCGCGATTGCCGGAAAGCCGTAGGAAATTGCGCCCGCGGCGGCGGCGTATTTCAAATCGTCGACTTCGCCGAGCGCGAGAACGAACGCGAACACACGCGCGCGATTGTAGAGCAAAATTTCGCGCGACTGCCCGCCCTTCATGCCGCCGAACGTCAACGCGGAGCGCGTCGCAAAACCAATGGCGTAACTCGCGGAAAGGGTGTCGGTGCCAAAGGGAACGATGAACGTGTCGTACCCCATTTCGATGCCTTCTTCTTGCAATTGATGAATGATCGAGCGACCATTCACATTGCCGGCGAGGAAGGTGAGAATGTTGCGGCGCTGGAGTTCGCGGATGATCTTGACCGCGACTTCATTCGATTTCGCGCAACCGACGATTGCCGCAAAGCCGGGCATACGACCATCGACGAGTTGAATGCCCCACGAGCGCAGTTGAATATCGTCGATGGGTCCGTTCAAATGTCCGCCGCCGTCTTGCAGGGATGCTTGCGCCAGTTGAAAGCCATCCAACTTTTCCGGCTGATCGCCGTAAAGAAAGCGCAACGCCATCAAAGTTTCCATCGCGAGCAACGTGGCGATCCCGCTATCGAGCGTCTCGCCAAGGTACGGCGTCCAGCGCGTATTCGGCGGCACGGGATGCGTGTAACGTTTTGACTTGCTCCATCACCGGCACCATATCGCCGACGGTTTCCACTTTGCGTCCCAGCAAGCCGAGAATGGTCGGCAAATAGTACGCGGTGTTGGGGAACCCCACTTTGGTATCGGGACCTTTTTCTTTGAGCGCCTTTTGCAAGAGCGCATCGGTTTCGCGGACCAGATTCTGTGGTGCCGCGAATGGCTGATGTTGCAATGTAACGTGACATCTTCTACCTCCTTCAATATCGAGTTTATGATTTCGATTTATGATTTATGATTTGCGAGCGGTGCGAGAAATCGTCCTGCAATCTGGCACTTGCGTCCAAGGGCAAATCGTGACAAATCCTAGAATTCGTCGCGCTTTTTCGTCAGCGGCAAAATCAACACGGCAACGTCATGCGTCTCGCCGTCCGGCATCATAAAGTAATCGGGGTACATCGCGCGCTGTTCAAAACCGAGTTCCTTGAACGCGGTAATCACCTTGACCTGATCGGCGACGACTTCGGCGACGAGTTGCTGCAATCCCAATTTTTTCGCCACATCGATCACGCCGCGCAACATCACGGTGCCGAGTCCGCGCTTGCGAAACTCTTTCGAAAAAAGATGCGCACGTCCGCCAAATGCCGTCCCGGTCCCGTCCGAAAGTGGAGTGTGCAATCGCCGACAATGCGGTCATTCACGACCGCGACCAACGGCAAGACGCGCTTGTAATCGAGATTGTCCGCCCACGACGCGACGAGTTCTTTATCGCGGATGTTATTCCGCATTAACTTGAAATCGTTGTCGCTGGTGGGCTCGAACAAAGCGACGAGTCCGGCTTTGTCGTCTTTGGTCAACGGGCGCAAGAGCACGCGCGTGCCATCGGCGAGGGTGACGATTTGGCGAAACTTGTTGATTTGGTCGAGCATAGCCAACTCCAATTTTCGATTTTCGATTTCGATTTTCGATTTGTCCTTGCGAGGAGCGTTGTTTGCGACGAAGCAATCTCTCAACAAGATCGAATAGTCTTATGCGCGATTGACGATCTAGTTGATTCTGAAAGCGTTCGAAAGATTGCTTCGCTCCGCTCGCATCTACATTGCGCTATTTGCCAATCGAAAATCAAAAATCAAAAATCGGAAATGCCTATTCCTTGCCCTTGCTTGCCCACTTGGCGTTGAAATCCGCCGCGCTCAATTTATACCAATCGGCGTTCTTGGCGGTAAAGGATTTCCATTCGTCTTTCAAATCCGGTTCCGGGAAGATCGCGCTGACCGGACATTCCGGCACGCACGCGCCGCAATCGATGCACGTGTCGGGATCGATGTACAGTTGTTGCGCCGCCGGCAAAGGGCGCTTCATCTTTCTTGGGATGAATGCAATCGACGGGACACACGTTCACACACGCCGTGTCTTTGGTGTTGATGCACGGTTCAGCAATTACGTAAGCCATTTGAATTCCTCCAGTTTTCATCACAAAGAGCGGGACACATCATTGTGGCTCCCGCTCCGTAGGGGCAGGTCCTTCGATGCGCGACTCGCTTACGCTCGTCGCTCCGCTCAGGATGCTCTGCCCCTACGCACAACGCTTTACAACTTATTTGCCTGCGCCATACAACGCGCCCATGCGTTCCTTGAGCGGCAGTTTGATCATTTCGTTCATGCGCGCATCGCCGGACTTGCCGAACTTGCTCGCATCGTACGCCGGCAGTTTCAGCGCGGCGCGTTTGGCATCGATGTGCGCGAGTGAGAGGCGGACGATTTCTGCGTCATCGGGCACGAATTCCATCTTGCCGCCGACCAACTTTTCCCAGCCCTCGCTCATCAACTTGACGACTTCGTCGCTCGATTCAATCGGCGACGAAACGCCGAACAAGACGTACACGCCGGACGCGGCAAAGTACGCGCCAATCGCCAACGCTTTTTCGCTCATCCACTCGGGCGCGATGCCGACGCCGGGAATGTCGCTGATGTCTTCGCCCAAGCCGCCTTCCGTCGCCATTTCGGCGAGGACGGTGAGGATGCGCGTGTTATCGACGCACGAACCCATGTGCAAAACCGGCGGAATGCCGATGGCTTCGCAGACTTCGCGCAAGCCAGGACCGGCGTATTCCATCGCCGCTTCGCCCAGAAGCAAACCGTACTTGCCATTCGCCAATGCGCCGCAACCGGTCTGGACGACGAGCACATCGTTCTTCAAAAATTCTTTCACGATGTCAAAGTGTCCCTTGTCGTGCGTGACGCGCGGATTGTTGCAACCGACGACGCCAGCAACGCCGCGCAAACGACCGGACATGATCGCGTCGTTCAACGGGCGGAACGAGCCGCGCAAAGAGCCGCCCATCATATAGCGAATGTACTCGTGCGAGAAACCTGGGACGAGATCGGACAATTGCGTCGGAATCTGCACGATCATTCTTGCTTGCGATTCACGTAATTGTCGATGGCGTCCTTGACGATGCGGCGCGCGATGTCGAGCGCGTGGTGTTCGTCGAATTCGATATGCTCGGAGCCGGTGATCTTGACCTTGGGCGAGGTGGTGACGAACTTGGTGTGGAATTTGCTGGCGAGATCGGACAATGCCTGCATGATGCACTGCACATCCACGACCATCGTTTCGACCGAGCCGGTGATCAGCGCGAGTTCCTGATTCAAATCATTGCCTGCGCTGGCGATGCCCTGGCGCATCAACACTTCGTTCGATGTACAGCAGACGCCGGCGAGATTGATGCCTTGCGCGCCTTTGGTTTTGGCGTAGGCGATCATTTCCGGTTCCATCGTCGCGCGGACGATCATCGCGGAGAGCGTGGGTTCGTGACCGTGCACGAGAATGTTCACTTCGTCGTCTTTGAGACACGCCGAGGTTCACTTTGCGTCACGGCGGGCGATGGCGTGCCAAACAAAATGTCCGACATATCGGTCGCCATCATCGAGCCGCCCCAGCCATCGGCGAGGGACGCGCGCATCGATGCGGTCAACAAATGTTCGGCGTCTTGATCGTCGCCCATGTGCGTGCGATGCAAAATATCGACGACTTCGCGGTCGATGCCGCGCGGCACGATATCGAGTTGACGCCAAATTTCCTGGCGTTTCTTCGGCGCGCGATTGGGATAGACGATTTCGCCTTTTTGCTTGGAGAAATCGGCGAGCACTGCCAACGCAACTTCTTTGGCGAGTTGCTTGTCGGTGCTTGCCATCGGTCTTGATGTTCGAAGTAGCCGGCGACGATGCGCAGTTTGTGCGGGTCGCGGATTTCGTACCCTTGCGCTTCATCTTCGGCGACGGCGAGCAACGTGAACGCGAGGTCGCGTCCGTGATCGCTGTGCGCCGCGGTGCCTGCCGCGATGTGGCGCGCCATATTGCGCGCGGCAACCGTCGCGCGGGTTGCGCCGCACACGCCGACTGGGTCGGGATTCGCTTTGGTCGGGACCAAGCGGCACGGACCCATGTTGCACATTTGGCAACACGCGCCTTCCGCGCCGATGGGGCACGGCGCCATTTTTGCCGCGCGACTGAACACGGTCGAGTAACCGAGTTCTTCAGCGCGCTTTATCATTTCCGCGGCGGCGGGATCAATCGTTTTTAGTTCTGGTGCTGGTGGGTTTGCCATTGCTTCCTCCTTGTATTCAGTATTCAGTATCCAGTAGTCAGTCGTCAGAGAATATTCTTGTCTGGCTACTGACTACTGAATACTGGCTACTGTTTCTAGTATTTCCGGAATTCGCCGGACAGTTGATTGTCGACTGGATTGGTCGATGTTGCGCGCACGCCGTTCGTATCCCACGCCGGATCGAAGCGTCCATCGGGTCGTCGTCCGACAACTTCGAGTTCGCCGGGCGCGTAGCCGGCGGCGGTCAACGCTTTGACCAACGCCGCTTCCGACGTTTTCTTTGCGTCGTATTCGATGACGACGGCTTTGAACGCACTGCTGGCGATGACATCTTCGACGCCAGCGATGGGCGACAAGAGTCGCTTGACGGCGGTGACGTGATGGTCTGCCCACAGTGCTGGGATCGTGAGTTCGAGACTTGACATGATCTTCTCCTCTCTTATGGGTTCTGGTTTCTTTTCGATTTTCGTTTTGACGGCTGGTTCAATTTTGCTTGCCGTTTTCACGGCGACGCGCTTTGCAGTTGGCTTGATCGTTCTTGCGAGTAACAGACGGTTTCGCTTTCGCCTTCGATTTCGTTTTGACCTTTGCTTTCGTTGGCATTGTTGCCTCGACTTTTTCTTCTCTTCGACGTAGCCCTCGGGCTTGAAAAACATTACTTCGCGATATGGTTTGACCGCTTCGGCGAACGTCTCGCGCGAGGCATTGCCGCTGACGTGCAAAAGCGTGTCGTTGTAATCGTTGTCAATCGCCATCGATGCGAGGCAGGGGTAGTGATGATGCAACATGCCCGCTTTGTACTCGGCGTCATCGACTTTTCTGCCGACGATGTTTTCGGCGACGTAGCGCTCCGCGCCGCACGCCGCATCCCGTTCGACGGTAACCGTCGCCACAGTCTTGCTGTCTTGATCGACGGTTACGCTGACGCGCGGTCGTCCAAAATATTTGGCGTATTCAGAAATAAATGGATCGCTGTACTCAACGCGCTGACTGCGCAAACTATAACTGGTTTCGGTGAGGGAACAGAATGGTTTTGGAAACGCACAAAAAACGCCGACCTCTTTCATCCATCCGCGTAATTGATTCATCAAGCCCTTGGGCATCCACGCGCTGTTGTCGATGGGCGCAATCATCGCTTTCGCGCCGGTCATTTTGGCAATGTCGGGGTAGAGTTCAGCAATGCCGGGATGCTCGCCCAACGCGAGGATGAGGTCGGCGGCGGGCAACTTGTCCGGAATAAAATCGAGCGGGTCGTCGATGACAATAGGAAAATGCGAGGGCGCAGTCCACTCGTGCACTTGCCAATGTTGCGGACCGTGCTCACGCGCGATGCGGGCTTTGCGTCGCCCAAATTCGCCAGATACGACAGCGAGAATCTTCATTCAATAATCCAATGAGCCAATTTCCAATGAGCCAATGAACCAGCCGCCAGTTACGATTGGCTCATTGGCTCATTGGTTGATTGGCTCATTGCGTTTAGAACAGCCCTAGAACCTTGCCGGTCTTCAAATCCAAGTCCACATCATAGAACACGGGACGAGTCGGCAGACCGGGCATCGTGCGCATCGTGCCGCAGAGCGGATACAGGAACCCGGCACCCACGCTTGCGCGAATGTCGCGGATCGGAATGCGGAAACCGGTCGGGCGACCTTTGAGCGCGGCATCGTGCGAAAGCGAAAGATGCGTTTTTGCCATGCAGATCGGCAGATTTGCGAAACCGAGCTTGGTGTAGAGTTCGATCTTGGCTTCGGCTTCGGGCGTGAAATCGACGCCGCTCGCGCCGTACACTTTGGTCGCGATCGTTTCGATCTTTTGCCTGATCGACATATCGAGCGGGTAGAGGAATTCAAAGTTGCTCTTTTGCTTGCAGGCATCCATCACCGCTTCGCCCAGTTCGATGGCGCCCTTGCCGCCATTCATCCAGTGCGAGCACGCGACGGCGGTCGAGCCGGCTTCTTCGGTCAAGCGTTTGACGAGCGCGACTTCGGCTTTGGTATCGTACTTGAACGAGTTGATCGCGACGACGACCGGGACGCCGAACATCTTGGCGTTCTCGATGTGCTTCAACAAATTCGGCATACCTTTTTCGAGCAACGCGAGATTCTCTTCGGTATACGCTTTGTCGAGCGGGCGACCGGCGACGACCTTCGGTCCGCCGCCGTGCATCTTGAGCGCGCGAATCGTGGCGACCAGGACAACGGCGTTGGGAATCAAGCCCGAGTAGCGGCATTTGATGTCCATGAATTTTTCCATGCCGATGTCCGCGCCAAAACCGGATTCCGTCACGACGTAATCGGCGAGTTTGAGCGCGATCTGATCTGCGACGATGGACGAGTTGCCGTGCGCGATGTTCGCGAAGGGACCGGCGTGCACGAACGCGGGCGTCCCTTCGAGCGTTTGCATCAAGTTGGGGAGCAGCGCGTCTTTCATCAAGACGGTCATCGCGCCGGCGACGCCCAAGTCTTCGGCGGTAACCGCTTCGCCCTTGGTGCTGGTGCCAATCACGACGCGGCTGAGGCGATCGCGCATGTCTTCGATACCGGTGGTCAAACCGAGAATCGCCATCACTTCGGACGCAACGGCGATATCGTAACCGGTGTTGCGCTCGTTGCCTTTTTCTTCATCCCCTAGACCGATTCTGATCCCGCGAAGCAAGCGGTCGTTAATATCGACGACGCGCATCCAGGTGATCGAATTGGGGTCGATATCGAGGCGGAACAAGCGGCGTTTGTCTTCGGCATTCAAGTCGGCGAGTTTATTCGCCTTGATGCCGAGACGCTTGGCGCGTTTGACAACCGCCATTGGGAAAACGCCATCGGGGCAGATCGCGGCGGCGAGTTTGTCATCGTCGATCTTGGGATCGCGTTCGTGCAACATGCGCGCATCAATCGCGGCGGCGAGCAGATTGTTTGCCGCGCTGACCGCGTGAATGTCGCCGGTGAAATGGAGATTAAAATCTTCCATCGGCACGATCTGGGAATAACCGCCGCCCGCCGCGCCGCCCTTGATGCCGAACGTCGGACCCATCGAGGGTTGGCGGATGCAGGTGATGACACTTTGTTTCAAATACGCGCCGAGCGCTTGCGAGAGACCAACGGTGGTTGTCGTTTTGCCTTCGCCGAGGGGAGTTGGCGTGATGGCGGTAACATCGATGTACTTGCCTTGCTTGCGTTTCTTAAGGCGGTCGCGGACTTCAAGGTGGACTTTGGCTTTGTAATTGCCATAGAGTTCGAGCTCTTTTTCTTTGAGGCCGATTTCTTCCGCGACCTGCAGAATCGGTTTCATCTTGCATGCTTGTGCAATGTCAATGTCGGTCGGTACTGGGTGCTTGATTTTGATTGCCATCTTTGGCTCCTCCTTCAATTGCCTCTTTGCAAAATAGAATAGAAACACAGAGACTCTTGCATGAATCTCTTATGACAGGATAGCAGACAGCGGTCAAAATCCAGTCAAAATCTAGTGGAACATTTGTCAAAGTCAGACCGAAGACCGACGACCGATGACGGGAAGCAAAGGTTTGCGTCATCGGTCTTTGGTCTTCCGTCGCATTTTGGTCGTAACGTGCTTTCGTGCTAGAATGAAGCCGATTCATCGGAGGTGATGATGACCGATTTCAAACCGCGCGCGCTAGCCACTGGCGTTGGCAGTATGCCGCACGCCGATACTGCGACGGCGATGCGCATCATGTTCGATAATTTCCCAACAATTCCGTATTGGCCCCAATTGCCCAAGCGCGATTTCCGCGAAAATATGTACGCGCAGTTCAGCGAGGACTTGACCGGCGTGCAAATCGATTTGCCGCACGAATGGATTGGCTTGGTCAAGGTGGATGACCTGATGCCGCAGGTAGAAGCATTCTACGCGCGCTATTTGGAAGACAATTCCGACTTGTTTGCGGTGAGTCGCGAGTATGCCGCCGGGTTGTACGCCTTGCGCGACGGCGGCGATGCGCTGAAAAACGCGCGCTGGCTCAAAGGGCAGGTGACCGGTCCGATCAGCTTTGGGCTCAAGATTGTTGACGAAACCATGAAGCCGATGCTGTACGATGATGCGTTGCGCGATGTGTTGGTGAAACATCTCGCCCGCAAGGCGCAATGGCAGGAAAGGTTTTTGGAATCCGTAGGGGCGCGGTCATCGACGCCCTGTGGCGCGAGGTCCTCGCCCCTACCCACCATCATCTTTGTCGATGAACCGTCGCTCGCGCTCATCGGTGCGTCAATGGTTGCGCTCAATCGTGACGAAGTTGTGCGTGATTTGGAAGAAATCTTTTCAGCGATTCGCGGACTCAAGGGCACACATTGCTGTGGCAACACCGATTGGTCGATGCTGCTCGACACATCGGTGGACGTGATTTCGTTCGACGCGCTCAACTATGCAGAAAACCTTGCGCTGTTCGCCGACGACGTGAGAAGATTTTTGGATCGCGGCGGCGTCCTCGCGTGGGGGATTGTGCCAACGGTCGAAGAGGAAATCGCCAAGGCGACACCAGAGGCGTTGGTTGCGCGCCTTGACGCGGCAATGAGTCTGCTCATGAAGAAAGGCATTGACCGGGATTTGCTGTACGAACGTGCGCTTGATTACGCCGGCGTGCGGGCTGGGAACAGTTTCGGTCGCGGCGGCGGAGAAGGCGTTCAAGCTAACACGCCAAGTTTCAGAACAAGTGAGAAAGCGGTTCGGCAATAGTTCGCGATAGTTCGATAGTTTCTGTTTAGGCGACCAGGTTACGCGACAAAGGTCAACTAACGTACTATCGCACGACCGACACTATTGAACTTAACGTATTTTGACCGCGCTTTGACTGTCCTCTGACTTGCATGTGATATTCTGAACGCGTTGCGGCAGTAGGTTTTGTCTGACGACTGGCAACCAATTGCTGAATTTTGATTAACGAGGTTCGCGATGAATCTGCGAAAATTCTTCTTCGGCGCGATGATCGC
This sequence comes from uncultured Chloroflexia bacterium, assembly GCA_963718225.1. Classification (GTDB taxonomy): domain Bacteria; phylum Chloroflexota; class Anaerolineae; order UBA4142; family UBA4142; genus DAOTXS01. The sequence goes on from CAVQYN010000027.1 coordinate 84,883, forward strand.
GCTGACATTTTTGTTTTCACTCGCGCCGCGCGCGTCGGCGCAAGACCCCAATCGCCTCACTACGTTCAAAATCTCCGTGTGGCCCGAATTCGATACACCAACCGTGCTGGTGTTATTGGACGGCACACTTGCCGACAAATCCAACTTGCCCCGCGAAGTCTCGGTGCTGATTCCCACCGGCGCAGAATTACTCGTCGCCACGTATCAAAATCCCGATGGCAATTTTGCAGTGGAACAACCAACCAAGACCGCGAACTTGGGCGATGGTTATACGCGCATTACCTTCACAACAAGTCAACCGAATATTCGTGTCGAGTATTATCACGATTTGCTGCGCGGCTCGCCAGAAAAAACGCTTGACTATGCGCTCAAGCTGGCTGTGCCGGTCGATCAGCTGACGCTCGAAGTGCAACAGCCGCTTAAAGCATCGAACTTTGTCGTCGCGCCGACGACGTCGAATACACGCACCGGCGCGGATGGGTTCAAGTATTTCACGTATTCATTCACCAATGCCGCCGCCGGGCAAGTGATCACGGCGCAAGCAAAATACACCAAAACCGATCCCAATCCATCGGTGCAAAATCAGCCAGCGCAACCCCCGGCGCCAGTTGCTACGCCGGCGACGGATAATTCATCGAACAATTTGATTTTGCTCGCCGGCTTGGTAACGCTAGGACTCGCGGCGATCCTAGGATTTTTCTTCTGGCAACAGCGCTCGCGCGAGACCGATGCGAGTGCGCCGCGCAAATCGTCAAAACAATTTCAGCGCGAACGCCGGCGTGCGCGCGGCACGGAAAAAACCGCCAGCGCGTTTTGTACGCAGTGCGGCAATGCGTTGTCCGCCGACGATAATTTCTGTCCCAAGTGTGGCGCGAGCCGTTGAGTGACGTGATGACGAGCAAGACCGCCGCGCAAACTGGGACGACTCTTCCCGCATCACCGGCGGGTTCAGCGCGCGCGTCTGAGAAATCATCGCAACGCGTTCCGCTGTCGCAACGTGTTTTTGCGTTGCAACAAATCATCCCGCTCGGCATTCTCGCCGTCGTAATGTTTTACGAGGTGATGAGCCATCTCATTTTTCAAACCGAAGTTCATCCATTGCTCTTTGCCGTCGAGACGATTACATTTGGCATCCTGGGTCCGGCGTTCACGTGGATTACGCTCAATTGGGTCGCGCGTGAAATTCGCGAGCGCGAGCGCGCGGAAGGCGCGGCGGATGAAATGAACGCGATGATGCAAGAGATGCACCATCGCATCAAGAATAATCTGCAAACGGTCGCCGATTTGTTGATTCTGGAAATGTCGCGCAACTCCGCGCCGCCGGTGCAGGAAAGTTTGCGCGATTCGATCACGCGCATCAAGAGCATCGCCGCGTCGCACGAAATGTTATCGGTGGAAAGTGTCGGCTTGACCGATATCACGGAGCTGGCGCGGCGGGTAGTAGAGACGACGCGGCGCAGTATGCTGCGCCCGGATCAAAAAATCGAAATCAATGTGCGCGGGCAGGAAATCTATCTGGGCTCCAAGCAAGCCACCGCGTTTGCGCTTGTGCTGAATGAATTGGTGAGCAATGCGCTTGAACACGGTTTTCGCACACGCACGCGCGGCAACATCGACATTGAGCTGGATTGGGACGCCGCCGAAGTTTGGATGCGCGTGCAGGACGATGGCGCTGGCTTGCCAGAGAGATTTGATCTGAAGACGTCGCACGGACTAGGTTTGCAAATTGCGCGAACACTGGTGGAAAAGGATTTGCGCGGCAAACTGGCGTTGACTGCGCACGATGATGGCACGACCGCGTGGGTGTTGTTTCAACGCGGCGTCGCGTTAACGAACAAGGAGTGAAAATGGATTCATTGAGAATTTTGATTGCGGACGATGAAAGTTTGCGCGTACTGAGTTTGAAAGGGCAGTTGGAATCGCTGGGACACAAAGTCATCGGCGAGGCGGCAAACGGCAAGGAAGCATTGCGGCTCTCGGAAGAACTCAAGCCGGATTTGGCGATTCTCGACATCAAAATGCCGGAGATGGACGGCATCGAAGCGGCGCAAAAGATGATGGAGACGCGCCCGATTCCGATCATTCTGCTGACGGCGTACAGCGAGAAGGAACTGGCGGAACGCGCCGCGCTGGCAAACGTATCGGCGTACTTGATGAAGCCGGTGTCGGAGCAGGATTTGCTCCCCGCGATTGCGCTCGCGGTGCAACGCTTTCGCGAATTTCAGGCGTTGCATCATGAGGTGGATGATTTGCGCGATGCGCTGGAGACGCGCAAATTGGTCGAACGCGCGAAAGGCATTTTGATGCGTCGCCTGAATTTGACCGAGGAAGAAGCGTTCCGCCGCATGCAGCGCCGGAGCCAGAACGAAAACAAGAAACTGGGTGAAATCGCGCAGGCGATTATCACCGCGGATGGAATGTTGTAGGGTTTTCCAAATCGAAAAGTAGAACCTCTGCCCATCATGAGCAGAGGTTCTTTTTGTTACGAGGATTTTCGCGCGTGGTGAAGGGGACTTATTGCCCGTGCTTGCTTACGGCAAATTCTCTGCCTTCAGCGTGACAGACATTGCACGTTTCCGTCGTGCCGGCAGTGTTGATGCCAAAGTGTGCTTTGGCAGGTGCATTGTCGTGGCAACCGGCACAAACCGAGGTCACGGGCAAGCCTGTAAAGGCAGGCGACGAAACACCCAGGTCGGTAGCGGGCAACGGCAGTAGGTTCGTGTTGGGCAAGTGGCATTTGGTGCAGTTGGCGCGGTTGCCAGGATACACAACGCCACCGTAGCTCACGGTTCCGTTGATGACGTATGGCGTAGTGGCTTCCTCGCCCGTGTGGATACGATGCGTCATGTATTCCATCGAGATCGATACTTTGGCACCAGGTGCGGGCGTGTTGTCCGTCGCATTGACGCGGTGGCAGAACACGCAGAAATCGGGATTCTGGCGCGAGCCGCCGTGAATCGACAGACCCGCGCGAGCGCCGATGGCTTTGTGGCACTTGTTGCAGTCCACCACGTCGACGATGGAGCGGCGCGTCACAGCGCGAGCATCGGTCACTGGGAAGTAGAAGACGGGATTGTAACCGGCGTCGCGTGCAAAGTATGGTGTCTTGCCATCCGCGGCGAGAAGCGTCGAGCCATCCGCTTTTTTCACCGTGGTGCTGATGTAGCCCTGTGCGGCGATTGCGAACGAACCCTTGGCATCGGCTGGGATGGTGTTGCTAAAGGTGTACGTGTAGTTTCCACTGCCAGCGTCTTTAGCTTTGGTGGCAACCGCTGGCGTCGTGACCAACGATTCACTCCACGAATTAGTGTAATCGGTGGTAGGACCCGCCATCACCAACGAGAGATTCCACATGTCCTTGGGATCAATCGTCTTGCCGTCTTTGTCTTTGATGTTGAAGGTGACGGTGGATGCTTGACCCGGCTTGGTGTCCTTGACATCGACGATCGCGAATTTCACGCCGCGCAGTTGCTTGGAAGCGTCAGGCAACGTATGTGCGCCAACTACGGAAGCGTCAAACTCTTTGCCGGAATCAGCAGGGTGACAGCCCTTGCAGGACTTGTCGTCCGTTTGTGGAATGGGATGACCCTTTCCACCCGTGGTGGATTTGCCGGTCGCCCAATCGATGTCGTCGTGGCACGAACCGCACGCGGCGCGGCTGGGGGCGTTCTTCCAGTTGTCGGCTTGGGCGCCTTGATGGCACGTGGTGCAGTTGCGAACGTCTTGCGGGAAGGTCGCGCCAGAGAAATTAGCCACGGACTGGCTACGGCCAACGATCAGGTACGGCTTCTTGCCAACCGTCACACTCGGTAAGGAACTGCCCTTGTGAATCTTGTGAGTCATCACCTTCATATCGACGGTGTTGCCGGATTCAGGATCAGATGGTCTGATCAGTGTGGCAGACGGCGCACCAAACATATTCAGTGCGTTGACCGCCGTGCAAGGCGAGGGGATCGTGACACTGATTGCACGCCGCGGTAGTGGAAACTTCGCGTTTGGTGGCTGTGCCGCCAGCTGGCACAAACCAATATGCCGTGTTGGCGACATACGCGCGTGCGCCGCGTGTGGCTTGACCAGCAACCACAGTGGTCGCCGCTTTGTCAAAATCGGCAGGAAGCGTGCGAGTGAAGGTGTAGGTATACCCGGTATCGGTCTGCGTCAACTTGCCGCCAGAATCAGCGATGACCTGTTTGGCGGTGGCGAGTGTAGCTTTGACCGTCTTGCCATCGACTGTGTAGTCTGCACCAGCGACAGCGTCATTTGTGAAATAGCTTTGATACTTGGACAAACCGGTGTCCTTATCGGTCGCGATTTTGGCTATGCCAAACTGAACACTGCCCGCGTCTAAGACGGTCGGCGCCACGGCATTGCCCTTGCCATCAACGATTTTGAACGTGACGACCGGTTTGTTGTCCGCCGGAATTTCGACCTTACTGATTTCCATTGCAAGACCGGGACCCATTTCGACGGGCGCAGACTTGCCAGCGGGACCAGCAGGACCAGCGGGACCTTGAGGACCGGCAGGACCTTGCGGACCTACGGGACCGACTGCGCCCTGCGAACCGGCAGGACCAGCGGCTGGCGAACACGAGACGATGGCAATTGCGACTGCCAACATCAAAACGAGCGCCAGCATGACGAGGATTCTTTTTTGCATCTTTGCGTTCTCCTATCATAGAATTATTTTTCGTGCGTGTGCTCTACCAAGCACAAAAAAGGTACTGGCCTCCTTTGTCACATCACCCATAGCTCCCTCGTCAGAGCCGCGCACAAACCGGCAGACTGTCCGCCATGAACAGTTCACCTCGGGATTGATGTGTCTGCAAAATCTATGCAACGCGTGAGAAAGATACGTTGCGGTGTTCGAATACAGCTGGGCTTGAGCAATCGAAAAGAAACACAAGACCCAGAACCCGAATGACTATCCTAGTTGCTTGCCAACGAGAACCTTGCCGTCCTTGACCACGACTTCATACTGCGCGAGTGGTTTCGGCGGCGGACCGGAAACGACGGCGCCGGTCACCGGGTTGAAAAAGCCATCGTGACACGGACATTCGATGCTGTTCTTGCGGCTGTTCCACGACACGATGCAACCCAAGTGAGTGCAGATCGCAGAGAATGCTTTCATGCCGCCGGTCTTGTTGTTCACCAAAATCACCGGTCGGTCATTCACCGGGACGACCTTGGCAGTGCCCGCTTGGAAATCTTCTACTTTGCCCACTTCGACCGGTCCACCCGAGCCCTGGGTGTTATCCCTGGGCCACAGGTAACCCAAGACCGGCACGAGCATTCCGACGACCGTCGACGTGACAGAAAAGCCGAGCAGGAATTGGATAAAGCGGCGACGCGTGATCGGGTTGATCGGGCACGTTTGAAGCTATTTGCGACATGGTTGCTCTGCTCCTCTATTCCGGTGGTAACTGTTTGTACAACTCGCGGCGAATGACATACAACGATAGAATCGCCAGCGCCATAATCGCCAAACCGATCAACATCACCTGGCGCCGGAAACCTTCTTCTTGAATCGCTTGCGCCGAATCAGCCATGACCTCTTTCGCTTTCGCCGTCGATTTGTCGGTGCGATCTTTGACCAGCGTCGCGTCGAGACTGTGTTGCGCGGCGCGTGCCGTGATCAAATTCGTTTTGGCTTCGGCGAGTTTGGCTTCTTCCGGCGCGACAATCAGCGCCGCCGCCGCCGCGCGTTTGAGCGCGTGTTCGGCATCGTCCATCGCTTGGGCACTGCCGGCGATGTTATCGTAGAGACTCTTGACCGCGTTCGCCTGCGGTGAGGAGGCCGGGTGACAACTGCCGCAGTCGCGCGTTGAGTTGCCGACAAACATATTGTCGGTGGGTGTCATGACGTCGTAGCGACCGTGACACGTTACGCACTTGGGCATCCCAGGTTTATCGCTGGCGTGAATGCTTTTAAGATAATAATCTTGCGTTGCGGTGTGACAACTGCCGCACACATTGGCAACTTCGTCATAGCCGGGCGGCGCGGCGCCGTGCGTGCCGTGACACGTTGCGCAACTGGGCGCGCGCGAATCCTGTTTGACCAGCAGTGCCTGCCCGTGCACACTTTTGGCATACAGTTCAAATTGGTTGGTCGGGATGTTATAGCCCTTCATGTACTCGACGTTGGCGTGGCAACTGGCGCACAACGCCGGCACGTTGAGCGGGTACACTTTGGCGGTGGGGTCATCGGTCTTTTTGGTGGCGTGCGATTCATGGCACGTGGCGCACGTGGCGACTTTGGGATCGCCTTGATTCAATTTCTTGCCATGCACGCTTTGTTGATACTTTGCCCATTGATCGGTTGGAATATCGTACTGGCGCATTAATTCAGGGCGCGCGTGGCAACTGGCGCACAACGCCGGAATATCGACGAGGTTGAAAACGCCGACGTAGCCGGAACTCGCGGAATGCGCCGCCGCTTTATCGGCTTTGGTTGCATCGCCGCCGTGACAATCGACGCACGTGACACTGCGTTCGCTGTGAATGCTGGCTTGCCAGTCTTTGGCGACTGCGCCCGAGCGACCGGTTTGTTTAAGGTGGCAATTGACGCAAGAATCGTTGGTTTTGTTGGCGGGCGGCACATGCGGCACCGGCGTCGGCAAAATCACCGGCGGTTCCGTTGTCGAAGATGTAGTTTGATGGCACCCTTTGCAAGTATCGTTCGTGCGTCCGGCGTGAGAGGTTGGCACTTCGGTGGGCGCCGCCGATGCCAGGCTTGATGACACGCCAAGCAATTTTCCCGATTCTGAAGCGGGTGCGGGATTTGGGGGTTCCGCCGGCGGCGGGCTTTGCGGTTGGCTGAGCCGATGGCGCGGCGCCGGTCGGTTGCGTCGCTGGCTTGGTTGCGCCGGGCTGATGACACGCCGCGGCACATTTGATTGGTGCGTCCAGTGTGATCCGCCGGGAACTTGGGCGCGCCGCCGACGCCGGTGGCGTGGCAAATATTGCAATCGGCGCGTCCGTCGAGCGAGTGCGGAATCGGCGGGGGTGTTTTTTGCTGCGCGGCAACGGGCACGCTCGTTGCAATGAAAAAGAGCGCGAGTCGGAACGATGATCAGACCGGTTATTTGGAAAGTATTTTTCATCATCGAAACTCCATCCGCGCCTTTGGGTCGCGCGGAATGAGAATAGCGTTAACTGAACTGACCCCACACGGTCAAGCCGATAAAAATCAGCAAAAAGAGAACGACGACGGCGAGCATGATCGGACGCCGATTCGATGGTCGCTTTGGGCTTTATCGAGAAACGGCAAAAGGAACAACAACGCCATGAGGACTGCCCGGAATCACAATGCCCATCAAGCGCGGCGCTTCCGAGCCGAGGAAACTAAATACCGCCGCTACTTTGAGAAATTGATAGACCGCCAAAAAATACCATTCGGGCTTGACGTGTTCCGGTGTAAGCAGGGGATTGGCTTTTTCTTCCAAGCCCGCCGGCACAAACGCGGCGAGGATCACCAGCACACCCAAGATGATGTACCACGCGATAAATTCGCTCAGCAAGTAATGGGGCCAAAAGGGGAGTAATTTTTTGCCCTGGTTAGAGGAAGTGTCTTGCGGGTTGCTCATTTTTCCTCCGTGGCTTTTGGGTCAGCCAAGCCTTGTTGGTGAATAAACAAAAAGTGAAGCGCAAACAGCCCGACGAGTGCTGCCGGTAAAATAAGCATATGCACGCCAAGGAAACGCGAGAGCGTCAACGCGCTCACGTCTGCGCCGGCGCGCAAAAAGTTGCGAACGGTCTCACCGATGAGTGGGACTGCTGAGGCAATGTCCGTGCCAACGGTCGTTGCCCAGAATGCGCGTTGATCCCAGGGAAGCAGATAGCCGGTAAAGCCAAAGCCCAAGGTCACAAAGAGCAAGCCCATGCCCACCATCCAGGTGATTTCGCGGGGGGCTTTGTACGCGCCTTGAACGATGACGCGCAACATGTGCAAGATGCACAAGATGATCATCAAGTTCGCGCCCCAGGCGTGAACGCTTCGGATGAGCCAGCCAAAAGTCACTTGATTCATGATGTACAGAATACTGTTGTACGCGCTTTCTGGCGTAGGTTGATAATAGAGCGAGAGCAGAATGCCGGTGATGCCTTGACTCATAAACACAAACAGCGTCATGCCGCCGAGATAGTACGTGTGCGCGTTTCTTGGAATTTCGACGTGGAGCGCCAACTCGATCAATTTGCGGACACCCACCCGGTCGTCCAACCAATCGATGACCGCTTCTAGCCAGCGCATCGGTGCAGAACGGATTGCTTGCATATTATTCCTCCAGCTCACCAAATCGAACAAAAACCTCTGGCGCGCCAAAAAGCATGCCAGAGGCAACCATCACCTCTCGCAGGTGGATCCAGTGAGATACGTTCGAGTTTTTCTCATGGATGGTTCCGACACCGTCATCAGTGGCGGGATAATACAGAGTTTATCACGAAAATCGGCACGGGATAATGTGCGAATGGGTCAACTCCTGATACGCAAGGTATCAGCTGACTTGCCGCGTAGTCGCTAATCGGGAAAAATCAAGACTCGTGGCTCAATCGTCAGCCCGAGTCTTGATTTTCTTTAACTGCAATTTACTTGTGACACAAGACGCACATAGTATCTGTGCGTCCCGCATGATCGGATGGCAGTTTTGGACCAACGCCGTTTGCGTGACATGCGGTACACGTGGTGCGACCGGCGTGACTTGCCGGCAATGCTTTGGCGCCACCAGACGACGATGGCGCGCTAGTCGGTGCGACAGTGGGCGCAACGGTCGCCGCGCCGGACGATGTGGGCGCAAGCCGTGTCGGTGCGACAGTGGGCGCGCGCGTGGGCGCAACGGTCGCCGCGCCGGACGATGTAGGCGCAACGGTTGGTGCGCTCAATGGCGCGGACGTCGGTGCGACAGTTGGTTGTCTCGTCGGTGCCACAGTGGGTTGCGGCGTTGCCGATGCTTCGCCGGTCTTGTGGCACGTCAAGCAATTGTTGTTGGTAAAGCCAAAGTCCCGATGGAACTGCGTAATCTGCGGAATTCCAGACGCCGCGCCGGTTCCGTGACAGCCCAAGCACTGCGCGCGCCCAGAAGTGCTGTGTGGAATCTTGGGCGGACCGCCGGCAGTTGTGCCGGGCATCGGCGTTGTAACGCCGGTAGCTACCGCCGGTTTGTGGCATCCCAGACACGTCGCCACCGGGCGATTGTTGTGGTCGGCGGGATACGGGTACGCGTACGCATTGGGACCATGACAAATCGTGCAATCGGGATTACCGCCGACCGGATGCGGCACTTGGCGCGGCGGCGAGTTGGGCGCGCTCACAGGGCGAATCGGCGGCTTGACGATTTCGCCCAGCTTGGGGGCATTCAACCCGGCGAATTTCCATTGTGTGCCGTGACATGCGCTGTTGGAGCAGAAGGACGAATTGTCTTTGCCGCCGGCATTGCTCGTATCGTGGCAGACTTGGCACGAAGTATTGAACTGCAAACGATGTTCGGCGAGCCAAGTTGTCTTTTTGTGCGATTCCGGTTCGTCAGTGCGGCCAAGCGCAATCGAAACGGCGGGACCGCCCGGCGTGGTAACTTCGGGAATCGAATGACACACGTTGCATTCCAGCCGAATGGCTTCTTTGCGATCAGTAGTAAAGTGTTTGCCATCGTGACAGCGGAAACAGCCGGGCCAATCCTTGTGCCCGATGTTATCGGGATGGACAGTCCAATCGAGTTCCTGGTCACGATAGTAAATCTGGGGATACAACTCGCGCAGGTACTTGACGGTTTTTTGAATGAGCGTGGTGTTTTGCGCGTAAAACGCCGCATAGGATTGTTTGTAGAATTGTTCCAGATTGTTGATGGCTTGATTCGCTTCGGCGTCGGTCTTGTAATGCGGCGTCAAAACCTCGATGCCTTTTTTCTTGATTTCAGGAATGGTAGGATCGATAGTCTTGTTTTGCAAAGCCGAATTCATGGCTTGTTCCGGCGATTGAAACGAGTGCGAGACGCGATTATGGCAATCGATGCAATCCATTTGCCGCGTGGGTAATGCAGCTAACTGACTCGCAGTCAAGTTCTTTTCGATGTCCGCATAAATCGTTTTGGTGCCATCTGAATTCGTGACGGCAATCCACGGAATTTCCTGTTGAAACTTGTCGGTGTATTTGAATTCGATGATATTTTCAATGTGCCAGTGGATGCCGCGTCCCAAACCGGTCCGCGCCGAACCGCCGCCGGTCTTGAGCACTAACGTCGTATCAATTTCGGAATTCTTTTCGTCCGTTGTGTAATTGGAAACCGTGCGTGCCGAATCCCAGGAAAATTTTTCGGGCCAATGGCATTTTTCGCAAGACTCGCGCGCGGGTTGCAAACCTTTGGCATGAATGGGATATTCATAGTTGCCGGTGACGTATGCCCACACAAACTGCACATCCACGGCTTTGCGCGTGAATGCGACGCCGATAAACGTGCGTCCGATATGACATTCGGTGCATTGCACGCGCGCATGAGGCGAACGTTCATACGATTCAAAGTGGGGCGGCATGGTGTGGCATTGGGTTCCGCAGAACGCCGAGCTGTTAGAATAGTCCCAAGCGGCTGAGATGCCCAAGAACAGGAGGAACAAGACCACGAGTCCGATTAAACCAATTGCCCAGTGTTTGGGCTTGAGCGCGCGCAACCAATGCCAAAAACCTTTGACTAGTCCCATTGTACTTCCCTCGAACAATAAAAGATGCCTATCGCCGCTAACACAAAACGTCGAAAGGCATCCGTCACCTTCCGTAACGTAGCGTCTTGAGCAGCGTCATCACTGCTATCGATAAGCGAATTCGATACTTTATTATAGATAGAGAAGGTCAAAATGCGGTCAAATCTGCGTGCGAGTTTTGTTGCACGGATTTTGGCGTGTGGCACGCAAATCAAAACCCCTCGCGATTGCGCGAGGGGTTTGAAAATCGATGCCGATTGGCTATTTGTGGCACAACACGCACATTGTGTCGACACGCCCAGCATGATCGGCGGGGTTCTTGGGTGCGCCGCCAACGCCGGTCTCGTGGCACACATTACATGTCGTGCGCCCAGCGTGACTGGCGGGCAGTGGTTTGATTCCACCGCCCGTGGTCGACGCGGTTGTAGGCGCAGGCGTGGTATTCGTCGACGCTTTAGTTGGCGCGACGGTGGTGGCTGGCGTAGTCCCCGCCGCAGGCTTGGTTGCCGGTGCGGACGTTGTGGCTGGTGTTGTGCCTGCCGCCGGCGCCGCGCTTGCGGGTTTATGGCACGCGACGCAGGTTGCGTCTGCGCGCCCGGCGTGATCGGCGGGATTCTTTTGTGCGCCGCCGACGCCGGTTTCATGGCACACGTTGCACGTTGTGCGCCCGGCGTGACTGGCTGGCAATGGTTTGAGTCCGCCGCCGGTCGATGGCGCGGAAGTTGCCGCGGGCGAAGCGCCGCCGGCTGGCGCGGCACTTGCGGCTTGTGGCACGCGCCGCACGTTGGATCCGTTCTGCCGGCGTGATCCGCCGGTAGCTTCGGTTGCGGAATATTTTGATGACACGCCATACACGCGGTGCGTCCATCGTGGCTCGCCGGCAATGGCTTGATTGAACTCACGGCGGTTGCGCCCGGGCGCGGCGTGGCAGTTGGCGTGATCGGCGCATACGCTTGGACCTGGACGCGCTTGGGCAGGGTGGTGATTGCCGTTTGTTCATAGTTCACAAACAGGTACAGCGCGACCAACATGCCAATCGAGAGGACGCTGGCCACTGGAATGAACCAGCGTTCGCGTTGCTTGATGACTTCGGGTGCGGGACGCGGATCGACCTTGCCGGACTGAATGCGTTGCAATTCCAATCCGTGTTCGTGTTCCATTTGATGATGCGTCAACTTGCCGGTGAACATCGCCATCGATAATGTTTTGATATGCACGCCGTAGAAATGCCACACGATAATCGCCAACACGGCGAGAATCGCTTCGCCGCCGTGCGCGGCTTTGGCGGCGGGAATCAAATCGCCGGGGATGAAGCGGACGGCATTGATGGGATTCCACATCAGGAAACCGGTCAAGCCCATCACGACCGCGCCCCAGACAAACGCCCAGTACTCGGCTTTTTCCTCAAATGAAAAACGATCCATCTTTGGAAATTCTTTGGTCAAGCCGATGTTGTGGCGCATCACATCGAGCGCATCGAGCAAATCGTCGAGGCGCGGGAACATGGTCCAGCGCACGCGCAAGACAAAGACTTTGTATGCGACGGCGATGACGTGATAGATGCACGCCAGCGCCATGACGATGGCTGAAGCGTGATGAATGGTGCGGACGACTTCAATGCCGCCCATCAAGCCGATCATGGTTTCCGCCCAATCATTGCCAACGAATTTTTGCGGCAAGCCGGTAAGACCCAATCCGAAGAACGAGGCCATCTGCGCCCAATGCTCGATGCGTTGGATAAGAGAGAATCGAAGATATTGTTTGTCGCTCATGGCTTAGGCACTCCTCGATTTTTGAAAGCGGTTGAGAAGGCGGCGCGCGGCATCCAGCAGGACAAAGCCCAGCATACCGCCGATGATGACCGGGATGAAAATCGTATAGAACAAGTTGATATAGTACACCGCCGGAAACTTGGTCGGGCTGGCGTCAAAGTGGCTCATCCACGTCGATGGAAAATCGGCAGTGGCGTCCGGATGGCACGACTGGCACGTTTTCAAGAGATTTTCTTTCACGACCGATGACTTGGGGTCGCCGGTTTCGCGAATATCGTGGACGCCGTGGCAATCGTAGCAAACCGGTTTGTTAGTGGCTTGACCGGGAAATTCTTTCGCAAACAACTCGACTGTCGATCCGTGATAATCGGCGACATACGTGTTCAACACATTCGTCGAAATGCCGTACTTTTTCATTTTGGGTTTGTCGGTATGGCAATTGGCGCAAATTTCCGGCGAGTTGACGCGAAAGGCGTTGGTGCGTGGATCGGCGATCTTGTGGACGCCGTGACAATCGATGCAGGTCGGCACATCCGGGTTCGATTGATCGAGCAACGCCGCGCCATGCACGCTCGATTTGTACTGATCGAAAATCAAACTGTGGCATTTGCGGCAGGTTTGCGGGATGCGCGAGCGCGGTTCATTGGGTGACATGACATAGTGCGAGGTGTGGCAATCGGTGCAGACCGCGCCGTTGCGATCGCCGGATGCCAAGGACTTGGCGTGGTTCGAGTCCAGTTGTTGTTGATAGACTTTATCGTGGCATTGCCGGCAAATCGTGTACATGTTCAGCGAGAAATCGCGAACATCACGCGCCGTGGTCACGGGATGCGGATAGCCTTCGATGTTGACGTGGCACGCGGTACAGCGTTGTCCTTGCTTGCCATGCACCGAGGCGTTGAACGCGGCTTCGTCGGTATAAAGCGACAGCGTTTCGCCGCTCGGCAATTTCATCGAGAGGTCTTTGGAGCCGTGACACGCGAGACACACTTTGTTCTCGACGAGCGCGGGGCTCGGCGCTTCGCCGGGACCGCCGGCGCTGGCGACGGGAACAAGAAAGAGTGCAATGAGCGTGAAAAATGATAACGCAATCAGGAGACGAGACACACGTTGCGGCATAAGCTTCTCCCAGAAAATAAAAAATGCCTCTCCATTGAAGCGGAGAGGCAATCATAACCTCAATCAACTCCTGTGTTGACAAAAGCGCAGTTTGCCGTCATTGGCAAACCATTAGCAACCCTTATTATAAAGAGCGCAAGTCAAAACCAAGTATGCCGATGGTCAAAATCTGGTCAAGGTTTGCGTGCGCTCGCTCCGCCGCTGATTGCCATGATGATCCGCACCGTGTCGTTCGATTTTAACGGCTCGTCCAAAGTCTGTGCAATGCGCTGGTCCACGAAAAGTTTGATATGCTCGCGCAATTCGTCTTGCTCGTTGACGATGCGAAAACGCAAGCCGGGAAACTGCCGATCTAGGTCGATCAGCAATTCGGCGAGCGTCGCGCCGTTCGCATCGACGATACTTGTATGTGTGTACGAGCGGAGGGGGGTAGGGATGTGTACCTTCATTTTGGCAACTCAACCTTGCGAAGGTTTTAGAACCTTCGCAAGGTTTTCTTTCATAGTTCCGCAACGCGCACGGAATAGATCTCCGGCAGCGATGTCAGCAACCGCGTCCACGACGCGCCTTCGTTGCGGCTCGCCCACACCTCGCCGCCGGTCGTGCCAAGATACAAACCGACCGGGTCGTGCGTATCCGCATTCATCGCTTGGCGTTTCACTGAGAACCAGCCGTCGCGTTTTGGAAAGCCCGTGTTCTGTTTCTGCCATGTCTTGCCCGCGTTGCGCGAAACGAACGCCGCGGGCTTGCCGTTCGGACTCACGCGCCCCAATGGGAACGAGCCGTCGAGCGGGAAAATCCAGACGGTGTCAGGGTCGCGTGGATGGGCAACAATCGGGTACGAGTGATCGCTGTACGGCTTGGGCAACTTTTTGCCGATGTTGACCCAAACGCCTTCGCTTCGGTCCATCCGATAGACGCCACAATGACTTTGCTGGTACAATCGATCGGGGTTGCCCGGATGCATTTCCATTCGATGCGGGTCGTGGCCGATTTCGGCATCCGGCACCGGCAGAAAATCGGACACCAAACCTTTGTTCAGCGGATGCCAGTCGCGTCCTTTATCGTGCGATTCAAATACGCCGCCGCCGGACAAACAAAGATACATATGATTCGCATCGCGCGGATCAATCATCACCGAATGCAGTGTCGCTCCATCCGGCGGTCCATCCTCGTGCGACCAATTTTCGAATTGCGAGTGCTGGTTAAACCCATTGACCGGTGCCCACGTCACACCATCGTCTTCCGAACGAAACAATCCTTGCGGCGATGTGCCGAGATACCACACGCGCGGCTCGCTCGCGTGCGCCGGCGAAATCCAAAAATTGTGATGCACCGACATCCCTTTTTCGCCTTCGGGGACTTTTGGGAATGCCGGGGGCTTGCTCGCCTCTTGCCACGACTTGCCCAAGTCGGTCGAGCGAAAAACGGTGGGACCCAAATGGCCGGTGCGCGCGCACATCAAAATTGTGCGGCGGTTGCGCGAATCCATCACCATATCGTTGACGACGGCGCCGATCATAATGCCGTCGGACAATTTCCATTTGCGGCGAGTCTTGTCGCCCCGCAGAATGAACGCGCCCTTGCGCGTGCCGATGAGTAGCGCGACGGCGCCGGTCGCGGGTTTGCCACGTATCATTTTCCCCTCCGGATTATTTTTGACGTTTCACTTGTTTGTATCTGAAACAATCAACCGTGTGGTCATTCACCATTCCAGCGGCTTGCATAAACGCATAGCAAATCGTCGAGCCGACGAATTTGAATCCCCGCGCTTTTAAATCCTTGCTCATCGCATCCGACTCTTTGCTCGTCGCCGGAATATCTTTCAGCGTCTTGCATTTGTTGTCGATGGTTTTGCCGCCGACAAATTGCCAGATGTACTTGTCGAACGAGCCGAATTCTTTTTGCACCGCCATGAAGCATTGTGCGTTGGAAATCGTCGATTGAATTTTCAAGCGATTGCGGATGATGCCGGCATCGCCAAGCAACCGCCGCACGTCGCGTTGGTCGTACTTGGCGATGCGCTTGTAGTTGAAATTGTGCAACGCCTTGCGAAAATTCTTGCGCTTGTGCAAGACAATCGACCAAGAGACGCCGGCTTGAAACGCATCCAGCACGAGAAACTCGAACAGCTTGCGGTCGTCGTGCACCGGCGTGCCCCATTCGGTATCGTGATATTCGATCATTTGCGGGTCGCCAGTGGGCCAGGCGCAGCGTTTGATTTCTTTTGTCATAGGATTCCTTTGCTATAGAGACCACAGAGAAAAAACTCCATGACCCCAATGTTTTCTATGGCTAGATATTTTCACTCGCGCGAAAACCAATGCCGACAACATAATGCTCACTACTTTCGCTCCGCGACGCCGGCGGGCGATGCACATGCACTTTATCAAAATATTGTCGTGCTTCTTTGACGAAGACCTGAAAATCCTCGCCCTCGAATACTTTGACGACGAACCTGCCGTCGCGTTTGAGAAATCGAATTGCGAGTTGCAGTGATGCGCGTGCCAGATCGATCGAGCGCGCGTGATCGACGAAGCGGACACCGGACGTCGCTGGCGACACATCGGACATCACGAGTTCGGCGTGCCCCGCAAGTGCGCTTTCAATTTGCGCGACGATTTCCGGTTTGGTGATGTCGCCGCGAATCGTCGTGACGCCGGCGAGCGGCTGAATCGGCGAAAGATCGACCGCGACGATTTTTGCGCCCAGCCCAGCGGCGACCTGGCTCCAACTTCCCGGCGCCGCGCCGAGATCGAGAACTTTCGCTCCCGGACGAATCAAATGATACTTGTCGTTTAACTCGATTAGCTTGTACGCCGAGCGCGCGCGGTAGCCATCGGCTTTGGCTTGCTTGAAATATTTATCTTGGTTTTGTTGCTTGCGCCAATCTCGTGGCATTGCAAATCCTCTTTTCGCCCGACGGCACAGAATTTAGATTTGTGGGTTTCCACATATTCTGCATCTAACTTCCAATTGCGGATCTCGTGCCCGGCGTTTTGCAGTGCTTGAATTGCTTGCTCCAACTTTGTCTTGCTTGACCAACACATAATCCGTATCGAAAGTTGAAATCGCAAAGATGCTGATGCCGGCGTCGGCGAGCGGGGCGGCGATGGAAGCGAGAATCCCGGTGAGCGCGAAATCCAGTGGTCCTTCAACTTTCAGCGCGCGCCAATCGCGTTCGCAACGAATATCGTCCGGCACATCGCGTTGCGCGCACACGATGGATAACTCGTCGCGCGTGCGCGTGAGCGAAACGAAATTGCCATTGGTTACCCAAGACGGAATTGGCGCGTCGGCGGCGAATCGGCAGACGGCGAAGGTGTCGGGCAAAATCGCAAGCGTTAGTTGATGGCTCACTTTGCGCCGTGTTGTCGCAACAATTTCGCCGCGTCGTCGTGTTTGTTTTCCAGCGCGAACGCGAGCGGCGTTTTGCCATCGTCCGATTTTGCGTTCACGTTCGCGCCGTGCGCCAGCAACAATTCGATCATTTCGATTTGTCCGTTTTGCGCGGCGTTGTGAAGCGGCACAAAACTATTGACTTGCTTGGCGTTTACATCCGCGCCGCGCGCGAGCAGCATTTGGGCAATGGCGAGATTCATGCTCGCGGTCGCGGCGTGAAGCGCGGTCACGCGTTGCGGATTGTTCGCGGCGAGGTTTGGATTAGCGCCGTGCACGAGCAAATATTCCGCGACATCGGTGTGGCTAAAGAACGCGGCGAGTCCAAGCGGAAAAAATCCATCGGGCGCGAAGGTGTTGATGATGTCCGGTTGCGCGCCGATGATTTCCTTCACGCGCGCGAGTTTGCCAACGGCGCACGCTTCAAAAATGTCCAACGCCGGCGCGCGCGCGACGAGCATCGCGGCGATTTCTTTGCGCCCATAGTATGTCGCGAGCAAAATCATCGACACGCCGCCTGGCGTTTTGGCGGACGCCAACGCCGGTTCCGCAGCGATCAATTGTTGCGCTTGGGCTATATCATTCGTCTTGATGGCGTCAATGAGCGGTTGAGGATTCATGATTCCCACAAACCTTGCGAAGGTTTCAAGACCTTCGCAAGGATAGATTGTTAGCCTTCTTCGGGATGATACTTGGCGACTTGGCGTGCGAGTGCGTCATCAGTAGACGAGGCGATAAATTCAGTATAGTCGCTTGGGTTTGGAAAATATGCAGCCACGAATTCGTGGTCAATCAGTGAGCCTCCGCGCATGCCAATCCACTCCAGATAATTGCTATACTGCCAGTCTTCTACATCAGGCACAAGCCCTGCGACAACAGGATTTAGGTGTATATAGCGGCACAGATAGATCAATGTACATTTCATCATCAACCCAAATACTTTTCGCTCGTCTTTCAAACAGTGTGCCGCTTCTACCTTGTTGACGATTGAATGCTTGAGTGTAACAGTTGAATAACCGTTGGATGAATCGCGCAATGGCTCCATCTGAATCGGAGCGCAAGAGGAAATGGTAATGATTGGGCATCAGACAGTAGGCGATGATGCTAACGGATGAATCGGTTAAGAATTTTTTCGCTTGTCGCAGAAGGTAGAGATAGTTTTCATCGCTGGCGAAGATATTTTCGCGATTACAACCACGATTGTAGACGTGATAGCACTGACCTGCAACATGGGGCATAGCTTTCCTCTAATCTTGCGAAGGTTCTAAAACCTTCGCAAGGATTCCCATCCACGCGGCATTTTCTTTGGATAAGCAATTTCTTTTGCGCCGACGAATTCGCCCAGTGATTCAATTGCATCCGTAATCGCGCGTGCGGTTTGTTTTGTCTTCGGCGCGTCGGGTTCGGCGTAGATGGCGTTGACATTCAAAACGCCTCGCGCGCGATCCATTGCGGCATCGATTCTACCAATCAATCGGTCGCCGTGCAAGAGGGGGAGGACGTAATAGCCAAACTTGCGTTTCTGCTTGGGAACATAAATCTCAATCGTGTAATCGAAATCGAAAAATAGATTTGTGCGCGCGCGGTCGCAAATCAAATTGTCGAAGGGCGAGAGCAGGGTGGTGCGCGGTTGCCAATCGCCAGACGATAATCTTTCGATGAGCGGAATGTCATCGGCGTGAATGTACCAATCGCCTTTCCACATTTCGCCGTCGTCGATGATTTGCACGCGCTCGATTCGATTTTCTTTTTCTAATTCAGAAAGAATTTGTGTGAGATTCGAGTGGCGCCCGCGAATGAAATGCTGTTGAATCTGGCGCGGCGTCGCCACGCCGAGCGCGCGGAGTGATCGTTGCGCTGCGTGCCGCACGACTTGTTTTTCGCTCCATTTTTCGCGCGGCGTCCACGCCGGCAAAAAGCGTTCCGCCAAGTCCCAACTTTTTTGAATCCCCGCGCGCCCAACGACCATCAATTTGCCTTGCATCCACAGAAAATCCAACATGCGGCTCGCATTGCGCCCCGATGTCCAGCCGGTCGAAACCCAATCGCGTGGCTCAACGCCGGCTTGAATGAACTCGCGCGAGAGCGTTGGACCCTGGCGGCGAATGATCGACAGAATCGCGCGGCGCAGGGCATCGTTGTCCGCAATCCATTGGCGCACGCGCCGATCCCAATTCGAATCATCGCGCGCGTAGGTGCGCATCATCAAATTGTGAATCGGGAAGTCTTCGGTGAGGACGATGGACGCGCAATGCGCCCAGTACTCGAATAGTTTGCGTTCTTGCCAGAGGAGTGTGTCGAGGAGCGCTGGATTATAATTGCCGAGCCGGCTCCACAGGATGAGATATTGCGGACGCGCGACGACATTGATGGGATCAATTTGCAAGCAACCCAGGTCGCGCACGATTTGCATGATGCCGTCGGCATTTGGGCGCGGCGCTTTGCCGGCGAGACGTTGTTTGGTGATCGCGAGACGGCGCGCGATGGTTGGCGTGAGTGTGCGGAGTGAATTCATGGTTTTTGATCGATGTCGTTGGCTTGCGCTCAGCACGCCATCGGATAAAATCCGACGGCTATTGTGCGCGAAACCTGCTTCGCAGGTTATTCCGGCACGATGCGTTCTAGGATTTCGCTCAATTTTCCAGTGCGATGATGCTGTTTCTGGTTTGCGATGTACTGTGTGACCTTTGGAATTTCTACCTTGCGCATGGTTAATACACCATAGCCATCCTGCCAGTATAACTTTTCATCCAGACCACTTTCATGATTAATGTAATGCGATGATGCGCCTTTCAAATTCTTGACTACATCCGCTACGACTGTTGTCGGTGTCAAACTCAACAAGATATGCAAATGGTTTTCTGCGCCATTCACCGCGTGAAGCGTATAACCCAATTCGTTACATTTTGTGCCGATATATGGAATCAATCGTTGCTCGACAGTTGGCGTCAAATAGGGTTCGCGATTTTTGGTTGCCCAAACAAAGTGATAAATCAATTCGTAAAACACGCCGGTGCGTTTCATCTGCTCCCCCTAACCTGCGAAGCAGGTTTTCTGAACAATAGGCGTCGATTTCCAATCGATGCCGCTGGTTTGCAATCAGCACGCCATCGGATAAAATCCGACGGCTATTGTGCGCAAAACCCGCGAAGCGGGTTTTGTGATCAATAGGCGTCGATTTCTAATCGATGCCATTCGCCATGCAATCTATTTGCTCGTTCGTCATCCCATAGCTCTTCTCAAGAATTCCCGTCACACACTCGCGCAATTGTTCTCCGCGCGGCATTTCCGCGTTTTCAGCCATCGGCAACCACAACAGTTTCATTCGCATCGTTCCTTTGCGGTCTGCGAGCGGTACACGATAGTTTGGCGCATCGGTTACATCCTGTGCGCCGTGCCGGCGATAGAATTCAATCCGCCGGGCGCGCAGATGGCGTTCAGCGTCATTGCCCTCGTCGTCCGGCTCAACTTCGATGAGCAAACCATTTGCCGATTGCGAATCGCGAATTGCGGCGACGACGCTTTGCAACAGAAAACCGCCGACGCCTTGGTTGCGCGCGTTTGCAGCGACGGCAAGATATTCGAGCAAGTGAACATCGGATGCAACGTGTGGCACAACAACCGCAAAGCCAAGCAAGTCATTGTCGCGCGTAGCGGCGAAGAACCAGCGTGTGCCTTGTGCAATCGAATCGACTAGATACGAAAATTCCGCGCGCTCGTGTGATGGAAAACTTTCGAGGTAGATCGCGCGGAATTGTTTGCTGTGTTTTGTGGAGAATTGTGAGTGTTGCGTTACAACAATGTTGTCTGCCATCTGCCCACTGCTTACTGCCTATTCTTCCCTTCCAATCCGTTGCATCACCATCTCGCGCGCTTCTTCGATCAGCGCGCGGTCGTCGCCGGCACGTTCTGCCGCGAATTCATCCGCCACGCGGTCGATCTCGTGACGAATGCTGATGACCTCGCCGCCGCCCGCCGTGCCATCGTCATTTTCGTTTTTCAATTCGAGTTGCGTGCGGTCGAGATCGAAATAAAAATTGAGTTCGTTGCCCAGCCGCCAGATATCGAAAAATTTCAAGCGATGGTACACGTCGCGCTCCAGCGGACCCTCGATGCGGAGTTGCAGCATTTGCTCCGCGTCCGCCCAATCGCGCAGGCGTTCAAACACGTACTCGGTCGGCGCTTGCGGATCGATGTCCGTCGTGCGAATGATTTCGCGGCGCATCGGTTGCGGATCGATTTCTTGATGTTGCAGTTTCTTCGCTTGCTTGCCGTCGAGCTCGGCGTAGTAAAAGCCGGCGCGCTCTTCGATTTCGCCGAACGTCATGCGCTCGGTTGCGCCGGGGACGATGACGGTCGAATGATCGAGGACGGCTTTGTGCGTGCGATGAATATCGCCGAGGAAAAAATAGTTAATGTCCGGCATTTGCGCGACGCGCGATTTGGGTAAAACCGCTTCCGCGAAATCTTTCGGCACGCACGCTTCATAGCCGCAGTGAAGCAAGAGCAAAGTCACATCGGCTTGCGGTTTGGTGTACGTCACGCCATCGAGCGGGTCGGCGTTCGGATCGAGGCGCGGGTCGGGCGCGATGCCGCCAATCGCGACGGTCACGCCATCGACTTTGACAAAATCAAATTCGATTTCGGTGCGCTTGCTGAACACGTGCGCGGCGCGGAGCGCATCGTAAATGCGCACCGGCGTCGCGCCTTCGCTCGACGTGGGCATGTCGTGATTGCCGCTGATCGCGTAGATGCGAACGTTCGCGTCGCGCAGTTTTTGGAATTGTTGCGCGACGAACGTGAGTTCCGCCGGCGGCGGCGCTTCGCGGTCGAACAAATCGCCGCATTGCAAAAAGAAATGCGCCTTTTTCGCAATCGCGAAATCGACGGCTTGCGCGAACGCATCGCGCAAACGCTTGCGGCGTTCCGCAAGTTGCTTGACGTTCATTTTGCCGTAATATCGACCGAGGTGATTATCGGCGGTGCAAACGAGTTTGATCATTTTCAGAGATGACCTCTATATCAGTTACTTGTCTCGTTTGCGCCTTGCCGACACCGGCGCCCATTTTTCTCGCTTGAATCGTTGGAATCCTTTATCCGCCAAGACGCCAAGCTCCGCGAACAAGTCCTCGTCAATCGCTTTGAAATTGAAACACGACTTGCCTTGCATCCGTTTCTTGAGCGCAGGCGAGATGCCTTTGAGCAAGTCGGGGAAGATGTACACCGGCATCAGGTAAAAGCTCACGTAATTGGTTTTGATGCGCACGCCGCCGAAAAATACCTCGCGCTTGAACTTGTCCGAGTAGCCGGCGTCGAGCGAATAGCCGGTCGGCGTATTTGCCGCAACCGTCAATTGTTTTTCGTACTTGCTCAATATCTTTTTCAGTCCCGCGTATGTCGCCTGGAAATCTTTTTTCTCGGGCATATGCTCCTCCAAAATGGGACGCCGATGAACGCCGACTAACGCAGATTATGTTTTGATTTTATCGGCGTTCGTCCGCGTGGCTGTGGCGCACTACACCACAGTCATCGCCGTCCAATAATTTTTGTCTTACTTTGGCTTTGTCAAATTCTCGCAAATGGTCCAAAGTTTTTCTTCGGTTGCCTTATCCCTGAACTCGCACGAGGTCTTTTTGCGATCGACAAAAAACTTGCCGCTCTCACCCTCGACGTCGGGACTGGTCGCAAGCCACACGGCGGTATCGGCGCCTTGCGCCGCCGTCCGACCGCTTCGTCTGCTTGAGTCGCGCGACTTGCTCTGGCGGTGCGTGGCGAAAAAGCCCAGTGTCCGCGACCAGACCAGGCGCCATTGCGTTCGCGGTGACATTGGTTCCTTTCAATCGTCGCGCGAGTGCCCAGGTGAACAAGCGGTTGCACGCTTTCGATTGCGCGTATACTTTGAATGATTCAAAGGGACGTCGCTCGAATTGCAAGTCGTCGAGATCGAAATCACTTGCGAATTGCGATGCGACGTTGACGATGCGCGCAGGCGCGCTCGCTTTGAGCAAATCAAGCAATTCCTGGGTCAGCAAAAAGTAACCCAGCACGTTCGTCGCAAATGTCAGCTCGATGCCGTCAACGCTCAATGCGCGCGGTTGTGCCCCGCGATTCATCCCCGCGTTGTTGATGAGCACATCGAGCCGCGCATATTCCTTGTGATACTGTCGCGCGAATCGCCGAATCGATTCCTGACTCGATGTATCGATTTCCATCACGTCGATTTGCTTGGATTTGCCGTGCTGTGCGATTTCGGCAGCGACCTGTTTGCCGCGTTTGACATCGCGACACGCCAGCACCAAATTCGCGCCAAGCGCGCCAAGTTGCATCGCAATTTCTTTACCGATGCCTGAGGTCGGTCCGGTGATGATGACTTGTTTGTCCTTCATGCCTAGACCGCTTCTTTCCATTCCGTTCGCCCGCGCGCTTTCTTTTCCTCTTTCGCTTTTTGTTCGCGCACGTCGGTCTTGACTTCGCTCCGCGCTTTTTCCAAGCTTCTCAATCACATCGATGTCGTTCCCGCCTTCTTTCGATTCGCGATGACCGACCTTGACCATCACCGGCACGCGCACGAGCGGACCCAGGATAACCGCCTCGCCAATGTTCAAGCCGGGCAAGTCGGCGAGCAATCCTTCGCTGATGCTCTCGGACGAAAGTTTGATCGCTTGTTGATCCTGGGGATTCGTCAGGCGCATGATGATTTGCGAATTGCATTGCGAGAGCGTATCGGCGTGAACTTTGTACGGGCGTTGCGTGATGAGCACCATGAACATGCCAAACTTGCGTCCTTCCGACGCGATGCGTTTGATGATCGCCGCCGAATGCGATTGCGTGCCTTGTCCGCCGGGCACAAAATTGTGCGCCTCTTCCAAAACGAAAAAGACCGGGCGCGGCAAACCTTCGTTCACGGCGACGCCCCAGGTTTCGTTCAACACTTTGGCGACGATGAATTCCGAAATCCACTGATCGACGCCGGCAACATCGATGACGGAAAGCGTCATCGGGCGCAAGAGGTCTTCCATCGGCACATTTTCATAACCCCAAATGTCCACGCGCTCGAGCAACTCGATGTACTTGATCGCTTTTTGCGCGCCGGTGATTGCATCGAACGAGGGAGCTTTGCCATCGATTTCTTTTCGTCCGCTGGTGCGGATTCTTCTGCTGATTTGTTCAACTCATCGAAATCGATATTTGCCTTTTCGGCGACTTGCTTACCGAATGCTTGATCGAATTTTTCCTCGTCGCCAATCGATGGATTGATCACGCGCGGTCCGCGCGGCATTCCGCCCGGCGATTGCATCATCATCGGGTCGCCGTTCTCGGCAAGTGCTTCGAGTTCTTCGCGGAAGCGTTTGGGTGCGTAATCGGTTCCTTGTAGTTTGTCCCAGACGGTTTGAATTGCTTTGCGAATATTCGTCGAGGTCGGCGCGATGCCGGTCATCGTGCAAATTTCTTCGACTTCGAGTTTGGAAAATTGCATCGTGAATTTTTTCGACCCGCCGATTTCTTCGTCGGTAATGCGTCCGGCTTGCGTTGTCGGTAAGCGATAAATTTCCACGCGGTCGGCAAACGACGTGACGCGGTGCTGTGGATCGCGGCGCATCAAGACGTAATCGCTGTTCGGATCGAACACGACGACGGTGCCGCCGAGTTGCAACAGTTTTTCGAGAATGACGCCGACGGTGTACGATTTGCCCGCGCCGGTTTGCGCGATCACGGCGAGGTGTCGGCGCAAGCCGTTGGGATTCAATTGAACGGCAACTTGATCGCGATTGATCAGTGTGCCAATTTCGATGCCGCTGTCAACGCCGGAGAAAAATTTGCGGAGGAGATCGTCGGGCGCCATCGTCACGCTCGTGCCCGGCGTGGCGGCGTGGCGTGGAAAGCGCACGCTGTTCCCTTCGAGGTAGCCCAGCACCTTGGCAGTGCCTTGCACAATCGGCGGCGAAGATTTCAGTCGATTGAGGATGGCTTCGACTTCGGCGTAGCCGAGTGTCGTGTTGAGCAAGCGCGACGAGACGTTCAGCGATGTGACTTGCGCGAGCACATCGATGGTGCGACTGGGTTCTTCCACTTTAACAACAATGTACTCCAACCGCGGCGGCGCAATGTCGCGATTGGTGACAAACGTAAATTCATTCGTGCTGACTTCGCCGACAATGTAACCGACTGGATTCATAAAGCCCTCGTTTAAGGTTCCAAGTTTAAGGTTTAATGTGCTAACTTTAAACCTTAAACTTTGCAACTTGAAACTCAACTGAACAATCGTTCTACTGCGCGCATTATAAGCGATGCGGAAATGAGTGTCAAGGGTAAATCGACGAACGACGAATGACCGAAGACGGAGGAGTGCGAAGAAATACACATCGCGCACGAACGGCGGATACGCGCGATGCCGACGCGCCATCAGTGCGCGCTTTTTCCAATTACGCGTCGGCGCATCGTGCCACTGATCAAAATATTCTTGGAGCGCGGCGTGATTGCGTTGAATGTAAAAATTTTGGAATTCCGCCGGTGACGGCACACGCCGCAACTCGTCGATGAACTGTACAAACGCGACGACGAAAGCGGGCGGCTGGTAGTGCCACTCGATTTCGTCGTCCTTCAAGGAATCGAATTCCAATTTGTAATCGGCGATTTTTTTTTCGATGTCGACCGCGGAGAGCGCGATCATCCGAATTCACTCTCTCCAATCATGGCGGGCGATTCTAGCGTCACGTTCTTATGGGCATACCGAGGCGTAGGATTCAAAGATGTTGCCATCAGGCTTGTTGAAAAAGGTGATGCGGTTCGCCTCGTCGATCCATCCGACGCGGATGAGAAAATCCTCACAG
Source organism: uncultured Chloroflexia bacterium (assembly GCA_963718225.1). Lineage (GTDB taxonomy): Bacteria > Chloroflexota > Anaerolineae > UBA4142 > UBA4142 > DAOTXS01. The sequence goes on from CAVQYN010000027.1 coordinate 110,690, forward strand.
CCACCACCACCACCCAATTTCCACGATCCCGGACGGATTGTTCGCTCGTGCCGACCGGAATCATGATAATGCCGGCAGAGGTCTCGCCAAACGAGTTGCGTAGATTATCTGGTCGGTAGATATAGACCTTCACGCGGTAGTTTTGGGTGCCACCGGTAGTGTTCAGGAACATTGGATTAAAGCCGATGTCGACTCCGCGTTTTGGACCCGGGTTTAGGCGCACACTGGCCACATACAAGCCAGGGCGCGCGGCAAGCGTCGGCGGCACGGTTGGCGGCGAACTGGAAACCACCGGCGGGGCGGAAGATGCTGGTCCACTACCCCATTCAGCTATCGCTTTTTCCGGCGTGAGGATCGTAAAGCGGGAGACCGTGAAAGTTGCCGGCAGGTTTGTCTCAGAAGCGACAAAGACACTGACGGTGCCTTTGGCTCTGATCGAGTCGTCCGTCACGGTCTTGAGCAGCGAACGATTGACATAGAGGGCGATCGTGCTGCCCCGCATGATCACGCCCAGGATGTTTTTGCTCTGGCCGGTCTTGATGGCGGATGACGCCGTCAGGTCGATCAGAGTGGACTCGGCCGCCGCGACCAGTTTGGTCAAGCGTACTTGCCATCGGACGTCACGATGAATCGGTAATGGGATGCCTTCTTGTCTTGATCATAACTAGAGCGAAACATCAGACCATACGCTGCCGAGTTGTTGTTGTCTCGCTGACTTCGGTCTCCAGAGCAACATCCTGGAATTCGCCAGTGACTCGCGGACCAAATCCCATGCGTTGCGCCGCCTTGGTGAGCGCAATCGTAAAGGCATTGGGAGACCAGGTCACGTTGCCAAGCCCATAGCCGATTTCTCCAAAACCCCACTCGTTGCAGGCGGCGACTTGGCGCGAACTAAAATCCTCGTTGAATAACACGCCGGTGGGCAGAACGGGATTGGGCGGGCACGCGGGTATTTGTGTCAGCGTGGCTACCGCAAGCGCAGATGTCGGTGCGCGCGTGGCGGGGCTTGCCGGCAGAGCGGGTGTACTCGGACTGCTGATTGCTATCCGCGTTGGTGTCGCGAGCATACCGAAAGGAGGTTGGAAGAAAAGTATCCGCCCACCAGGGCAATAACGACACAGACGAATATCGCTACGATAACCACACACCCGGCAATGAGCCAGGGCGGGCGATTTGATTGGGCGGGTGCGGCGACAGGCGTTTGTGCGCTTGGGACCGGAGGTGGTGTGGCAGGTGCCGGCGATGCAATCGATGCGACCGATTTGCCGCATTTTTCGCAAAAGCGCGCGTCCGCGGCGAGTGTCGCGCCGCAATGTTCACAGGAACGTATTATATTCATCGCTTGTCCTCCTTGAGTAATCACAACTTAACCTGGAACATGTCTTGCCCGCTGAAGATAAATCAATCTCCCAACCTGATTCGCAATATGGGGTCGGCGGGATATCGTTGCAAGGGAAAACCGGGACGTGTCCCTGCCCAGTTATCCGCGCGCGAGATATTGAGATATGCTGTGCCGTTGGTATTCTTGGTCACCCAGCCCGGCAAACTCGCGGGTGTGTCGGCGACAAAATCACAGGGTGTAAAAATCTTTGGGGTGGTGCTGCAATCAAACAGCAAACTAAAACGCGGCTGGTCGGTTTGGATGACGATGCGGTCGCCGGCGCGACATGCAAGTCCGCAATGGTAAATACCCCGGCGGGGTGTGCTTGACGCCTTGCTTGTCAATCACATAGCCGGTCGGACTGCCGTTTTGGATCGTGAAGAAAACGACGAGGGAATTGCCCTTACACAAGAAGCTAAATGGATAGGGAGCACTCTTGTTGCCGGCTTTATCATAGAGCGTGGCGGTATAGGTGACCATGAGCGTATCGCCAGTGCACGAATTCGAAAAGCTAAAGGCGCCACTCGCGGACCAGCATTTCCTTCGACCCAGCGCATGGCCGGATTCGTGAATTCAAAACCGAATGGACCGTAGTTAAAGCCCTGTGGCTGGATAAAGGCAGGGTCAAAGGAGATGCGGGCAATATCACCGCCGCCATCGCGAAATCGCACCAAGCCATCGTCCTCGTTCCCGTTAGCTGCAATCTCGCTTGGAAATTCTAGTGAAATGATCTGCGGTTGTGTTGAACTAGTTGTTGCCGGCGGAGCAGAAGATGCCGCTGAGCCGCTCTCCCTGAGCGTAAAGACCTTGCGCGCATAAATCACGCCAGCAATCTCAAGGTGGGCTGTGTATTCACCTGAGTTTAGGGGTGCATCAGGCGCAAATATCCCCGTGCCAAGAATTCCATACTGGACTGAGTAGACATTTTGCTTGGCATCTGTTATCCAGAGAGAGTCCGCTGTTGCGGATCCTTTGTTTCTACGGAAACCCGCATAAAATCATCGCCAGCAAGAGTTGTAGTTGGAATGAACTGAGAATTGTTGTCTGCGCGACCAAGTTCGAATTTTCCAAAGTATTTGGCAAAACTCCCCTCGTCGACCATTCGGGGAAATGCCGGCGGTTGTTTCATAGAGACGGTGGATGGCATACGCCCAGCAATGATGTTTGCCAATTTCACGGCATTTTCGGTAATCACATAGGGCGCTGTATCGCTGAATGATACCGAGACCAGCGAGTTTCCTTTGGCGAATCTGACTCGCTGGTAGTTCTGCCTTTGGTAAGCATATGATTTATCACCGATCATCGGTACATCGACGCGGGTGTATCCCGTCGGCACTTGTATGTCAAGCTTGGCCAGCTGGTTGGCATAATGCCAGCAAGAAACATAGATGTAACCGCTCTGGCGAGAGAATGTGGTGTAACTCCCATACCACGTTATATTGCTGCCTTCAAAGTCCCACCAATCACCCGAGCCCTCTGACTGTTCCAAATCAGTCGGCATTCCAGCCAGACTTTTGAAATCGTCAGCCGTAAACCAACAGGCACTTGGAACCGTCACAGGAATTGGTGATGGTTTTGGTAATGCAGTCGGCAACGGGGCACTGGTTGGTTGAACCCGCGTTGCAACAGACGGCGGTTGTGTTGGTGATGCCGTTGTCGGGCGTGCTCCATTGGTTGGCACAACGGTAGGGCGACTATCGCAACTTGGGGCGTGCCCACTGGCAACTGGCTGGAGCACGGCGGTTTGCTCTGCGTGAACCAATAGCCAACACGCCGATCACAAGACAACCTAGCGCGACAAGTCCCCCCACGATTCCCAAGCCGACAATCAAGCCGCGATTCGCTGGACGCGGTGCGGTCTGCGGGCGGAGCCGCAAGTGGCGCGGCGAAGGATGCTCCGCGCTCGCTGCGCGGTGCGGCGACCGGATTGCCGCAAGTCTTCACAAAAAAGCGCGTCGGCAGCAAACTCGCGCCGCAGTGTTCGCAGAAATTTGTTTCGCTCATCGTTTGTCCTCCCGGGAATTCTCCCCTCCGCGATAATCAATTGTCTTCTGGCTCACCGATAATAAAACGCTTAATCCTCTCCATGGTGTCAAGTTCTCCGCTTGATCAATCACCAAATCCGATTCGCAACACCGGATCGGCAGGATTGCGTTGCGAGGGAAAACCAGGGCGTGTCCCCGCCCAGTTGTCGGCGCGTGAGATATTGAGATAGGCGGTGCCGCTGGTGTTTTTGCGGATCTCGGAGGGCAAGCCCGCCGGCGTGTCGGCAACAAAATCGCATGGCGTAAAAGTTTTTGGCGAGGTGCCACAATCGAACAGAAAACTAAACCGTGTTTGATCGGTTTGCAAGATAATGCGGTCACCGGGCGCGACCTGGAGTTCCAGAGTGGGTCCCATCGGTGTGCGCCGGACGCCTTGCTTGTCAACCACGTAGCCGACCGGCCAGTCATTCAGAATCGAAAAGAAAACGACGAAAGTATTGGGAGGCGATTGGATCACAAAACTGTCGGACATAATGACCTGCCCACCCACGCGGAGGACGAAGGTATATGTGCCGGGATCGAGTGGTATTTTGGGTGCGTTGGGAGAATTGGGATGCAACCGCCATTGGAAGGATTTGCCGGACGCATTGATGAACTTTTCGCCATCACTGTTCATGTGGGCCCCATTCCGGTACCAGTCGTAATCGAAAGACGTATTGGGAACAACGCCGCTGTACGTCCAGTAGGCATAGATAATGGTCGCGCCGTACGGAAACGTTTTACCCGGATTGACCGGCACCAGCGCGCTTTGATCGAACGCACTGCTGAAGGTGACCGAACTGTATGTTGGCTGAGATCCGGTCGTCGTCCTTGAGCGGGAATCGTCGGCGTGGCTGCTGCAATCGCGGGTGTCAATGGAAATGGGGAGGTGTTCACAAGCGGTGTTGGTGCGCTCCGACTGCCGAATAGCGATTGGTGCTGGTATGGTCTGGTACCTGGGCAGTGGATTGGAAGAGGAAGAATCCGCCCACTGCGAACACGGCCACGCAGGCGATTACCGCCACAACCGCCAACACCGCCAACGATGAGCCAGCGTCGCTGGCTTGGACGCGGCGTTGCGCTTGACGGTGCGACAACTCCGGTCACCGTGAGCGCGGGCGGCGCAAAAACGGCGCGACCACATGCTTCGCAAAAGCGCGCTTTCGCCACGAGGGTCGCGCCGCAGTTTTCACAAAAGCGTGATGCGCTCATAGTTGTTATTCCTCGTGAAGTGACAGGGGTCATCGCGCCGGGTCAGCCGATGAATCTCGCATTACGAAAATTGCGTGATGCGTGGATTTGCCAGCTTGCTTGCCCGTCGGAACAACATGACTGCTCCAATCGCGAAAATCCCAGACAGAAAATCTGATTCAATGAGAGGATTCCTAACATTGGTCGTGCGTCTCCGCGGAAGAATTCGATGGCAAAGCGCAAGAGTCCATACGCAATGAGATAGATCCAGACCAGTGCCCCGCGCAGAGCCGGGTGCTGTCGCAGGCTCAGAAGTGCGAGCGAAATGAGAAGACAACCGAGCGACTCGTACAATTGACCGGGTGGAGCGGCAGGCCAGGGTATCGCGCCGCACTCGATCCGCCCTCGAAAGTCACTCCCCAAGGCAGTCCAGACGCAGGTATGCCATACAGAGCCCGCCGCAAAGACAGTGCCCATAGTGAGTCTCGATAAGTCTTTTAACATAGTCACAGCAGCTTAACAAGCATATACTTCTCATACATCGAGACCTGAAAGGAGAATCGGGTATGAGAAGACGTCCACCCAAAGTCATCCATCTGGCGCGAGCAGATCGCAAAGAGATGCAACGTCTTCTTGCGATGGACGGACGGAACAACGCGTCGCACGTCGCTGTCGGGTTCTGCTCGCGATGGAAGACTCCGAGACTCTCGTCGATGATTTCACTTACGCGGTCCGCATGACGCGCACCGGCGTGTGGTATGTCTGTCGTCGCTACGAGCCGGCGGGACTGGATGCCATCTACGATGCGCCGCGCACAGGACGCCCGCGCGAGATTTCGGAACTCGAACGCGTCGCGATTGAGCAACTGGCCTGTTGTGAACTCCAAGGCTTGAAGTTGGAACTCACGCATTGGTCCACGCGTAGCTTGACCGCCATGGCCCGCCAGCGCTTGCATCGGCCACAACTGGCCCATTCCACCGTGTCATTGATTTTGCGCGATGCCGATTTGCAGTTACACCACAGCCGCTACTGGATCACGCCCACGCTCGACGCCGAATTTGTCCGGCGGGCGACGCGCATTTTATGGCTGTATGAGCGTGTGAAATGGCTCTTGGCGCACGATGAAATCGTGATCGCCATGGACGAAAAACCCAATCTCCAAGCATTGGAACGCGCCCGTCCGAAGCAGGGGATGGCGCCGGGCAAATCGAACGGCAAGAGTTTGAATATGAACGCCATGAGACGGTCAACTTCTTGGCGGTCTTGATTCTGCATAACGGAGAGATGCGTGCCTGTTGCCTAGAGCAGAATGACAGCGAGCATCTCTGTCGCGCGTTGCCGAAACTGTTAGCTCCCTTTCGTAAGTGGCGCCGCGTGCATCTGATCTGGGATGGCGGACCGAGCCATGCCTCCGCCGCGACTCACGTTTCTACGTTCGTATGGCGCATGGCTGCGTGTGCTCTTTACGCCGCCGCATGCGGAGTGGCTGAATCAAGCCGAACTGCTGTTAAAGAGCTTTACTGTACTATCTGAAGCGGGGCAGTTGGCGCAGTCGCCAAGAATTGATTGACCACCTGTATGCCAGTGCGCCAGAATACAATCGCTTGTTTGCACACCCGATCAACTGGAAATGGACGCGCCGTGATTTACGGGATTGGGTGGAATGGAAGACGTCGGGACTATGTTAAATTACTTATCGAACGCACCACTAGCACGGTCGCCGGCGCGACCATGTCCAGGAGATCGGGCAGCCGTCCGCGCCACACTGGATGGGCGGCTACCAGGAGCATTTGACCCAGCAAGATAGTGATCAGCATGGTTAGCGCTTGCGGTCCCTGTCCAGGCAAGAATGCCTGTAGCCAGGCCGGAAGAAGTCTCCCGCCGATGAAGATGCCGGCGACGCCTACCAACCACAACGCGAAGATTAGCCATAGGGGAATTTCGCTCTCCCATCCCAGTACAGCAGCAGCTCCAGCGACGCTAACGCTCCCAGGGCCACGAAAACGACTTACAGGTTCACGGACCAGCCCCAGAGTGAAAACAGCGGTTCAGGCCACATGCGTCAAGCTCCCTTCTACTCGGTCTTGGCGGGGGACTTGCATGTCATTTCAAGAGTTCCATCCGGCTTCTGCGAGACCGTTACGTAACCATGCCCAGATATACGATCACCGGTCCCGCAGTCCGCGGTCTTGTACCAGATCGTGCACTTGTTTCGTGCGCTCGCTTGTGCCTGCACGAGCGCGTTCAACCGGTTTTGGAGCGCAAAGATCCGATCTTCTGTCTCCTTGATCTCTTTGCCCGTCAACTTGTTTGCGCCGAACTCCAGTTTCAACATCAACTCGCCACGTAGCGCGTGGAGCTCGGCCAGGTAATCGCTGCTGGGCAACGCCGTGACATTTATCGCAATGTCACGTTCCCACGTGTCCAGCATGTATTCTCTTGTCTGCCCGCCAGCGATGATCTTGTAGGAACCCGAGCCCTCTTCGCCGCGCGTTTCTTTTCTCACCAAGACCGGCTCACGCCCTGTGTTCTTGATCTCTAGGTATGCCTCATCGCCACATCCTGCCGTCAACAGTGAAATAAATAGGATCACCGGCCAGAGTCTTGCTTTCATAGGACCTCCTTCATCGGCAAAAGGCCGATGTTTCCGGAAAAAGATCGTTTGGATCGTAGGAAGGAGAATTCTCTCGCAGCAGCAGCATTCCAGTGGGCAGCGAGACGAAATTATACTCATCGCCCCCCCGCACGGTCAGAGCACATGTCCCCTGCACCTTGCTGGTTGTGCGAATCAGGATGTCGACGCGATACTTACCTGCGCTAGAGATCTTTAGATTCGTGATTCCATACGCCTCCAGTTCATAGACCTTCCCCGCCGGCTCGCCCTCTTGAGTCGGCTTGATCGGTGTGACCGTGGCTTGGATGGTATCATCTCGAAAATTCATTATGGTGATGGTCGCGGGTCCCATCCCGATAATGCTGAGCAATTGCTTCTGTGTGATGGCGCCGGATCGGATGGCAAAGAAGATACCCACTGCGCCAATCAGGCAGAGCATGAGCACCGCCACACAGCCACTGACCACGAGAATTCCCCCTTTCGGTCTAGAACGCCGCGGAGCTGGAATGGACGGTGGCTTGGTCGCACGTGGCACCTTGGCGGATGGCGCCGCGACGCGCGTAGCTAGCGATTGGGCCGGCACCAGGGCGATTGGCTTGCCACATTCGCGGCAGAACTTGGCGTTCGTCGAGATGGCCGCACCACAATGTGGGCAAATTGATTGACTGGGTGTCACGGCTGGCGGCGTGGATGGTGGCTGTGGCGGCACATGCCCTGCGAGTTCAATCGGCTTGCCACACGTCCTACAAAACATAGCGGTTGCTGATAACGCCGCACCGCAATTGGGGCATTGGCGCTCAGCCGTGGGGATGACTGGGCGCGGCGCGCTGGTCGGCTCTGCTGTGACTGGCTTGCCACACGTCTTACAGAATTGCCCATTCGCCGAAATCTGCGCGCCGCAGTGCCGACAGAATTTTAGAGCGTCCATAGTCCTCCTCTTGCTAGATCATCCTTGAACAGATCGCCAAGCGCAAGCAAGTCCATATCAAAACAAAAGCGTCCCGCAGACACACAATGTGTGCGCCTATGCGAGACGCCGGTTTGCGAGCCAGCCCCATAGTCTTTGACTCGACGGGTAATTATTGACGGATCGTTTACGACCTTGCATGAATCATATCACGTGCCGGGATTGCATGTCAAAGGATTTTGCTCACGGGACGATCAATCCTCTTAGCACGCGCAGATTCACCTTGTCCTCTTGCATATCCTCGCCCTTGGGCGTTTCCAACACACCGGGCAAATCGCGCCAGCGTGGATCGTTCACAATATTTTTGAATGCCGCCTTGCCCAACTTGCCTTTGCCGATATGATCGTGCCGATCCACGCGCGCGCCGAGTTCCGCTTTGCAATCGTTGAGATGCCATGCCTTGAGGTGTTTGATGCCGACGATGTCGTCGAAGCGGTTGAACACATCGGCGTACGTGTCCGGCTTGCGTAGATCGTATCCTGCGGCGAACAAGTGGCACGAATCGACACAGACGCCAACCCGTTTTTTCTCGACGATCAATTCACACATCTGCGCCAGCTCTTCGAACAAGTGGCCGAGGTGATTGCCCTGTCCTGCCGTATGTTCGAGTAACGTCATCACGCCCAGGTTTGGCAACTTCTCGTGCATGCGATTGAATGCCTCGGCGACGCGGTTGACGCCCCAATCCACGCCTTTGCCCATATGCGAGCCAGGATGCAAGACGAGATACGGAATGCCGAGGAGTTCACAGCGCTTCAACTCATCCTCCATCGACGCGATGGACTTTTTCCACAATGCGGCATCCGGCGACGCAAGGTTGATGAGGTACGATGTGTGCGCGACAACCGGACGAACGCCGGTTTCGATGAGCGCGGCGTTGAACTTGTCGGCATCTTCTTTCGTCAGCGCTTTGGCTTTCCACTGGTTATTATTTTTCGTGAACATGGCGATGGCTTCACAGCCAACGCTCTGTCCGCGCAGAACGGCGTTTTCCACGCCGCCGGCAATCGACATATGAGCACCGAGACGCATAAAGACCTCCTGTATCGCGGGCGGCTCGCCCGTAGGTATGGCGGGCAGGTTGCCCGCGCGACATTCAAACCACTCTACAATTTACGCACCTCCCATCTTCCCCGCGTTCAAATGCCGCCGATGACCATTTCCATTTTTCTGGCGCGTTGACCCATCCGGCTTTACTGGATTATTTTCGATATAAGCGAGCACCCGCTCAAATTCCTTCTCATCGCGAACCCAATGGTCGTAAGACTCTTCTTGCCAAAAAGTTCCTTCACGATTCAGCAGCGCATTTGCGCGTTTAGCAGTGTAACTCTTGAGTGAGTGTGATGCGAGCGAGCGCCACGAAATTTTCGTCAGTGGGTTTGTCTTCCGGGTTTATTCCCGTTGCCAACGGTTCAAATAAGAGATGCGCATGGTTGGGCATTATGACCCAAGCCCATAGCCGATATATGTGATCGGCGTGGTGAAACAGGTTGTCGACGCAGCACGGACGCAATGTCCGAGCGAATCAACCATTGGGGTCCCGCTCGCGTTGCGTCAAGCGCAGCGTCTGCCAAAGCAAATAGTCGTTTGCCTTCTCGCAGGGCGCGGTCGCGTCGTGACTCGTTTACGCGCGGCGGCATTGTTACCAAGCGACGTTTTTCTTCCCCCAAACGAGCCACTGCTTCGATTGGCAAAGATCCAAACAGACGATAAGTGACGAAGATGATTGCACTGGGCCGGTTGCCAGTGTGGCAGACGGCGGCGATAGAATTGTTTCATGTTTTGTGCCGCGGGTGGTTCGCCCACACGACCTGTTCACACAGTAGTTGTCAGGGTTTGTGGAGCGAGCGGCTCGTTTGCGAAACGGCGGGCTAGCAGCCCGCGCGACGTTTACAGCTTTAGCCACGTCCCCACGCCGCGTTCCACCGCGCGCTTGTACACAATCGGCGCAGTTGCCATATCGTCCAGCGCGAGACCTAGGTTGCACGTCATCGTTTTCTCTTGCGCGTTCTCGCGTCCGCGTTTTTTGCCCGCGACCAACTCGCCCACGCTCGCATAAATCGGCGGAATGTCTTGGAAATAACCGATGCTTCGATAATGCTCCAACTGCGGCACATCGTCCGTGCAGAATTTCGATGTCTCGCTCATCGCCGCGCCTGCCCAGTACGAATCGAAATCGACGAGCGAGGCAAACGCGCCCGGCTTGAGCCAGCCGGCTTTGATCGTCGCGTGCGGCTTGTGCAGGATCGGTCCTGCGGTGACGACCATATCCAGTCCATCAACTGCTTCGCGCGGTTGTTTGGCTTTCACCACTTCCATTCCAAAACGCTCGCGGACAAATTGCGCAAAGCGTTCGGTTTGTTCCGGCAATGTGTCGTAGGCGACGACGCGTTTGATCGGGAACAAGACCTTGAGCGCTTCGAGATTACTTCGACCTTGCACGCCGCAACCCAGAATGCCAACCGATTCCGATTCGGGCGCGCGAGATATTTTGCCGCGACCGCCGTTGCCGCGCCGGTGCGCATCGCCGTGATCCACGTGCAATCCATCACCGCCAGCGGAATGCCGGTTTCATCGTCATTGAGAATGAGCAAGCCGGTGATGTACGGCAAACCGCGTTTGAAATTTTCCGGATAGCCGCTGACCCATTTCATCCCGACCGAATTCAGCGCGGGGATGTACGCCGGCATCGCGTGAATGAACGCATCGGGTTGCGTGTGCACGCCGGGCTTGGGCGGCATTTCCACTTTGCCGTTGCCATGTTCGCGAAACGCGACGAGCAATGCGTCGATGATTTCTTTCATCGTCACGCCAACGGACGCAACGTCGGATTGGGAGAGGTACAGAATTTTTTGATCTGTGACATGATTGACTCCTGAGGAACGAAGAAGACGGATGACCGAGGACGGACATTTTCGGTCGCTCTGTCCTTCGTCATCGCGTCATTTGATTACGCCCAGTTCTTTGCCCACTTTCGCAAACATTTCCAAGCCCGCGATTCAAATCTTCGCGCGAGTGCGCGGCGGAAATCATCACGCGGATGCGCGCTTTGCCTTTCGGCACCGTTGGAAAACCAATCGCCATTGCAAACACGCCGTTCTCGAACAGCGTGCGCGAGAATTGTTGCGCGAGCGGCGCTTCGCCCAGCATGATTGGCGTGATCGGCGTTGTGCTGACGCCGGTATCGAAACCGAGCCGCTTCATCTCGCCTTTGAAATAGCGCGTGTTCTCCCACAACTTGTCCACCAGTTCCGTCGATTGCTCAAGCAAATCGACGCCGCGCAAGGCACGCGGCAGTGTCCGCCGGCGTGACCGCGCTCGAAAATAAAAATGGGCGCGCGCGCTGGCGAATCCAATCGACGACGATCTTTTTCCCCGCGATGACTCCGCCCACTACGCCAAATGCTTTCGAGAACGTGCCGATTTCCAAATCGAATTTGCCGTGCAAGCCAAAATGATCGACGATGCCGCGCCCGCCGCGCCCGACCACGCCTTCGCCGTGCGCGTCGTCGACCATCGTAATGACGTTGTATTTTTCGCAAACGTCGTACAGTTTATCGAGCGGCGCCATATCGCCGTCCATCGAGAACACGCCGTCGGTGATGAGCATCGCGCGGCGATAGTTGCCGATGTTCTCTTTGATGACGCGCTCGGCGTCGGCGACGTCGCAATGTTCATAGACGATAATTTTCGCAGACGACAAACGACAGCCATCGATGATGCTCGCGTGATTCAAGCGGTCGGTGAAGATCACATCCTCTTTGCCGACGATCGGCGGAATCGCGGCTTGGTTCGCGCAAAAGCCGGACTGGACGTACAGTCGCATCTTCCACACCTTTGAACGCCGCCATGCGTTGTTCGAATTCGCGATGCAGTTCCAGCGTCCCGGCGATGCTGCGCACGGCGGCGGGACCCACGCCCCAATCATCGATTGCTTTTTTCGCGGCGGCTTTCAACCGCGCATCGTTCGCGAGTCCGAGATAATTGTTCGTGCAAAAGTTGAGCACGCGCTTGCCGTCGACGATCATGCCACGCGCCGCACGCCGAGCCGATGGTGCGAATGGTATTTTTCAGATCCCTGTTCTTGCAGGGCGTTCATTTCGTCGGTAATCCATGCGAGTTTGTTAGCCATTGTTACCTCATAAATCCTTGACCGTAAGACCAATGGACGGAAGACGGAAACACGGTATCACGTTATCGGTTATCCGTCCTCCGTCAGTTCTTCCCAATTGAGAATCACCTTACCGGAATTGCCCGACCGCATCACCTCGAACGCTTTTTCAAATTCGGTGTAATGGAAGCGGTGCGTGATCACGGGGCTAATGTCGAGCCCGCTCTGCAGCATCGATTGCATCAAGTACCACGTTTCGAACATTTCGCGCCCGTAAATGCCTTTGATCGTCAGCATATTAAAAATGACCTTGTTCCAATCGATGGCGAGGTCTTGATTCGGAATGCCCAACATCGCAATGTTCGCCGCCGTGACACATATTATCGAGCATCTCGCGGAACGCTTGCCGATTGCCGGACATTTCCAAGCCCACGTCGAATCCTTCTCTCATGCCCAATTCTTTTTGCGCTTGCGCGATGCTTTTTTCTTTGACGTTCAATGCCATGGTCGCGCCCATGTTCTTCGCCAGTTCAAGCCGATACGGATTCACGTCGGTCGTGACCACGTAACGCGCGCCGGCGTGTTTGGCGATGGCCGTTGCCATGATGCCGATGGGTCCTGCGCCGGTGATCAGCACATCTTCGCCCAGCACTTCGAACGATCAGCGCGGTGTGCGTCGCGTTGCCGAACGGATCGAAGATGCCAATACATCGGTGGGAATGCGCGGGTCGGCGTGCCAGACATTCGTCGCTGGGATGCAGAGATATTCGGCGAACGCGCCGGTGCGATTGACGCCGACGCCTTGCGTGTCTTTGCACAGATGCCGGCGTCCCGCGAGACAGTTGCGGCACTTGCCGCAAACGATGTGTCCTTCGCCGCAGACGATTTCGCCGATCTTGAAATCCTTGCACGTTACTGCCAAACCCGGCAACCGTGCCAACGAATTCGTGTCCGATCGGTCATCGGCACCGGAATTGTTTTTTGCGACCACGCATCCCAGTTCCAGATGTGCACATCAGTTCCGCAAATCGCCGTCTTGCGAATTTTGATGAGCACATCGTTGACGCCCACTTGCGGCTCCGGCACATCGTCGAGCCACAAGCCGGGTTGCGCCAATTTTTTGACGAGCGCTTTCATCGTTCCTCCTGACGAAACGCCAATCCTTTTTTAGCCACAGAAACGCGCGGAATATCACAGAAAATAGTATGCTTTTTCCGTGTGTTTCTGTGTGCTTCTGTGGCTAATAATCTTGCCGAATTATTTGAAATGCTTTTCGATCCACGCCGCGACGAAATCAAAAGCTTCTTCGCCTTTCCAATCGGTCCAGATCGAATGACCAGAACCCTTGACCTCGTGCCATTCTTTATCGCTGCACGCGATGGCATCGAAGGTTGCGCGTGTGCTGGCGTGCGTGACAACCGCATCTTTCTCGCCTTGAATCACCAGTGTTGGCACGCCGACGTTTTGCGCGCACAGCGTCGCATCTTGCGTCATCGCCACCGGAATGAAATCGGCGCACACGGTTGTTTGCAAAAACCCGGCGGCTTGCGCACGCGCGCAACATTCGGCATCCGCAAAAATATCTTTGTACGTTACACGATAGGGAACGTACAGCGGTCGATGCGTAAAGCGTTTCTGAAATCGATTGAGCTGCATCGACGAGGCGATACTGGGTCAGTTCGCCGCTTTTCAGTTCGTCGCGAATGCGTCCGACGGTTGCGCCGGCGACAACCGCGCGCACGCGTTCGTCGCGCGCGGCGGTGCACACGACTGCATCGCCGCCGTAGCTGTGACCGATCAACGCAATGCGATTATTATCGATGCCGGGATTGGCTTCGAGATAATCAATGGCGTGGCGCAGATCCTCGACGTTGCGGTCGGTGGACATCAAGCCGCGCTGACCTTCGCTCGCGCCGTGTCCCCGGAAATCGAGAGCGAGGGTTAAGATAGCCGCGCTCGCAAAAGCGTTCCGGATAATCGCCAAACTCGGCGATGCGTGGAGAGAAGCCCGTGCGCGAAAATGATCGCAGGATGCGGGCGCGGTGTGTTCGGCTCGTGCAAAACTGCGCGGACTGTTTCTTGATTGCCGGATTTGAATTCGACGATTCGCATGATTCACCTCATGGTTGCATCATATTGCCGCAGAGAACGCAGAGAGCGCAGAGCATAAATCACTTTCCTCTGTGCTGCGTGCGAATGCTCGTGCTGCGCTCTGTGGCTAAGATGTTTTTGGACAAAATCCAAAATACTGTTCAAACGCGATTTCTTTGGAATAATCTTCCAGCACCAGATGCCCACTCCGCTCGATCCACAGCGTTTCCTTTTTCGATGAACCGATGCGCTTGGCGTATTCGTCGAGCGAATTCGCCGGAATCGACCGGTCGCCGTGCGATTGGATGAGCAAAACCGGCGCAACGATGTCGCGCAAATCGTCGTGCAAGTGCGGCAGAAAATCGAGAATGAAACTGCGCGGCTTGGCGCGTGGGATATCTCCGGATATTCCGGATGATTCGCGGCAATCGTCGGATCAAGCGTGTCAACGTTCTTGGAATATTTTTTGACGGCGGGAATCAGATCGGTCAAGAAAGGGAAAGGGGCGTGTGAGAGGCAGAAAAGGATTGTCAATCGAAAAAGGCGCGGAGACGGCGACGACACCGGCAATTGGTCGATGCGCGGCAAGATGCAAGGCGAGCGTGCCGCCCAGCGACAAGCCGACTGGAAAAATTGTGTCGCACGTTTCGCGCAGTTGATCGTACGCGGCAATCACCGATGCGTACCAATCGGTCCAGCGCGTCGGGAAAATATCGGAGAGTTGCGTGGCGTGCCCGGCGAGCGCCGGCGCGAGAACGGTGTACCCTTGTTGCGCCAGGCGATTGCCGAGTCCGCGCATTTCAAACGGCGTGCCGGTAAAGCCATGAATCAGCAAACAACCGATGCGATTGCCAGGAAAGTAAAACGGCTCGGCGTTGGGTAGAAATTTGGACGACGCTGTCATCACGATGATTATACCACAAAAAGCAGTCGAGGCGCAGCATGCTGCGCCTCGACATCCCACTATCTCAATCCTGCAAACAGATCTTTTTCGCGTTTTGGTTTTTTGCGCAAGCGCGATTCCACCAGCGCATAATACTCGAGTTGCCCATTCGATTTTTTGATCTTCGATCAATCGGCGAATGAAATCGAGCGCGCCGTGGCGCTGGCAATACAACGCATTCTTCATCGCTTCGACTGTACGGCGACACATCGAGACGGTCGTGATTTCGTCATCCGGCACCGCGTTCAATCCCGATACGCCCCAATGCTCGAACGACGCTCGCGGGCAGGAGGCAATAGTACAATTTTTGCGGCGACCACGTTTTGCAGTCCTTCGTGCAAGATGATGCGCGAACATCGATCGCGTCGCCGGCATCGCGAAACGCGGCAGCCACCGCCGCGCTGATAATGTGATTATCGTGATCGCCAGTCAGTCCGCTGGGTCCAAGCGTGACGATGACTTGCGGGCGAATTTCGCGGATCAAGCCGGACCAAGCGTTCTTCGATGATCGCCGGGGCGATGCGATTCAATTCCCCGTGTCGATAATCGAAGAGACATGCCCGGCGAATGCCGGACGCGCGGCACGAACACACGCGGTCGCGTGGATGCGCGTGCGATTCTTCTTCCGCCAGCGTGGGCACGTTGTTACGCGTGGCGGTGACGAGCGAAACCTCGATGCCTTCACTCGCGTACTTTGCCAAGCGTGCCGGCGGGACCAAACGCTTCGTCTTCGGAATGCGCAAAGACCGCCAACAGCGAAAGTTTTTCGCCGGCGAGACTATGTTCGTTATGAACCCCAGAACTGGGACGCGGCATTAGGCAGTGACCGGTTGTGTCCATCGACTGGGCGATTTCTTTTTGCGCGGCGCGAAATTGCTCGAGCAAATCGGCTTCACTGGTTTTGGACAAGCGTCGTCATGACCATGCGCGTACAGCCGGCACAGCCGCCGCGTTCACGGTAGCGTTGCGGCGTGCATTTCACGCAATCGTTCACGCGAATCATCAACAGCGCAAATGCCAACGCGTCGGGATGCGTCGGCGGCAATACCGCAATTCGTTCGACGAGCGCGCGCCAGCGTGCGCCGCGCAAATCTTTGAGTTTGGGAACTGCCCAATGGGCAAATAGAAATTCGATCTGGTTGAGCATATTCACTTCCTATCCCTGTATTCTATGCGCCGCCACTTAACTGGATATAAGAATGATGCGTCGTTGTGTTAGAAAGGTGTAAAAGTAAATTCACCGTGTGAGCGCGTAATCTTTTGCCAATTCGCATCGATTAGGTTAAAATACACTCGTCGAATTTATCAACGGGGAGAAATTTCGCATGACCGAGTTTAAAAATTTTATCAATGGCCAATGGGTTCCTTCACGTTCCGGCAAAACTTTCGAAAGTTTCAATCCGGCAACCGGCGCATCGATCGGGCACGTGCCGCTTTCGAATGCCGATGACGCGACCGATGCCGTAAACGCGGCGCAAACCGCGTTTGAAAAATGGCGCAAGTATCCCGCGCCCAAACGCGCCGAATTGATTTATCGCGTCTCGGAAATTTTGCGCGCGCGCAAGCAAGAGATGGGCGAACTGCTCACGCGCGAAATGGGCAAGGTTTTGCCCGAAGCGTTGGGCGATGTGCAAGAAGCCATCGACATGGCGATGTACATGGCGGGCGAAGGTCGTCGCTTGAACGGCTTGCTCGTCCCGTCCGAATTGCCCAACAAATGGGCGATGGCAGTCCGCGATCCGTTGGGCGTCGTCGCCGCGATCACGCCGTGGAATTTTCCGATTGCCATCCCGGCGTGGAAAATGTTTCCCGCGCTCATTTGCGGCAACACCGTGATTTGGAAACCCGCCAGCGACACGCCGGTGCTGGGCGTCAAGATGATGGAAATCTACGAAGAAGCCGGCTTTCCGCCCGGCGTCGTCAATCTCATCACCGGTGGCGGTGGCGTCGTGGGCGATGCGCTCGTCGCGCATCCGAATGTCCGGCTCATCACATTCACCGGCTCGACCGACATTGGACGCGACGTGTCGATCAAAGCGGCGCAAAATCTCAAACGCGTCTCGCTCGAAATGGGCGGCAAGAATGCCATCGTCGTGATGGACGATGCCGATATCGATCTCGCCATCGATGGAATTGTGTGGAGCGCGTTCGGCACTACCGGGCAACGCTGTACCGCGTGCAGTCGATTGATCGTGCATCAAGGCGATCAAAAAAGAATTGATGGAAAAACTTGTCGCGCGCGTGAGCAAATTGCGTTTGGGCGACGGCTTGCTTCGCGACAACCGACGTGGGTCCGGTCATCAACAAAAAAGCGGCGCAGAAAATTCACGAGTACACCGAAATCGCCAAGCAACAAGGCGCGGCGGTGTTGACCGGCGGCGCGATCGCCACCGAAGGCGAACTGGCAAAAGGTTCGTTCTACAAGCCAACGATTTTTGATAACGTCACGCCGACGATGCGCGTCGCGCAAGAAGAAATTTTTGGACCGTCGCTCACGACCTTGACCATCAACTCGCTGGAAGAAGCCATCGAGGTGAACAATCGCACGAACTTTGGTCTCTCCGCTTCGGTGTACACGTCGGATGTGAACCGCGCGTTTGAAGCGATGCGCGATGTCACGACCGGCATTCTGTACATCAATGCCGGGACGATTGGTTCCGAAGTGCAGTTGCCGTTCGGCGGCACGCGCGGCACCGGCAATGGTCATCGCGAGGGCGGTGGACCGGTCGTGCTTGACACATTCTGCGAATGGAAGACAATATACGTCGATTATTCCGGACAATTGCAACGCGCGCAGATTGACACGGACAAATTGGTGAAGAAAATATAACGGTTGTAGAGACGCCCCGCACGGGGCTGTCTCTGACAAACGCACATTATGCCCACCCTCATCCAACTTTCCGACCTGCACTTTGGTCCTCATCACAATTCACAGCTCGACGAAATCATTTTGCGCGACATCGCGGCGTTGGCTCCCGACGCCGTGATTGTTTCCGGCGATTTCACGATGCGCGCGCGCGAACAGCGAATTTGAACAGGCGCGCGACTTTCTGGCAAAGATCGCCAAGCCGACATTCGCGATTCCCGGCAATCACGATCAACCGATTCTGCCGATCGCCGATGCGATTCGAGCGCTTCACCAATCCATTTGCGCGTTATGACAAATACATCCACAACAGCGTCGATTCGGTGTTGCAAGTCGATGGCTTGTTCGTCGCCGGCTTGAACGACAATCGACCGATTCTGCCCGGCGGCTTTTGGTCACGCGCGCAACGCGCGTGGTTGAGCGAGCAGTTGTCACGCGCGCCGCGCGAATCGGCGAAAATCGTTGTCACGCATCATCCATTGATGTGGCAAGGATTGAAACCCGCCGGCTTTTGGAACGCTGAACGACGCTTTGGATTTTCTCGCGCGGGGCGGCGTCGATCTGGTATTGAACGGACACACACACGTTGCGGACGCGGAGCAATCGCCGCAAGGCATCGTCGTCGCGCGCGCCGGCACCGCGTCGAGTGGGCGATTCCGGCAAGGCAATGTGAATGCGTACAACTTGATCAGCATCGACGAAAAACAAATCGTTGTTTCCGTCCGAACCTATGACGAACGCACCGGCGCGTTCGTGTCGGCGCGCGCGTTTACGTTTCAACGAAGGAAAATGTAGGGGCGACCCGTCTCGGCGCTGGGTCTGCCCACGCAAGGATATTACGATGGACATATGGACATGAAAAGATTGTTCTGATTTGGCCCGGACGCGAAGGTCGTTTGTTGGGCAAAGCGCCGGGGTCGCCATATACGTTGATGCGTCTCGCGAGTCTCGTGCCGGACAACATCCCGGTCGAAATCTGGGACGAAGATTTGGGTCCACTGCCGTTGCATCGATTGGGTCCGCGCGATTTGGTCGGCATCACGAGCAAGACGCTGACGATTGACCGCGCCAAAGAAATCGCGATGAGTTGCGCAACAACGCGGCGCGACGGTTGTCGTCGGCGGCACGCACGCGACGCTCGCGCCAGACGAAGTAGCATCGTGGGCGCAAGTCACTGCGGTCGGCGAAGGGTATCACACCTGGCCCCAAATCATATCCGATGCTTTGCAAGATCGCCTGCAAAAAATCTACACCGACGAATCGTGGATCGATCTGGCCGGCGTCACGTCGATCACCGACCGCGTGCTGACGATGGTTGATGAGCATCGCAATTATTGGACGCCGTTCATGGAAATCACGCGCGGCTGTCCGCGCGATTGCCACTTTTGCACCGCGATTCGCGTCAGCGGAAAAATTATGCGCCATCGTCCCATCGATGAAGTCGTCGACGAAATTCAGCGGCGGCGCATCAAGCGATTTTTTCTTCACCGACGACAATTTCGGTTTGAATTTCCGCACACATCCCGATTACATGGTGCAATTATTCGATGCGTTGAAAAAGCTCGATTTGAACGGCTGGACGGCGCAAGCGGAAATGATGGTCGGCAATTTTCCGGAACTGCTCGGACTCGCGCGGCAGGCGCACCTCGATAAATTTTTCATCGGCTTTGAATCGATCAACGCGAGCAATCGCCGCGACCTGGGTGGCAAGAGCAAGGGCGGGATCGAAGAATACCGGCGCGTGATCGATGTGGTCCACCAGAACGGCATCGGCGTCGTTGGTTTGTTTGTGCTGGGACTTGACGGCGACACGCCGGACGTTTTTGAAAACACGTGGGACTTTGTGCGCTCAAGCGAACTCGACGCGGTGAGCTTTACGATCATGACGCCGTACCCTGGGACGGAACTGCGCCGTGAGTATGTGGAGCAGGGTCGTTTGTTGCCAGGCGCGTGGCTGGGACAAGTACGACACCGCGCACGTTGTGTTTCAACCCAAGCAAATGACTGTCGAACAATTGCGGCGCGGTTACGATTGGATTTGCGGCAAAGCGTACGCGCCGCTCTCGATTGCCGCGCGCGGCGCGCGCGCTTTGCGCCGACATCCGATTCGTAATTATCAGCGGCGTGTGTTTTCCAGTTTCAGCACCGATTTTGGTTATCGCAAAACGGTGAGCTATCGCGACCGCGAACCGGATTTCAAATGGCGCGTGCCATCGCGCTTAGAATCTCGTGACATCAAAAGGATTAGATTGCCTCGCCTCACCGTGCTCTTGCCGATCTACAACGAAGAACGCGAACTCGCGGCATGTCTTGAGCGCGTGCTTGCATCGCCTGTTCCCGCCGAAATCATTGCGGTTGACGACTGCTCAACCGACGCGACGCCGCAAATTCTGAAACGCTACGCCGATGCGCGGTTGAAAATTTTCCGCCACGAGCAGAATCGCGGCAAGGGCGGAGCGATTCAAACGGCGTTGCAGCACGCAACCGGCGATTGGTGCATCATTCAAGACGCGGATACCGAATACGACCCGCGCGATTACGCCAAACTGCTTGAGCCCATCGAGCAAGGACGCGCGCAAGTTGTGTACGGCGCACGCGATTTGAGTACACAGCCGCTCATTGGTCATTTGGGAAACAAATTTCTGACGATTGCGACGAACATTTTGGTCGGCACACGGCTGAGCGATATGGAAACATGCTACAAGGTGGTGCCAACGGGATTACTGCGCGAGTTGAATCTTCGGTCGCGCGGATTTGAAATCGAGCCGGAAATCACCGTAAAACTTGGCAAGCGCGGCGTGAAAATTGTTCAAGTGCCGATTGCGTATGCGCCGCGCCAGGACAAGAAACTGCGCCGCTTTCGCGATGGATTCAAATCGTTGTTGGCACTCGTCAAATTTCGCTTTAGCGGTTAGCTGAATTTATCCAAATTTTTTTATAAAAATTATATACTCTGCGCTTGGCAATTATTGACTAGCCCTTGGCGCAGTGCTATAATATTCCTGTTCGAGTCTCCGTTTTTAGTTGGGAGGTTTGCTTTGCGTGTTCTGCTAATTAATCCGCGCTTTCAGTTGCCCATCGATACGCGCACGACGCCGCATCTGGGCTTGGCGTACCTTGCCGCCGTCAGCGAACGGCGCGGCGATGAGGTGCGCGTGTTTGATATGGATGTGGAAGATGTGCCGTTGCGCGATTTTGTGCGCGAGTATAAACCCGACATTGTCGGCATCACGAGTAATACGCCGCAGGTCAAGCAGGGTTGGTATGCTGCCCGCGAAATCAAAGCGGTGCATGATGTGCTCGTCGTGCAGGGTGGTCCGCATGTTTCCGCGCTGCCGGAAGAATCGGCGTCGCGCCCGGAAATCGATGTGGTCGCGCGCGGCGAAGGCGAAGATACGTGGATTAACTTGTGCGAGGTCATCGAAGCAACAGAAGCGCAATAATCCGAATTTCAAATCAGCGGACTTGCTCGATGCCGCGAATAAAACCCTGGACGGTGTGCTCGGCATCACGTACCAAGCCAGCGATGGCAAGATTCGCCACACGCACGAACGCCCGGCAATTAACGATCTCGATTCGCTGCCATTCCCGGCATACCACTATTTCAAAATGGAAAAGTATACCTCGCTCCAACCGGCGATGGACGCGATTGCGATGGGCAAATCCTTCAGCATTATGACCTCGCGCGGTTGTCCGTATCGTTGCACGTTTTGCTCGCAATCGGTGATGGCGGAAAAGTGGCGCGCGCGCACGCCCGAAGGCGTGGTCAAGGAATGGGCGCATCTCGTGCGTGATTTGGGCGCGCAAGAAATCGGCGTGCTCGACGATTCGGCGAACATTAATCGCAAACGCTTGCACGACTTGGCGGATTTGCTCATCAAAGAAAAATTAAATCACGTGCCGTGGATTCTCATCAACGGCATCCGCGCGAATCTCGCCGATGAAGACTTGCTCCGGCATTTGAAACAAGCCGGGTTGCTCCGGCTGGCCTTCGGCGTGGAAACCGGCGACGAAGATATTTTGGAATCGATCGACAAGCGCGTGACGCACGAGCAGATCAAGCAAGCATTCAAGAACGCGAAAAAAGTCGGACTGGAAACGGTGGGCTTTTTCATCATCGGCTTGCCGGGCGACACGGAAGAAACGATGGAAAAGACGATCAAGTTCGCGTGCGAACTCGATCCACTCGTCGCCAATTTTTCGATGATGACGCCGTACCCGGGAACCAAAGTGTGGGAGCAAGTCCATCGCAACGGCGGGCAGATGCTCGTCAAGGATTGGCAGGATTACGTGTTCTTTGAGGGCAAGGCGCGTTTTGAAATGGGCGAGACGACCGCCGCCGTGCAAGAGAAAAAGTGGAAAGAAGCGTATCGACGCTTTTATCTGCGTCCGCATCGCATTGCGATGACCCTCGCCCGCAAATCGACGTGGCAACATTTCCCGCGCACATTGCGCATGGCGTTGAAAATCGTCTTGCCGAAAAAAGAAAAGGACGCGGTCAAAGCGATTGTCGAAGGGACACAAGCGGCGAGCTAATGAAACGACTCTGGCTTGACCTGGGTGACCTCGGCGTTTTTGTTCGACCCGCCGGCGCGCATGATCGCTGGCAGGATCACGGGCTGGGTCTCTTACGTACGATACTCAATAACAATGGCGTCGAAACCGATCTGTTTTCAACGCGCTCGATCCTTTCTTGGAACGAGTTACCGAAAATTGTCGCGGGTTATGATGTCCTGGCGATGAACATCCGGAGTTACACGTACCCGTTTGCGTATCAAGCCGCGAAGATTTTCAAGCAGGTCAACCCTAACGGTATCGTCGTGACAGGCGGAATGCACGCCACCGTCGCGCCGGATGAAATGCAAGCCGTCAAAGAGTTCGACATCATTTGCCAGGGTCCCGGCGAAAACATCATCGTCGATTTGATGCGCGACCCGCGCGCGTTTCCGCGCATTGTGCAAGGCATTGGCGCAAAATCGATGGCAGATTGGCCCCTGATGGATCGGACGCAATGGCCCAACCCCAATCTGCCTGACTTTCCGTGGCCCCTGGAGCCGGAATGCGGCTGGGGTCCAGGTCCCGTCGTAACCATATTGACGAGCCGCGTCTGTCCGTGGCAATGCGTGTTCTGCAACGAGTCGTCGTACATTCCGAATATGGGACGCAAGTCGGTCGACCAAGTCATCGACGAGTTAAATTATCTCGACGATAAATTTGGACCGATTGGCTCATTCGTCATTCACGATTCGATGTTTTTCCAGAATCCGCCGTGGCTCAAAGAATGGCTGGAAAAATATCCACGCCAAGCGCACAAGCGCTGGCCCTACTGGGCGGCGGGACGCGCCGACACCGTGCGCCAGTGGCCCGATTTGTTCGAAGCCATTGTCCGCGAAACAAATTGGAATACGATTTCGCTGGGCTTTGAATCCGGCAGTGATCGCGTGCTGAAAATCTTGAACAAGGAATGTACCGCCGAAGATAATTTCTTCGCGATCGATTTGGTGAACAAGATCAGCGACGACATTGCGGCGCGCGGTTACATCCCGCCGAAATTCTGGGCGAACATTATGCTCGGCATTCCCGGCGAAACGCCGGAGGATGCGTTCGACACGATTCGGATGCTCAAGCGGATGAAGCGCGTGTTGCCGTCAATTTCGTACTATGCGCCGTATCCCGGTTCCGCGCTCGGCTATCAACTCATCGCGGAAGGCAAAAGCCGGATGTCGAAAGAGAATTATCATCGCTATCCCGACGACGAA
This sequence comes from uncultured Chloroflexia bacterium, assembly GCA_963718225.1. GTDB lineage: Bacteria > Chloroflexota > Anaerolineae > UBA4142 > UBA4142 > DAOTXS01. The sequence goes on from CAVQYN010000027.1 coordinate 134,637, forward strand.
AAATTGAAAGGCATCGATTACAAATTTTACAAGCAACTGTTGCGCGGCAAGTTTGATCGCCAGGTGAACGAAGGATTGCCGCAATTCTTGCGCGAGAAATCCGGCGTGTACGAAGGCGCGCTGATCAAGGCATAATTGAATTGTCATTGCGAGGAGCGTTTTTGCGACGAAGCAATTTTTCAAAGTTACGTTGAGAGATTGCCACGCCGCTTCGCGGCTCGCAATGACACAGAAAGACTATGAGCAGTTTCAACCATCCCCATTATTTTTTTCTCTTTGCAATGAAGAACGGCAAAAAGAAACTTGGCTATGGCGGTAGTCCGGAAGAAGCGTACGACAACCTGAGACTGCGCTTGTCGCCGAAAGAGATGGAGCAGGTCGTCAAAGAAAATCCAGTGCGCATCGTTCAGCGCGATCTGCAAAAGCACGTCCGCGAACTAGGGTAATCGCTGATTCTGATTTCATTGAGGCGGGGCGATGGTGGTCTCGCCTTTATTTTTGGTGAGGGTCAGGGGCGAGTGCATTCGCCGACGAACTGGAGTGTCAACAGTTTGTGTTGCTTGTAAACTCGTACTGGTTGTCGGCAATTGCTTCGCGAATGCCTCGCCCCTACAAACAAATGATGTATAATCATCACGTGGTGAACATATGAGAATTCTGCTCGTCTCGCCTGAATCCAAAGTGTGGAATTCGCGCGCGCATATTCATAACGGTCTGGGTTATCTCGCCGGTTCGCTTTTGGCGAACGGCTATCCCGACGTTACGCTGTACGATGGCGCCGTCGAAGACGAATCGGTCGCGCAAGTTTTGGATCGCGCGATTGCGGAAAAGCATCCGTACGATGTCGTCGGCGTTTCTGCGCCCACCGTGCTCATCGAAAATGCGTGGGGCGTGGCACAAGATGCCAAAGCGCGCGGCGCAATCACGATCCTGGGCGGACCGCATCTCACGTTGCAGCCGGACGAATCGATGCAAAAACCGCAAGTCGATTTCGTCGCGCGCGGTGAAGCGGAAGACACGCTCATCGAATTTATGCGCGTGCTCGAAGACGAGCGAGAGTGTCAACGCGGATGGCGTGCGCTATTCACGCAACTCGCGTGGCGAAAAATCCTGGGCTCTCGTGGCGCGATGCGACCGGGCGTGTGATGCACAACCTGGACCGACCTCTGCGTCCTGATCTCGATAACATTCCGCTCCCGGCGTACCACTTGTTCAAGATCGATCGCTATACCAACTTGAATCCGCTGACCGATGGACTCGATCCGCACGCGCGCGCGTACACCATCGTTACGTCGCGCGGTTGCCCGTACAAATGCACCTATTGTTCCAAGCCGATCACTGGCGACACATGGCGCGGGCGTTCCATCGAAAATGTGATGAAGGAATGGCGCCTGCTCGTCAAGGAAATGCACGCGACGGAAATCGGCTTGACCGACGACATTTGGAATCTCGATTTGAAACGCGCGAAAGAATTGTGCCGCGCGATCATCGATGAAAAATTGAACACCGTGCCCTGGGTCACCGTGCACGGAATGAAAGTGAATCACACCGACGCCGAACTTTTCAAGTTGATGAAGCAAGCGGGGTGCAAGCGTGTCGGTTTTGGCATCGAAAGCGGCGACGAGTATATTTTGAAACGCGTCGTCAAAAAATCGCAGACGTTTGACCAAGTGCGCGCGGCGGTCAAGAATGCCAAAGCGGCTGGCTTGCAAACGATGGGCTTTTTCATTTACGGCATGCCCGGTGAAACCGAAGCGACGATGGAAAAGACGACGCAACTCGCGCTCGAACTCGATCCCGATCTCGCGAACTTTATGATCGCCGCGCCGTTCCCCGGCACCGAATTGTGGAAACTTGTCGAGAAGGAAGGCATTCTCTTTTCGCACACCTGGGACGATTACGCGATTCATTCCGACAAGGCGCATTTCCAAGTGGGCGACCTGACCGCCGAGCTCGTTGAGCGCAAGTGGCACGAGGCGTACCGCCGATTCTATTTCCGTCCGCAACGCATCGCGCGCCGATTGTTGATGAGCGACACGTGGCTCAACGCGCCGCAACGCGCGAAGGATGCCTTGCGCTTTTTCCTGGGCGGAAAAGAAAAAGCCAGCGCGCATTAGCCGAATTGAATGATCGCCTCTCTCCTCCCCAAAATTCCACTCTACTGGTCGTTCTATCGTTTCGGTTTTCCGAAACTTTTGCCGTTCAGCATCGTCGTCAGCGTGTCGTATCGATGCAACAGCAAATGCCGCACGTGCGATGTGTGGCGCAAGCCGAACGATGACCTCACGCTCGATGAATGGACGCGCGTGTTTCAGCACATCGGGCGCGGACCGATCTACTTGACGTTCACCGGCGGCGAGCCGTTTCTGCGCAAAGATTTGCCGGAGATGGTGCTTGCTGGCTACAAACATTGCCAGCCCGAATACATCACGATTCCGACGAACGGCATTCTCACGCAGCGCATCGCTGAAGGCGTCGAGAAAATTTGCGCGGGCGCGCCCAGATCGCGCATCGGCATCAATCTCTCGCTCGATGGCATCGGCGCGGAACACGACGACATTCGGCTTGTGCCTGGCAACTGGGACAAGGCGATGGAGACGTGGAAGACGCTGAAAGCGTTGCAAAAGAAATATTCGAATCTCGTTCTCAGCATCCACACCGTCATCTCGCAATTCAACGTCAAACGATTTCCCGAAATCTACAAGGGTTTGCAATCACTCGCGCCCGATTCGTACATCACCGAAGTCGCGGAAGAGCGCGTCGAACTTGACACGGTTGGGCTAGGTATCACGCCGATGGCGCGCGATTATGCGCCCATCGCCGATTTTCTCAGCGATCACGCGCGTTCGACGCCGGCGCGGGGCTTTGCGCGAGTTACGCAATCGTTCCGCGCGCGCTATTATCAAATGGCAAAACGGACGCTGATCGAACAGCGCCAAATCATTCCGTGCTTTGCCGGCTGGGCAAGCGGACACATCGCGCCGAACGGCGACGTGTGGTCGTGTTGCATTCGCGCTGAACCGGTCGGCAACTTGCGCCAGACAAATTACGATTTGAGACCAATTTGGTTCGAGCAAGCCGGGTCGATGAAAAATTTGCGGCGCAGTATCGCGGCGGGCGAGTGCGCGTGTCCAATGGCGAACGCATCGTACGCGAATATGTTGTTGCATCCGCCAACGCTGATGCAGGTTGCGCGCGAATTGCTCACGCGACCCAATGTAGCGTTGGAAAAACATTCCGCGTAGGGGCGAGGCATTCGTCACAATTTGCTTTCCTGATCGGCAAGAATTCCCAAAAGCCTTTCAATTATCTCGGAAATCAGATGACGCGAATGCCTCGCCCTTACCTTACAAGTTTGTGATATACGGAACGATGTGATATAATGATTTTCAGTATACAAGGAGCGCAAAGAGATGCCCGCTCAAACGATAAAACCAGATGAAATTCCGGTCGCGACCGGCTCGCCCGAAACCAAAGCGGGCACGCCGGGAATTGTGTTCGCCAAAATCGAAGATGTGTTGCGCTGGGCGCGCACGGGATCAATGTGGCCTCTCTTGTTCGGGCTCGCGTGTTGCGCCATTGAAATGATGGCGGTGTATATGCCGCGTTTCGATCTCTCGCGCTTTGGCATGGAAGTGTATCGCGCGTCGCCGCGCCAAGCCGATTTGATGTTCGTCGCCGGGCGCGTGTCGCGCAAGATGGCGCCGGTCGTGCGCCAGCTGTACGATCAAATGCCGGAACCCAAGTGGGTCATCGCGATGGGCGATTGCGCGGCGTGCGGCGGCATCTACAACAATTATGCGATCCTGCAAGGCGTCGATGAAATCATCCCGGTCGATGTCTATGTTGCCGGTTGTCCGCCGCGTCCCGAAGCGTTGATGGACGGCATTTTGATGTTGCACGATAAAATCAAAAAGGGCGAGCCCAAGGGGCGACTTCCATCACCGATTGGGGCTTGCGAGGGTAATCAGAATAGGATTTAGCAATGGCGCAAATCGAAAACATTCTCTCTAAACTGCGCGAACGATTTCCAAATGTAATCACCGACGTGTACGAATTTCGCGGCGACACGACGATCACGCTTCCCCGCGAATCTCTCCTCGCTGTCGTGCGCTTTATGCGCGACACCCTCCGTTTTGAAATGCTGCTCGACATCACCGCACTCGATTGGCTGCCGCGCGAGCCGCGTTTCGACGTGTTGTACTATCTCCTCTCGATGTCAGAAAATACGCGCATTCGATTGCGCGTGCAATTGGCGAGCACAGACACGAATGCGCCATCGATTACATCGATTTATCCCGGCGCGAATTTCTACGAGCGCGAAGTCTTTGACCTCTTTGGCATCACGTTTACCGGGCATCCGTTTTTGCATCGCCTCCTCTTGCCCGATGCGACCATCGGACATCCGTTGCGGAAAGACGCGGCGCTGGGATACGAAGCGGTCGAGTTCACGCACACGTACGACGAGATTCAACCGGACAAGCCCGATGCGGTTGCGCCGCCCAAACCGCAACGGCTCATCGGCAGTGTGGGCGGTGTCACGACGCAAATTCCGTTGACGCTGTCCGATCCGGCGACGCCGTGGTCGGGGACGGAATCGGAAACGTTGCTCATCAACATGGGACCGCATCACCCCTCGACGCACGGCGTTCTCCGCGTTGCGCTCGAAGTCGATGGCGAGAAAATCGTCAACGCGATGCCGGACATTGGCTATTTGCACACCGGCATCGAAAAAAATGCCGAGTACAAAACGTACCTCAAAGCGATTCCACTATTCGACCGCATGGATTATCTGGGCACGTGGTTCAACAACCTGGCTTATTGTCGCGCCGTCGAAAAGTTGATGGATGTCGATGTGCCGGAGCGCGCGCAAATCGCGCGCGTGGTGCTGTGCGAAGTCGCGCGCATCGCCTCGCATTTGATCGCCGTGGGCTCGCAAGCGATGGACATTGGCGCGGTCACGGTGATGACGTACGCGTTCCGCGAACGCGAGGTCGCGCTCGACATTTTTGAAATGGTCAGCGGCGCGCGGATGATGGCATCGTATTTCCGTTTTGGCGGACTCGCGCAAGATTTGCCGGCGGGATTTACCGCGGCGGTGCGCGGGTTTATGGAGATGATCCCGGCGCGCTTGAAAGAGTACGAGGATTTGCTCAACAAAAATCCGATCTGGCTCGAACGCACGCTCGGCATTGCCGAGTACACCAAAGAAGATGCGATTGCGTACGGCGTGACCGGACCCATGTTGCGCGCGGCGGGGGTGCAATGGGATTTGCGCAAGCAATCACCGTATTCCGGGTACGAGCAGTACGAATTCGATGTGCCGTTTAGCACGCGCGCCAAAGCCGATGTGCTCGAATGCTATTACATTCGCATGGAAGAAATGCGCCAGAGTTTGCGGATTCTCGATCAGGCGTTAAAGAAACTGGACAAGACCAAAGGGCAACCGTTTATCACGAGCAATCGCAAAGTTGCGCCGCCGCCGAAACAAGAATTGCAACAATCGATGGAATCGCTCATCCACCATTTCAAATTGTGGACGGAAGGATTCACGCCGCCGGAAGGTTTTGCGTACGCGTCGGTCGAATCGCCGCGCGGCGAAATCGGTTTCCTCGTCTCGAGCAACGGCACGAACATGCCGCATCGCGTCCACGTGCGCACGCCATCGTTCGCCAATCTGCAGACCTTGCCGATGATTTCCAAGAACTATTACATCGCCGATTTGGTCGGCATCATCGCGATGACGGATATTATTCTGGGGGATGTAGATAGGATAGTCGACAGTCGCCAGTAGACAGACAAGGAATTGTCGAGATGCACAACTATAAAGAGTTGATTGTCTGGCAGAAGGCGATGGATTTGGTGGTCGAAGTTTACTCTTTGACACGTGCGTTTCCGAAAGACGAACTTTTCGGGCTGACGAGTCAATTACGGCGTGCGGCTGTATCGATTGCGTTAAACATCGCAGAAGGTGCGGGTTGCGAAAGTGATTTGGAATTTGCTCGATTTCTCGACATTTCCCTTCGTTCGTCGTACGAAACTGTAACCGCTCTGCAAATTGCGGCACGGCTCAAGTACTGCAAACAAGAAATTGCAGACAAACTTGGTTGCCGATGCAGAAGAAATTGCGCGAATGGAAACCGGCTTGATTCGTAAACTTGCCCCCAATCGAAAATATTTGCAAAAATAAATCTGTCGACTGGTGACTGTCGACTTTTTATCTGGTGTTGCATGGAACATTTAATTCTCAGAGACCTCGACATTCCAAATCTGAACCAAATCGCCGTCTACGAAAAGAACGGCGGCTATTCCGCGTTTCGCAAAGCGGTGAAAGAAATGACGCCCGATCAAGTGACCGATGTCGTCAAAGCATCGGGCTTGCGCGGACGCGGCGGCGCGGGCTTTCCCGCTGGCGTCAAATGGAGTTTTTTGCCGAAAGGTGTTTTCCCGCGCTATCTCGTCGCGAACGCGGACGAATCGGAACCGGGGACGTTCAAAGACCGCCAGATGATGGAGCGCAATCCGCACCAGTTCATTGAAGGCATTGCGATTGCGTCGTACGCGATTCAATGCAATCATCGCGTTCATCTACATTCGCGGAGAATTTCCGTACGCGGCGCAGTGCTTGGAAAAAGCAATTGCCGAAGCGGAACAACGTGGCTATCTCGGCAAAAATATTTTCGGCTCCGATTTCAATTTGTCGATTGTCGTGCATCGCGGCGCGGGCGCGTACATCTGCGGCGAAGAAACCGCGCTTGCTCGAATCGCTCGAAGGCAAACTGGGACAGCCGCGCGTCAAGCCGCCGTTCCCGGCGAGTGTCGGTCTCTACAACAAACCCACCGTCATCAACAACGTCGAAACGCTGTGCAACGTGCCGGTGATTATCGAGCGCGGCGCGGAATGGTATGCAAAAATCGGCACGCCGAAATCGACGGGACCGAAAGTGTTTTGCCTGAGCGGGCACGTGAATCGTCCCGGCAATTACGAAGCGCCGTTCGGCTCGATCACGTTCCGCGATTTGATTTACGATTTGGGCGGCGGCATTCGCAACGGCAAAAAGTTGAAAGCGATTTTGCCCGCGGGCGCGAGTAGTTTCGTCGTCAATCCCGCCGCGAACGAAGCCGTGATGGATGTCAAACTCGATTTCGAAGCGCATTGCAACCGTTCGGTTCCGCGCTTGGCTCGGCGTCCGTGATTGTGATGGACGAAGACACATGCATGGTGTGGATGGCGAAAAAGACCTCGCACTTTTTCCAGCACGAGTCGTGCGGCAAGTGCACGCCGTGCCGCGAAGGCACGTACTGGATGGCGCGCTGTGCTTGACCGCATTGACGATGGCGCGGGCACGCTCGCGGACATCGACTTGCTCGCGAACGTCGCCAATCAAATCCTGGGACGGACGCTTTGCCCGCTGGGAGATTTCGCAACGTCATCCGTGACGGGCAGTGTGAAAGCATTTCCGCGAAGAGTACGAGCGGCATGTTAAGGAACACGGATGCTGGGCGAGAAAAGCAGTAGGCAGTCAACAGCAGCCAGATAAATTCGCGAATCGGAAATATAGAAATGCCTAAAGTTACAATCGACAACAAAGTTGTTGAAGTTCCCAACGGAACGCTCGTCGTCGAAGCCGCGAAAAGAGTCGGCGTCGATATTCCGGTCTTTTGCTATCATCCCAAACTGCAACCGGTCGGCATGTGCCGGATGTGCTTGGTCGAAATCGGCACACCCAAGCGCGGCAAAGACGGCCAAATCGAAATGGATGCGAACGGCAAGCCGGCAATCGGCTGGATGCCGAAATTGCAAACCGGTTGCACGACCGTCGTGTCGGATGGAATGGCGGTGCGCACGAATACCGCGCCAGTTGAAGAAGCGCGGCGCTCGATCATCGAATTTCTGCTGACGAGTCATCCGCTCGATTGTCCGATTTGCGACAAGGGCGGCGAGTGTCCTCTGCAAAATCTGACGATGGCGTACGGACCCGGGCAATCGCGTTTCCCGGTCGAATCGAAATTCCACAACGAAAAGCGCGTGCCGCTCGGCGATTTGATTATGCTCGACCGCGAACGCTGTATTCAATGTTCGCGTTGCGTCCGCTTCCAAGACGAAATCGCCGACGACCACGTCCTCGGTTTCCAAGCGCGCGGTCGTGGCTTGGAAATCGTCTCGCTCTCCGATCCGGCTTTCGATTCCAAATTCAGCGGCAACACGATTGACATTTGTCCGGTCGGCGCGTTGACCTCGCGCGATTTTCGATTGAGCGCGCGGGTGTGGGAAATGAAAGATTCTCCGAGCGTCTGCGCGCATTGCTCGGTTGGTTGCAACGTTTTGATTGGCGAACGCGACCATCAAATCAAACGTATCGTCCCGCGCGAGAACGAAAGCGTCAACGAAATTTGGTTGTGCGATAAGGGACGTTTCGCGCATCACTTTGCAACGTCGCCGGATCGCTTGACGACGCCATTGATTCGCGAAGATGGCAAGTTGGAACCGGCAAGTTGGAACGAAGCGCTCGATCTCGTCGCGTCGCAATTCAGCGAAGTGAAAAAGCAACACGGCGCGAATGCGCTCGGTGGCTTGGGCGGCGACCGCGCATCGAACGAAGATTTGTACCTGTTCCAAAAATTGTTCCGCCAAGTTCTCGGCTCGAACAACCTTGAGCATCGTGTTGGTTGGAGCGCGACGAACTTCGGCGCGGATTTGGTGCGCTTGTTCGGCGCGGGCGTCGGATACGAATCTTGGCTCGCTCGGATAAAAACGTGACCGCGCTCGTGCTCGGCGCTGACCCGGAAGAGGAACAACCGGTCATTCGCTTGCGCCTGACGCAAGAGCATCAAGCTGGTACGGCGCGAATTTGATCGTGGCGAATGGTCGCGTGACAAAACTTGCGACAATACGCCAAGCAATCGATGGTGTACAAATACGGCGCGGAAGCGTATTTCTTGCTGGGCATGATTCGCGCGATTCTCGACGAGGGATTAGAGAATCAAGGATTTCATTTCTGCGCGCGTGAACAAATTTGACGAGTTCAGAAAATCGCTCGAACCATTCACAGTTGAAAAATGCGCCGAGCTGTGCCACGTCAAGGTCCGAAAAAATTCGTGACGCGGCGCGCGCGTTTGCCAAATCACCGGATGCGCTGATTCTGTACGGACGCGAGATGATGTTCGCACAACAATCCGATCTCGCCGTCGCATCGGGCATCGCAACGCTTATTGCTCATCACGGGGCATGTCGGTCGCAAGAACAATGGTTTGATCGCGCTGTATCCGCACAACAATTCCACCGGCGCGATCGATTTCGGTTTGATTTCCGATCACGGCGTTGGTCGCGCAAAAAGTCGATGCGAAAGGTTTGTGGGCGCGCGAGATGACATCGGGCAAGGTGCGCGCGTTGTATGTGATGGCGTGCGACCCCGCCGCCGATGGTGGTTTCGTCAAACCGGATTTTCTCGTCGTGCAAGATTTGTTCCTGACCGAAACCGCGAAGCAAGCCGATGTCGTTTTGCCCGCGCAATCGTTCGCCGAACGCGATGGCACATTCACGAACACCGAACGCCGCGTGCAATTGTTCCGCGCCGCGCTCAAACCGATTGGCGAGTCGAAAGCCGGATTGGTGGATTGTTTCGGAAATCGCCAAGCGGTTCGGCGCAAACTGGAATTATGCAAACGCATCGGCAGTGATGGACGAAATTGCATCGACAGTTCCGCTTTACAAAGGAATGACGCACGCCGCGTTGTCGGAAAATATCAAAATGCCGCGCCCGCCGTACGGGCAAGGCAATCCCAGCGATCAGCCGACCGAAATCGCGATGGGCGAACTGGAAAATATTTCGAGCGGCAAGATGTGGGCAGAGCGTTGCGGAAAGCGATGCGATCGCGAAATTCGAGTTGATATTGGAATGAGCCGACGCGACCAATGACCGAAGACGGAGGACGGAAGACGTTGGCGGTGTCGCGGTCGTTGTTTGATCGCGGAACGTTGGTGAGCAAATCGCAAATCACGCAAAGCGAGCCGCGCGTGCCCAAGCCGTTCATCGAAATCAATTCGCAAGATGCAGAGCAAATCGGAATCGCCGACGGCGCGCGGGTGCGCGTAGCGTTTGATGCGCGCGTCATCGAATTGACCGCGCATGTTGATGGGCATGTGCCGCCGGACGCGGTGCTGATTTCAAATAATTTGGACGGAACTGAAGCATTGCCGATGGGCGCGAAGGTGAAGGTGGAGAAGATATAATGGCTTTTCCTGATATTGGCGCGTTATTCAAAGGTCTGTCTGTAACATTGTGGGAGATGTTTCAACCGCGTCCCACGATTCAATATCCCGAAGTCAAGCGCACGGTTTCGCCGCGTTTTCGCGGACGGCACGAATTGAAGCGGCACGAGGACGGCTTGGAAAAATGTATCGGCTGTTCGTTGTGCGCCGCCGCGTGTCCCGCCGATGCGATCTATGTCGAGCCGGCGGAGCAGACCGATGCGCAATCGTTTTTCGCCGGGCGAACGGTACGCCAAACGCTACGAAATCAATTTGATTCGCTGTATCTTTTGCGGCTTTTGCGAAGAAGCATGCCCAACTGGCGCAATCGTTTTGGAACATAATTACGAACTCTCGTACTATAATCGTCGCAATGCGATCATCACGAAAGACAAATTGCTTGTCGCACCACCGGCATCGGACAAAAACACGCCGCGTCCGATGAAAGACCCCGGTAATTTGTACGCCGCGATTCCGCCGATCAAAGGCGGAGTAGAACAGTAAGACAACTGTCAAATTGCCAAATATGCCAAACGTGCCAAAATACTTTGCAATTTGCACATTTGGCACATTTGGCATTTTGATTTTCAACAACGGAGTTGAATCATGCCCGAAATTCCTTGTCCCCCCGGTCTCCTCTGTCGTCCCACGTTTTGGAACATTCCCTTTTGGCTTCAATTGTCGTGTACCTCGGCGGTCTGCTCGCCGCGATAATTTTCGTCTACGGTTTTTGGCGACGCTTTCAAATCTTGCGTCAGAGGCAAAGGCAAATTTGATTGGCGCCCACTCTGTGCCGCGCCTGAAAATGTGGATTGTGAATGGCGTGCTGACGAAAAAAGTTGTGCTCGATATTCAGCCGGCGGGCGTGATGCACGCGGCGATCATGTGGGGCATGGTTGTGCTCTTCATCGGCACCGCGCTCGCGACGATTGATTCCGACGTGACGCGCTTTATCTTCGACCCGAATCAATGGCGCTTGTTGCAAGGCGCGTTTTACGAACTCTACAAAATCGTCCTCGATATTTTTGGCGTGATTGCGATTATCGGACTCGCGATTGCGTTTGTGATTCGTTACGGCATCAAGCCCGAACGGCTCGATGGTCGCTCCGGCAAGCGATTCTTCCGCGAAGATTTGTGGATCATCGGTTCGATTTTGCTCATCGTTCTCACCGGTTTTATCATCGAAATCATTCGCCTTGCCGCGCAACCCACCGAAGTTGCCATTTGAAAGGCGCAATGATGTTTTGCACGACGTGTTCCGTCGTCGGCTGGTCGCTTTCGCGATTGATTGCCAATCGTCGATCTCGGCGCGTTGCTAGTGTCGCATCAGATCGCCTGGGTTACGCACATGACCGTCGCGCTCGTCGCGGCGGGCGCGGTGCCGTTCACGAAAATGGGACATATCGTCGTCTCGAGCGTGAACACGTTCTTCAAGAAACTTGAACCCGCCGGTGCGATTCCGAAAATCGCCGACATTGAAAATCAAGAGACGTTCGGTGTCAGCAAGCTGGAAGAATTCTCGTGGAAGCAGTTGCTCGATTTTGAAGCGTGCACGCGTTGCGGTCGATGCCAGGACGCGTGTCCCGCGGCGATGACCGGCAAAGCGCTTTCGCCGAAAAATATCATCGTCAAGATGTTCGAGACATCGCACGCGAAAACGCACGCCGGCGATTCACGGCGATACCATCGACGCGCAAGAGTTGTGGGATTGCACAACGTGCATGGGTTGCGTCAATGCGTGCCCGGTGTCCATCGATCAACTCGGCACGATCATCGACATGCGCCGCTATCTCACGCTCAGCGAAGGCGCGCCGCAACCGCCGTCGAACAAAACGATGGACTCGATGGAACGGCAGGGGAATCCGTACGGGTTACCTAAGGCAGATCGGCACAAATGGATGCAAGGACTCGACGTGCCGTTTGCGGATGCCGATACGGAATACGACGTGCTGTTCTGGGTGGGTTGCGCCGGCGCGTACGATGTGCGCGCGCAGAAAATTTCCAAAGCGTTCGTCAAGATTATGCAGACGGCGGGCTTGAAATTCGCGGTGATGCAAGAGGAACGCTGTAACTGCGAATCCGCGCGGCGGCTGGGCAACGAGTATCTGTACCAGATGGCGACGACGGAAATCGTCGAGACGCTGAAACAGTACAAGTTCAAGCGCATCGTGACAACGTGCCCGCATTGCTTCAACACGATCAAGAACGAGTATCCGCAGTTCGATGGCAAGTTTGAGATTGTCCATCACACGCAATTGATCAACGGAATTGATCGGCAATGATAAACTCAAACCGCAAAGCGTTGCAAACAAATCACGTGTCACGTATCACGATTCGTGCTATCTGGGACGTTACAACAACGTCTACGAACCGCAACGCGCGATTCTGCAATCGGTGGGTGCAAATGTGGTCGAGATGCAGCGCTCGCGCTCAACTGGCTTGTGTTGCGGTGGCGGCGGCGGGCGGATGTGGCTGGAAGAAAACACCGGCACGCGCATCAACAACAAGCGCGTGGAAGATGTGGTCGCGGTGAACGCGCAAACGGTCGCATCGGCGTGTCCGTTCTGCATGACAATGCTCGACGACGGCGCGAAAGCGTTGAGCGTGGATGAAAAAATCGCGCGGAAGGATATTGCAGAGCTGGTGGCGGATTCTCTTTAGCCACAGAGGGTACAGATGCTACGCGCACAGAGAAAAAAAGCGGCGAGTCCCGAGACTCGCCGCTTTTTTTAATTTCTATTCCCTCGTTTGTAGATAATCTTCTAATCGCCTCAGCGCGTCCGAAAAAGTTCTCCGCCCAAGCCCCAGTCGGAAATGGTTGCCGGGAAAATCAAAAATATTTCCGGGCAGAATCATCACGCCATATTCCTCGACCATCTTCGCGCAGAATTGCTCGATGGGAGTTTTGCCATTCCAACGCGGAAACGCAATCGAACCCGCGTGCGGTTTGATCCACGTGAACGCATTCGTGTGCTTGGCGAAAAAGTGTTCGGCGGTGGCGAGGTTTTGACGAATGATGGCAAGGTTGCGCGCAACGATTGTTTCCTTTGCACGCAATGCAATAATGCCCAGGATTTCACTTGGCGCGCTGTTGCATATCGTCGTGTAATCTTTGAACGCGAGCCATTGGTCAATCAATAGGTGCTCGCGCGTTGCCAGCCAACCGATGCGGAGACCGGGCAGGGCGAATGTTTTTGACAAGCCGGATAACGAAATGCCTTTTTCGTACAGGTCGCACATTGCTGGCAATCGACTTGTCGAATCGTATTCAAGCAGGCGGTACATCTCATCGCTGAAAATGGTACACGCCGCGTTCGCGCGCCAATTTCAACAATCGCGCGCAATTCATCGTGCGTTGGCAAATAGCCCGTGGGATTATGCGGAAAGTTGAGCACGAGCAAGCGTGTGCGCTCGGTGAGCAAACTTGCCAAGCGGTTGAGGTCGAGATGCCAGCCGCTTGCATTCAACTCGAACGACCACGGCGATACCTCACACCCAATCGCACGGGCGATTTCGGACAGGGATTGGTATCCCGGGAAGAGGGTGACAATGTGATCGCCTGGCTTGAGCAAGGTGTTCATCGCAATGAAAATCGCTTCTTCCGGTGCGGCAACAACCACATGATCTGAAATGATGCTGTCATACATCCGCGAAATTTCTGCGCGCAAATCGGGATGTCCCTGCGATTCAGTGTAGCCCAAGCGCAAGTCATTCCATAGCTCGAGCATTTCCGCATCCGCCATTTGAAGCAGTTCGCGCGACGAAAGACTCTCGCAGTCGGAGGGGCTAAGGAGAAACCGGGTTTTGAATTCGTATTGCGCAAAATAGCGTTCGAGTCTAAAGGGGGCAATCTGCATTATTAGGTAATCCCATGCAAATGTTGGTAGAGACGAGTCACGGTGGGTGACTCGCCACTCATCCATTCTCACACGCCGTACAACGGAATCCGCGTGCCGTTGACAACTTCTGCTTCGTCGGAACACAGGTAGAGCATCGCCGCGACGATTTCTGCTGGCGTTGTCGATGACGATTTGCCCCGGCTCGCGTTCGCTGCTTCGAATCGAGGCGCGGACTTGAAGACATTTGCCGTCACGCCGGTGCCGCGCACTTCTTGCGCGAGCGTCAGCATCAGCGTTTCCTGTGCCGCTTTGGCAATCGCATACGGCGCGCTCTTTTCCACCGGGCGCGTGGCCACCGGCGACGAGATGGCGATGATGCGCCCCCAGCGATTCGCGACAAGATGCGGCAAGAAGGCTTGCGTCAGATGAACCGTTGTCCACAAATGCTGTTGCAGCATTGCCTCGAACTCGCTCGCTTCAACTTGCGCGATCGTTTTGCCGCCACTCCAGCCACCGACGAGGTGCAACACAATATCGACGCGTCCGAATTTCTCGACGATTGTTTGTGCGGCGGCGCGCGTGCCGGCGGGCTCACGCAAATCGACGACGTGAGTCAGCACGCGATCTGATGACAGTTTCAATTCGCTCGCGAGCGATTGTAATCGATCCGCATTCGTGCCGATAAGCGCGAGCCGCGCGCCTTGTTCGGCGAAAGCGCGCGCTGTGGCGCGACCCAGGTTGCCGGTGGCGCCAGTGATTACGGCAACGCGATTCGCTAGACTCATTTCTCCGAAATCTCCTTGATCTGCTCGGCGGTCATGCCATCGACAATCGGGCGGTCGGGTTGTTCCTGCAACCGCTCTTTGCCGCGAAAATCGATCAGGTGTCCGGATTTTGTCGCTTTGGTTTCGAGATAAAATTGATTATATGGATTCGGTGGAATCACAATCGGGATGCGACCATTCACCTTGACGCCGAGCGCCTTGAGCCCATCGATTTTGCGCGGATTGTTTGTGATCAAACGAATCGATTTGACGCGCAGCGTTTCCAACATGTGCGCCGCGATGCTGTAATCGCGTTCGTCATCGCGGAAACCGAGCGCCAGGTTTGCTTCGACGGTATCGAGTCCCGAGTCCTGCAATTCGTACGCGCGAATTTTGTTCGTCAGCCCAATGCCGCGTCCTTCTTGGCGCAGGTAAAGCAAAATGCCCTTGTCCATCTGCCCGATCATTTTCAACGCAGTTTCCAATTGGTCGCGGCAATCGCAGCGTAACGACCCCAGCCCGTCGCCGGTCAGACATTCCGAATGTATTCGCACCGGCACATTCTCCGAAAACCACGCGTCGCCGTGCACAACCGCCGCGTGTTCCTTGCCATCACGCAAATTGGTAAACGCGACGATGTGAAAATCGCCAAAGCGCGAGGGTAATTCCGCGAGTGCCGCGATGCGGACGCAAATGTGCTCGTCGCCAAAACCTTCACATTCGTGTTCGCGTCCTTCGTCCAACAAGCGCCGAATTTGCGTATGAACCGATTCCATGTTTTGCTCCTTTGGCTGGTGTGTTCACCGCCCATAGTGTAATGCGAATTTACGATTGCGCAAGTCCCCATGTGGACTCGTTTTGACATCCGGAACACAGCGCGATATAATTTTAGCGAGATTGGCAAAGATGCCAGGAGAAAAATGCACATTCGCGCGTGCGTGATTGTTTTGTTGATGATGTTCATGGTGGTTGCGTGTGCCAGCACGCCCCCCACGCCGATGCCACTCCCCACGTCAGTTCCGGCGCCAACGTACACGCCGTTTCCGACGTATACTCCTTACCCAACATTCACACCGTTTCCCACCTTCACGCCGACTCCGCTACCGAGTCTAACACCCACGTTCATCCCGACGCCTCAAAAGCCGTACGCAACTGCGTTTGGAATCGATTATTCTCAGCCGGGAAAATATCTGGCGCAGGGTGAGCAGACGCGCCTGTCGAATCGGTCCAGCATCGATGCGTTGCGCGGCAAGCCACAAGGCATCGCGCATCTCGGCGAAATCTATTTTTGGATCGCGCGCGGATTCAGTTCGTATGCGGCGGGCGGCGCGAACATCGGTAAGATGACGACGGATCAGCTTTTCGTCGAGCGGCGCTTGAGCGGTTGTCACGATTGGGCGTTGGTCTACGCGTCGATTGCGCGCGACCTGGGGTACCCGGCGGTGCTGATCGATACTGCCGGCGTCAGTTGGGCAAAACGCTTCCGCGCCGGGAAAAAGGCGCGTACCTGGGACACGTCTTTGTTGAGGTGTTTGTCGACAGCAAATGGGTGCTGGTCGATTCGACGAACAATTGGTACGTCGATGTCGGCTATGACCCGGCGAATGCGTTCGTTCCGCTAAAAATGGGAAACGAAACGGAAGGGCTGTTCGTGATGCGCAAAGGCGTGGACACGTGGGGCTATGGCATTCGGAGTAATGCCGAATTGACGCGTCTGATGGAAGAATCGGCGAATGCGCTCAAGGTGGAGAGTATCAAGTTTCCTCCCTATGTTTTTCAACGATTCAAGTGAAACAAACACGATGGTAGAGGCGCAAGGATGGGACCACCAAACCAACAGCGCATCACTGACAAACTCGATGAACTAGCACAAGTCCAAGCGGCGGTCGAGCTAACGCGCTTGGATTATGAGGCGAAACGCGCCGAGATTTTAAAATCGGTTCAGGCGGAACTCGATGCGCTTGATGCTGAATACAATCCTCTGATCGAAACCTCAACCTTGCGGATTGCCACGTTGGAAGAGGAAATCAAAAATGATGTTCTGCAACACGGCGCAAGTGTCAAAGGCAGTCGATTGTACGCGGTCTTTAATCGCGGGCGCGTGTCCTGGGACACCAAGGAACTAGACCATTACGCGAATATGCATCCTGAGATTACGGCATTTCGCAAACAAGGTAACCCATCGGTGAGCTTACGCTCAGTCCAAGACCCGACAAAACGTTCGGGAGAATCAAGAGGTGCTGTATGACTGAAACTAAACGACCCAAAGTAACGCTCGGTTATCTGTACGAAAAAATGCGCAAGGGCGAACCGCTGACGATGATTACGTGCTACGATTATCCGATGGCGGACCTCGTCGAAAAAGCCGCCGTCGATATTGTGCTTGTCGGCGATTCGATGGGGATGACGATTCTCGGTTTCGATTCGACTCTGCCGGTAACCCAGGATGTGATGATGCCGCACGTGCAAGCGGTGCGGCGCGGCACGCCGAATGCGTGGCTCATCGGCGATATGCCGTACATGACGTATCAACCTTCCGTTGAAACCGCGATTCGCTGCGCGGGACGATTTATGGCGGAAGGCGCGTGCGACGCGGTGAAACTCGAAGGCGGCGTCGAAATGGCGGATCGCGTCGCGGGCATCGTGCGTTCTGGCATTCCGTGTATGGGACACCTGGGTCTTACCCCGCAAAGTGTTTCGGCGCTCGGTGGATACAAAGTGCAAGGGAAGGGCGCGCATGCAGGCGAAAAAAATCATCGACGATGCCAAAGCGTTGGAAGACGCCGGCGCATACTCGATTCTGTTAGAGATGGTTCCCGACCGCGTGTGCGAGTTGATCACCAAGCGCGCGAGCATTCCGATCATCTCGCTCGGTTCGGGACCGCACGCGCACGGACAATTGCTCATCTTCCACGACATGTTCAACTTGTACCCGAAATTCAAGCCGAAGATGGCAAAAGTATTTGGCGACGCCGGCAAAACAATCGGCGATGGGTTGAAGCAGTACGTCGCCGAAGTGACCGGCAAGCAATTCCCGCAACCGGAGAATTGGTTCGGCATCAAGGATGACGAGTACGGCGAGTTGAAAAAGATGTTGGGCGAATAACACGATTTGTCATTGCGAGCGAGCGAAGCAATCGCTCAACTAGCGAAATGCGAGAGGCGCTGCGTTTTGAAGGCGAATTTGATTTTTCGAGTTTCTTGAAAGATTCTTCGTCGCAAAGACTACTCCTCGCAATGACACAAGGAGCAAAGCATGGACACCAAACTACACAAGCAATTAAAAATCCCGGCAGCCAATCTTGCCGCGATCAACGACCACCTGCTCGACCCGAAGAACAAACTCGTCAAAGATGTGATGAAGGTCATCGCCAAGCACGGGACGATTGACGAGATCAATCGCAAATCGAGAGAGGCGCGCGCGCTTCCGAATCTGATGAAACGCTTGCGCGACATGAAATCGCCGTTCGTGCCGGATTTGGATTGGCTGATCGCGCAACGCGACAAAGGTGCGTTTGTCAGCGTTGCTGATTATCGCCGCAAGGTGCTGGGCGATGCCGCCGCGACGATGAAATTCAAGAAGGCGAACGCGGTCACGCTCGAAATCAGCGCGTTCCAATATTTCCCGTGGCTCGTCGCAGAAGCGAAACAGGCAATCGCGAAAAAAGAATTGATGCCAGGTCGCTTCATCCGCGTGCGGTACATGAAAGAATCGGAAGCGGATCAGGGCGACTTGCTCGCCGGGATGGCGGCAATGCAGGCAATCGGCGCGTCGTACGTTGACACGCTGGACACAAAAGGCACCGATGGCTCGAACGTGCATCTCGGGCGGACCGGACACGATCACCGGCTATTTCGGCGGGATTGGCGAGCCGAACGAGTACGCGCTCAAATGGCTCGACGAGTTTCTGTACTATTACACGCATTACGGCATCTACCAGGTTTTGAACATCAACGCCGGCACGATTCTTATCGGCTATTTGATTCACCGCTTGGGCATCGACAACGAGTTCAAGATTTCGGTTTTCGTCGGCAACGACAATCCGTACTTTATCTGGTGGACGTTGATGATGGCGAAACTCTTTGCGCGCCCCGATGGCACGACGCCGCTCATCGGCTTCAATCTCAGCAACTCAGTGAACAACGCGACGATTGAAGCGGCGGCGGATATTCGCAAGGCGTACGGCTTTGAGGATGTCGTCCGCATCGAGCATCACATCACCGAATGTTACAAATCGATCGTGCGCCAGCCGTACGACCGACGAGCGGAGTTGATGGAGCTTGCCGATCACGTCAAGAATATTTCGGCGAAGCACGAGGGCGGCGATCCCGAAGTAGAAATCACGCGCGAGCATCCGTCGAATTTGCTCGAGTACTTTTTACCGAAAGCGGAAGTGGAAGCGAAAGGCATGATGCCGACGCTTTTGGGGAATTACATGGACAAGCACACGGCACTGAATCACACCGCAGAGGAGTTGACGAAGCGGGGGCTGGCGTTTGTGGCGGCGCGGGAGTTGCACCGGTGAGTTTCAGGTTCAAGGTTCGAGGTTTAAAGTACAAGGCGGAGTCGTGTGACTCCGTCTTGTAGTTTGTGGTACTGATTTGCAATCGGCTTCAGCCGTCCCTCGACTACGCTCAGGATTGAAGATTTTGTGCTTGTATAGCCGTCGAATTCATTCGATGGTGGGGAGGCTCGGGTGAGGAATCACGCTTTGGCTACACCCTCGCATTTGGCAAACGCCCACCACTTGCGTTGTGGTGGGCGTTGCATTTGTAGTTGTGTTGCTTACTACGATTCTGACTTGCTGCTTTCTTCGCTTTGACTTGTTTCTTCCGCCGTGGCTTGTTGCGTTTCCAATGTTGTGCTGACGGTTTCGATGACGCGCGAGCCGCGCAGTGCGGCAACTGATTTTCGGCTGACGATGCGCTTTGCCTGCGCGATCCAACTTCCAAAATCTGGCTTGTCCGCTCCACTCGGCTTGATGATCAAACGCAGTTTGCTTTCATCCGCTTGCGCCAAGTCTTCAAGTGTCGGGAGGTTGCCCTCGCGCAGCTGACGCGCGTAGACGGAAGTGATGCCGTAGATGACTTCCAAATCCATATCCGCCACTTGCCACACGTCCAAATCGACTACTTTTTTCGCGCGAGTCGTTTTCTTTGCCGCGGCTTGCGTTTTTGTTTTCGCCTTGGCGGCTGCGGCACCGCTTTGCTTGGTCCGCGTTGTCGTCGTCGTGCTTGTCGATTGCCGGCTGACGAGGCGCTTCGCTTGCGCGATCCAGCTTTCAAAATCGGGCTTTTGGAAACCGCTCGGCTTGATGATCGCGCGCAATTTTTCCTCATTCGATTGCGCGAGTTGTTCCAGCGTCTTGATGCCGCCGTCACGCAATCGCCGCGCTTGCACCGCGCCGATGCCGTTGATGATTTCTAGGTCCAGCGCCTTTTTCTCTTTCGCGCGGTTCATCTTCGTTGTGAGATCGATAATGGCCAGTTCTTTCTTCTTCAACTCAGAGCGCAAGGTCTTTGTGTCACGCGTGAGTGTTCGCAGTTGAGCGATTAACTCGGTGAGCCGCGCGCGATTCTGGTCAAAGCGTTCTTGCAACTTTAAGAATTTTGCTGCTTGCCGTTTGACGACGATGAATTCTTTCTGGATCGTCGTCAAAATGCTCTTGTCTTTTTGCGATTGTTCGCGCAAGGCAACCCACTGCGCCGCGCGTCGGCGCGAATCGGTCAATTCCGCGTCCAGCGTCTCTACGCGTTTTTGTTGCTCTTTCCATTGCGCGCGCAGTGTGCGCAATTGTTCGATTTGCGATTCCAATTCTGCTGTGAGTTCGGCGATGCGTTTCTGATCTTTTTCCGATTGCGCGCGCAACGTGCTGAGTTGGCGCGTGTCCGTGCGCGCAGTCGTCAAAGCGACATTCAATTCTGCGAGCTTGGTCTTGTCTTTTTCCGAATCCGCCGTCAGCCGCTCGAATTGCTTGCGAAGCGCGCCCAACTGCATCGTCAGATCGGCGATGTTCGTCTTGTCGGCTTCCGTTTGCGTGCGCAACACATCGACTTGCGTGGTTTCGCGCTGCAATTGGCTTAACTGTGTCGTTAAATCAATGACCTTGCTTTTGTGTTTATCGACCTCGGCTTGGAGCGCCAAAAGTTTATCGCCTTGCTGTTGATTTTGGCGCAGACTTGCGTTGAGTTCCGCGATCGTTGCCTTGTCTTTATCCGCTTGCGTTTGCAGAATGATAATTTGTTGCGCGTTGCGTTTGGCTTCGTTCAATTGCAACGAAAACTCGGCGAGCTTTGCCTTGTTCTGTTCCGATTCCGATTGCGTCGCCATCAAGCGTTCGATGTGCTGGCGCGCCTGCGCGAGTTCGTGTTTCAAATCCGCCAACGCCGATTTCTGCAAATCGTTTTCGGCGTGCAACGCATTCAATTGATCGAGTTGTTGTTGCGCCACGCCGAGCGACGATTTTGTTTGATCGACCTGGTTTTGCAAGTTCGTGGCTTGCACCGCCGAACCCTTGGCATCGTTCAAGCGATTCGTCAAATCGGCGATGGTCGATTTTTGGAACGCAATGGTCCGTTCGGCATCGATCGCTTTGGCGCGGCAATCGGCGAGTTGTTGTTCCAATTGTTGCGTGGTTCCCGCAAGTCCGGTCGCAAGTTCCGCGCCCGAACCCAGCTTGGCTCTGGCTTGTCCCAGTTCTTCTTGCGCCGCATTGAATTTGGCTTGCAAGGCAACAAGTTCTTCTTGCTTGCTTTCCAAATCGTTGTTGACTCTGAGGTGAATGGCATGTTCGCCATCGCGCGCCTGCCGCAATTCTTGCAACGCGGTTAGTGTTTTGTGATACGCGCGCTTGGCGGAACGCCATTGCAACCAAAGTAATAATAGGGCTAGACCCAACAAAAGTTCGGCGCAGAGCAATGCGCTCAACCCGCCGAGTAATGCCTGAGGATCAAAATAAATGCTTGTACTGGTCATGGGATCACCTCAACAAGAAATCTATGCGCTCTGACGGAAAACAAAAACACCTGCCGGCGTGTCTAGTCAACACACCTTACAGCAGATGCTTTTCATAGGTCTGTTCAAGCAACGGCGATTCATTCATGCTTAACCTTGATCCAAGTATAACCCAGCCGCCGTCGAAAGTCAAAAGGTTCAAGCAGCATTCTGAGCGGAACGCACCCTAGTCAAAGAAGGCGGTTCTACGGCTTAAAATCCTCTGCTTTTCGCGCAATCGCCTCTGCTTTTGCCGGCGGCAGTTCTCCGGCAACTGGTCCTTCCACCCAATGCTCGCCGTCGAGCGTAAATTCCTTCTTCCACACCGGCACGATTGCCTTGACGCGCTCGATGGCATAGCGCGACGCGGCATACGCTTCCGGGCGATGCGGCGCGGCGACGGCGATAAGCAAGCTCGCCTCGCCGATTTTCAGCTTGCCGATGCGATGCGCCATCGCGGCGCGCACATCTGCCCAGCGCGCGTGAATTTCCTCGATGATCTGGCGCATCGATTCCTCTGCCATCGCCGGGTAGGCTTCGTATTCCAAATGATCAACCGACTTGCCTTGCGAGTTGTCGCGCACGACGCCGGCGAAAATCAGAATCGCGCCTGCGCCCGGAAATGCCACGCGCTTGTACAGCGCGTTCATGTCAATCGACTTGCGCGTGATATAAGCATTTTTGACGACAGAGCGCAAAGCAGGTCGCAAAGGTTTTTTTATTTTCCTCTTTGCGTTCTTCGTGTTCTTTGCGGTTCAATAGTTTCGCACCGCCGCTGACCGGCGGCAAAAAGCCCACTTCATCGCCGTCGCGCAAGATGTACTCCGGCGGCACGAGTTTCTGATTTACCGCGTACGCCGCGCGAATATTCAGCGTGCGCGAATTGCGCGCCGCGTATTCCTTCCACAATTGCTCGACCGTCGTGCCAGCGGCAATTGTTTTCTGTTCGCTCTTGACGCCGAGCATCTCGCGGAAAATGGCAAAGAATTTGACGTTGACTTGCATCACACAACCTATTGTTGCTTGCTCGCGCGCACAAACACTTTGTAGATTTCAACTACGACCAACGGCAACAGCGCGAGCGGAATGACCATCAACCAATCTTGTAATCCCAACGGCATCGTTTTGAAAATATCTGCCAGCGGTGGAATGTACATCAAGCCCAACAGCGATACCAGGACGAGCAGGAATGCGAGAACCAGGAATCGATTGGAAAAAACGCCGAGCTGGAAAATCGAAAGCCGATTACTGCGGACGTTGAACGCTTGGACATTCTGCGCCAGAATCGATGTGGCGAATGCTTCGGCTTGCGCGCGCGCGACATCCTGGGTGAACCAGAATTCGAGCGCAAAGGCGGCAAGTGTCGAAAAGCCTACAAGCGATCCTTGGAAGAACATCAGGCGCAAGAGACTATTCGGCAGAATGCGTTCGTCGACCGAACGCGGCGGACGTTCCATAATGTTCGGTTCCGCTTTTTCCACGCCGAGCGCGAGCGCCGGCAAACTATCGGTGACGAGATTGATCCAGAGGATTTGAATCGGCAACAAGGGCAGGGGCCAGCCGATGAGCGTCGCAATAAACATCGCCAACACTTCGCCGATATTGTGCGAGAGGACAAAGTGAATGAACTTGCGAATGTTATCAAAGATCGCGCGCCCTTCTTTGATCGCGGCGACAATCGAAACGAAATTGTCGTCGAGCAAAACCATGTCCGAGGCTTCTTTCGCGACATCGGTGCCGGTGATGCCCATCGCCACGCCGATTTGCGCTTCTTTCAACGCCGGCGCATCGTTCACGCCATCGCCGGTCATGGCGACGATTTGATTGTTCGCTTTGAGCGCTTGCACGATGCGCAATTTGTGCTCGGGCGAAACGCGCGCATACACACGCGCATTGACCGCGCGCCGACCCAGTTCTACATCGCTCATCGCTTCCAATTGCGCGCCCGTGATTGCTTCATCGGTTTCCGACGCAATGCCCAATTCGCGCGCGACGGCAATCGCGGTGCCGGCGTGATCGCCGGTAATCATCGCCACTTGGATGCCGGCGCGTTGCGCTTCGGCGACGGCGAGTTTGGCTTCAGCGCGCGGCGGATCGATCATGCCGACCAAGCCGACGTAGATCAAATTATTTTCGACGGTCTCAATGCTCGGCGCGGTCGCTTCATCGTATGGACGATACGCAAGCGCAAGCAGACGCCGGGTTTGCTTCGCCAAGTGCGTGTTCGCGTCGCGAATTTGTTGTCGTGTAGCTTCGTCCAGCGTTTCGATTTTGCCGTCGCGTTCGACGCGATTGCACAAGGGCAAGACGGAACCCAACGCGCCTTTGACAAACGCGATTTCTTCCGGTTTGCCGGTCGTGCGTTTGCAAATCACCGTCATGCGTTTGCGATTGGAATCGAACGGCAATTCCGCGATAAAATCAAAACTATCTTCGATGGCGGTGAGCTGATGCGCTTTCTCGGCGACGATCAACAGCGCGCCTTCGGTCGGATCGCCCACAATGCGATATTCTTTGTCTGTGATGGCGTGGATCTCAGACGTGTTACAGCGCGCGCCAATGGTCAATGCGAGTTTAAGCGCGGCATCTTTTGCCGGGTCGATGCGTTTGCCATCGATGAAAAATTCGCCAGCGGATGAAAATCCTTCGCCGGTCACGGTGATCGTGCGATTCGGCAAAACGATTTCGCGCACGGTCATGGCGTTTTCGGTCAGCGTGCCGGTCTTGTCGCTGCAAATAAATGTCGCCGCGCCGAGCGTTTCCACTGCCGGCAATTTGCGAACCAGCGCGTTGCGCTGCACCATGCGGCGCATACCCAACGCCAGCGAAATCGTCACGACGGCGGCGAGTCCTTCCGGCACGGCGGCAACGGCAAGACTGACCGCAACCAAAAACATTTCGACCGGGTCATCGCCGCGCAAAACGCCGACGAGAAATACAATCGCGACGACGACCAGCGACGCATACACGAGCAGTTTGCCGACTTGATCGAGGCGTTTTTGGAGCGGCGTTTCTTCTTCTTCAATCGATGCGACCATCTTGGCGATCTTGCCCAACTGCGTTGCCATGCCGGTCGATGTCACAATCGCGTGTCCGCGTCCGCGCACGACAATCGTGCCGGCATGCGCCATGTTCGTGCGATCTGCGACGCCGACATCTTTGGCAATTGAATCGGACGGAGTTTTTTCCACGCCATTCGATTCACCGGTCAGTGTGGCTTCTTCAACCTTGAGCATGTGCGCATCGATGACGCGCACATCGGCGGGGACCAAATCGCCGGCGCGTAACACCACCACATCGCCGGGGACGAGGTCGATGCTGGGAATGGTGTGCGGTTCGCCATCGCGAATGACTTGGGCAGTCGGCGCGGCAAGTTTTTTGAGCGCCGCCAGTGCTTTTTCCGCGCGATATTCTTGCACCACACCAAGAACCGCATTGAGGATGACGATGCGCGACAATCGCAGTGGCATCGATAAATTCGCCGAGGATACCCGAAACGACAGCGGCGGCGATGAGCGTGAGAACAATAAAATCCTTGAACTGTTCGATGAACATTTCAAGGACGACTTGCCTTCTTGCCTTCGCTCAATTGATTCGGTCCGTACTCGACGAGGCGTTTTTTTGCAGTTGAGCCGGTTAGACCTTTTTGCAGGTCGGTTTCAAGGTCGTGGGCGACCTGAGCAATTTCAAATGCGTGCCAGGGGAGAATGTCTTGAGGTTTGAGCATGGTTATCATTGTGTAGGGGCGAGGCCCTTGCCCGCTGTGCAAAAGTGCGACCACAAGGGTCGCCGCTAGCAGTTGCTACGCCCCTACGAAAAATTCTATCGTCGGGGTCGAAACCCACCGCGATCACCGCGTCACGGACGCGGACCGCGATCACCGCCGCCACTGCGTCGATAACCACCGCCACCGCGTCCGCCCCGGTCGCCGCCGCGATCACCGCCACCACCACCGCGCGGACCGCGATCTTTTTCTGCGGCTTGTTCCGGCGTCCAACCTTCCAACACCGCTTGGCGCGACAAACGAATCTTGCCGGCGTCGTCAATGGCAATCACCATGACCATCATATCATCGCCAAGCTTGAACAGGTCGCGCGGATTTTTCACCGGCTCGGTGTCGAGTTGCGACACGTGCACCATCCCGTCCGTGCCAGGGGACGATTTCGACAAACACGCCGTAATCTTCGATGCGCGAAACTTTGCCAGTGTAAATTGTGCCGACCTTCGCCGATTCGCGTCATGCCGCGAATGCGTTCCTGCGCCAGAACCGCGCCTTCGCCGCCGGTCGAGGCGATGAACACCGTGCCGTCTTCTTCGATGTCGATCTTGACGCCGAATTCTTCTTGCAGTTTGCGGATCATCTTGCCGCCGGGACCAATCACCGCGCCGATCTTTTCCTGATCGATCTTGACGGTCAAGATGCGCGGCGCGTACTGCGAAATGCTGGCGCGCGGTTCCGGCATCACATCAAGCATTTTGCCGAGGATGAACAGGCGCGCTTCGCGCGCTTGCGTCAATCGCCTTGTGCAAAAGATCGGACGAAATGCCTTGCAACTTCATATCGAGTTGCAGGGCGGTAATGCCTATCGCGGTGCCAGCCACTTTGAAATCCATATCGCCCAGGAAATCTTCCATGCCGATAATGTCGGTGAGAATCGCGTACTGGTCGCCTTCGGTGATGAGACCCATCGCCACGCCGGCAACCGGCGCTTTGATCGGCACGCCCGCATCCATCAACGCGAGCGTCGAGCCGCACACGCTCGCCATCGAGGTCGAGCCGTTCGACGACATGACTTCGGAGACGAGACGAATCGTGTACGGAAATTCTGCTCGAGTCGGGAATGACTTCGCGCGAGCGCGCGTTCTGCCAACGCGCCGTGACCGATTTCGCGGCGACCGGGTCCGCGCGATGAGCGCGCCTCGCCGACCGAGTAGGGCGGAAAATTATAGTGGTGCATGTAGCGTTTTTCTTCTTCGGTGGAAAGCGTATCGATTGTTTGCGATTCGCTCGGCATGCCCAGGGTCGCAATGGTCAGAACCTGGGTCTCGCCGCGCGTGAACAAGCCGGAGCCATGCGCGCGCGGAAGCAGACCGGTTTCGATGCTGATCGGGCGAACCGTCGTCGTAATCGCGTCCGTCGGCGCGGCGACCTTCGTTGAGAATCATCGCGCGCATATCGGATTTGACCTGATATTCGAATGCTTCGGCAACGTCGAGCGGTTCGTACGTGCCGGTGAACGCGGTAACCATTTCTTTCTTGAGCGCGTCGAGTCGATTCGTTGCGTTCCGACTTGACGCCTTTTTCTTTGATCGTCGCGGTGATGCGACCGTCCATTTTGTCCTTGATGGCGGACTTGAGTTCGTCGCTCAACGCGTGGAGCGGGAATTCTTTTTTCGCCTTGCCGATTTCGGCGCGCATCTGATTCTTGCAAATCGATCACGGCTTGCATCGTCGCGTGACCTTGCTGCAACGCGTCGAGCATCAGCTCTTCGGTGACTTCGCTTGCGCCCGCTTCGACCATGATGATCGCATCTTTCGTGCCGGCGAGGCGCAAATCGAGGATCGATTTTTCCATCTGCGAGTTGGTGGGATTGAAGACGAGTTTGCCGTCGACATAGCCCACGCGCACCGCGCCGACGGGACCATTGAACGGAATGTCGCTGATCATCAGCGCGGCGGACGCGCCGATGATCGAGAGAATATCGAGAAAATGTTCTTGGTCGGCGCGAAAGCGCGGTGATGACGATATTGACGTCGTTGCGGAATCCTTTGGGGAACATCGGGCGCAGAGGAGCGGTCGGTGAGGCGGCAGAGCAAAATGCGCTTGTTCGCCGGGACGACCTTCGCGTTTGAAAAAGCCGCCAGGGATTTTGCCTGCCGCGTAGAGTCGCTCTTCGTAATCGACGGTGAGTGGGAAAAAGTCGACGCCCGGGACGAGGTTCGTTCGCGACCGGTGGCGGTAGCAAGAATGACGGTGTCGCCGTGTCGCACGGTGACCGCGCCGTTTGCCTGTCCGGCCAGTTTGCCGGTCTCAATCGTGAGCGTGGAATCGCCAAAGGGGATTGAGAAAGTGTGGATGTTGTTCATAAAACCTCCTAGGTTTTAGTTAGTGCGGGTTGCCTAGTCTGATAGTCAAGTAGTCGAAAGGCGCGGCTTCGACTAGTCGATTAGTTGACCAAGCCACTAGACTGTGCCCCTCGGAGGTCAGGGACTGGAGAATGAGTCAGTTAGTCATAGTGCGATAGTTCAATAGTCGATGTAGTTGCAGATTGGCTTTTGACTACTGACTATCGGACTATGCAACTAACCACTAACGGGCGCATTCTCCAATTCCCGCCCTCGACGATGGGGCGAATGGTTTATATGATTGTTAAGTTTGACGTTAGAATTAATTGTGTGTGTTTCTTGCGTGGTTCTGTGGCTAACCACATTCACAAACAAACGAGTAGATGGGTAGCCGCGCTCCGCATCTACTCGTCACGTGCCTGGTTATTTGCGCAATCCGAGACTGCCGACGATTTCTTTGTAACGGGTTGGCTCTTTTTTACTAAGATAAGTCAGGTGGCGGCGTCGCTCGCCAACCATTTTGAGCAAACCACGACGCGAATGGTTATCTTGCTTGTGCCCTTTGAGATGTTCCACCAACTGGTTGATGCGCTTGGTCAAGAGGGCAATCTGCACCTCCGGTGAACCGGTATCGCTGGCGTGAACGTGGTAACTTTTCCATGATGGCAGTCTTTTCTGCCTTTTTTAACGCCATTCTTTCTCCCTTCCAAATTTTACGTCTCGCGAAGTTGGCGGGATTATAGCACAGGTGAACGTTTATGGCAAATCAGCGATGAATCTGCGCGAAATATTCTGAAATTTTTCCGATTCTCAAGCCCAAATAGAATTTTGCCCGTATATCTTATGTCAAAGTTGGCGTGCCGCATCGTACTTGCCAAGCGGCATAAAAGATGCTAGAATAGAGCCAAATCGAACATGTGTGCGACTGTTGCCAGTCGCCGACTTTTCTGCCCGCCAAAAGGAGGAACTCGAATGGCAGACGAAACGCTAGCATATTGTGTGAAGGAAAAAGCGCAAAAGCCCATGAAAGATGCGCAAGAAGTCACACTCAAAAACGGCAAACACGCCATGCAGGGGATTTGCGCGTCCTGCGGAACCAAGATGATGAAATTCGTCTCCGCAAAAAAGCCCACGCCGGCTCCCGCGCCAGCACCCGCCGCACCCGTCAAACCCTAGAATTCATATGCTACCCGGGACCCGTCTCCGCTTGAGGCGGGTCTTGTTTTAGACGAGGTGTCTATGCTCAATCGATTCGTCCCGCTCGCGTTACTTTTTGCCGTCGCATGCAATCTTATTCCGACGTGCTACGCCAACGGCTTTGCCGCCAACTCCCGTGCCGGTCGATGATCTTGCGCTCTATCGTCCGGCGTTGACCACCGCCGCGCAAGCCGATCTCATGCAACTTGATCGACCAACGCGATACTCAATGACGCTGACGTACGACGCCGACAAAGCCAAACTGTCCGGCAGTCAAGACGTGATCTTTTGGAACCGGCAAGCCGTGCCGCTGAACGAGATCTATTTTCGATTGTTCGCCAATTATCCGCAGTCGGGCGGGCAGATTGTCGTCAGCCAAGTAACTGTCAACGGTGCGAGCGTCACGCCATCGTTGCAAGTCAAAGACACCGTGTTGCGCGTGCCGCTTGCCCAGCCGCTCGCGCCGAATGCATCGGCGAAACTGCATCTCGAATTTTCCGCGACGCTTCCGCGCGTGAGCGGCGCGCACTATGATGATCTGATTGCCGGCGATTTTGTTGCGACGATGCCGACGATTGCGCCGCTGATTCCGGCGTACGACGCACAAGGTTGGCACATCGAACTGCCGCCGCCGTACGGCGATCTAGTGTATGCCGATGTTTCGCTGTACGATGTTACGCTGACCGTGCCATCGAATCTGGTCGTCATCGCGTCCGGGTCAACGGTCGATTCGCGCGATAACGGCAACGGCACGGCGACTTGGAAAATCGTCGGCGCGCCGATGCGCGATTTTGACCTCAACGTGACGAGCAAATTGCAAAAGACCAGCGCCGTCGTTGGCGAGACGACGATCAATTCCTACTTTGAACCCAACGACGCACAGGCCGGCAAACAGGCGTTGGAAATCGCCGTCAGCGCGTTTAAACTTTTCCAAAACCGTTTTGGCGCATATCCGTACCGCGAACTCGATGTTGTGGAAACGCCGACGACCGCCGGCGGCATCGAATATCCCGGCGTTATCGTCATCGGGCGCAAGCTGTACACCGGTCGCGAGCGCGATTATTTTGAATTTGCCGTTGCGCACGAAGTCGCGCATCAATGGTGGTACGGCATCGTGGGGAATGACCAAATCAATTTTCCGTGGGTTGACGAAGCGCTCGCGCAGTACAGCACATTGATGTATTACGAAAATACCAAAGGCGCGCCCGCCGGCGCAAATATTTTGAAAAGCGTTTTTCAAGCGACGTACAATCAAGCCAAAAATGACGGACGTGATTTGCCGGTCAATCAGCCGGTCGGCGCGTTCAGCGAACGCGAATACGTCGCGATGGTGTACAACAAAGGTCCGCTGTTCTTCGATGCGATGCGCAAGCAAATCGGCGATGACAAGTTTTACAATTTTCTGCGCGCCTACTTTGACGGCTATCGGTACAAGGTTGCATTCCCGGACGATTTGCTGAAATCGGCGGAGGCGGCGTGCGCGTGCAGTTTGCGGCAGGAATATCAGACATGGATTTTGGGTCCGGTCAAATAAGAAATCGGGGCGTTCACACGAACGCCCCGATGCTTTTTGGTTTTGTCATTTCGAGCAAAGCGAGAATTCATCTTCCAAGTAATGCCGCGATTTCTCGGTCGCTGCGCTCTCTCGAAATGACACCGCGTCGCGGTTACACTCCGTAAATATCCCCAAACTTTTTCTTGAGATACGCCACGTACGACTTTGATTGCAACGGCTCGCCGGTCACTTTACGCGCGAGTTCGTCCAGCGTGAACTTGCGACCGTGCGTATGCACGTTGCTTCGCAACCACTTGAGTAAAGTCCCAAACTCACCTTTTTCGATTTCTGCTGGGAGCGTTGGATGATCCTTGAGCGCCTTTTCCCACAATTGCACCGCAAACATCGAGCCGAGCGAGTAAGTGGAGAAGTAACCAATACTGCCGTACGACCAATGCACATCTTGCAGACAACCCAGCGCGTCGTTCGGCGGAACAATGCCGAGATATTCTTTCATCTTGGCGTTCCATGCTTCGGGCACATCCGCCGGCTTTAATTTTCCTTCAATCAGCATATTCTCAAGTTCAAAGCGAAGCATAATGTGCAAGCTGTACGTTACCTCGTCGGCTTCCACGCGGATCAACGACGGCGATACTTTATTGATCGCGCGATAGAACGAGTTGAGCGTTTGGTCGTCGAGTTGGCGCGGGAAAACTTTGCGTAACCGCGGGAACCAGAATTTCCAAAAGCCGCGACTGCGTCCCACGATGTTTTCCCACATGCGCGATTGCGACTCGTGGACGCCCAGCGATGCGCCGCCGCCGAGCGGCGTGCGATCGAGTTCCGGGCGAAAGCCCATGTCGTACAGCGCGTGGCCGGTTTCGTGAATCGTGCCGAACAGCATCGACGACAGGAAATTTTTATCGACGCGTGTCGTGATACGCACATCGTTCAGCGCAAAGCCGGTTGTGAACGGATGCACCGATTTATCTTGGCGTCCGCTTTGCATGTCAAAGCCGAGCCGTTGAATGACTTCGATGCCGAAATCCCATTGCTTTTTCTCGTCGTATTTGCGATGCAAAACCGCATCGTCCGCCTTGCCCGGCTTTTTGGCAATCGCCGCGACGAGCGCGGTCAAGTCTTTTTTGAGCGGCGCAAAAATCGCTTCGACTTGCGCGGTGGTCATTTCCGGCTCGTATTGATCGAGCAGGGCGTCGTAGACGCGCTCCTTGTAGCCAAGATAATTCGCCTCGCGGATTTTCAGCGCAACGATTTTTTCCAAGTGCGGTTGGAACAATTTGAAATTCGATTCTTTGCGCGCTTGATGCCACGCTTCAAATGCAATCGATGTGGTGCGCGAAAGTTCTTCGACGTACTCCGCCGGCAAGCGTTTGGCTTTGTCGTAATCGCGCCGCGTGACGCGAATCAGACTTGCTTCGTCCGAATCGTACGGCAGTTTGGCGGCGTAATCGGCAAGTTCGTCCAACAACTTGCCAACGGCGGGATCGGTGAAATGTTCGTGCCCCAAACGTTCGAGCGTCGCCAATTGTTCCGCGCGCGCGGGCGCGCCTTTGGGTGGCATGTACGTTTGCTGATCCCAGCCCAACAACGCGGCGGAGGAATGCAAATCGCCTACGACCGCCAATCGATTTCTGAGTTCTTGCAGTTTTTCGTTCATCTCCGATTATCTCCTGGATAAAGTGGATTGTGGTTAGGATAGCGATGTTCGCGGTCCCAATGATTCTGCGCGTACCGATCGTAACGTTCGCGAAAGCGCACTGGCACAAGCCGCTTGAGCCGCGTCGTCGTCATATCGAGAACATAGTGAGTTGTGTCCGCGAGCACCGCGCCGAGAAAGACATCGAACAAGTAGAGCAAGTTATACGCCAGTTCGTTCACGCCGCCTTCAAACGATAGATCAACATTCACGCCGATGCGTCGAAATAGCAAATACGAAATCGGTCATCAAGAGCGCGAGGATCGCGCTCCAATATGCCCACCGCACCGCCGTGCCGACGACCGGAATATGCAAGCGGTCGCGATGCTTGGCGAGTTTGGAATAGGGCCACCACAAGAGCCGGAGCCAGCCCCAGCCGTCCATCGGTTTGGAATTGAACAAGTCCATATCGGGCGAAAGGACGATGGACGCGATGGTAATTCCCGCATCCACTGCAACGACATCCGACCACGACCAACCTTGCCAACGCATGACCGCCGTTGTGCCGAGCAAGACGATTCCGTTGGCGGTTGTATGTCCGATAAATCCCGGCATGCTGTCCCTCGTGTTTTGATGACGTGCGGCATTATAGCGTATTCGATGTGAATCCGCAAGAGTATTTGACCGAATGATTAAAAAAAGATATAGTGATTGAAATTCTGCTTGCTAGTCCCCGGAGGATTTGTGTCAAAGAAGATACTCGCGCTGATCTTTGTTCTTGCTATGCTGAGCGCGTGCGCCGTGCCTCAGCCCACGCAAACACCCACGATTGTTACCCCGGCGCCAACTCAGGCACCGACGATTGTCACGCCAGTTCCCACACCGGTGCCACCGATTGCCAACGCCGAACAATTGTGGGCGCGCGCGCAATCGTGCAATTGTCTTACCGCATACGCGATGCCGGACATTGGCGACAGCATTATTCTGCAAGCGATTAACAGCGCAAAAAAATCTGTGCGGATGAAAATGTACTTGTTCACGCGCGACAGCGTGCGCGATGCGTTGCTCGCCGCCGGCGCGCGCGGCATCGATGTACGCATTCTGATGGAACTCAATCCTTACGGCGGCACTACGACGAATGTCGATTTGTATAATGCGGTCAAGGGCACGTCAATCAAGATGCGCTGGTCCAGTTTCGATTTTCGCTTCACGCATGAAAAAAGTTTGGTCATCGATGATCAGGTTGCGTTCATCATGACGCACAACATCACGTCATCGTCGTTCAACGCGAACCGCGAGTACGGCATCATGGATTCGCGCCCCGAGGACGTGGCGGAAATCGTGAAGGTGTTTGAAGCCGATTGGGAAAAACAGCCGGTCGATTTGAAAAACCCGCGTCTGGTCTGGAGTCCGATCAACGCGCGGCAAAAACTCGTGGAGCTGATCGATAGCGCGAAGGTTAGTATCGACATCCAGCAATCAGATTTCGGTGCGCCGCAAATCGTCGAACGCGTTTTGCAAGCGGCTCAGCGCGGCGTCAAGGTGCGCGGCATGTTTTCGCCCAACGATCCGATTACGTCCGACTCGGCGGAACCGAATCGCGATTTGATTCGCCGCGCCGGCGCGCAAATCAAATACATGAGCGATCCGTACATTCACGCGAAAATGTTTTTGGTCGATGGGCAACGCGCGTATGTCGGATCGATCAACATGTCGGATAATTCGCTAAACAACAATCGTGAACTCGGCATTATTTTTGATCAAGCAGATGCGATTCAGGTTGTGCGTCAGGCGTTTGAAAAGGATTGGGGCAGAGGAACGGTTGAGCCATTCCCGGTTTCCGAGTTTCAAATCCCGGCGAACGGCGTGGTCAATTGGAAAGACGCAATGAAAGTCGTGAACCGCGAGATAACTATCGAAGGACAGATTACCAAAATTTACAACAGCGGGCGCGTGATGTGGTTGCAGTTCAGCGAGGATTGGGAAAAGGATATGAAAGTCGTCATCTTTCCGTCCGATTGGGGCAAGTGGCCCCAACGTCCCGATTTGATTTACTTCGGCAAAACGATTCGCGTGACCGGCAAAGTGGTCTTGTATCAAGGCGCGCCGGAGATTATCATCAACGATCCCAAAGTCATTTCGATTGTGGGGCAGTAGCGATGAAGGATGATTGGGTGCGCGCGCTCGAAAGTTTGCGGTACGATATTACGCGCCGCGAGCCGTTGTCCGCGCATAAGGAAATCAGCTCGCAACACGTCATCGATCTCTTGCTCGACGAGACCGGGCAGATGCGGATGACGATCACGCAGCAAAGCGGCGAGACGAAAAGTGAAAAACGCAAATCGCGCGCGGGACGCGAGTATCAAGTGTTCGTTGAGCAGAACGCGGTCACGTTGATCAATTATCGTCTCGTGCCCAGGCGATGATTTGCGCGCGGTACTCACCGAAATGGAAACAGAAATCGCCGGCGGCGCGGCACAAAACAAGATTCGCTCTCGCCAAGACGCCAAGAACGCAAAGAGGTAAATTCCGCTTGGCGCCTTTGCGAGAAAAAGGGAAATACAATGACCTCGCGTTTGGATGAGTTTCGCGCGTACCGCGAAAAGATGAACGAGAAAATTCTGGCGAGTGAACATCTCGGCATCAAACGCTTTTTCAATTTGGATACGATGGCGTATAAAGACGGCGCGTTGCCGGGCAAGACCAAGGAATTACTGGGCCTCGTCGCCTCTGCCGTGTTGCGATGCAACGATTGCATAGATTATCATTTGGTGCAATGTGTTGCCGCCGGATATTCGGACGAAGAATTGCACGACGCGCTCAACGTCGCGCTCGTGGTTGGTGGGAGCATCGTAATTCCGCATTTGCGTCACGCGTACGAAACCATCGAATTGTTGCGCAAAGAATCGGCGTGACAAAAACAAAACCCCGGGTTCCTTCTAGGAACCCGGGGTTTGCTTTCTGACTTGAATCGGAATTACGGCTAGTATCATCAACAAGCCGGCGATGCCCGCGCCGATGAACGGGATTGAATTTCCGCCCACTTGCGCGAGCTGTGCGCCGAGTGTTGGTCCCAGCGCGCCGATGACGCCGCTGACGGTGATAATGACCCCGATGACCGACGAGCGCGATGCCGGTGATGTAATCGCCGCTTGAATCGTTTGCTGTGCCATGAACATCGCTTCGCTGAATAGAAACGCCAACACGAGCGGCACGGCGCCCCATTCCCAGGTCGGCGCAAGTCCCCACGCCATTGTCATCAAGCCGTAGCCGATTGCCGACATCACAAAAATTCGTTTCCCGCCCCAGTGGTCGCTCAATCGTCCGATGAAAATTCCCAGGAACGATGCAAAACTCCCAATCGCCCAAAGCAAATTAATTTCCGCATCGTTGTTGTGCCACGTGTCGCGCGCGAGAATCGCAAAGAACGGACCGAATACGATGCCAAACGATGCGACCATCAGAATTGATAGCACGATGTACCAGCGCACATTTGTATCGATGGCGGCGCGGACTTTTAAACTGGTTTGCGCCGTTCGATGGGTTGTTGTGTCGCGCAAGCCGATGCCGCGTACGATGCCGTTCAGCATCAGGATGATGCCGTTTAAGATGATCAACGTTTTGATGTTGAACGCGCTAATCAAGCCCGCGCCCGCCAATGGTCCAATGACCAAGCCGATAAGCACTGCCGCTTCGGTAAATGAAAACGCGCGCGCGATCCGATTATCCTCCGTCGATTCCATGATGAGGGCGTTCATCGGCGGCGCTTGGAACACACTACACGACTTCGCCGCAGGTCAACATCGCCGCGAAAATCCGCCAATCGGTCCGCAAACGCGGCGAGGATAAAGAACGGTCCCATGGCAAATGTCGAGAGCGCAATCATCGTCCGGCGGCCAAAACGATCGCCTAGCGCGCCGCCGACAATGCCGAGCAAGTTGCGCGCGAACATAAACGTGGTGAACACCCCACCGATTTCCAACTCGTTCGCGCCGAGCGAGCGCAAATGCAATGGCAAGAGCGCATACCAGGTGTAACGCGCCAAAAGATTGGTGAAAATCGTCGCGCTGATAATCGATAAATTGCGATTGAGTCCGATGCGTTTGAGCATAGCAAGAAAAAAGGTAGACAAGTGCGCTGTGACTTGTCTACCTGTTCGAAAAAATCATTGACCTCAAGTGGTGATGTATTTTTGCCAGACCGAATGTGAATTCGATTCGCCCAGCAACATTACGGCGACAAAACGCGGTCGCGCCGGTTGCGAGAGCAATGCCATGCGCGCTTCTATCGGCGTGCGATCGCCTTTGCGATGGTTGCATGCGGCGCACGCGGCAACGACATTTTCCCACGTCGTCGCGCCGCCGCGCGAACGCGGGATGACGTGATCGACCGTCAACTCATGTCTGCCGGGTTGTTCGCCGCAGTACTGACACGTATAGAGATCGCGTGCCAACACAGTGCGGCGCGACAAGGGCAGAGGCAATCGACGCGGGATCGGCACGAAGGTGACCAAGCGAATCACCAACGGCAAATTGATCGCATAATTTTCGGCGCGCAAAAGTGTCCGCGCCGCTTCGACCACCTCGGCTTTTTCTTTCAGCAGAAGAATGATCGCGCGCTGGACAGACACAATGTTCAATGGTTCGTACGTGGCGTTCAAGACGAGAACGGCGCGTGATGCAACTTCCATCTCAAACTCTCCGTTCCAATCTTATTCAAACCCAGCCAATCTGTCAAACTTGGCGTTTGCGCGTTTGCGTTCGGGGTGAGTTGCTGTACAATGCCATCGGGGTACCGAAGAGAGAAGCGTTGTTTTGCCGAGACAAGGGGACCTCTTCTCCTTGTCTTTAGGAGAAGGGAACATGCAAGTTGCCATTGGCGATTCAATTTTGGAATTGGTGCAGGGCGACATTACCAAGCAAGACGTCGATGCGATTGTCAACGCGGCGAATTCGTCGTTGCTTGGCGGGGGCGGCGTCGATGGCGCGATTCACCGCGCGGCGGGAGCGGAATTGCTGGAGGAATGTCGCACACTTGGCGGATGCGAAACCGGAAGTGCCAAGATCACGCGCGGATACAAACTAAAAGCGCGGCATGTGATTCACGCCGTCGGTCCCGTGTACCGCGATGGCAAGCACGGTGAACCAGCGTTGCTCGTATCGGCGTATCGTATGTGTCTCGAACTTGCGTCACAAAACGCTTGCGCGTCGATTGCGTTCCCGGCGATTTCAACCGGCGTCTACGGTTATCCGATGGAAGACGCCGCGCGCATCGCGTTCCGCACAATCATCGATTATTTGAGCGAGCATCCGGAAATTCAATTGGTGCGGTACGTGTTGTACGATGCGCGCGCGTTTGAAACACATGCGCGAGTGCTAGAACAAGTCTTGGCGGAATAAAAGTACGGGCGAGGAATCCTCGCCCGTACAATTTTTACCGAACAGCTTACGGCAATTGGCTCAACGTATTGGTGCAGGCAATGATGGTCATGAACAGCGCGAAGATGATGCCGCCCAGGTACGGGTTCCGGGTTACTTTGTACAGCGCGCGATCAAGGATGACCGCAAGCGGGAAGTACAGCAGGATCGGGAACAACCAGATACCATAGATGTTCGAGATGGTTGGATTCATCACCTCGGTCCAGGATTTGCCGGTGGCAAAGAAGGTGGAGTACTGGATCACGACGTAGACGAGCGCGCCCAGGGTGGTGAACAGCGCGAGCACGAAAACGTTGATCCATTCCTTGCCCTGATTCACATAGTTGAAGCTGTTGACGGCAACCGAGTGCAGCCACGTAGAAGGCCAGGAAGAAGGGCAGGTACATCGCGATGATGCCGAATTTATCCGGCGTGAACGCCTTGATCGGAATCACCCAGAGGCGGAAGTCGACTTTGAACAGCCAATCGGCGACGAACACGATCAGGAAGGAGCTGGCGACGACGACTAGCGACAGCACGATGGTCTTCCACAGTTTCGAGAGACTGAGTGTGACGCCGCGTTCTTTCAGACTGACCGATTTTCCGCCGAAGAAGAACCAGCTGATCAGATCAAGACGAGCGGCGAACAATCGCATTGACCACCGCCCAGACCCCGATGAAGAAGACCGGCGCTTGGAGAAGAAGGTACGGGCGGAAGCCTGGGGTGTTCACGATCGCCGGTAAGAAGAGATAGGAAAGGCCGGAGAAGAGCGAGGTCAGCACCATGCTGACCCAGAACCACACTTTCGCCTTTGCCGGTCGGGGCGGGTTGCGCTTCACAACATCTGCGGTCTTCAAGGGCTTGAAGATACTTGGTACCGAGCAGAACCTTGGCGAAGGCCGGCACGAAGATGATAAAGCCGATCATGCCCAATCACGTTAAAGACTCCTTTCCACTGCCAGACCTGATTGTTGCCGGGAAGGGGATTCGGGAGCGCCCAGGGCTTTTTGGAAGAAATCAACGCTGTTCACCAGCACGGAACCGGAGACGGTGTTCCAGGGGTGAATTTCGTAAGGGGTATAGATGACGCGAATGGCTTCGGTGCCGCTAACCGTCTGCGTGTACATATTCCGGCAACGCGCTTTTCGCCGCCCTTGGTGGGGTCGAGGCCATAGTTCAAGAACGATTGGGCAGTCGGCTGGTTGATGAAATCCTTAGGAGCGGACATCGAGCCATCCGCCTGCTTGACGCGGAAGAAGAATTCGTCAAACTGCGCGGCAACGATACCCACATCGCGCCCGCCGTATTTGTTGTAGTACGCGTTATTGCGGCGGCATCGGTATAGGTCGCGTTATTGGCGACCAGCAGCACGGCGGCGATGAGCGGCTTGGCGACCTTATTATCAAGATCGACTGCGAAGTTGGCCGCCATGGCGCCATTTGAGTGCCCGGTGACGCCGATCTTGGTTTTATCCACATAGGGCAGAGCGGCGATCAGTTTGACGGCGTCATACATGCCGACGGAGGTCGGGGCGATTTCGGGGGTGTACAGAACGTCCGAGTTGCCGTGGCCGTACATATCGATGGACATGACGACGTAGCCGCGGCGGGCATATTCCACGATAGTTCATGTCCTGCATTTCACGTTGTTGTACCAGCCATGGCTCGTAATGATGGCAGGCGCCGGGGTCTTTGGCCGTGGCGTTGCTTGGGATAAACAGCAACGCGCTCAACATCTTGCCGGAGGGGTTTCCCAGCGCAGGTCTTTGACGGTGACGGAGCCGCCGTTGGTTTGCACCAAATTTGCGCCGAGCATACTGACGACGCATAAGATCAGTGCGACTGCCAGCCAAAACTTGGGTGATTTATTCACGTTAATCTCTCCTTTGAGAATTTTTTCAATGTGCCGATTGATATTAATCGGCTAGAAGAAATGATGATTGATTTCGCCGACCATCGAAGTTTCCAAGACGCGAAGGTCTGCGCACGCAATGGGCAATCAAGATAGGTTGGAATAACCTCCTCGGTTACAACGTACGGTTGGCGCCCGGATAATGGATAATAAGGGCGGCAACCGCCAAATAAAAAATGCCCTCTCGAAAGAAATATCGAGGAGGGCGTTATCTGCATCTAATCATTCAGATTCCGCTGAGCCCGCCAGCCTCGTTGCTGGAATGTAATTCTGTCTTGATTATATGACGCTGCAACGCGATGTGTCAAGTTTTCATTTGACCAAAACGCCATTCTCGACTAAAATAGCAACCTGTGTTCGATAGTCTAAGCGAGAAACTCAACGCGGTCTTTAAAAAACTCTCCGGCAAGGGCAAACTGTCCGAAGCCGACGTCGATGCCGCGTTGCGCGAGGTCCGCCTGGCATTGCTTGAGGCGGACGTTAATTTCAAAGTCGTCAAGGATTTCCTCGCCCGCGTGCGCGAACGCGCCATCGGCGAGGAAGTGATGCGCTCGCTCTCGCCCGCGCAAATGGTCGTCAAGATCGTCAACGAAGAGTTGATCAAGACGCTCGGCGAGCCCGGCAAAAATCGATTTGTCGGGCGCAGCCGCCGCACGTCGTGATGCTCGTCGGTCTGCAAGGGTCGGGCAAGACGACGACCGCCGCGAAACTCGCGCTCCAATTGCGCAAGCATCAGCAAAAGCCATTGCTCGTCGCGGCAGATACGCGGCGCCCGGCGGCGATTCAACAACTCGAAACACTCGGCAAGCAACTCGATATTCCTGTACATTCAGAATCAACAACGGTTCCACCGCCAACGATTTGCGCGAATGCGGTCAAGCGTTCCAGCGATGGCGCGTACAGCGTCGTCCTGCTGGACACGGCGGGTCGTCTGCACATCGACGATGAGTTGATGCACGAACTGGAAGAGATCAAGCGCAAGACGAACCCGCAAGAAGTTTTGCTCGTGGTCGATGCGATGACCGGGCAGGAAGCGGTGCGCGTCGCGGATGAATTCAACAAGCGCGTCGGATTGACTGGGCTAATCCTCACCAAAGTCGATGGCGATGCGCGCGGCGGCGCGGCGCTTTCGGTGCGTTCGGTCACCGGCGTGCCGATCAAGTACATGGGCGTCGGCGAAAAGACCGATGCGCTCGAGCAATTCTTTCCCGGATCGATTAGCCTCGCGCATTTTGGGCATGGGCGACGTCCTCACGCTCATCGAAAAAGCGCAAGAGAACATCGATCAGGCGCAAGCGCAAAAAGCCGCCGAGAAGATTGATGAAGGCGCAATTCACCTTCGAAGATTTTCTCGAACAATTGCAATCGATCAAAAAGATGGGACCGATTTCGCAATTGCTTGGCATGGTTCCCGGTCTGAGTCAAGTCACCAAAGACATTTCGCCGGACGTGACCGACAAGCAAATGAAGCGCATCGAGGCGATCATCAATTCGATGACGCGCGAAGAACGACAACATCCCGATGTGTTGAACGGCTCGCGGCGCAAACGTATTGCGCTGGGCAGTGGCACATCGGTGCAAGAAGTCAATCAATTGTTAGGCCAATTCAAACAAATGCAACGCATGATGCAGCAACTCAAAAGCGGCAGAGGGCGCGGCATGTTCCCGGGAATACCCGGATTCTAGAATTCAGTCGCCAGTCAACAGTCAACAGTCGACAGAAATCGTTTTTGCCGACTGCTTACTGCCAACTGCCGACTTGGGAGTTAAAATGTCTGTCAAAATTCGTCTTTCCCGTTTCGGCGCAAAGAAACAACCGTCGTACCGCATCGTCGTCGACGGAAGAACACAGCAAACGCGACGGTCGCATCGTCGAAAAAATTGGTCATTATGATCCGCGCACCAAACCGGCAACCGTCGTGATGAACGAAGAACGCACCAAGTACTGGCTCAGCGTGGGCGCGCGCCCAACCGATGCGATGGGTCCGCTCCTCAAGCAAGCCGGCATCAGCGACAAGTACGTCAAGATGCGCACCGCGCGCAAATCGAAATCCGCCGCGAAAGAAGAAGCGGAAAAGAAACCCGCGACGCCTTCGGCGTAGTGCAATAGTGCGTTAGTGCTCTAGTGCGATAGTTGCATGATAAAAGTCAGACTGACTCTTAACTATGAAACTATCGCACTGATTGCACTAATCGCACTATTGCACTTGGAGTGTTATCGTGGACTTGCAAAACTTAGTCGAATACATCGCCAAGAATCTGGTGGATGCCCCGGAGCAAGTGAAGGTCGAGATGATGGAAAGCGCAAGCTCCATCACGCTTGAATTGCACGTCGCGCCGGACGATATGGGGCGGGTGATTGGCAAGGGCGGCAAGATCGCGAATTCGATTCGCACGCTCGTCCGCGTCGCCGCCGCGCGCGAAGGCAAGCGGGTCAATCTTGAAATTGTATAGTACGCAATTTTGTTTAGGGTGAATCGCTAGATCACTCCAAAGATGAAGGATGAAGGATGAAGGATGAAGAATCCCGCCTTCATCTTTCACACCTGCACTTTGCTGCATCCTTTCATCCTTCATCTTTTTGAATGGACAAACCCACTCGCCTCATCATCGGCAAAATCCTCAAACCTTTCGGTGTGCGCGGCGAACTCAAAGTCGAAATCCTCACCGATTTTCCTGAACGCTTCGCGTCGCTCCGCCAAGTTTTTGTTGGCGACGGCGCGAAATCATTTTCGGTGGCAAGCGCGCACCTGCACAATCACACGACCGCGCTAGTCAAACTGCAAGGCATCGACACGCCGGAAGATGCCGCCAAGTTGCGCGAACAATTGCTGTACGTCGCCGTCGATGATGCGGTCAAATTGCCACCGGGTCAAGTCTACCTCTATCAAATCATCGGCTTGCAGGTCAAGACGATCGATGGACAAGCGCTGGGGAAAATCAACGAAGTGCTTGACACTCGCGCGAATGATGTGTACATTGTCCACGACGGCACGCGCGAAATTTTGCTCCCCGCGATTCCGGACGTCGTCAAAGCAATCGATCTTGAACGCGGCGAGATGATTGTGCAATTGATCGATGGATTATTGTAAGGGCGAAGCATCGTATCAATTTGAGAGGTCAGGTGCCAAGTTCCCCTTAGCCGCAAGTGGATTGTAAAATATTCCAGACTCATCGAATACTTCGCCACTACGACAATGATTTGATGGACATACGTTACTGGGTCGCTTTTAGTCTCGTTCCACAAATCGGTCCTGCCAAAGTGCAACGCCTCCTCGATCACTTTGGCGATTTGGAGACCGCGTGGCGCGCGAATCACTTTGATCTCGTTGCCGCCGGTCTTGATAAACGCGCGCTCGAAAA
The DNA here is from genome assembly GCA_963718225.1 of uncultured Chloroflexia bacterium. Taxonomy (GTDB): domain Bacteria; phylum Chloroflexota; class Anaerolineae; order UBA4142; family UBA4142; genus DAOTXS01. The sequence continues at coordinate 177,594 of CAVQYN010000027.1, forward strand.
TCTGCTCGCAGATGCGCAAAAAAATCAATCTCGATGCCGAACTCGACAAAGTCGCGCGCGCGGGCGCGCAACTGATTCCGCTGGATGACCCCGCGTACCCTCGATTGCTCAAACAAATTCCACACGCTCCGTTCTTGCTCTACGTCAAAGGCGACATCGTGCCGGATGACGAATGGTCGCTGGCGGTCGTTGGCACGCGCCGCGCGACGGCGTACGGACGCGAAGCGACGCGCGGCATTGTCACCGATTTGGTGCGCAATCGCATCACGATTGTGAGCGGACTCGCGCGCGGCATCGACGCGGAAGCGCATCGCGCCGCCATCGATGCAAACGGTCGCACGATTGCGGTCCTGGGCTGCGGCGTCGACGTGATTTATCCGCCGGAGCACAAACAACTTGCGGGATCAATTGTCGAAAACGGCGCAATCATCAGCGAATATCCGCTCGGCACTTTGCCGGAAGCTGGAAACTTTCCACCGCGCAATCGCATCATCAGTGGCTTGTCGATGGGCACGCTCATCGTCGAAGGCGATGAATCAACCGGTGCGCGCATCACGATCGAGTATGCGCTGGAGCACGGACGCGAGACGTTTGCCGTGCCGGGAAATATTTTTCATCGCGAGAGTCGCGGGACGAACAAGATGATTCAGCGCGGCGAAGTCAAGCTGGTGACGCGCGCCATCGAAATTTTGGAAGAGCTGAATCTGTCGATGATCGAGGAACATCAAGAAGCGCGCGCGGTGTTGCCGGAAAACGAAACCGAAGCGACCCTGCTCAAGCATCTTTCGTCGGATCCGTTGCACGTTGATGAACTGTGCCGCGAAACACAACTGCCCACGGCGACGGTTTCCAGCACGCTCACACTGATGGAACTCAAAGGACTTGTGCGCCAAGTGGGCGGGATGAAGTACGTGGTCGCGCGTGAAGCGCAGGAAGAATACAAAATCTGACGGATGACCGAAGACGAAGGACGAAAAATTCGGTCGTCCGTCCTCTGTCTTCCGTCTGCATTGTCCAAACAAAACACCGCAAGGAATTGGTCATGCCCAAGAAGTAAACAATCAATTTTCGTTTTAATTCTTGCCGGTGGAACTGGCACCCGGCTCTGGCCCCGCAGTCGCAAAAATCAACCCAAACAACTGTTGCCGCTCATTTCGTCGCGCACCATGTTGCAAGAGACGGTCGATCGCATTCTGCCGATCATTCCAGCCGAACATATTTTCATCGCGACGAATGCAAGTTACACGACGATAGTACGCAAACAATTGCCCAGCATTCCGCGTCGCAACATCATCGGTGAAATCGATGGGCGCGGGACTGCGCCATCGATTGGCTTGGGCGGTTTGTTCATGCAAAAGCACGATCCCGATGCAGTGATGATTTCACTGCACGCCGATCATTTCATCGAAAAAGCCGATGCGTTTCGCCGCGTTTTGCTCGCTGCGGCGCAGGTCGCGCGCGAAGGATATCTGGTCACGCTCGGCATCAAGCCCAATCGACCGGAAACCGGCTACGGTTACATTCAGCGCGGCGAATTGGTGGAGACGCTTGGCGCGCAACAAGTGTATCGCGTCGCGCGATTCTTGGAAAAGCCGGACGCGCTCACGGCGGAACGCTTTGTGCGGAGCGGCGAGTACGCGTGGAACAGCGGCATCTTTGCGTGGCAACTCTCGACGCTGTGGGAAGAATATAAAACGCATCAGCCGATTTTGTTCGACCAATTGCAGCAAATCGGCAAGGCGTTGGGAACACGAAGCGAGAAAGCGACAACGGCGCGCGTGTGGAAAACGATCAAGAACGAAACGATTGACGTCGGCATCATGGAAAAATCGAAACGCGTTGTCACATTGCCAATTGATGTCGGCTGGAGCGATGTTGGCTCCTGGGCAACTTTACTCGATCTCTTGCCGCGCGATGCGAACAAGAATGTCATCGCCGGCGAACACATCGGTATTGATACAAAATCGTCGTTGATCTATAGCCCCGACCGCTTGATCGCGACCGTTGGCATCGAAGGGTTGATCGTCGTCGATACCGGTGATGCGATTCTGGTATGTCCGAAAGATCGCGCGCAAGATGTGAAAAGTATTGTCGAGGTGTTGAAGCAAAGCAAAAAATTGAAGTACCTGTGAGGCAGAGCGATGGCTGACGAAAAATTTCACCCCGAAGAAATTTTGAAATTGGAATTTGAGTATGCGAGCCGAACGGCGGAACAAGCGCAAGATGATCGCACAGCGATTGTTAATCTGTATTTGCTGATTGCTGGCGGCGTTGGGTCGATTATTTCTGCGGCATCAGGGTTGCCACCCATTGTATATTTGCTGACGTTGGGGTTGGTTGGCGTTGCCGGCTTTTTCGCCGTCTTTCAACTTGTTCGTTTGCGTCAGTCGTGGAATGACAGTGCACTGGCGATGAATCGGATCAAGGATTTCTATCTGCAGAAATTTCCAGCATTGGAATTAGATAAGGCATTCCGTTGGCGCACCGAAACGATTCCGCCACTCAACAAACTCGCGACGATTACGTTCAACCTGGCGTTGCTTGTGATGATTATCGATAGTATTGCATTAGGTGTTGCCCTGTTCTTTGCGAGCCCGATCTTGGGAACTCACGAGTACATTTTTTCTGGATTGATAGGGATAATCTATTTTCTGGTTCAGTTGCGTTTTTACTTCTTCCAATTAAAGAACGGATGACTCCTTCACGCTTTGGCTCGGTTGGCTTCGGCTGGATCGAGATCGACGGCAAACGCTACGACAATGATGTTGTCATCGCCGCCAATGGCGTAATCGTGCCGCGTCCGAAACATTTGAGCAAAAAGTACGGCGGCTGGCACACGGTGCTGGGTCCGGAAGAAATCGAAAGTGCGCTCGTCGGCAATCCGGAAATCCTTGTCGTCGGGTGCGGGCATTTTGGCGTTCTGCCGATTCGCCCAGAGATACGCGCATTACTTGGCGAACACGGCGTAGCGATAGAGTGCACGCGGTTACACAAGGCGATGAAACGCTATGATGCGCTAACGGGTGAGGGCAAGCCCGTGGCGGCGGTATTGCACGTGACGTGTTGAAGACAAGCTAACTGCCAAGATGCCAAGAACGCAAAGAAGTATTTTTCAAAACTCGGCGGTGAGATAGAGATAATCATGAATCAATCCAGCACTCTTGGTCACGCGGAAGCGCAAAAAGCCATCGCCGCGATGCAAGCGGAAATCGCGCGGCGCGGCAAAGCGGCGGTCATCGTCGTTGCCGATCCGCACGGCGAGTTGATTGCATTGTTGCGGATGGACGGCGCACCATTGCCGTCGATCAATATTGCGATGAACAAGGCGTACACCGCCGCACGCAAGGGCGAGCCAACGCGCAACGTGGGGCAAAAGGTGCGCGACCCGGAAAGAGGGTTCGACATTGCGTACTATGGCGACGCGCGTTTTGTGGGCTGGGGTGGCGGATTGCCCGTGCGCGTGAACGGTCAAGTGGTTGGCGCGGTCGCGGTCAGTGGATTACCGGAAACGGAAGATATGGACGTGGCGGAGATCGGCGTGAAGGCAATAGTCGGGTAAAGGACGATCTCGGATGAATTCAACTGTTTTCGATCGGAGCCAGAGTGCGGTTCGGACAAAAGCCACCGGTTCTCTGCGTCAGTTCATCGACTCGCCGACAGCAATGTTGGAACGATTGCGCTGTCACGTTACAACGGTCAACGCGGGTGAAGCCTCGCACGCGCCGCATGAACATCCAGACGAAGAGTTGATCATCGTCGAAGAAGGCGAGATCACGATGCTGATGAATGGCTCAGAGCAATTGGTGAGCACTGGGTCGATGGCATTTCTGGCGGCAGGGCAATGGCATGGCATAAGAAATGCTGGGCAATCCCCGGCAACGTACTATGTAGTCAGGTGGCGGACGAAAACTTGATATCGAATCAAAAACACTCCGGGATGACCGGAGTGTTTTTCTATCGCACAATCTCACTTGTTGTCACTCGCCATGTGACAATTCTTATACTTTTTCCCGCTTCCGCACCAGCACGGATCATTGCGCCCGATTTTCGTGCCGACCGGCGCACCAATCGGTTTGCGTTGCGGCTCCGGCTTTTTGCTTTCCGCTTTCGGTTTACTGACTGACCGCTGTCGGCTGACTGCTTACTGCCTTCTGCGTGCTGGCGACTGTCGCCTGTTGACTAGCGACGGGCGACTGACTTTCAATCGCCTGCCGTGACTCGCGGTCGCGTTGTTGACCTTCCAATCGCGCCAAGCCGCGATACTGGTACGTGAACACGTATGTCACGACCTGCGAACGAATGCGGCGATACAAATCCTCAAACATCGCGAACGCGCGGCGCTTGTATTCCACGAGCGGATCGCGTTGCCCCAACGCTTGCAAGCCGATGCCTTCGCGCAGGTTTTCGATCGCGGTCAAGATAATCGACCCACTGCGTCGATACAATGGTCAGCATCAATTCGCGCAACAGATCGTTGAACGCCGCGGGTCCGCCGCGCAACGGCTCGATCTGCTCCATCGATTGCGTCCAGTACTGTTCGATTTCGTCGCGCAAGGCGTCGTTGTCTTTCGGCAAATACGTCGCCGCGAGATGCACCCACGGAAAACGTGGAATCATCACGTCCAGTTTGCGATGCGTGCGCTGATCGAAAATGGTTTGGCGCGTGTGCGCGAGATTGAACAACGCGAACGCCAAGCGCGTCCCCTGCAAATTCTCCAACGATTTTATTTCGCGTTCGACATCGCCGAGCGTCTTGTTTGCTTGCTTGGTGTACGCCTCTTCGATTGCCGCGACCATTTGGTCGCGCAGGGCATCGAAATTCAGATTGCCTTCCGAGCGTCCAGCGAAAATCGAATGGCTGATTTGCGCGCTTGACGACGCGCCGCATAGTTTGATCGACGATGCGCACATCGAACGCGCGCCGCACCGCGTCGAGAATTGCGCGCTCGTTCAATTCGACGCCGCGCTGGACTTCGAGTTGCATGCCAATCGCTTGCTCACGCCTTGCGTCAGCGTCCGCGCATCAAGCTGGCGATTTTGTTCTTCGGCTTCTTGGCGCATCGTGGCGAGCGTGTTCTTTGCCAAGTCCTCGATTTCGTCCCAGGTCGATTTGTATTGTTGCTCGAAGGTGTTGACGATTCCGGCACAATCGCTTGCGTGATGTAATCGCGATGCGCTTCCAGCGCGCGCTTGACCGCATCGATGATCTTGTCGCAGTGCTCGGCGCTTCGCCGAGTTCGCGTTGCACAAGCGCGAGCGAGTAGGGTGCCCACATTTCGTTTTCGTTGATGAAAAAGCCGGGCATCATCGAATCGAGATGCAAGAGCAAACGCGATTCCGAGTGCTCGCCGGATTTCAAGTCCTCGGCAAGGATGCGCGCGATTTCTTCTTCGAACCAGCCGCGGACATCATCGCGCAAATCGGCTTTGGTCAGAATGCGCTGGCGCTGACCGTAAATGATTTCGCGTTGTTTGTTGAGCACATCGTCGTAATCGAGCAGATGCTTGCGGATGTCAAAATTGTACGACTCCATCTTGATCTGCGATTGTCCAATCGCGCTCGTCACCGCGCCGCTTTCAATCGGCACATCTTCGATCCAAACACGATCCATCAAACCCTTGCCGCCCATGCGGCGCATGATTTCATCTTCGAGTGAAACGTAAAAGCGCGATGAACCAGCATCGCCTTGGCGACCGGAACGACCGCGCAACTGATTGTCGATGCGGCGCGCTTCATGGCGTTCCGTGCCAATGATGCGCAGTCCGCCGAGTTCGCGTACTTTGGCGCGTTCGTACATATAGCGTTTGAAACGTTCGACGGGTTCCTTATCGAGTTCGTAACTTTCCGGCGGAATTTTTTCCAGCGCCTCGCGGATTTGATCGAACGTCATGTTGTACGGATCGATGCCGTTGCGATGCAACACGCGTCCAACTTCCGTCAGCGTTTCCTCGCGCAGTTCGCCGCCGAGTTTGATATCGACGCCGCGCCCCGCCATGTTCGTCGCAAGTGTCACCGCGTGGAGTTCGCCCGCGCGTGCAATGATGCCCGGCTTCCTTTTCGTGTTCTTTTGCGTTCAGGACCGCGTGGGGAATGCCTTCGCGTAAAACTTTTGCGATTTCTTTTTCATCATCAACGCCGAGCAACTCGCGCGTCGACGCCAGATTGTCAGGCGCAAGCGGCTCGGTGTTCGCGCCAAGTTTTTTCGCGAGCCGCGCGACATCATCGCCGCGCAGGAACAAGCGCTTGACGATAATATCCATGTCGGATGCGCGCACGTGATGCTCTTCGCGCACCGCTTCCACGTTGCCCAGCTCGTCGATGAGCGCGCGATTGATGTTGTTGCATTTCGTCGCGCGACAAGCGCAAATCTTGATAGACTGCCATCGCGGTTTCAAGCGGCAAGCCAAACTTGGGCGCGATTTTTTGCAAGTCATCGGGGCGTTGCGCAATTTCATCGCACAGCGTTTGCGCCGCGTCGAGCCGCAAATTCAAATCTTGCAACTTGCTCGCAAACCGCAATTCGCGTTCGCTAAGGTCTGCAAGCTCTTTGAGTTCTTTATCGCTGACATCGCCCTTGCCCTTGCGCGCTTTTCAATCGCGACGAGTTCGCGGGCATCTTTGTTCAAACGTCGCGTCGCGTTGACGACCGCGCCCAAATCGTAATCGTGGAAAAGCCGCGATGACAACGCTTCGTCGTATTGCTCCGGCGCATCGTCGAGCGGGCGCGACAAGATCAACTTGAGCGTCGCGCGTTGTTTGTCGTTCAGCGATTTTTCGGTTTCGACAAATTGCTGGAGCAAACGCGCGCGCGCAAACAAATCGAGTCTTGTCGGCGGCAAAGCGGCGGCTCAAGCGCTCCGATTGCTCAACCGAGGTCGTGCCGATGAGCGTTGGCTGTCCCCGCGTATACGTCTGCGCGATTTCAAGCGCGACCGCGCGCCACTTGGCTTCTTCGTTGCGATAGACCAAGTCCGATTGATCGACGCGCACCATCGGTCGATTTGTCGGAATGACGACGACGTTCAAGCCGTAGACTTTGTAGAGTTCGTCCTCTTCGGTTTTCGCCGTGCCGGTCATGCCGGCAAGTTTTTTGTAGAGGCGAAAATAATTTTGAAGCGTGATCGTCGCGTACGTCACCGATTCCTGTTGGATCGGCAATTTCTCTTTCGCTTCGACGGCTTGATGCAAACCGTCCGACCAACGCCGCCCCGCCATCAAGCGCCCGGTGAATTCATCGACGATGATGACTTGGCCCTTGCGCACGATGTAATCCTTATCGCGGCGGAACAGATACTCGGCTTTCATCGCCGCTTCGAGATGATGCATCGTCTTGATTTGCTGCGGGTCCGATTCTTCGGGGCGATCCGGGTTCGTCAAGCGAAGGTTGCAGCAATTCTTCGACGCGGTCATACCCGGCTTCGGTCAGCGTAATCGCGCGCGTGCGCTGATCGATAGTAAAGTGATCGGGCGACAGTTTGCGCACGAGTTCCGCCAAGCCGATAGTATTCATCCGACGCTTCGCCGGCGGGACCGGAAATAATCAGCGGCGTGCGCGCTTCGTCGATGAGAATGTTATCGACTTCGTCGACGATGGCGAAATACAATTCGCGTTGCACGCGGTCTTCGAGCCGCCATGCCATATTGTCGCGCAGATAATCGAAACCGAATTCGCTGTTCGTGCCGTAGGTGATGTCGGCGCGGTACGCTTCCGCGCGTTCGCATCCGCGCAAATGATTCAACTCGCGCGTCGACGATTCGAACGTCGGATCGTACATCAACGCTTTTTTCTCGTCGCCTTGTTGCAACGCGGCGACGCTCAATCCCAGCGCGTGGTAGATCGGTCCCATGATTTGCGTGTGGTACCGCGCGAGATAATCGTTGACGGTGACAAGGTGTGCGCCGTGACCCAGGAGCGCGTTCAAGTACAGCGGCGATGTGGCGACGAGCGTCTTGCCTTCGCCGGTTTTCATTTCGGCCACTTTGCCTTCGTGCAACACCATCCCGCCGATCATTTGCACGTCAAAGTGGCGCAAGCCCGTTGTGCGGATGCTCGCTTCGCGCACGCACGCGAATGCTTCCGGCAAAATTTCATCCAGCGCGGCGCGTTCCGCCTCGACCAATTCTTTTTCCGCTTGCTTGAACTGCGACTTCGGTTTGCGCGCGATTGTCGCTGTCGGCATTTGCAAATTCGTCGCGCAAATCGGCGACGCGTTGACGCGTTTCCGCCAAGACGTCGTTCAAATGCGCTTTGAACTCGTCGGTTTTGGCGCGCAACTGCGCGTCCGAAAGTTTTTGAATCTCCGGTTCGAGCGCATTGATTTCGTTCAACAAGCGGCGCGCAAACGTCGCACTTCTTTTTCGTTCGGGTCGCCGGTGATTTTGGTGTACAGGTTCTTTAACATCTCAACTTCTTGATTTCAAATTTCAGATTGCAGATTAGAAAATTTAGAAATCCGCAAATCTGAAAATCAATTCTATTGGGTGTCGTGCAAATACTCGCCCACGCTGCGTCCTTCGTGCGTGCGCGAAATCGTTTCCGCGAGCAGAGGCGCAACGGTGAGAATTTTCATGTTGGGCAAGCTTTTTTCCGGCGGGATCGCCACCGTGTCGGTGCAAATGAATTCTTCGATGGGCGCGTTCCGCAAGCGCTCGACGGCGGGCGGCGAAAGTGTCGCGTGGGTGCAACACGTAAAGACTTTGCGCGCCCCGTTCTTGAGCAACAACTCAACTGCCTCGACGAGCGTGCCGGCGGTGTCCACCTCGTCATCGACGATGATCACATTCTTGTCTTCCACATCGCCAATGACGGTGAGCGCTTGCGCTTTGGGATCGTTGCCGAGCCGCCGCTTTTCGACGAACGCGAGCGGCACATCGAGCTTGCGCGCAAAGTTGCGCGCTTTTTTCGCAAAGCCCAGATCGGCGGAGACGACGACCGCATCCGGGATATTTTTCTCGATCAGATATTCGGTGAGGACGGGAAACGCGGTAAACTCGTCGCCGGGAATTCCAAAAAACCCTTGAATCTGGCCCGGCGTGCAAATCGATGGTCATGTAGCGATCCGCGCCGGCAACGACGATGACATCGGCGAGCAAGCGCGCGGTGATCGGAATGCGCGGCTGATCTTTTTTATCACTGCGGCCGTACGCGTAAAATGGAATCACCGCCGTGATGCGCCCCGCCGACGCGCGTTTGAGCGCGTCGATGAAAATCAACAACTCGACAATGTTGCGATTGACCGGCGTCGGTAAGACTTTGCACCAGAAACACATCGTGCCCGCGCACACTGCATTTGAGCTGCAGAAAAATATTTTCGTTGGGAAAATCGAAGATGTCGACTTCGGGCGAGCTGAGCACCGAGTTGCTGGCATACGGCTTGCGCTAACGGTCGATTACTGCGCCCACTAAAGATGCCAGATCAACTCATTTTCCATGATTGCCTCCCAGACCTACACCTCGACCCCTTCCCTGCAAGGGAAGGGGACAAGGGGATGAGTTTATTTTTCCTCAATCGTAACCGATTGAATCACATCGCCCACCGCGATTTTCTTGACGACGTCCATGCCGGCGGTCGTTTGACCAAACACGGTGTACTCGCCATCCAAACTAGGTTGTGGCGCAAGCGTGATGTAGAACTGACTGCCACTGCTCGGCGTTGTTTGCGCGGGACCGCCTTGGCGCGCCATCGCCATAGCGCCTTCGCTGTGCTTGGCTTTGATTTCCGGCGGAATGTTATAGCCAGGACCGCCAGTGCCGTTGCCAGCCGGATCGCCGCCTTGAATCACAAAGCCGGGAACAACGCGATGAAATGTCAGGTTGTTGAAGAAACCATCGCGCGCGAGAAACACGAAATTGTTGACGTGTTGCGGCGCGTCCTTGGGATACAACTCCACAACGATGTCGCCTTTCGAGGTCTTGATCGTCGCGACGTATTTCTTGTTCACGTCGATGGTCATGGCCGGTGCCGATTTGTACATGTCACTCCTTTGTTGGGGTTGTAATTTTCGCCGCGTTGCCGCTCGGTGCTGGCATGGCGCGGACGAGAACACGCCAATTAAAAACATGGTCGCTAGAATCGCGATGAGCGCGAGTGCGCCGGTCAGAAAACACCCTTTCCTAGTCGATGTTGCCGGGCGCGCTTGCCAATTCTCTTTCTGCATTGCTGTTTGTGCCTCCACGATAAGTTGATCGGTATCTTTATAATGACTTGCGTACATCAAGCGCGCTTTGCGGAATGCCGCGAGGGCTTGATCGTACCGTTGTGCCTGCAAATGTTCCTTGCCTTGCCGATACAACGCATCGATGTCTCTCATCCGAAGCGCCCATTGCAATTTGGCTTCCGCGCCTTGAATGATGCGGTCGCGCGCTAGGAGTTGGCGATAAATCTCGATGGTGCGTTCCCAGTCCTCGGCGGCGGCGGCAGACTCGGCATCTTGCAACAGCCGTTCGATTTCGGCGGCGTTATCTGGTGTGCTCATATTTCTCCATTAAGGTGTTTCGTCTAATGCGTGTCCGTTGCGCAGATGACACGTGTCGTTCAAAAGTTTCACCCGCGGGCGCGCGCCCGTCAAATCGATTAGCGTGATCGACGCATTGTCGAACCAGAATGGCGAACGCTGATTGACACCCAAGCCAATCAACATGCCGACGACCATGCTCACCGTTCCGCCATGCGACACGATGCCGATGCGCGCGCCGTTCGGGTGCCGCGCGCGCAAATCGCGCAAAAATGTTTCAAGGCGTTCGCGCAATTGTGCCGGCGATTCTTCGCCCGGCAGTGGAAAATGCTCGACGCTGGAAATCCAGCCGCGATGCAAATCCGGGTAACGCGCCTGAAACTCGTCAACCGTCAGCCCTTCGAGATCGCCCAGTCCTTTTTCTTTCAGCCGGTCATCGAACACCAGCGCGACGCCGCATTGTCGTTCAATGATTTCTGCCGTCACGCGCGCTCGCGCGAGCGGGCTCGCGTACAGCGCGTCGATTTTTTCGCCGGCGATGCGCGCGGCAAGTTGCTGTGCTTGAGCGATCCCATTGGCGTTCAACGGCGTATCGGTATTGCCTTGGATACGGCGCTCGTTATTCCAATCGGTTTCGCCGTGACGGATGAGGAGAAGATGCATTAGCCCAATCAAACTTTTCTGCCGCCGCGTACACATCGATTTCACGCGTCGCAATTTTTTCGATCAACGCTTCGATTTTTGTGCCGTTCATGCCGCGCAAGAGCCGCGCCATCAATTCGCGTTGCACGACCATTTCCAATTCCGCGCGGAAGCGATTGCGTTCGCGGATTTCTAATTGGCGATGTTGTTCCAAATAGGCGCGATGCTTGCCCAGCCAATCGACGACATCCGCGACGCCTTCACCGGAAGTGGCAATCGTTTTGAGCACCGGCGGTCGCCAATCGTTTTCGTTCACCGGCTTGAGATTCAAGTTCATTTCGAGCGCGGCGATGGTTGCGCTCACTTCGTCGTGATCGGCTTTGTTGACGATGAGCAAATCGGCAACCTCGAGAATGCCGGCTTTGATTGCTTGAATGTCATCGCCCAAGCCCGGCGCTTCGACCACCATGGTCGTGTGCGCGTTCTTGGCGATATCAACTTCGTTTTGCCCTGCGCCAACGGTTTCGATCAAAATAATTTCATAGCCGGCCGCGTCGAGCACCTGCACCGCGTCCGAAGTGGCTGCCGCGATGCCACCCAAATTGCCACGCGTTGCCATCGAGCGAATAAACACGCCACTATCGCCTGACAAGTCCTGCATTCGCAATCGATCGCCCAGAATCGCGCCGCCGCTGAAGGGACTGGTCGGATCGACGGCAACAATACCGACGCGTTTTCCGCGTCGGCGAAATTGCTTGGCGATTTCATTGACGAGCGTGCTTTTGCCGGTGCCGGGCGCACCGGTTACGCCAATGACATGTGCGCGCCCGGTGAATCGAAAAATTGCGGTGATGACCGCGCGTGCCGGCTCACCGCCGCGTTCGACGGCGCTGATGGCGCGCGCCACAGCGCGCGGATTGCCGGCGCGCAGTGCGTCAATCGATTCCGAGTTCACGCGGCAGTTGCTCCTCGTTTGAGCGCGACTTGCTCGCGGATGAATTGCGCTAAATCTTGCGTCGATGTGCCAGGACCGAATGCGCCGGCAAATCCCATTTGCTTGACTGCCGGCATGTCCTCGTCCGGAATGATACCGCCGGCGACCAGCACAACATCGTCTATGCCTTTTGCCTTCAACATCTCGACGATGCGCGGAAACAAATCCATGTGCGCGCCGGACAAGATCGACAAGCCGACGACATCGACATCTTCCTGCAATGCGGCTTCCGCAATCATCTCCGGCGTTTGGCGAATGCCGGTGTAAATGACTTCCATGCCGGAATCACGCAACGCGCGCGCGACCACTTTGGCGCCGCGATCATGTCCATCCAAGCCCGGTTTGGCAATCAGCACACGAATCGGTCGATCTGACATCAACACATCCTCCACGATGAGATCGGCAGCATTATACATCAAAACGACGTGATTGAAAAACCGATTGACATTTCTGCCGATTTCGTTACCATTGAGCCCGATGATTCGATGCTTGCGTGTCATTGGTTTGGCTTTGCTCTGCGCGTGCGCTGCGCCACCGCGTGCGTTCACGATTTCTGCCGCTGCGAATTTGCAGCCGGCTTTTTCCGAAATCGGCGCGGCATTTGAACGGCAGACCGGTGTGCGCGTAATTTTCAATTTCGGCGCGACTGGCGCGCTGGCACAGCAAATTGCGCAAGGAGCGCCGGTCGATTTGTTCGCCGCCGCGGATCGCGCCACCATCGATGACCTTGTCGCGCGCGATTTTGTGCTTGCCGATTCGGTGCAAGTTTACGCGCGTGGACAAATCGTGCTGTACACGCGCGGCGATTTTTTGCCACAATTGCTTGACGATCTCGCGCGACCGGAAATCAAGCGTATCGCGATTGCGAATCCGGAACGCGCGCCTTACGGCGCGGCGGCGCGTGAGGCGTTGAAAAAAGCAAATCTGTGGGAAACGCTCCAATCGAAAATTATTCTTGCCGAAAACATCCAGCAAACGCAACAATACGCCGACACCGGCAACGTCGATGTGGCGATTGTCGCGCGTTCGCTGGTTGTGAATGCGCTGGGGCGCTGGGCGCCAATTCCGGAAAACTTGTACCAGCCCATCGACCAAGCGCTCGGCGTGGTCAAGCGCACGAAAAATGAAAGCGATGCGCGCGCGTTCGCCAAGTTCGTGGCGAGTCCGGCGGCGCGGAGCGTATTGGAAAAATACGGATACCAATTCCCGTAACCGAAATCCCAAACCGCAAGTCACATATCTCAAATGAATTTGTCTCCGATTCTGCTTTCAATCCAAGTCACAATTTTCGCCACGTTTGGCATTTTGTCCATTGGGCTGGCGCTTGCGCTTTTTCTCGCGCGCGCGAAAATGCGCGGCAAAATTGTCATTGAAACGCTGATCAACTTGCCGCTCGTTCTGCCGCCGACGGTCGTTGGATATTATTTGCTCGTCGTTCTCGGACGTGATGGCGTTGCGCGATGGACGGGCATCAATTTGCTGTTCACGTGGCAAGCGGCCGTTATCGCGGCGATCATCGTCGCATTGCCACTGATGGTGCAATCGGCAAAAGCGGCGATTGCAGGCGTCGATCCAGTTTTGGAAAACGCGGCGCGCACGCTGGGCTCATCGGAATTGGAAATCATTTGGCGTGTGACGTTGCCGCTTGCGCGACGCGGAATTTGGGCGGGGTTGGTGCTCGGCTCGGCACGCGCGCTGGGCGAGTTTGGCGCAACCTTGATGATCGCTGGGAATATTCCGGGCGTAACGCAAACGGCACCGCTGGCGATTTACGACGCGGTCCAGTCGGGGCGGTGGGCGGATGCGAATGTGCTTGTGGTGATGCTAAGCGTGTTGGCGTTTGCAAGTTTGTTGCTGGTGAGTCGATTGCAGAGGGAAAAATAATCCTGCCATGCAGACGCAAAGCGGAGTTTTGCTTTTATGCGTTCTTGGGGCCTTGGCGGTTAATGGATCATGCTTCAAGTTAATATCATCAAACGACTCCCCCACTTTGACTTGACTGCGCGATTCGACATCGGCGCGGCGATTCTCGTTCTCTTTGGCGCGTCCGGCGCGGGCAAGACGATGACATTGAATTGTCTTGCAGGACTTGATACGCCGGATGATGGCACGATTCGTTTCGATGAGCGCGTGTTGTTTGATTATCCCGCGCGCGTGAACGTGCCAACACGCAAGCGCCGCGTCGGGTACGTATTTCAAAACTACGCGCTCTTTCCGCATCTCACCGTGCGCGAAAACATCGCGTTTGGTTTGCGTGACTCAAACGACGCGCGCGTCGATGAGATGCTCGCGCTCACCGGTCTCGTCGATTTTGCGGCGCGCCATCCCGCCCAATTGTCCGGCGGACAGCAACAGCGTGTCGCGTTGGCGCGTGCTTTGGCGCCGCGTCCCGATTTACTTTTGCTCGATGAGCCGTTCAGCGCGCTCGATGTGCCGACGCGGACAGAATTGCGGCACGAGTTTCTGAATTTGCAACGCCGATTCCAAACGCCGACGGTTTTCGTCACGCACGATTTGGGCGAAGCCTATTTTCTTGCCGATCAACTCGCGGTAATCGAACGCGGCAAGATTTTGCAAATCGATACGCCCGGCGAAATTCTGCAACATCCCAGCCGCATCGAAGTAGCGCGCGCGATCGGCATGAAAAATATCCTGCCCGGCGTGATCATCGCGCGCGATGACGGCGGCTGTCGCGTGCGCATCGGACAGGCGATGATCGACACATTGCCGTTTCCGTTTGCGGCGGGGGCCAGAGTTCAAGTGTGTTTGCGCCCGGAACGCGTGATGCTGTTGCGTCCCGAGCGTGCGGGCAAATCATCGGATGAAAATGCATTGCGTGGGGAAATCGTGCGCGAGATGAATGACGGCATGACGGCGACGCTTTTCTTTCGTGCGAACGATGCGCGTCTCGTCGCAGAACAGGATTACGATTTGCAAATTGAGTTGCCGGTGTATGTGTACGAACGCTTGAATCTCGCGCATCAGCGCGCGTGGATGGTGTCGCTGACGGAAGAACGCGATGCATCTGATTGAGATCTAGACGGCGGAAGATAAGAGATAGAAACTTGTTCTGAGCGTAGTCAAAGAGTGTGAGACGGCGGAGCCATGTGCGGCTCCGCCGTTTTTTACCTTGTCATCCCAAATGCCGCGCGCAGAGGCGCAATCCGCTTGACGACAAATTCGTACAGTGCGATTGTGACAAGGAATGAACTTGCGACGACGGTGATGAGTTTGGGTAGAATGCCCGTGTTCCATTGCACGACGAAAAATGCAATCGTCAGAATCACCGGCTGATGCAGAATAAAAAACGGCAGCACCGCTTGTTGCGCGTATACCAGCCACTTGTTTGTGAAATTGAGAAAACGCATGCCGACAAACAGCATAAACACCGACCAGCCAAACCCATTGATCACCACAAGACTCTGGACCAGATAGAATTGAGGTAACGTCGGCGTGTCGCTCCACATGAACGGATCGCCAAACGGGAGCATGGCGACGAGCGACGCGAATGCTAGAATCGCCGAGCCGACGATGATCCACCAATCCCTGCGAATGGCGCGCGCGAAACGCTCATCCGAATACAGAACAAAACCAAGAATAAAGTACGCCATTTGATAAAAGAAATCCGCCCAATCGTTTTGTTGAGGAAAGAACGGTTGGAAAACAAGCTTAACGATGATGAGCGGGACGATGAAAATCAAAATACCACCGCGTCTTTCACTCAGTCGCGCCAACCATGCAATCACGCGTTGACTTGGGTCGCGTTTAAGCCATTCGAACAGGGGAAGTGTGAGAATCGCAAAGGAGAAAAGGAAACCCAGGAACCACAAGTGCATGCCATAGCCAAACATTTTAGGCGTAAACGCCAGGTACGGCATCGCATAATCGACAAACGATAAAGTCGTCGCGCCATTTTGGATGGCTTGCAACCATTCCAAGTAAAAGCCCAACGGCGAAAACAAAATCGTGCCGACGATAAACGGAATCATCAACCGTTTAAATCGCTCCGCAGCATACTCACCTGATGTGCGTCGCTGCAATGCAAACCCACTGCTTGTCCCAGCCACCATAAAGAAAAACGCCATGCCCCACCAACTTAGAAACTCGAGCCCGATGGTAATTTCCATGCTCTTGTCGGCGTTCTTGACGTGCCACACGCCCAGGTCGAATGGATGAACGGCGTGAAACATAAAGACCATGAAGATTGCCAACACGCGCAGCCAATCGAGATAGTAAAGCCGTGTGCTTTTGGCTGTTGTTTGCGTTTGCATTCTAATCTCCTTGTTCGTCGGATCAAATGCGACGTGCTAAGCAAACAAAACACCTGTCGACGGTGAAGGTCTGGCGCCCAAGCAAGCCGACTTCCCAACGACAGGTGTGGTGACTTTTCCGAATCAGTGGAAAAGTCTCGTAGCAATTCTAGCGCGGTCGGCTCGGAATGTCAAAGCCGATTTTTCTGTGACCCAGGGCTTTTGACAACGCCAAACCGCTATGTTAAAATTCCGGCACTATGATTACTCCTCTCATTTACATGGATCACTCCGCCACCACGCCGGTCGATGCACGCGTGGTCGAGGCGATGCTTCCATACTTTGCCGAGAAATTTGGTAATGCGTCGAGCTTGCATCGTTGGGGGCAAGCGGCACTGTTTGCGCTCGATGAATCGCGTGCGACGATTGCCGATATTCTCGGCGCGAGCCCCAAAGAAATTGTCTTCACCTCCGGCGGATCGGAAAGCGATAACCTGGCTCTGCGCGGCGTGGCGATGGCATTGCGCGCCAAAGGCAACCATATCATCACGACGCCGATTGAACATCACGCGATTCTCAACACGTGCGCGCAACTTGAAAAAGAATTCGGATTTGAAATCACGCGCGTGCCAGTGGATCGCCAAGGGCGCGTGAATCCGGATGACATCGCGCGCGCGATCATGCCGAAGACAATTCTCGTCAGTGTGATGTACGCGAACAATGAAGTTGGCACGATCGAGCCGTTATCCGAGATTGCAAAAATCACCAAGCAACGCGGCATCCTGTTTCACACCGATGCCGTGCAAGCCGGCGGCTACCTGCCGGTCGATGTCAACCAACTTGGCGTCGATTTGATGTCGCTCGGCGCGCACAAATTTCACGGACCCAAAGGCGTCGGCGTGTTGTACGTCCGCGCCGGCACGCCGCTCTTGCCCACGCAAACCGGCGGCAGTCATGAACGCAATCGCCGCGCGGGGACGGAAAATATTCCGTCCATTGTCGGCATTGCCACTGCGCTCAAGATCGCGCAGAGCGAACGCGAGACGACGAATGCACGTTTGCAGACGATGCGCGAAAAATTGATCGAAGGGATTTTGGAGCGCATCGTTGGCGCGCAGTTGACTGGCGATCCAAAGAATCGTTTGCCCGGTCACGCGAGTTTTGTCATTCCCGACGCCGTTGGCGATGAAATGATTCTGGGACTCGATCTTGCCGGCGTCGCAGGATCGACCGGCAGTGCGTGCACCGCCGGCTCAGCGGAACCGTCGCACGTTCTCGCGGCGATGGGTTATCCGGCGGATTTAGCGCGCGGCGCGTTGCGATTGACGCTAGGGCGCGACAACACCGGCACGGATGTGGAATATGCCGTGAACACTGTTGCCGATGTGGTTGGCAAGCTGCGAGGCAATCGGTGAGCGAAAAACCAACCATCGTCGTTGCGATGAGCGGCGGCGTCGATAGCTCAACCACCGCCGCGCTCCTCGTCGAGCGCGGTTACAATGTGATCGGCTTGATGATGCGCTTGTGGAGTGAATCTCTCCCAGTTTCGTTTCAGCAAACGGTGGTCGCGGAAACGAATAATCGTTGTTGTTCGCCGGAAGCCGTTGCCGATGCGCGCGCGGTGTGCCAGAAGCTCGGCATTCCGTTTTATCTCCTCAACTTTGAATCTGATTTCAAAACGCACGTTGTCGATTTTTTCATCGAGGGTTATGCGCGCGGAATCACGCCGAATCCGTGTTTGCAATGCAATCGTCAAGTCAAGTTCGGCACACTGTTGGACAAGGCACGCGCGCTCGGCGCCGATTACTTGGCCACTGGACATTATGCGCGCGTGCGCGAATACGACGGAAAATTCGAACTTTTGCGCGGCGTCGATGTGAACAAAGATCAATCGTACGCGTTGGCATTGCTGACGCAGGCGCAACTGTCGCGCGTGATGTTTCCGCTTGGGCGAGTTTACCAAGCCGCAAGTGCGCGAGCTTGCGCGGCGCTTTAATTTATCAGTGTCGGAAAAAATTGAGAGCCAGGATTTGTGCTTTGTGTCCGACGGTGATTACCGAAATTTTCTGCGCCGCCATGTGCCCGATGCGCTTGTTCCCGGCGAAATCGTCGATATGTGCGGCGAGGTCATTGGCGAGCACCGCGGGCTCGCCAATTACACCATTGGTCAGCGCAAGGGTTTGCCGGCAAGCCGTGCGCCGTTATTCGTCATCGAATTGGATAACACGCGCAATCGATTGATTGTTGGGCGCGCCGAGGAGTTGGGCAAACGCAAGCTTGATGCGCAATCGGTTAATTGGATCGCCGGCATCGCGCCACACGACGAAATTCGCGTGACAGCGAAAATTCGTTATCGCGCGAATGAAACCGGGGCGAGTGTGATGATGCAAGGTGAAACTCGCGCGCGTGTGATTTTCGATGAGCCGTTGCGCGACATTACACCCGGGCAAGCGATTGTCTTTTACGACAGCGAAGTGTGTTTGGGCGGAGGAATCATCGCAAATCCGGCGCGCTAACGCAAAGGTCTCCCGCGTTGCTGGTCAATTTCGTGTTGGCAAGTTTGTACGGCGTGTTGGCTCTGTCTCGCGGCGGCGTTGGGTTGGGCGCGGTGACGATTGCGTGTCACCTTAAACTATGCTATAATCGATTTTGAAAGTGAGGCAACCGTGTCTTTTGTGCGTGATCTGGCAATCATTTTGCTCGCCGTCGAATCTCTGGTCATCGGCGTCATGCTGATCGTTTTGATTTGGGAAATTCGCGGCTTGGCAAAAATGTTGCGCGAAGACATCAAGCCGATTATCGACTCGGCGGACGAAACAGTGCGCACAATGCGCGGCACGACGACATTTGTAAGTGAGAATGTGGTGAATCCGGTCGTGCGCGTTTCCAGTTTTGCGTCCGGCGTTGCGCAGGCATTGCGCATTTTGGCACGGCGTTGATTTGGTTTTTTACTCAAAGTGAGAAAGGAGACTAGTATGGCAGACGACAGTCGCGGTTGGGAATTTCTGACCGGCTTTTTGCTCGGTTCGGTGGTGGGTGCGGCGGTGGCATTGCTTCTTGCGCCGCAATCCGGCGAGGAAACGCGCGAGTTGATTCGCGAGCGCGGTATCGAGTTGCGCGACCGCGCCGACGATGCGACAGAGGAAGGTCGCCAACGCGCATTGCGTTTCTCCAGCGATGCACGCGAACGGGCGCAGGAAGCGCGCGAACGCGGTCGCGTCGTGTTGGATGAACAACGCACGCGCTTGCAGCAAGCAATCGACGAAGGCAAGGAAGCGGCGCAGAAAAAGCGCGAAGAATTGCTGGCACGCTTGGAAGAAGAAAAGAACAAGCGCGCACCATCGGCGTAAAGATTCAGTTTTGACCAATGGGCAAATCGGGTTCGATTTGCCCATTTTGTTTTTCATCGCGACGATGCTATAATGTTCGCGATTTATTCTTAACGCGAGGTTTGGATTGTCCGCCGTTGAACTCGTCCCGATTCTAAACAAGCATCGTCCGTTTGTGTTCCTGGCGTCTTTGGGTTTGGCGTTGCTCTACGCCGAAGAAGCTTGGGCGGCGTTCATTTTCTGGTCGCATCGCTCGTTCACGGAAGGCGTGGTATTCACGGCGATTATCGCTGGCGTTGCGTTCTTCGGACTTTTATTTTCCTTTCTGTTTCCTCCCACATTGGTTTCGCACACGTGGGATCATCCCCGACCCTGGGGCGTATTCATTGATGTAACTACGTGGTCGGCAGGCATCACCGTGGTGTTCAACCTGATCGAGTACATTCTGTTGCTGTTCCTCGTGCAATTTGATTTCACAGCTAGCTACAATCTCCTGCGCGACGTCTACGTTTACACCTTGTTCAGTTTGATTTTCTTTCACGGTCTGTTGCTCTACGTGCGATACATGCACTATTTGTATTCGATGCCGGATTTTGTCCAGCCGATTAAAGTCATTTCAGCTTCGGTGGCTTTGGGCGCGGCGATGTTGCTTGGCGGTGGATTTTTATTCTTGCTCGACTTGTACCATTTCGAAAATGCGCCGGCGGCGATTCAACCGATGATGGGCTTGCACATTTATGCGCGCGCGTTATATGCGTTCACACTGGGACTAGCAGCGTTCGTTTGGCATGTGCGCTGGATCGCCGATCATTAATTCTGGAGGAATTATGCGGACACCGATTGTGGCGGGTAATTGGAAAATGAACAAGACGATTAGCGATGCGCGCGAACTTGTGAATGCGATGAAGCACGATCTTGCGCCGCTCGCCAGCAATGTGGAAATTGTCTTGTGCCCGCCGTTCATTTCGATTCCCGAAGTTCATGCGCTCGTCAAAGGTTCGCCGATTCAAGTTGGCGCGCAGAACATGTTTTGGGAACTCAAAGGTGCATTCACCGGCGAAATCGCGCCGACGATGTTGCAGGGAATCTGCAATTACGTTGTGCTTGGACATTCGGAGCGCCGCCAATACTTTGGCGAAACCGATAGCT
Organism: uncultured Chloroflexia bacterium; assembly: GCA_963718225.1. Lineage (GTDB taxonomy): Bacteria > Chloroflexota > Anaerolineae > UBA4142 > UBA4142 > DAOTXS01. The sequence goes on from CAVQYN010000027.1 coordinate 198,413, forward strand.
CGGTCAATCAAAAAATCAAAGCCGCGCTGGCGAATAATCTGAAACCGATTGTCTGTGTGGGCGAGAATCTAACGCAGAACGAAGCCGGGCAAACTGACTCGGTTGTCAGCACCCAAGTGCGCGGCGCATTCAAGGATTTGTCGCGCGACGATGCGCAACGCATCGTCATTGCGTACGAGCCGGTGTGGGCAATCGGCACGGGAAAAGCGGCAAGCGGCACCGGCGCAAACGCCGTTATTCGCCAAAGCATTCGCGGCACGCTGGCAAAAATGTATGATGATGCGCTCGCACAATCGATTCGCGTGCAGTACGGCGGAAGCGTCACGCCTAAAAACACCGCCGAGTTTTTTGCGCAACCGGACATTGACGGCGCACTTGTCGGCGGCGCGAGTTTGGTCGCAGCGGATTTTGTCGCCATTTGCAAGGCGGCGATGAAATAACTTGATGGTACGCAATCATTTCCGCCGCTTTGTAGTTCCGCTCAGAATGCTCTTAGCCATCTCGATGAATCAATACTTGATCAGTGCCAGCCCGATTCTCCTTTTTCTTGGCGTGTTCGGGCTGACGCTTTTTCTGCAACAATGGTTGCATCGCCACATTCAAGGCTTGACGTTCGCATTGACCGGCAACCCGGGGTGCGCGTTGCGATTGTTGTTTTATTTGCTTTTGCCCGGCGTCTTGTTGCACGAAGCGAGTCATTATCTCTTTGCCAAGTTGTTGTTCGTCCGCGTGACCGATTTCAAAATCGGCATCGGCACGATCAACAAGCGCCAAGTCAGTCTTGGCTCGGTGCATTTGCAACGCAGTGATCCGGTGCGCGAAAGCTTGATCGGCGCCGCGCCGTTCATCATCGGTATCGGCGCGATTTGGCTGATTGTTGGGTTCGGTTTTGACTTGTGGCCCGCCGGCGGCTTGGCGTTCAGACGCTTTATCGAGCTCGTGCGCGAGTATGCGAACGATTGGACGACGTGGCTGGATGTTTATTTGATTTTCGCTGTTAGCACGGCGATGATTCCCAGCGAATCGGATCGCGAGCCGTGGGGATTGATTATCGCGATTGTGGGCTTGGTGGGGTTGATTGTCCTTGTCGCCGGTGGGTGGTCGAGTGTGCCGGGTGGAATCATCGTGATGATTCGCCAGTTAATCGATGCGTTAACATTTGCGCTGGGCATCGTCGTCAGTGTCAACGGCGCGTTTGCGATTTTGCTTCTGATCATCGAACGGACAGTGGGGCAGATTAACGGGACCAAAGTGGAGTATCGAGTCAAGCGAAAATAAAAAACCGCGAGTCGCCCTCGCGGTTTTTTATTTGATGCGCCGTCGCGCCGTGCGTGCGCCGATGCGCACCAGTACCAACGCCGCGCCGAAACCGATAACGACCAGTGCGATTAATTTGTAAATGCCGCCGGGCAGGACCAGCGCGAGCACGCCAAAAATTGCGGTAAAGCCGTAGTACAACATGGCAATCATGCGTTGGGACAATCCGAGGTCAAGCAAGCGATGATGCAAATGTCCGCGGTCGGCGGCGGTCGGCGATTTGCCGGCACGCAATCGATTCAAGATTTGCCACGCAACATCCAGAATCGGAATGAGCAACACGAGCAACGTCGTTGCAACTTTGGCGCCGCCGATAATTGCGATGACGCCAAGCGCAAAACCCAACACGTTCGCGCCCGCACTGCCCATGAAAATCTGCGCCGGCGAAAAATTGAAAAACAGAAAACCTAACGCGGTGCCGATTAACGCCAGGACGAGCAACGCAATCGAATATTGTTGCAGACGATACGTATGCACGAACATCACCATACCGGCAATCACGATGACGCCGGACGCCAGTCCGTCAATGCCGTCGAGCCAGTTGATCGTGTTGACCATGCCGACGAGCCAGAACAGCGTGAACAAGACCGCAAACCAAAATTCAAACAGCATCGCGCCGCCGAGCGGATTGGGCAACTCGGTGATCAACACACCGGAAGCAACGGCGATGATCGATGCGATAACCTGAATCACTAATTGGGGAATCGATTTCATTTCACGATGATCATCATACACGCCGACGAGAAACATGATGACGACGCCAATCAGCAAGCCGATGACGCGCGGTGTTTCGAACGGATCGGTGCGCGGCGCGAAGAGCGAAACACCCACGGCGACGATGAACGCAACGAAAATCGATAAACCGCCGAGGCGCGCAACGGGAAGCGTGTTGACGCGCCGTTGCGCCGGGCGATCAATCGCGCCGGTGCGGAAGGCAATACGCGCGGCGAGGGGGGTGAGTGCGATCATCAAGAGGAACGCGGTGGCGAATACGAAAAAGAACATCATGAGTGAGCACCATTCTATCTTACCCTGCGTCGAGTGTCAAAAAG
>CAVQYN010000028.1:0-128416 GCA_963718225.1 uncultured Chloroflexia bacterium
ATCACCGGCATCCCAGCATCCCACAGCGGGCTGTCGTCCAACCCGGAGGAGAATGGATGATTGTATTGCACAATGCCATCATGGTCATCGTCATTCTGCTCGAACCACCAACGATTCCAGCGCACGAGGGGTTCGTAGATTTCATCGAGAAAATCCCGATTCCCGCTCGTTTGGTAGAGTTTCAACGCCGTCCAAGCAATTAACGGTGGCTTGGTCACCTCGGCTTCGTAATCTGTGCGTGGTAGTTTCCATCGGGTGACCACGCCCTCGTCGTGGACCGCGTCGGGAAGCATACCGTCGGCCCGTTGATGATCGAGCAAGATCCGCAGTTGATCTTGCGCGAGCTTTGGATCGACGTGCTGATAAGCCAGGGCGTGAAAGAACACATCCCACGCCCATACGCCAACATACCGGATAATCGAAGGAATCATGGCTTCGCGGGTCAGGAAAAAACGCGTGCTTAACAATCCGGCGCGTAGAATCCACCAAGCGTAATAGTACCGGGCTTGATATTTTTCTGCCACCGGCGGCGCTGCCGCAAACCAATTGTGCCATCTTTGTTCAGCGGCTCTGAGCACGTTGGATGCCGGAAGAACGCTTCGATTAAACCCTAGTCGGGGTGTAATGTTCAACAGAAATGCTGATTCAGCATCCGCATCCAATTGGAGCTCAACCCAATCGTACCCCCGCGCTTGGCGTGATGATGTTCGACTCGATGCGTGCGTTCGTCGTGTAAGCAATGTTGCGATGCGTGGTCCGATGTTGAGGATCACCTTTGAACTCGCCTCCGCGGCGATCGTCCCGCGCGTTCATGGCATAGCATTCGAAGTTCACCCCCAGCCGAGCAGCAGGCAATTTGAGATACAAAGTTTCTTCATCGGCAAACGTTAGCCAACCCCCACCCAGCCGTGTCTTGAGACACAAGGCATGTGGATACGCGCTGAGTTCAAAATCCAGGGGACCGCCGGTCTCATCCGTCAAACGGAAAAGTTTCACGACGGGCGGACGCTGTCGATAGTCACCAACTTCCTTCACCCACTGGGTCCAACGCTCGGCCAGCCTAATGTTGAAAGTTGAACCTCCACGAAATATGAGCAGGCGCGAACCACGTTCGCTGAAAGGAATATCTTCCAATGCGATCCGATCCTGCAGTTGTTGCAGATAAGGTGATTGTGGGTGGCACGTCATTTGGGACATCCTTCCGGCTATTTTTTCAAGCACTTGGATTAGATCGATTACTTAGTGATGGGCAATGTGTTGGGATCGCCAGTGGTAATCTCCAGCGTTTCGCCAAATACCCAACTGGCTTCTGCAAGATCAGCCAGCCTCACTTGATACCACGCTCCGTCTTGACTCCGCGCAATCAAGCTCAGCTGCTCATCGCGCACCACTTTGCCAATGATTTTTGCCGTAACATTCGGTGCGGCGCGAACATTGACCCGCGTCTCGATGATCTTGCCAATCACCGGCACCGCGGTCGCCGGTATGGGCGGAAGGGTTGGTTGCAAAGTAATCGTGGTCACGGGTGTAGGAGTAGATACATTGGCGACCTGGGTTGGGTAGGCACTGGTGCATGCGCCATGGTGTCAAAGGATCTTTGCCCGACAACAAAAGTAAGGCACGCACAGGTCAGCAATACCACCGAGGCAACGGCGAATGTGATCCAAATTCGATTAGCCCCGCTCAAAAACCGTCGCCGCACTTTCTGTCCCGGACCTTGATGCTGCCATGCGGTGGCGCGTTCTGAATTCGCAGACGCTTCCGCAGAGGCGAATGGATCTGGCAAACTTCGGGTAGCGGAAGATAGTTCGGGTACGACAAAGGAACTCGCCCGTCCCGGCGGGATGCCTTGAACCCATTGCGTGCCGTCATAGGACATCCAGCGTGCGGTATAGGGGTGGATTTCCCACCAGGTACCTTTCGCATCCTGCACAGCCAGTTCACTCACGCGATTTTCGAATTCGGAACGGCTGAATGGTTTTCCCAGTTCCAATTGTTTCCGAAGCTCGCGATATTTCACTACGGCTTCTGCAAAATTCATTCTGGTTAAACTCCTCTCGCTTGCTTCGACGCCAAAGCCACGGTGACAGGCAACCCCCACATGGACAGTTCGAGCGTGTTGATGTTCTGAAATCCGGAATCCCGCAACGTCGTCTGCACAAAGATGGGACGGCAATCAATGTATGCCGGGAAATGCTTATGCGTCCATTCATAGACTCGCAAGATCCAATCTGGCTTTGCGGTATTCGCCATGGCGACCACGCCCAGTCGCCCCGTGTCCTTCAAGACGCGCTGACATTCACTCAACACGAGGGGAATCTCCGGCGTGTCGAAGAGTTCCAAAGTAAAGCTCATAAAGATCGCGTCAAATTGATGGGCGGCATACGGCAGGTTCATCGCATCGCCCTGCCCCAATTCAATTCGTTCTTCCACCCCCATTTTCTTGACTCTAGCCGACGCGCAATCGAGCATTCCTTGCGATAAATCAATTCCACAAACTCTTCCGCCAACTCCGACGGCCTTTGCCAACGCGACGATGCCATGCCCAGTGCCGAAACCGATTTCAAGGACAACCTGGCCGGGCTGGACATCCAGCATCGCTAGCCCGGCATCGACGAAAGTAGTTTCACTGTTGCCGGCGATCCAATCGTACCATCGACTCAATTGGTCATAAGTCTTTTGCGCTTGTTGTTTCGAACGCGTTACGGGGCTAATGGTCATGGCACTGCCTATTTCGTTTCACCCTTTTTCCTAGTCCCAAGAGTGATTCGACGGATTTATTCCCAATGCCCAGACAACCTGAAAGGGCTGAAGCTCAATTGAAAATACGCTATTCGAATTGGCGGGATAGATCCGATGACCGATCAGGTCGCTCCACGCCTCGGTCTTCCGATTGTGCTCGATTTGCGCAACCACAGGTTCGTTGGACACATTGTGCAGGCACAATATCTGCTCACCGCCCTCCGGCGCAATGCGCATTACAGCCAAGATATTATCGCCGCACGGAACGATGTGTTGTTCTCCATGTGGATGAAATGCGCGATTCGCGCACCGCACGCGGAGCAGTTCGCCAAAACGCGCCAAGACCTGGGCGCGCAACGAGTTTGGATTCTCCAGGTCAAGTTCCAGTTCATGCGGCCGAGTTTCTGACGATTGACCCGTCGTGGGATGCCCGAGATTCTGCGCCAGCGCGATCACCCCACGAGCCAAAGAGCGAATGGAAATAAATTCCTGGCACGCCAATCAACGCGAGCATAATCGCTTGTGCGGTCATAAAGCGATTGACCTGGGTCGTGATCGGCTCTCTCGTGTTTGGAATCCGAGAGCGCATCAAAAAGTTAATATTCAATTCGTACGGACTCGTGGTGCCATCTGACATTATGCTTGTAGGAAACGAATCCGTCATGCGCCTGGGTAAGCGTCACCAACACGTCAATTTCCGCATCACTCAAAATACCCCGCGCTGGGATTAAGTCCAATACCATCGTGCGATGCAAGAAAGTTAAAGAACGACACCTGATTAGAAGGAAGCGTCAGAGTTTCCGCCCAATGCGCAAGCGCAGTGGTGTTGCCCGTGCGAAAAGTGTGCAAGGTCAGAGGAGGCAAAGCAAAGTTATAGACCAGTTGGGCTTCGTTCTTCCCGTCCCCAAAGTAGGCAATATTGTCTGCGTGCGGGACGTTCGTCTCGGTAATCAACCTCACCCAGGGCGCAACCTCATCCAGCATGGCGCGCATCAATTGAATCAGCGCGTGTGTTTGCGGCAGATGGATGCACGACGTGCCAATTTCTTTCCACAAGTAGGCAATCGCGTCAAGCCGAATAAATCGCGCGCCACGTTCCGCGTAGAGCAGAAAAGGTGTCGAGAACGCCAGCAAGACATTGGGATTGCGATAGTTCAGATCGATCTGGTCTGCGCTAAACGTAGTCCACACTTTTTTCGCGCCCGAAGGCGTTTGAAAAGTGGTCAACAACGGCAGCGCGCGTGGGCGCGCGACCTGTGATAGATCAGGGTGGCCATCCACGACGATGAAGAAATCACGATACGCCGGATCATCTTGGAGAAAGCGCTGAAACCATTCGCTCTGTGCTGAGATGTGATTAATCACTGCGTCAAACATCAGGTCGAAACGTTGTCCCAATCGGGTAACGTCATCCCACGTGCCAAACGATGGATCGACCGCGCGATAATTCTCGACTGAAAAACCATCATCGGACGAAGATGGAAAGAAAGGCAGGAGGTGCACACCACTGACGACGGCGGAAAGGTGCGTGTCGAGCAATGCCGTCAACGTCTGCAAGGGTGGCACCTCCGCCACTGACGCATTTTCCCGCCGGTTGATGAGCGGATCACTATTTCGCGCAGCCTGGGATGATGCGTCATCACGCACCTGATCTGGGTATGTGATGAGCAAGATGTCACGTTCGCTCAGATGGGTTGCGTTTTCGAGTCTGGTTTTTCCCAATCGTTTGGAATGCTTGGCCCGCATCTCGTCCAGACTTGGCACAATTGAGCGTGCCGCTGGCTCACCGTAGAGAAAAACCAGTTTGTCGCGGATGATGGCTGACGTCACATTTTCCCTTGATACTCTTCGAGTTTGGCAAGCGCATTTCGTGCAGCGAAGGGAACTTCAAGTCCTGGGACAGATCCGCCCAACGCATCCAGAACCGGTGTGACCAGGGCTCGTAACTCTGGCGATAAGGGAAGGTTTTTGAGCACATGATGAGCGCTGTTGGTGATCAAGATGGATTTTGACTGATGCATCAGTCCCTCCAGCAAAGGCACCAAGGTGCGTTCTTTTAAGGTAATCAAGCCTCCGACCGCAGACCACCGGACTCCGCTGTCATCATCGCCTAAGGTTTCGACCAGTGCTGGCGCGGCAGCGGGATCAGCAAGGGCAGCTAGGATTTGAGTAACCTCCCAGCGTACGAGAATGCTTGAATCTTTGAGCGCCTTGATCAATTCGGGCACCGCCGCCGGTCCGATCGTAAAGAGCGACTGACGTGCTTTCCAACGCGTCGCATCATCGGCATTGCCCAGAGCAGAAATCAGAGATTCGACTGCTCCGGAGATTTGGTTTTGCCCATTCGGGTTTGTTGCAGACATCATTTCCTCCATATTCCTTGCCACATGATTGGATTTTTCTCACGCTGAGGGCCATTGCAGAACAGTATTGGGCACCAAGCCCAAGCATGAGCGAACAATCGATTGTTATGACCCGCGCTTGAGAACTTTCAACACTTCCCCGAAGAACCAGAAAACGAGGGCTAACAGAGTCGACGCTTTCCAATCGATGGTCGGGGTGCTCAGCAGAATCAACTTGCCAAAGTACGTGATCAAAACGCTAAAGACAAACAAAATGCCCAGTTGGCGTGCCAGTTCAAACACCCACCCTAGCCTACCCATGATCGTCCTCTGCGTGGAATGACTCGTGCTTGAGACCTCTCGGCGTTCATTTTCGATACCGTTCGCCCTTCCGATCACTGACCTCCTCCTTTTGGACTGCCCATTTCAATTGCAAGTGCGGCTGACCAAGCAAACTCGGTGGCGCCGCATCCGGTTCCATCGCGTGGATCATAGTATTCGCGAAAACCGATCTTGCGCCATCAGCGACAGCGAATCGTGCACCAGCGTATCCGCTTGCGCGGTGAAAACCGTACCGACGCAAGCCCTCGGCGATGATCCAATTGATTTGAATCCACACGGGACCGCACCAATAACGCCGCGCCGAATAACCGCGTTCATTTTTGGCCACGCTCGGCAAACGATAATTGGATCGTAGCGCTCGGCGCGTACTCGACCGGATTATTGAAATGTTCCGCGACCAAACGCGCGGCTTGCTCGCGTGAGGCCAGCCCGGCAAAAAGGGGCGCGAACGTTCGCGCAGGCGTTGACCCGAATCGGCGCTGCGTGCGCACATCGTAATCGAGATAGAGACCGCGCGCGTCATCCCAAAAGCGCGCATCAAAAACTGGCGCGTGTGCGCGAGCCAACCATCAATCTCGCGCGTCGTCTTGACCCAGCTCACGCGCCAACGCGCGCAAGTCTTCATCGGCGCGATGCAAGATCGAACAGAACAAGACATCCTGAATGAGAAACGGCATTTGCTCCAATAGCGCGCGCGGCTCCCAATGCAGCCGCCGACCCAGATCGATCAAATGCACAAAGCGTTCATAATCTGGCATGAGCGGGCGTTCGTCTGCTGCGACGTGGATCATATCGCGCCGCTTGAATCGGCGGCAAGCTCGGTCGGCGTGATGCGGTCGAGTGCAGTCGGCCCACAGCGGCGAATTATCCATCCCCGATTCCCAGGGATGAATGAGACACGGCAAGCCGGTGCCGTCGACATCGCGCGCCGTATGCAACCAACGATGCCAAGCGCAAAAGGCGTGGAAATACCTCGCGGAGAAAATCGAGTCCGTTCGCGAGCCGTCGACGGGTCGATGAAAGCTACCACCGATCTATCCAGATCATCCGCACGATGGTGGCCAGGATGGGCGGTTGGGTCAGCCCTGAAGATGGAATCGCGCCGGCGTGTGGCAAGATTTTCGGTTTGCCAAAATTCTGGCGGCGGAAAATAGTCGGATGCGCCGATTGGATAAATAATGTGCGGGACCATCCCATCGCGCCATTGCGCGCGCAAAAGCGAACGCACTTCGGCGAACGCACGCGGCAAATCAAAATGCGACAAGCCCAGCGCGATGAACGCCGAATCCCAATTCCATTGATGCGGATACTGCCGCGGCGAAGGCTTAGTGAATTCGCCCGTGTCGTTCAGGCGCAGAACGGCGCGTGCGTGAGAAATCAAATCGATCGTGATTCATGCGGAGTCAATGGACACTCTGGCATTCTCATTTGTGCAGCGAATCGCCTCGCCCGCTGGCCGCGTCCATCCAGCGAATCTTGTCCGCATCGAAATGGAGCCACACGTCGTCGTTCGGCGCGACGCGCTGATCGGGCGCGACACTCACTTTGGCGATTTCCGCGCCAACCTGCATCGTCAACAATTTGTGCGAGCCCAGCGGCTCGACGACGAGGACGCGCGCGCGAATCGTGTTGGGCTTGTTGCGCCGGCGCGAGCGTGAGATTTTCGGGACGAATTCCCAGCAAGATCGGCTGGCCGTTTTTCGCGCGAAGGCAGGCGAGAGCGCGGCGGACGGCGCGATCTGCGATTCGCCGACGTCACGACTGGTCCGTCACCGTTCTGCTCGCACGACGCCTTGCAGGAAATTCATCGGCGGCGTGCCGATAAATCCGCCGACAAATTTGTTCGCGGGATAATCGTAAATGTTCATCGGCACATCGCACTGCACGATGCGTCCGTTTTGCATCACCGCGATGCGGTCGCCGAGACTGCAACGCCTCGACCTGATCGTGCGTCACGTAAATCGTCGTCGCTTTGATTTCCGAGTGCAAGCGTTTCAGTTCCGCGCGCATCTGCAAGCGCAACAGCGCATCGAGATTCGACAGCGGCTCGTCCATCAACAACACCGCCGCTTCCATCACAATCGCGCGCGCCACGGCGACGCGCTGGCGCTGCCCGCCGCTAAGTTGCGCGGGATAGCGCGCGAGATAATCGGTCAGTTCCAACAGCTCGGCGCTCTCGTTCACGCGGCGTTTGATTTCGTCCTTGGGGCGCTTCTGCATTTTCAAGCCGAACGCAATGTTGTCGAAGACGGTGAGATGCGGAAAGACCGCGTAACTCTGAAACACCATCGCGATTTTGCGGTCGCGCGGCGCGAGGTCGGTCACATCGCGGTCGCCGATAAAGACGCGGCCGCCATCCACGTGCTCGAGTCCCGCCAGGCAGCGCAGCAGCGTCGTCTTGCCGCAACCCGATGGGCCGAGCAGAACCATAAACTCGCCGTCTTTGATTTCGAGACTCACATCGTTGGCGGCAATGGTCTTGCCAAATACTTTGCGAATCGATTGAAAACGAATGCCTGCCATAGTTAACCTCAGTGAATGAGATGTCAGCGTCGCAGTCCGTCGAACACGTGAACGACTGCGTACTCTGGTCTATTTCGAAATATTCCCCCACAAATTGAGCAGGTATTTGCGAATGAGGAAGATGAAAATCAGCGCGGGCACGATCATAAAAAATCCACCCGCATAACGATAATACAACGGCGAATCGTTCAGCGAACTGAGCACCTGCGCGGGGAGCGTGCGATTCCGCAGGGTCAGAATCGTCGCGGCAAAAACCTCGTTCCACGAAATGACGAATGTGAAAATCGCCGCCGCCGCCAAGCCGGGCAGCGCAAGCGGCATCACAACGCGCAAGAAGGCTTGCAGGCGATTGCAGCCCAGGGTTTGCGCCGCTTCTTCCAAATCGCGCGGCACGCCGACGAAAATGCCACTCGTGACGATGATGACAAACGGCAACGCCATCGCGGTATGAATCAGCGCAACGCCCCAGATCGTATCGTACAAATCCCATCTGAAGAAACGCGACGGCGAGCGGGATGGAGAGAATGGCCGTGGGAAACATTTTGCTGATCAACAGCCCCAACGAAATGGCTTCCTTGCCGCGAAAGCGAAAACGCGCGAGCGCATAGCCGCCCGGCGCGCCCAGCAGCAGACTGCCCACAATCGTCAACAGCGCGACGATCGACGCTATTCCCGACCGAACCGAGCACGCCTCGCGAGTTCACAAAAATTCCATCGTGTCGGTCGAAAAATCCGTCGGCAAGAGCGGCTTGGGCCATTGAAACGTGGCTTGCTTGGTGCTGAATGCCGCCAGCGCGACCAAGTAGAGGGGCGCGAGCGTCCAGAGTGCCAGCAAAATGGCTGAACCGTAGAGCAACAGCGCGACTGAGAATGTATCGACGCGAATGAAGATGGCGTATGATTTCACATTCGATGCACGATCCGCTCCTGAAATAAATCGAAATCAATCATAGCCGGCTTCGGCCGCGCTCGTCTGGAGGAATTTCAGATAGAACCAGGTGGCACCCACCGTGAAGATGAGCACCAGCACGGCATACGCGGCAGCGATATTCGGATTGCGATTCGTCACATACCAGTTGTACGATTCGCCCGCCAGCACCGGAATCACGCGCCCGGCCAGCGCCAGCACCACGGAAAACGTTTGGAAAGCAAAGATGGTGCGGATGATCAGCGCCGTTCTGCAAACTGGGTCGCAACAGCGGCAAGACGACAAACAGCGTACGCTTGAGCGTGTTCGCGCCGAAAACATCGGCGGCTTCAAAATAATCGCGCGGGATGACCTGCAATCCCGCCAGCAGAATGGTCATCACAATGGCCGTCGCTCGCCACGACTCGGCGATGACAATGGTGCCGAACAATCGCCGGCAGGTTTTGGTACGACAAGAACAGAAAGGGGGTTTCGAAAATGCCCCAGTTGATTCAGGATCGAATTGAGATAGCCCCGCTCGGTGAAGATGGATAGCCACGCGATGCCGGCCGCCAGATCCGAAATCGCGAGCGGGATGGCATAGATATAGAGAAAAATAGTGTGCCCTTTGAAACGCGTATGAATCAGCAGTGCCATGACGAGCGCGAGGACCACCTGAGCGGGAACGATGAAAATCAACAAGAGAAAAGTGAATTTGAGCGCGTCGGCAAAGCTCGTGTCATTCGCCATCTTTTGAAAATTGGCAAGCGTGAACGAACCATCGGCGCTTTGGAACGCGAGCAAAAACGCTTGAAAGATCGGAATGACAATCAACAAAGTGACAAAGATGAGCGTGGGAGCCAGCAAACTGTACGGCAGAGCGGATTCAAGTTTTGATGCGCATGAACACCTCAGGGGAGACCTGGAAGGTCTTCGTCCAAGCGAACCTTCCAGGTCTCGACAGCTTACTTGGCCTGGCAGGCGCTTGCCAGCGCTTGGCGGATCGGGTGACCAGCACGGCGCTTTGAGTTCGGTCATCAAGGCGTTGAGCTGAGTCGCTTGATCATTCAACACGGTCTTGATGTCTTCGTTTTTGAGCACGATGCGCGTCAACGTGTCTTGCATGATCTTGTTAAAGTCGCCGCCCTTGGCGCCTAGACCGATCGGCAACAAGCGCAACTTTGGCATCCGGCGCCTTGGATTGCTTGACGACGCCGTCCGCTTCGAGGCGCACGTACGCCGGCAGATCGGTTGGCAGCGCGGATTCCAAAATCGGGTAGAAACTGACTTCGCGCAGATACGATCGCTTGCACGTTGGGGCGGGTCAGGTACTCGATCAGCGCTTCGGCGCCGGCTCGGTTCGGCGCGCCTTTCATGATGCCCAAGCCAGCAATGACGCTCATGTAGTAGCGACCCTTGGGACCCGCGGGCGCGGGTGCGCCGACAAAGTCGGTCGGGTTGTTTTTGAACGCATTGATCACGCGCGCCGTGTGATCAATCGTGATCCACACTTCTTCGGAGAGCAGGGGGTCTTGCATATTATTGTAGGTCGTGGATTGTGGATTGGTGTATTCCCAGATCGCTTTGAAATCCGTCCACATCTTGACGGCGTCATCACTGCGATAGGTGGTCACCAAGCCGCCGGTGTACGACGGATACAGATAGCCCTGGGTCAAGCGGTGCATCAAACCGGTGGGACCGGCGGGGAAGCCGATCTTTCTTTTCCTTGGTCGCGGCAGTGATGTTCTTGCCCCACTCGGCGAGTTGCGTGTAGGTGAGCGAGTCAATGTTCGCGCCGGCCGGGAGATACGGGAGCGCTTTTTTGTTCACCACCATGATGTACGTCGCCTGCATCCACGGAATGTAGTATTGTTTGTCCGTGCCCAGCTTGCCCAGCGTCATGAATTCCTTGACGATGGGGCGGTCGCTCAATTTGGCGACAAGCGGCGTCAGGTCTTCCAAGCGCATTCGCCGCGAGCAAGTTGGGAAATGTGCCGTGCAGCACGCCGATCGCGCCGACGGTGATCTTGCCCGATTTTTGTTCGGCCAGGATGCGATCGACGACAACGCCCTTCGGCATCAGAGATGAACTCTACCTTGGCGCCGGTAAAGTCCTTGAGAATGACGTTGCGCATCTTTTCTTGTTCTTCCACGGGCGTATTTTGCGTCGAGAGGAACAAAAGCGGTTGCGGGGGTACCGCGGTCGGCACGACGGTCGGAACGGGTGGTTTCGTGGGCTCGGGTGCTTTCGTTGGTTCAGGCGCCTTCGTCGGAACGGGCGCGGTGGTGGGTGCGGGGGGCACCACAGTCGGTGCCGGGGGTTGGGTTGGCACGGCGGTCGGGGTGGGAGCTGGGGCACAAGCAATCAGAATCGCACCGAGCACGACCAGCCCGATGACAACTGGCATAAACTTTCTCATAGCGGTAACCTCCTTGGGTAACCAAATCCTTGTTTCAGTAGCCACACGGTTCATGTTAGGTGGAACGTTGGAATTATTGACTTGGCGATCACCTCCTCTGAATCAATCACGGCTTGCTTTCAAGGTCTAGCCGCCTGTGGATGCGCGCACGATCAACTCAGGCTGGATAATGACGTGCGGCTCAGAAAGGTCTTTGCCGTCTATGCGCGCGATCAGCATTCGGACGAGCCGCCGCGCCGTATCATAAGTCGGTTGCTTGAGCGTGGTTAGCGGGGGCTGGGTGTGCTCTGAATCTTCAGTCCCGTCGTACCCGGCAACCGCGAGGTCGCGCCCGACCACCAAACCGCGTTCATGCGCCGCGCGCATAGCGCCAATGGCTGACATATCGTTTGCGCCGATGATGGCTGTGGGAGGTTCTGGCAAGGCCAGTAAGTGCTGTGCTGCCAAGTATCCCCCGTTGCGCGTGAGGTCGCCCTCGACCACATAGGACTCATTGAAAGGGAGGCCGGTTCGGGTGAGACCCTCTTGATAGCCGGCAAAACGATCGGCTTGGAGAGTGACATTGCGCGGCCCGCCGATATAGGCAATGCGCCGGTGACCGCGCTCCACGAGATGCTCCACCAGGAGGATAAAAACGCTGCGTGAATCCATTTCAATGTACGGAAAACTGAGTTGCAAGTGCGTGTGCCCATGCGCGACGAACGGAAAATCGTGTTGCGCCAGATATTTCGCGCGCCAGTCGCGCACGCGCATGCGATTGAGGACAATCCCATCGACCAGCCGGCTCTGGATCCAGCGGGCGTAGATCTTTTTTTCGGTTCGACCGCCGGGCGCCGCGGTGGACACCAGCAAATCGAAATTATGTGAGGTCGCCTCGTCGCCGAGGCCAGCGATGAACAGGGAGAAAAAGGGATCGGTGAATTGAGAGCCACTTGCGGGGAGAATGTAACCGATCACGTCTGCGCGCTGGCGGCGAAGTTGGCGAGCCGCGCGGCTCGGGACATAGCCCAACTCGTGCGCCGTGCGGATCACACGCGCGCGGGTCCGATCAGCCACGTCGTCGTACCCGTCAAGTGCGCGGGAAACCGTAGTGATGGACAGTCCTAGCTTCTTGGCTACATTGTGAATCGTAATTGGCATTGTTTTCCCAAAACGTTTTGGAAGCTAGAGTCAGTCTACGGCAATTCTCGGGCAATGTCAATACCCCGGGTTTTTAGATTATTGGACTAGCCGGGCATGTTCTATTCAGCCATCGGAGGGTATCGCCTGCGTAATGGGGCGGGTGTCCTGGCCATCAACCCCATCCGTCCCTGCAAACTGCTGTCAGCGAAAATCCCTATGATATGTTGGAGTGGGTTCGAGGCATTTGCGGTCATTCCGCGACCGGGCGATAGCGGCTACGCAGAGGGTAACTGAATTCAATTGCTGCTTCGATCGTGTGTCTGGGCAAGGTGCCCATCGCGAAAGTGTGTTTTGGTTCGAATTCCCTTGGGAGATCGAATCCCTGTGTCAACTCCAGGGACGTATAATCTCCAAATCGTTTTGTCAGACTTGTTGGCTTCCTTTTTTTGCGAAGATTATTTCCTTGACTTTTGGGGAGGATGCCTTATAATGTCCTTGTCGAATCTAAACTCGTTGGGTTGTCGCGAACCAACGAGCGAAGGGTTAGGCAAAATGCGGTACCCAAGCGGGCTAAAGTGTAAGTTATGAGATTCGGACTCATAACCCTGCGAGCTTCAGTTCAAGTTCGATCCTACTTTGGATAGAGAAGCCGGCGGATTACTTAGCCTGTATTCCAGGGTTGGCAAAATCTTATTCGTTTTGCCGCCGTTTCGATGCGATTTTGAGTGTTTTTCGAGAGCGGCATTCCAAAATCGTGTAATTTAGCAACGAAAACCAATTAAAATCGCGTAACCCTGGAAAACAGGCTTAGATACAAGTTCGCCTTTTACCCTCATGTAATAAGGATTGTTTTCGTACCTTTCGCGGACAGACACTAGAAACATTTAGTCCAAAGTTTTCAAGCTCAAGACTATTGTATTTCAAATAAGTGGCAAATATTCCGACAACGTTTCTTGTGCGGCGACCCAGTTCATTGGGCTAGGGAGGAATCCCTAGCCTTTTGTTTTGCTATGCCGTCACGCAACACTCTGTAGAAAAGCAGGAATCGTTCGGATGTTACTTGGCATTCGATAATGCCAAGCGACGTAAAAAGAGAGCGTGATCAACCGCCTGAATCAGATCCCGAACATGATCTCGATCGCGGGATCGATCAATGGATCCAGGGAACGAAGGAAGGAAAACCTCAGCGAGTGGAATACCACCTACCGCCCCATTGACGCAGAACATCAGTTCTAATATAATGGCCTTGTCGCACAAGAAGCGTCTTTCGAAAAACATGCGGGAGGAATTGACCCATCGGAACGAGACCCTTGGGAGAGCATATGGTTGATCTAGCATGGAGCGGCCCACTTCTCTATGCACTGATTGGCGCGATCACACTCTTCTGCGTGCGCCAGGCTTGGCGGTTCCTGCAACAACCGCCTGGACACGGAGCTGCCAGAACCTCTCGCGTTCGTTTGGTGGACCCGGGATCGATTGCGCCGGCACCTCAACGCGAATGGCTGTGGGAGAAACTCACGCCGCGTGAGATGCAGGTCGCGCAGCTCGTGTGTGAGGGGAAAACCAATGCCGAAATCGCGCAAGACCTGTCAATCAGCGTACGCACGGTTCAAACCCATACCCAAAACATCTACGAGAAACTGCAAGTGCATTCGCGGACCCAGCTTGCCCACATGATCCGAGATTTGGTGGACTAGACTCGATTTACGACACCCAGTAGTTTTACCTGATTTGCCATAGCTATGTTTCTGCGCTAATACTCGTTGGGCTCGGTTTCTGAACCAGTGATCGCCGTTTACCAAAACGGCGGTAGCTTATTCCGAGCGCGTCCACCGGGCTGTGTTTGCGATGCTGTGCGAGAACATGCTCATCCTTGAGTTGTTCATAGTGGTTCGTCATGCGGGGCGAGGAGTGCCCAAGAAATATCTGGAGTGATTTGGTGTCACCCTCGCCCAGCAAATAGAGAACCCCGCACGTATGCCGCAAGAGGTGCGCATGTAGGCGTGCGACCCCACTATTGTCGGCAAGCCGCGTCATCATGTGCACCACGGCATTCACCGTGAGCGGATAACCATCCAAGGACAGGAACGCGTGATCAATATCAGGGCGTATGGGATTGGGGCGATACACTTGAATGTAACGATGCAGCATTTGTTTGGCAGTGGATCCAAAAGGGACAAAACGTTCCTTTGAACCCTTCCCCATGACCTTGAAAACCCCGCGGTTCCAATCAATGTCTGGCAACTTTAACCCCACCAATTCGCCGGCGCGAATCCCGGAATCGAGCATCAGCATGACTATGGCGAGCAATCGGGAGCCTTTGCACGTGTCGGGATTGATTGAGGAGAGGATTTGGTGAATTTCCTCTGGCGAGAGGACGTCAACCTTCTTTTGAGGAAGCTTGGGTAATTCCAGTAACTCAAACACCGGGGTTTGGGTATAGCCCTCGCGCGTGAGCCAGAACGAAAAAGATCGCAAGGCGCGAACGTGGGTGTGGACTGTCTCGGGAGAGTACTTGCTCCCCGGAAGCGGCCGATTGAATTTGTGACCTTCGAACTTGGTCACCGTGCCTTGAAGATAAGCAGCGTAGGCGCGAGCATCCTGGATCGACAAGTCACCGAGCCGGAGCGAATGCCCGCGCCCTTTGAGAAAACGCATGAACTTTCCCAGGTTGCCGCGGGTCGCAATCAGGGTCTTGGGGGAACAGCCTTTGATCTGTCGGCTGCTGGCGAAATACTCGACCAACGTGGGAAGCGTGATTTCCATGCGCTCCTTCTTTCGCAAGAGATCCGATTTCCGACTCATTGTATCCTCCTCGTGGGTGCGCGTCCATTGTCTGGCAGACAATAATTGGACATTGCCGCCCTTGCAGTGAGAATGCCGTTACTCTCCCAACAGTGAGAAGGTCATGGTTCGTCTTGACCTAAAAGAGCGTGGTTTTTCTTTCAGAGTGGGGTGAAAACAAACACTCCAGCTCAAAAAAGGCTGGAGTGTGGGGGAAAACCTGGTTTCCCAGGTTCCTGAGTGATCCGAGAGCGGAAGACGGGATTTGAACCCGCGACCTTCTCCTTGGCAAGGAGACGCTCTACCAACTGAGCCACTTCCGCAGATAGTTCAATAGTGCGTTAGTTCCTAGTGCGATAGTTCGCGCGATCGATTTCTAACTATCGGACTATCCAACTTTTTCACTATCGAACTAGGTGTGCCGAGGAGCAGAATCGGACTGCTGACACCACGGTTTTCAGCCGTGTGCTCTACCAACTGAGCTACCTCGGCGCGACGCAGGTGTTATTTTATGCGTTCCGCTTTTTTTGTCAAACTTGAAAATGAGCGCGCCGCTTCTGATCCGCGCTGATCCGGAAGCGGCGCCTCGCCAAATTTGGTTGTCATCCTCCCGCAGACGCCGACGGGAGGAGACAACCTATCGAAAAGGAGGAGAAGAAGTGCGTCTTGGCAAAATAAAAAACCACAGGGGTCAGACTGTGGTTGTACGTGCGCGCAACTTGCGCCACAGACGTCCCCTTCACTGCCTACGAAGTTAGCTGACGGGTTAGGGTTGAAGGATACCCCTCTCGCCTGCGCGAGATACACCCCTCGATTGGTTCCTCCGTTCTCTCCAGTGAGAGATTAGGCTGACTATTCGATTATTCACACATAATATATCACACTTGCACCCGTCTGTCAAGTCAAATTTTTCTAACATTTTCGATTGCGCCGACGCTGTGCTATAATCGCGAACTAGGAGGACATTGCTTGAATCGATTGTTTGATCATTTGCCGTTCTGGCTCGTTGTTTTGCTTGTGGTCTGGCTCGGCGTTGCCGATGGGTCGCTCTCCAACGATTATCGGTTGCTTGCCACGTTGCTCGCGCCGATACTTTGGCTTGGGTTGTACTGGCTGGGTGGAAATCGCGCGCCGGCGCGCGAGGAGTAAATCGTGTACACATCGATAATCGAATTCCTCGCCATCGTTTTGTTTCTGGCAAGTTTTTGGCACGCGACGCGCACGCACGGCTTGGCGTTCGCGCAACAATGGTTTATCGCTGGCTATCTTACTCTGCTGATTCGCGAGACGCTGAATCAACTCCTCTTCCGCGTGTACGTTTTTGCGCCGAGTATGTTGCGCATCGGTACCGCGCCAGCACTAGTCCTATTGCTCGGCGTGGCGCTCGCGTACATCGCATATCGCTTTGCGCTTCGATTTCTCGACGAAACAAAGCCGGCGCTGGTTGCCGGGCTGGTGTTTGTGATTGCGACAAGTCTTGCGTTGCCCATTGAAGCGACGGCAGCGCAATCGCAATGGTGGCTGTATACGATTCCCGTGCTTCGTATTTTCGGCAACGTGCCTTTGCTCGCGCCGATGGTGTGGGGTGGCAGTGCGGCGATTTTCTATGTCGTCTTTTGGCGCGTCGCGCAATCGCGCTTGCCGGCGCGCGGTCGATTCTATCTGCTCATCGTGCTTGCGCCGGTGATGGCGATTGCGCAATTGTTGTTGGTGGTGTTGCTGAATGCTTAAAACAAAAACCTGACAGGCTGAACTCTGTCAGGTCAAGCGGGAGACGAGACTTGAACTCGCGACATCCACCTTGGGAAGGTGGCGTTCTACCACTGAACTACTCCCGCATCTGCCAGAAATTATACGGCAGAAATCCAGCAACGTCAAATCGATTTGAAAATAATTTGGGGCGCGATTCAATCGCGCCCCAATTGTTTTTGATCGCTTATTGTGATTTCGTTCGACTGCGTTGTTTCGCGCGTTCGGCGGCGAGTTGCGCTTTGCTGGGACCGGTGTGGCGATACATCAACGCAACGCCGCAAATAATCACCAACGCCAGTCCGATCAATTGTGCGGTCGCGATGCCGCTGATAAGCCATGCATCGGGGCGTTGAAACTCGGTGAGAAAGCGGCCCAATCCGTAGAACATGCCCCACAACAACATCAAATCGCCAGGTTGTGCGTTTTTCCATCGCCGTGCAATCACTAGCAACGCAGCCGTCATCGCGAGCAACCACAATGATTCGTACAAAAACGTCGGATGAAAGCGCGTGGTCTCGATGGGATATTTCGTGAGATCGGCAAAGACCGGCAAGCGATGTGCCGCATCGATGGGAATGCCCCAAGGCAAATCGGTGGGAAAGCCGTACAATTCTTGATTTGTGAAATTGCCCCAGCGTCCAATTGCTTGACCCAGCGCAAGCGCCGCCGCGCTGATATCAAGCAGGGTTGAGAATTTTAGTTTGGCGTAGCGCGCGTACAGATAAACGGCGAGAATACCGCCGGCAACTGCGCCGTAAATTCCCAAACCGCCTTGGCGGAAGTTAAGAATCTCGGCGGGGTTTTGCAAATAATAATCGAGTCCGATGCTGGTGCCGCGCGGCGTGGACAGCACGTGATACAAGCGCGCGCCAATGACGCCGAGAATCAACGCGAGCAACAGCGCGTTCCACACGTGATCGGGATCGATCTTGCGGCGCTTGGCTTCAATCGTGGCCAGGTAGGCGCCCGCTAATGCGCCGGCGACGATCAAGATGCCGTACCAATAAATCGGAAACGATGCGCCGTCGGGCAGGGGAATGCTAAAGGCGACGGCAGACGGAAAGAAATTCACAGCGACTCCTTCGAATGGAAAATTTCACGCGCGATTATACCACAGTCGAGACAATTGACAAATGCCCGGCGCGGAGACAAGATATTTTTCCAGTGCGTTCTGGAAAACTATTTCTTTTCAGTCGCAATCGCGATAAGCAATTTCGCCAGCATTGCCGTGCGCGGCACAATCGATTCTGCGTCTGTCCATTCCTCTTGCGCGTTGTGTCCGTTCCCGCCCACCGGTCCCAAGCCATCAAGCGTGGGCACGCCCATCGAAGCGGTGTAATTTCCATCCGAGCCGCCGCCGGTCGCCACGTCTTGGACTTGAAATCCCAGTTCGCGCGCCGCGTTCTGCGCGAGCGCAACCAGCCGCGTCGTCGCCGCGCTCTT
Organism: uncultured Chloroflexia bacterium; assembly: GCA_963718225.1. Lineage (GTDB taxonomy): Bacteria > Chloroflexota > Anaerolineae > UBA4142 > UBA4142 > DAOTXS01. The sequence goes on from CAVQYN010000028.1 coordinate 18,378, forward strand.
TTCCATCGGCGGATTTTTGATACTGCCGCTGATCTCCGCGCGCGTGCCGGCGACAAATTCGCGCTGAACGATTTCGCGCATGGCTTGCTCCAACGGCGCGGCATCGGACGCGCGCAGAATACGCACATCGATTTCAGCGTGCGCAGCGTCCGGAATCACATTCGATTTTGTGCCGCCGTCGATCACGCCGGCGTTCAGCGTCAGCCCCGGCATCGAGCCGTTGAGTTTTTGCAACTCGATGATATAGTTGGCGAGCGCGAGAATCGCGTGCGCGCCTTTTTCCGGCTCGACGCCCGCGTGCGCCGATTTGCCGCGCACGATGAGTTTGTATTCGCCGACGCCTTTGCGCGCGCTGACCATCGCGCCGCTCGCCCGCGCCGATTCGAGAATCAACGCGGCATCGGCGTTGCGCGCGTGCGCCGCATACAAATCGCGCGATGCCGGCGAACCGATTTCTTCCTCGCTGTTGCAGAACAAACCGATTTCTGCAAATTGATCAAAGCCGGCTTGCGTGAGCGCGCGCATTGCGTACAACCCGGCAAGCAATCCCGATTTCATATCCGCGACGCCGGGTCCCATCAGACGCGAACCAACGCGACGAAACATCGACTGCTTGACGGTTCCCGCCGGAAAAACCGTGTCCATGTGTCCGATCATGATGATGCGCGCCGCGCCAGTTCCGCGCCATCGGCCGTACACCATATTGCCGTGTTGTTCTTGCGGATAATCGACGACCTCCGCGCCGAATTCGCGAAACCGTTCGCGCATCAATGCGGCAACCGCATCGACGCCGGGTTTGAGGTGCGTGCCGCAATCGAGGTTGACAAGCATTTCCAAATCGCGTAAATAAGCATCAAGATTTACTGCGCGATGAGTTTGGTGTAATCGGGCACGATGCCTCCTTATATCGGAGATGGGTTTTTACTTCTCATTAGACAACACAAACCAAATTCGTAGAATCATCATTCTGACGAAGAATGTGACGGGGATTTGCATAATCCCAATAGGAAAACTGCTGATTCCGGTCGGACCGAGAACTTTTCACTTTTGGATCATACGAACTCTATTTGTTGCCTCTATCAGAGGGTTTTATTTCGATATTGTCTTTCAAGAGTTCGTCTGTAGTCACATGAAATAACTGTGCTACGCTGAGTACAAGATTGACTGTTGGTTGTTTTTTACCCGTCTCAATCTCACTGAGATAACTGTGGGTTGTATAACCCAGTTTTGTGGCTAACTCGTCGAGCGTCATCTGGCGATGTGTACGCAAAGCGCGTAGTTTCTTTCCAAATCTTCTCATGAAGAATATCCAATTCTGGCTTGACAATTACTAGAGGTCTATGGTATGATTGTCTCTAATAGAGACAATCACTTGGGCACAGGAGATTGCGTGTGGGTTGTTTGAATTGCGGCGCTGATACCTTGAATCCGAAGTTCTGCTCCAAATCTTGTGCTGCGCATTACAACAACAAACAGTTTCCGAAGCGCGAAAAGCAGAAGTTATTCTGTGAAAATTGCGGAGCCGAAGCACCGCCGCGCAGGCGGTTTTGCGATAAATGCACTCCGAAAAATGGTGCAGACTGGAATGCACGAACTCTGTCCTTTGTGCGTTCAATGCTGGACTATCATGCACGAATCCGTCAGCTTGCGCGTAAAGCTTATTCCAGCTCCGGCCGCCCCAGGCAATGTATCAACTGTGGGTACACAAAGCACTTGGAAATCTGTCATGTTAAGCCGATTCAAGATTTTCCGGATGACACCCCAATTTCGACGATCAACTCGCTCGATAATCTGGTCGCGCTTTGTCCCAATTGCCATTGGGAATTTGATAACGGTCTACTACCCCTTGGAAAGTCGTAAACACGATCAGCCAAACAACAATGGAGGAGTCCGTGATTCACTCCTCCATGGCTGTTTCAATGGGCTCGGCTGGATTCGAACCAGCAACCAACGCCTTCAGGTTTGTGTTGGTTTCCCAACTCCCCGGACTATCCCTTCACCGTAGCTGATACAGATGCTTTAGGTGGTGGCAGTCTAGTCTCTACACCTTCCTGAATGGACTCAGGCTTGGCTCGGGATTGCCATGAGAAGCACTGTTAGGTTTCCCCGAATTTTGCCACAGACACCAGCAAGATTTCTCTCGCAGGGCACACTTTGTATGAGGGCGCTGCTCTACCCTTGAGCTACGAGCCCGAAAATCGATAAAGAGACGAACGACGAAGAGATGTTCGTCTTCGGTCTTTCGTCCTTCGTCGCGCAGAGCGGGAGACGAGGTTCGAACTCGCAACGTCCACCTTGGAAGGGTGGCATTCTGCCATTGAATTACTCCCGCGAGTCAAATGCCCAAAACTGCCAAATGAGCCAAACGTAAATAATTTTGGCAGGTTTGGAAATTTGGCATGTTTGGCAATCTTTGACCTGGTCGGGGCGAGAGGACTTGAACCTCCGACCTCATCGTCCCAAACGATGCGCGCTACCAACTGCGCCACGCCCCGAACTCGTCGGCAAGTATATTCCAATTCGGATGAATCGTCAAACGAAATGCGTTTATTTCATCGCGCGAATCTTGGCGATGATGGCATCCGTGACCTCTTGGGTTTTTGCCGTGCCGCCCAAATCCGGCGTCAGCGTTTTGCCTTCGGCGGTGACGGCTTTGATGGCGCGCATGATCAACTCTGCGCCTGGCTTCTCGCCCAGAAAATCGAGCATCATCGCGCCGCACCAAATCATCGCGATTGGATTGGCAATCCCTTTGCCGAAAATATCCGGCGCGCTTCCGTGCACCGGCTCGAACATCGATGGATAGTCGCGTTCGGGATTGATGTTGCCGCTGGCGGCGAGACCGAGTGAGCCGCAAATCGCGCCGCCGAGATCGGTGAGAATGTCGCCGAAGAGATTCGAGCCGACAACAACGTCGAGCGATTCCGGTCGCAAGACAAAACGCGCGGACAAGGCATCGATCAAGACGCGCTCGGTTTGCACCTCGGGAAATGCTTTGCCGACTTGAACAAAAATTTCGTCCCAGAACGTGAGCGAATGTTGTTGCGCGTTCGATTTGGTGGCGTTGATGAGATGCTTGCGCCGAGTCTGCGCGAGTTGGTACGCGTAGCGAATCACGCGCTCGACGCCGACGCGCGTGAACACCGCTGTTTCGATGGCGACTTCTGCCGGCAAACCGCGATGCGCGCGCCCGCCGGCGCCGGTGTATTCGCCTTCCGTGTTTTCGCGCACAACCACAAAATCGATGTCGCCCGGCTTTTTGCCGGCGAGCGGACTCGTGATGCCGGGAAGCAAAAAGCTGGGGCGCAAGCAAACGTACTGCTCGAATCCTTGACAAATCGGCAAACGCAAGCCGCGCAGGGAAATGTGATCCGGCACGCTGGGAAAGCCGACCGCGCCAAAATAGATAATGTCGAACTCGCGCAAGATGCGCAAGCCATCATCGTCCATCATCTTGCCGGTTTTCAAATAATACTCACAGCCCCACGGAAAATAAGCGTAATGCATTTTGAATGCGCCGGTCACGCGCCCAATTTCATCGAGGACGCGCACGCCTTCCGGCGTTACTTCTTGTCCAATGCCATCGCCGGGGATGACGGCGACACGATAATCATGCATAGCGGCTCCTTTGTGTGCCATTCTAGCCGACAACTCACACAGGTCAAATCGGCTTGACCGATGCGGCGGATGTAACTATACTTGAAGCGTGATTTTTATCGACTTGCTCCGCCATCCCAATACCGCGCGAGGCGCCGATGCTTGACCGGTTCGATGTTTTTTTTCGGCGCCTCACGGTGCAACGCTGGCTCATTCCCCTCGGGATGGCTGTCGTAGGTTTTGGGTATGTGGTTTGGGAAAATATCCTCGTCGATCGTCATCCGATTTTTTCTCCGCCGGCTTTGTTTGGCTTTTTGATTCTGAGTGTCATTGGTCCGCTGCTCACGTACGTGTCCTTGTCGTGGGGACATCGCGTGGCAAAATTATTTCAGCGCGCAGAGCAACGCCGCGAAAAAGAGCATCAACAAATCCTCGCGCTCAACAAGCTGGGTGAAGTCGTCAACCAATCGCTTGAACTCGATACGGTGCTGAACCGCGCGATTGATCAAGTTCTCGAGTTGATGCACCTCGATTCCGGCGAAGTCCGTTTGATCGAAGAGGGACAGCTGGTGCTTCGCACCGCGCGCAACGTTTCTCCGCGATTCATCGATGCCGAGCGCACGATTCCGCTGGGGCAATGTATGTGCGGCAAATCGGCGCAGACCGGGCAATTGATTGCCATCGAGGACATGGGCCAGTCGGAAATGCTGGCGGATAGCGCGTGCGCGTGCGACAAGTTTCAATCGGTGTTGAGTGTGCCGGTGCGCAATACCGATAGTGTTGTCGGCGTGATTCACATTGCGTCGCGCGAACCGCGCAAATTCGATGCCGGCGAACGCGATTTGTTGATGGCCGTGGGTCAACAAATCGGCGTGGCGATTGAAAAGACGCGCTTGCATGCGCAATTGAAATTGCTCAACCAAGAACTCGAACAGCGCGTGCTCACGCGCACCCAGGAACTGATTCATGCGAAAGAGGAATTATCGTACAAAGCCGATGCGCTGACCCAAGTGTTGGTTGAAGAGCGGCGCGTCGAAGAAAAGACGCGCGCCAAGATCGCGCATGATTTGCACGACAGCGTGCAACAGTTGATTATCGGCGCCTTGTTCGAGACACAAGCGGCGCGCGATACGCTGACCAGCCAGCCGGACACAGCGGCACAGCGGTTGACTTCGACGCAAGCGTTGCTCCGCCGCATCGAAGCCGAAATGCGCCGCGCGATTTACAGTTTGCGTCCGGTCGCGCTCGATGAGCATGGCTTGGTGCCGGCTCTGCGTGAATATAGTGATGAGTTTGCAAAGCTGGCTAACGTAGAATGTTACTTGTCTTCGGAAGGCGCGTTCCGCCGATTCAATCCCGATGCCGAGGTGGCTGCCTTTCGCATCGCGCAAGAAGCGTTGAACAATGTCAAAGCGCACGCCAGTGCCCAACATGTGCAAATTCACCTGGTCTGGGGCGTGCGCGATCTGCACATGACCATTACCGATGATGGCAAGGGATTTGCTTTGTCGCAAGTGACGCGGCAATCCCGTACGCGTTTGGGTTTGATTGGAATGCAAGAACGCGCGGAAGCGGTGGGCGGAAAACTTGATTTGACTTCGCGGCCGGGCGAGGGCACGCGTGTCTCAGTCCGCGTGCCGGTGAATTAGGAGGCAGGATGGGAACGATTCGCGTTTTAATTGTGGACGATCATCCAATCGTGCGGCAAGGCGTGCGCGGGGTGTTGGCGAGCCATCCCGATATTCAAGTTGTCGGCGAGGCGGACAGCGCGTCGACGCTTTTTTCGATTGTCGATTCGCTCAAACCGGACGTGATCTTGCTCGATATTCGGATGCCGGGGCAGAATGGCATTGAAGTGACGCAACGCTTGAAACAAGACCATCCCACGTTGAAGGTGATCATTCTGACGACGTACGACGATGACGAGTACTTGTTTGGCGCGTTGCGCGCGGGCGCGGAAGGCTATTTGCTCAAGAGCGCGTCGCAAGAAGTCCTCGCCGATTCGATTCGTCAGGTCGGGCGCGGCGAACGCTTGCTCAGTGCGAATCTCGTAGGCAAGGTGATGCGCGAGTTTAAGGATTTGGCAAAGGACAAGGCGCGCACGGATTCTGGTTTGACCGATCAGGAATTGGAAGTGCTGCGGATGATCGCGGCGGGCGCAACGAACAAGGAGATTGCCGAAAAGCTTTTCTGGAGCGAGGTGACGGTCAAACGCAAAGTGCAAGACATTCTCGAAAAAATGAGTGTTGCCAATCGCGCGCAAGCGGTGGCGGAAGCGGGCAAACGCGGGTTGTTGTAGCAGATGAAACGGCAGAACACAAGTCTGCCGTTTTTCATTCCCCTCGTATCGCAAATTCGATTGCCTGCTCCAAACTCATCGCGCGACCGAGAGTAAATTTGGCTTTTAATGCTTCGTCGTCCAGTGCAGCGCGACCGACGATCCAATCTCGATCCGCCTCAACTCGGCCGACGGTGTCGGTGAGCGCGCCGGGTGCTTGCCGCAACGCATCAACCGCGCCAAGCAAAACCGCGGCGCGTTCTGATTTGTTCTGCGCGGCCGCCACGCCGGCGATGCCGCACAAAACATCGGCAAGGTTGCGGCGCTGGTTCAACTCTTGAAACAACGCAAGACTCTCGATGAAATATTCGCGCGCGCGCGCCGCGCGTCCCTCGCGCAGCGCGACATAGCCCAGGAGATCGAGTTGGTGCGCCATCCCCGATTTTTGTACAGCCCGCGCCAAAGCGCCAATGCTTCTTCGAGCCAATGACGCGCCTCGGTGTATTCCTGTCGCGCGTACGCAGTCGCACCAAGTTGGCTCAATGCTTGCGCCGTTCGCCGGTTATCGCCGATTTGCCGAAACGCCGCCAGCCCCGCGATGAAATTTGCGCGCGCGTCAAAATAATTGCCGGCGCGAAAATTTAAGGTTCCTAGATTCAATTGCGCGTTAGCCATCTCCCACGCCGTCCCCGCGTGTCGAAAATTTTCCCAGCCCTCGTGATACAACTCGGCGGCGCGCGCGTAATCACGCCGCGCTTGCGCGATCGCGCCCATGCCGCACTGCGCATATGCGATGGCGGAACGATCGTCGATTCCTTGAGCGAGCGTCAAACCTTGCTCGAGGAAAGTTTGTGCGGAAACATAATCGGATTGCAACACGGACAGATACCCGGCGCCGATGAGCGACTTGCTACGTGCGGGCGCATCAGCGATTGTGTGCGGCAGTTGTAATATTTTTTCCAACCAATTTCTGCCATCGCGCCAGTTGTTGCGCTCGCTCCAAAACTGCCACAACGCCGCGCCAAATCGATACGCGATGCTCGCGTCTTGTGGACGCGCCATCGTCCAATCAAGCGCGGCGAGCACGTTGGCGTAATCGATTTCCAACCGGTGAAACCACAGTGCTTGTTCGCTCGTGTGTAAATGTTTTTCGGCGTTGAGCGCGAGCATGAAATAACCATCGCGATGATTGCGCCGCGCGATTTCTTCTTCGCCCGCCGCGTGTAACTTTTCCAGCGCGGCTTGTCGAATCGGCTCAGGCATTGCATAGCGCGCTTCGCCGCCAAGCGATGGATCGAGTTGCACGAGCGATGCGTCGGTCAGTTGCGCGAGCAAACGCATTGCGTCAATCGTTGCGGTGCCGCCGAACGATTCGATGGACGCAAGATCGAATCTGCCAACGAACACGCCCAAGCGACGAAATAAAACGCGCCCGGGCTCGTTGAGCGAAGCGTGTGCCCAAGCCATCGTCGTGCGAATGGTTTGCTCGTGCAACAGTGGCGTTTCATCGTCGAGACCCAGCCGCTTTAGTTGCTCGTCCAACTCGGACAATGAAAATATTTTTGCACGCGCCGCCACCAGCTCAACGGCAAGCGGCAAGTTGCCCAAGCGTTGGCACATACGCGCGGCGATGGGTGCATCGGCGAGATCCAGCCGGGTTTTGCCGGCGCGTTCACGCAAGAGATGAAGCGCATCGTTATTGCTCAGCTCCGGCACATCGAACATGCTTCTCGCCAGCGAGATTGAGCGGCTGACGACTTGTCGCAAGCAGGCGGACTGGCGTCGATTGCAAAAGCGTTTCCGCGAGTTGTGCGCATGCGCCGACGAGATGACTGCAATCGTCGAGGATGAGCAAGAGGTTTTTCCCACTCAAAAACTCCGTCAGCGAAACCATCAACGTGCGGCGCGCTTCTTCGCGCACGCCGAGCGCGGACGCCACGACTTGCGGGACCATCGCCGGGTCGCGCCACGATGTGAATTCCACCAGCCACACGCCGTCCGAAAATTGCTCGGTCAGGTCGTCGCCGGTTGCCAGCGCCAGACGCGTCTTGCCGATGCCGTCCGCGCCGGTGAGCGTTACCAAGCGATTTGCTTCGAGCAGTTGTTTCACCTGTGCGATTTCATCGCGCCGTCCGATGAAACCGGTGGCAAAGTGTGGCGTGCTCGCTTATGGACGTGCGGCAGTGCGTTCCGGCGAGACAGCGATTTGGGCGAGTGCGGCGCGAACATCTTTCGCTGATGCGTATCGATCATGCGGGTCTTTCGCCAGCAAGCGGAGAATGATTGCTTCCAACGCCGGCGGCACATCGATGCGCGAGTGACTTGGCGGGATGACGGTGTCTTCCAAGTGTTGCGTGAAAATACTTTCTGTATCGAAATCGGAAAACGGTACGCGTCCAGTGACCATCTCATAGAGCATGACACCCAGCGCGTACAAATCTGCCCCCACGTCCGCCGGTTTGCCGGCGATAACTTCGGGCGCGACATAGTACACGGTGCCAGCAACGGCGTGATTCAAATCGATTGCGCCACGCGGACGCGCGAGCCCAAAGTCCATCAACTTGGCGATGTGGCGAAAGCCGCGTTTTTCCAGAAGAATGTTGCCCGGCTTGAGATCGCGATGCACGAGTCCTTGCGTGTGAGCGTAATCGAGCGCGTCACAAACCTGCTGCGCGAGATCGATAATTTGCGCGTACGTTAGATTGTGCGTTTCGTCCAAACTTTTGCCGGCAATATATTCCATCACGATGAAGGGCGATAACGTCGACGCGCCGGTGTTCACTTCACCGGTCTCGTACACTTCGACGATGTTGGGATGTTTGAGGTCGGCGGTGATTTGCGCTTCGCGCAGAAAATCGGCGCGCGTGCGCGTGTTGGCGGCGCCAGCGTTAATCACCTTGATTGCCACATCGCGCTGGTTTGGCAAATCGTATGCGCGATAAACAATGCCCATCCCGCCGCGTCCCAACTCGGCGTCCAAGCGATAGCGTTGCGCCACGACCGAGCCGATGCCAAAAGTGGTTTTGGGCGCGTGCGGGGGATTCGCTTTGACCGGCGCGAAATCGATTGAAAAAGCGTGTTAGAAAACTCGGAGCCATCATCAAGATTATATTCTGTATGCCGGTTTTTGTAAAAGTTGATACGAAAGCACATTTATTTTCATTTTTCGCCGTGATAGAATGCTTCGCAACCCTATGCGTATTCTGGTGGTTTCCGATATTCACTCCAATCTTGCCGCGCTCAATGCCGTGTTCAAAGATGCCGGCGAGTTTGACCAAATATGGTGTTTGGGCGATATGGTCGGCTATGGACCTGACCCCAACGAATGCGTCGAACGATTGCGCGCGTACAATGCGGTTTGTCTTGCCGGCAATCACGATCTCGCCGTCGTGGGCAAAGCGAATCTCGCCGATTTCAACTCTGATGCGCGCGAAGCGATTGCATGGTCGCGTTTTCGGCTGACGCTCGATAACCGCGATTGGTTAGCCACGTTGCCAACGAAGACCGAGTTGCCGGAACACGGCATCACGCTGGTCCACGGCAGTCCCATCGATCCGGTGTGGGAGTATATTTTTACGCCGCCGGTCGCGCGAGCCAATTTCGATGCTATCGCCGCGCCGATTTGTTTGAACGGGCACACGCACGTGCCGCTGATTTTTCGCAAGCCGACGTACGAGCACGACATCGTGATGAGTCGTCCACCGAAAGGCGTGCCCATCACACTGAAAGCTGATCGTTGGCTGATTAATCCCGGCAGTGTGGGACAGCCTCGCGACGACGATCCGCGCGCCGCGTACGGGCTTGTCGATTTAGACGCGATGACTTTTACGCAACGGCGCGTCCAGTACGACATCGCCGAGACGCAAGCCAAGATCAAGCAGGCAAAACTTCCCGGCAAACTGAGCCGGCGTTTGCGTTTTGGGCAATAGCGCGCCAAAATCGGAGATTTTGCCCGTTTTGATACTTTTGTCTATTCCGATGACCCTTTTTGTACCTCGACATATGCGGCTGGCAAATGGTAGAATCGGGGCGGTAAGTTGGAAGAATCCTCTGGTTTGTGATGACGCAACCTTGGGTGAATTGATGAGTGATGATCAGTGCCTGAAGCAGGGCATTTGGACGATGACTAACCTTTTTCGCCGCTGAAACCGATCAGCGTTGTCTTGACGACGCGCACTGGTCGGTTTGTTTTTTGGCGGAAACCCAAGTTACGGAGCGCATACCATGTACCGAAAAATTCTTGTTCCCTTGGACGGATCCAAAGTCGCAGAAGGCGTTTTGCCGCACGCCAAAGCGTTGGCGTATTCGGAAGGCGCCGAGTTGATTTTGCTGACTGTGGGCGGCAACCCCGGGGATTACCTCTTTTCAGACCCGGGTTTGGCAAATGAAGAACTAAAAAAACTGGCGGAGCGAAGCAGAAAGTACACCGGCGACATCGAAAGTCAGCTCAAACTTGCCGGCTTTCGGGTCTCGGTTTTGCTCCGTGAAGGACCCGTCGCCGATGTGATTTTGCGAGTGGCGGAAGAAATCCAAGCCGATGTGATTGCCATGTCCACGCATGGACGCACCGGACCGGCGCGCTGGCTCTTGGGAAGCGTCGCTGACCGCGTGGTGCGCAGCTCCAAAGTACCCGTGTTGCTCATTCGCGCAAAAGGTTAGACCGATAATCGGAGGAGGTGATTTTGACTATCGATTGAAAAACAAACTGTTTTATCATTTTTGTTTTCCCGCAGATTAGACCGACCCGCTCAGGAAGGGCGGAAAATCCCAGGAAGGAGAAAGAGAACTTATGGCACAGGCTCAAGCCACTGAACAAAAGTGGAATCTACCCAAAATTATTTTCGCGTCGTCGGCTGGCACGCTCGTCGAATGGTATGATTTTTATATCTTCGGCAGTCTCTCGACGACGATCGCGAGCAAGTTCTACAGCACCGGCACGCCGATCGGCGACATGATTGCCTGGTTGGCGACGTTTGCCATCGGCTTTATCGTGCGCCCGTTTGGCGCGATTGTGTTTGGACGCATCGGCGACCTCATCGGTCGCAAGTACACCTTCTTGGTCACGATGACCTTGATGGGTGTCTGCACGTTCCTCGTCGGTTTGCTCCCCACGCGCGATGTGATCGGCGATCTGGCAGGTATCATTTTGATCACGTTGCGTATCTTGCAAGGTTTGGCGCTCGGTGGTGAGTACGGCGGCGCGGCGACCTACATCGCCGAACATACCCCGCATGGCAAGCGCGGTTACTATACCTCGTTCATTCAGACAACCGCCACCATCGGTTTGTTTGCTTCCCTCTTCGTTATCTTGGGCACCCGCACTTGGTTGGGTGAAGATTTGTTCGTGGGCAAGGGCGCATATGCGACCCAGTATTTCCAGGGCTGGCGCATTCCGTTCTTGCTCTCGTTGGTCTTGGTCTTGTTGTCACTGTGGATTCGTATTTCGTTGCGCGAATCTCCATTGTTCCAGCGCTTGAAAGACACCAAGACGACGTCCAAGAACCCCTTGGTCGAAAGCTTTGGCAATCCCTACAACCTCCGCTGGGTGCTCTTGGCGCTCTTCGGCGCGACGATGGGGCAAGGCGTGGTGTGGTACACCGGTCAGTTCTATGCGTTGTTCTATCTCCAGACGGTCTTTAAAGTGACGCTCGTCGACTCGAATATGATCATTGGCGTCGCGCTCTTGCTCGGCACGCCCTTGTTCATCCTCTTCGGCTGGCTCTCCGATAAAATCGGACGCAAGCCAATCATGATGGCAGGTATGGCGCTTGCCGTTCTCACGTATTACCCCATCTACGGCGCGATGGCGGCATTTGCGCCCAAAGATCCGGGACAGTATTTCCTGTTCTCGTATCAGGGCTACAACATGGTCGCGCTTACCGCTCTCGTGTTTCTCCAAGTTGTCTACGTGACGATGGCGTATGCGCCGATCGCCGCCTTCTTGGTTGAATTGTTCCCCACCAAGATTCGCTACACATCGATGTCGCTTCCGTACCACATCGGCAATGGCGTGTTCGGTGGCTTGGTCCCGATCATCGGCTTGAGCATGATTCAGGGCACCGGCAACAACTTTGCGGGTCTCTGGTGGCCCATGCTGATCGCGGGTATCTGCTTTGTCGTCGGCATGTTGTTCGTCAAAGAGACAAACCAAGTCGACATTACCGATGCCGCAGTCCGGCACAGCGGCCAAGCACGAAGCGGAGAGCAAAAAAGGATTCCGACCGACCAAGGACCTCATGTAAAGTTCTGTCGGATGGTTGCCTAAAGTCAGAAAAGTCGGCTAGACTCTCGTCGCAAACGGCTCGGGAGTCTAGCCGGTGAATTAAAAGGAGCGTCGTGATCGAACTCAATCCCACGGTTCGCAAATGGGTGCAAGAAGCACACAATAATCCTGACGAGTTCTGGGGACGCGCGGCAGACAAACTGCCGTGGTTCCGCAAATGGGATCGCGTCTTTGAATGGAATCCGCCCACGTTCAAATGGTTCCTCGGTGGACAAACCAACTTGTGCTACAACGCCGTCGATCAGCACGTCAAACGCGGCTGGGGCGGACACACCGCGCTCATCTACGTCAGCGAACGCGGCGAGCGACGCATCTTTACGTACGCGCAAATGAAGCACGAGGTCGAAAAAATTGCGGCGGCTCTGCGCGGGATGGGCATTCAAAAAGGCGACCGCTTGACGATCTACATGCCGACGACGCCGGAAGCGATCATGCTGATGCTCGCGACCGTGCGCATCGGCGCGATTCATTCGGTCGTGTTTGCCGGCTTTGGCGCCAAGGCGTTGGGCGATCGCGTGCAGGCGAGCGAATCGAAACTCGTGTTCACGACCGATGTAACGTATCGCAAAGGGAAAAATGTGCCGCTCAAAGGCATTGTCGACGAAGCGTTGACGAGTGTGGCGAATGTCGTCGAGCATGTCGTTGTGTTGAATCGCACCGGCGAGAGCTTGCCGATGCAAGCCGGGCGCGATGTGTCGTGGGAAGATTTTATTTTGGGCGGCGCCGGCAAAAGCAGCGATTATGTGCCGATGGAATCGAATGAGCCAGCGTTTATCCTGGCGACGTCCGGCACAACCGCAAAACCGAAACTCGCGATTCACACGCACGGCGGTTATCAAGTTCACATTTACAGCATGGGGCAGTGGGTCTTTGCGCTGAAACCCACCGACGTGTGGTGGTCAACCTCCGACATCGGTTGGATTGTTGGACACAGTTACATTGTCTATGCACCGCTCATCACCGGGTGCACGACCGTCGCATTTGAAGGCGCGCTGGATTATCCAAAACCGGAAACACATTGGACGACGCTGATCGAGGAATTTCGCGTGAGTGGAATTTTCACCTCGCCGACGGCTGTGCGCTTGCTGATGAAGTACGGTGACGCGCCGCTGGCAAAAGTCGATCACGATTATTTAGAGCGTGTCTTTTGCGCCGGCGAAGTGCTGAACGCGCCCGCGTGGGAATGGTTGCAGAAGAAGATTTTGAAAGACAAAATTCCGGTCATCGATCATATGTGGCAAACCGAAACCGGCGGACCCATCTTTGGCAATCCGTACGGACTGGGCATGTTGCCGATCAAACCCGGCTCGGCGACGATTCCCTTGCCGGGCATCGAAGCGCAAGTGGTTTCGCCCGAAGGCGCGCCGCTCCCGCCGAACGAAAAAGGGATCATGGTCATCAAGCGTCCATTCCCCGGCTTGACCGCCGCGCTGTGGGGCGAGCCGGAACGCTACGGCAAAGATTATTGGTCGCGCGTGCCGGGCATGTATTACACCGGTGACGGCGCGATGATGGACGATGACGGCTATGTGTGGTTTGCCGGGCGCGCCGATGAAATCATCAAGATTGCCGGGCATCGCTTGGGTACCATCGAAGTGGAGACCGCCCTCTTGATGCATTCGGCAGTCGCCGAAGCCGGGCGTGACCGGCCGCCCCGATGATTTGCGCGGCGAAGTCATTTCGGCATTTGTGTTGCTCAAACAAGGATTCAAGCCATCGAACGATTTGAAAAAAGAATTGCTCGACACGGTGCGTCACGAATTGGGACCGATTGCGGTTATCAGCGATTTGAACTTTGTAAACATGTTGCCCAAGACGCGGAGCGGCAAAATCATGCGACGCGTGCTCAAGGCGGTGGTGTTGGACAAGGAGCCGGGCGACATTACGACCATTGAGGACGAAGGTTCGGTTGAAGAAGCGCGACACGCGTGGGCAGAAATGCGCGCGGCAATTACAAGTGCGTAGAAGTTGGAAAATAGAGGTTGGAAATTAGATGGTGGATTTCGTCTCGCTATCTAACTTCCAATCTAACGTCTAATGTCTAATCTCCAATATCCAAATCCCAAATCTATTATATTCCGGAGGAAAAAATGGCAGACAAGAAGGAAATGACGGGTGAAGTGTATCCGCCTTCGCCCGAAGTCGTGGCAAATGCAAATGTGAAAAGCTACGAAGAAATGGCGCGTTCCGCCGAAAAGGACTTGGCGGGCTTTTGGGGTGCGCGCGCGGAAGAGTTCGATTGGTTCAAGAAATGGGACAAGGTCTTGGACGAATCTAAAAAACCATTCTATAAATGGTTCGTCGGCGGACAGGTCAACATTGCGTACAACTGTCTCGACCGGCACGTCAAGACGTGGCGCCGCAACAAACTCGCGATCATTTGGGAAGGCGAGAACGGCGAAGTGCGCACGTTTTCGTACCACGCGCTTCATCGCGAAGTGAGCAAGTTTGCAAATGTGCTCAAAGGCATGGGCGTGAAAAAGGGCGACCGCGTTACGATCTATATGGGACGTGTGCCCGAACTGCCGATTGCGATGCTCGCGTGCGCCAAAGTCGGCGCGGTGCATTCGGTCGTCTACGGCGGCTTTTCCGTCGAAGCGTTGCACGGGCGCATCGAAGACAGCGAATCGCGCGTCGTCGTTACCTGCGACGGCAGTTTCATGAACAATAAAATCGTCGAGTTGAAAAAAATCGTCGATGAAGCGTTGAAGCGGGCGCCGACCGTCGAGCATGTGATTGTGTTCAAACGCACCGGGCACGAAGTGTACATGGAACAAGGACGCGATTATTGGTGGCACGAATTGATGGGTCTGCCGATTGCGCGCGTCAACGGCGGTGGGCGCGCCGAAACCGAAGTAATGGATGCCGAAGACCCGTTGTTCATGCTCTACACCTCCGGCACGACCGGCAAACCGAAAGCCATTTTGCACACGCACGGCGGTTATATGGTCGGCATTGGCACGACATTGAAATGGGTCTTTGATTTGAAAGAAGAAGACCGTTGGTGGTGCGCCGCCGATCCCGGCTGGATCACCGGACACTCGTACATCGTCTACGCGCCGTTGCTCTTGGGCGCCACCTCGTTCATGTACGAAGGCGCGCCGACATATCCATACCCGAATCGTTGGTGGGCGCTGGTCGAAAAGTACGGCATTTCGGTTTTGTACTGCGCGCCGACGGCGATTCGCGGCTTGATGCGCTTTGGCGAATCGTGGCCCAATCGCCATGACCTGTCATCGTTGCGCTTGCTCGGCACGGTGGGCGAGCCGATCAACCCCGAAGCGTGGAAGTGGTACCATCGCGTCATCGGCAAGGAACGCTGTCCGATCATGGATACGTGGTGGCAAACGGAAACCGGCATGTTCCAAATCACGCCGTTGCCGGTGACGAATCTCAAGCCCGGCAGTGCCACGCGTCCGTTCCCGGGCCAAGTCGCCGATATTCTCGATGAGCAAGGCAATTCGGTCAAGACTGGCGAAGAAGGTTATCTCGTCCTCAAGAAACCGTGGCCCGCCATGTTGCGCACGCTTTACAAAGACCCGGATCGCTACGTCCAACAATATTGGAGCAAGTATCCCGGCGTCTACTTTACCGGCGACAGCGCGCGTAAAGACGAGGACGGCTATTTCTGGATTATCGGCCGCGTGGACGATGTCATCAAAGTCTCCGGCTATCGTCTGGGCACCGCCGAAATCGAAAGTGCGTTGGTTAGTCATCCGGCAGTCGCCGAAGCCGCCGCTATCGGCTTGCCGCACGAAATCAAGGGGCAGGCGATTCACGCGTACGTGATTGCTTGCGGCAAGGACGCGAGGGTTCCGAAGCGTTGATTGAAGAACTCAAGCAACATGTCGGACACGAGTTGGGTCCGATTGCCAAACCGGAAAAGATCACGGTCGTCGATAAACTGCCCAAGACGCGCAGTGGCAAGATCATGCGCCGTGTGTTGAAAGCGCGCGCGCAAGGTCTGCCCGAAGGCGACGTTACGACACTGGAAGAGTAATTGGTTTGTGGTAAGGGCAAGGCATTCGGGTCATCGTGGTTGTCAATTGACCAAGGTCGGTTTGCCGCAGTCAGGTTTGTTTTCAAATTAGAAACCACGAATGCCTTGCCCCTACATGATACGTGATACGTTCGCACGAGGCGATGACCTGTTTGTACGTCGCCCTCCCTTTCTATCCGTGCTAGAATGGCACTTGAGCCGCACCGCTCGAGGAGGGGCAATGGCAGTCGTTCCACCTTCAGATGTTGCCTATCGAGTTTTGAAACTCGAACAGCAATTGGATTCCTATCAGCATTTGCATGCTGAAGAGCTAAAAGAAATCCGCCAAGCGCTGGAAGAACTCAAGGCACTGGTGGTAGAATTTGTTGCGCAGGAGCAAGCGCAGGCAGAGCCCAAGCCGCAGGTTGCGCTCTAGCCGGCGCGCGCGTACAGACGGGACATGATCGTAGACAAGAGCCCCACAGATTTTCTGTGGGGCTTTTTTACTTTTCTCTCTACAAGGTGTATACTCGCATCATGCAAAAAATTGATCCGCCTCTCGCCACTGCGCCGCATCAAGCCGGCTTTGTCGCCGTCATTGGCAAACCGAACGTTGGCAAATCGACGATTGTCAACGCGTTCGTCGGCGCGCCGGTGGCGATTGTTTCGCCCAAGCCGCAAACCACCCGCCGCATCATTCGCGGCATTCTCACCCGCCCGGACGCGCAAATCATTTTTGTCGATACGCCCGGCATTCATCGCCCGGCGCACAAGCTCGGCGCGGCGATGGTCGATGCCGCCGCGAGCGTCCTGACCGAAGTCGACGTCGTCGTGTTTGTCGTCGATGGCTCGCGCATGCCGGACGAAGACGACACGCGTATTGGGCAACTGCTGAACGAACGCTGTCGTGTGCCGGTCTTGCTCGCGTTGAACAAGATGGATTTGCTCAAAGCCGATGACATCCAAGCCGTCACCGAGGCGTTTTGGAAAATTGCACAACACGCCGATTGGATGCGTCTCTCCGCAACGCGCAAGACGAACATGGACAAGCTCCTGGAGCAAATTCTAGCGCGCGTGCCGGCAGGTACCGGAACTTTATCCTTCCGATCTCGTGACCGATCAAAATCTACAAGCCATCGCCGGCGAGTTGATTCGCGAACAAGTCTTGTTGGCAACGCGACAAGAGATTCCGCATTCGGTCGCGGTTGCCATCGATGATTGGCAAGATCGCCGCGAGGATTTGACGCACATTGCCGCCACGATTTTCGTCGAACGCGATTCGCAAAAGGGGATTATCATCGGCGCGCGCGGCGCGATGCTCAAGAAAATCGGGCAGGGCGCGCGCGAGAAAATCGAAGAATGGGTAGGGCACAAGGTGTATCTCGAGTTGTGGGTCAAGGTCTGGGACAAGTGGCGCGAAAGCGAAACCAGCTTGCGTCGATTGGGGTTGACACCGGAGCCATGAGCGTCCGCATCGATTCATTTGAAAAGCTATTTTCCAAACAGGAATGGCATCAAGCCGAACGCGAACAATTTGAGCAAGCCGTCGGTTGGCGCTTTGGACTCATCTTTGGGCTTGTGGTTGTCCTCGTCGGCTGGGGCTGGGATGCGTACGAACTTGAGCGCGCCGCCAGCGAATTGTTCGGGGTCAAACTACTGCTGGTTGCGTGCGTATATATTCCGATGCTGATGATCGCCGGCGTCCTTTCGGGCGGCGCGCGGCGTTCGTGGCGGCGAAAACTTGCACCCTGGATTATTTTGAGCGCGCTTGCCGGCATCGTCAGCGCGCTTTTATCATTTCAAGGCGTGAGCATCGTCGCGAGCTTGCTCGACCCAGCCATCGGCGGCATTGCGATTCAGCCGCTCGTCCCGGCAATTCAAGAACGGCTTCCGCTCATCGCGCTGTTCGGCGGAATCATTGGTTTCGCCGCGGCGGTCGCGCAGGCATTCGCGACCAGTTGGGCGTGGGACAGTTCGTCGCTCGATAATCGGATGACGTTGGCGAGTTGGAGCGCGTTGTTGATCGGCGTGCCGTTGGCGCTCGTGCTTGGCGCGCTGTACGATGGCTCGCTCAATTCACAAATGCGCGCGCCGGCGCAACTTTCGCATCGCATCATTCAACTCGCGCTGACCACGCCGCCCGACGCTGATTTTCGCAAGATGGACACGCTGACGATGCTCGATTACGTTTCGACCTTGTCGTGGCGCGACAGGTTTTCGCCGCGCTATGTGCATCATCTCGCCGATTTTGATCGCGCGACGCTCAAAACCGCCTACATCGACGCTGAATTCGATAACGGTTTCGCGTGGCGTTGCCAAAGCGTGCGGAATGGCGATGGCTTGATCGATTGCGTGGATGTGCGCGCGCAATACGTCGATTGGATGCGGCAATTTGTCCGCACCGGTGTAATCGTTTGCGAAAAATGCATGGTGAGCATCGCGCCGGCGGCAACGATTTGGCAAACGCAAAATGCAAATCGGCTGGGCGAGCCGCAGCAGATCACCTTCACGCATCACAGTGGCGGCGTGATTGTGATGCGCGCCGATGTGTCAGGCGGCACGGTGGAATGCCGCTTTGTCGGCGCGAGCCCGACCATCGTCCACGATTGCGCGCAGAAATAGCTTTTTCACTTCGCAGCACACTGAGGTCACGGTGGGGATAAATTGTTCACGTCAAGACGCCAAGATTCCAAGCCAATGCTTGCGACTTGGCGAGAATTATTTTTGATGGCATCAAGGATTTCTCTCTTTGCCCTCTGGGGTACATTTCTGGTCCTGAGGGCGTCCCAAAGGAAATCGAAATGAATTCACGCTTGATGGCGATCATCCGCAAAGAATTTATTCATATTCTCCGCGACCGGCGCACGCTGGCGATCATGTTCATCGTTCCGATTGTCGAAATGTTCCTGTTGGGTTATGCGGCGACCACCGACGTCCGCCATTTGAATACCGCCGTCTATGATGCTGACCGGACTCGGCAGAGCCGCCAACTGATTGAGGCATTTCGCGCGTCTGATTATTTCTTGATCAACGTCTATGTGGCAAACGAAGAAGAGTTGGCGGGCTTGTTGGATCGCGGCGCAGCTCGCGCCGGCATCGTCATTCCAGCGGGCTACGGCGATAATCTCGCGCGCGGCACGGTTTCCCCGGTCGCGGTTCTGATCGATGGCTCTGATCCCACTGTAGCTTCAACTGCCTTTGCCGCGTCACAATCGGTGGCGCAGGCGCAGAACATCAAAATGATCACGCAGCGACTGGGCGTGGATGTGGCAAACATCGGCGGCATCGATGTGCGTCCGCGTGTCTGGTATAATCCTGAATTGCGTTCGGCGAATTATATGGTGCCGGCGGTTATCGGAATCATCCTCCAATTCTTGACCACGCTTTTCACAGCGTTGACCATTGTCCGCGAACGCGAACAGGGCACCATCGAGCAGCTCGTCGTCACGCCCATCAAGTCCTGGGAACTAGTTGTCGGCAAAGTGATTCCGTACACGGTGATTGCATTCTTTGATTTGATCGAAGTATTGATTTTGGGAGTGCTCTTGTTTGGCGTCCCGGTTCGCGGAAGCGTGCCGTTGCTCTTGGGCTTGTCCGTTGTCTTTTTGTTTGCCTCGCTGGGGATGGGCTTGTTTGTCTCCAGCGTCGCGCGCAGTCAATTGGAAGCCATGTTCCTCGCGTTTCTTACCTTACTGCCGGCCATCTTCCTCGGCGGATTTTTATTTCCACTTGAAGCCATGCCGGTCTTGGTTGCAGGCAATCAGTTATGTGGTTCCGTTACGCTATTTGTTAGTGATTATTCGCGGAATCATGCTGAAAGGCGCCGGGCTGGAAGCGTTGACTGCGCCGGTCATTGCGCTGGCAGTTCTCGGTCCACTGATTATGCTTGGCGCATCGATGCGGTTTAGGAAAAGTCTGGAATAGACGGAGGACGGAAGACGAAAGACCGATGACGGAATATACTTTTCCGTCATCCGTCCTCTGTCTTCCGTCAAACATGATCTCTATCACCAACCTCACCAAAAAATTTGATACCACCATCGCCATCAAAAACCTTTCGCTCGATATCCGAGCCGGCGAAACCTTCGGCTTGATCGGTCCCGACGGGGCGGGCAAGACGACGACGATGCGCGTGATTTCGACGGCAATGAATCCCACGTCGGGTCGCGTGATTGTCGGCGGTGTCGATACCGCGCAGAATCCGGAAGCGGTCAAGCAAATGATCGGCTATATGCCGCAACGTTTTGCGCTCTACCCGGATTTGACCGTCCTCGAAAATTTGAATTTCTTCGCCGATGTCTTTGGCTCGCCGCGTGAGCAACGCGCCGAGTTGATTGATCGCTTGCTCGGTTTCGCGCGCCTCGCCGAATTTCAAACACGCCTCGCGCGCAACTTGTCCGGCGGAATGCAAAAGAAACTCGCGCTCGCGGCGACGCTGATGCACCGTCCGCGGGTGCTTTTGCTCGATGAGCCGACGACGGGTGTTGACCCGGTCAGTCGCCGCGAGTTTTGGGACTTGTTGACCGAAGTGCATTTGCAGGGCGTCACGATTGTCATCAGCACGCCGTACCTCGATGAAGCGGAACGCTGTAATCGGGTGGGCTTGATGTATCGCGGGCAGTTGATCGCGTGCGATGATCCGCGCAAACTGCGTGACGATTTGGACGCGATTGTTTTGGAAGCGCATTCCGATCAGGCGATTGCCGCGCGCAAACTGATCGAACACAGTGCCGGCGTGCTGACCGCGTCCACGCACGGTAATTTGATTCGCTTGCTCGTCGATAAAACGGAACGCATTTTGCAAATACAGACCGCGTGGCAAGCCAGCAACATTGCAGTCGAGGAGCCGCGCGTGGTCAAGGCACGATTGGAAGACGCGTTTGTGTTGATGTTGAACAAAAATGACAAATGACAAATTACTAATTACCAATTACATCTTGCCCTTCGATTCAACCGACGCGACGCTCACAAGAGTCGGCGGCAAAGGCGCGAACCTGGCGGAATTAACACGCGCCGGCTTGAACGTGCCGACCGGATTTCTGATCACGACGGAAGCGTACCGCGCATTCGTCGTCGCCAATCGTTTTGGCGATGAATTGTTGCGCCTCGCGCGCGCGGTGGTTGCCGATGACCCGGCTTCGCTTGAACAGACAGCAGAAAAAATTCGCGCGCTATTTGCAAATGCTCCGATGCCCGCTGAAATTGCTCAAGCAATCCAATCGGCTTACTCCACACTATCCACCACCCACTCTCCACTACCTGTCGCCGTTCGTTCCTCCGCGACTGCCGAAGATTTGCCAGGACTTTCGTTCGCGGGGCAGCAAGAAACGTACTTGAACATCATCGGCGCGGACGCGGTGAACGACGCGGTGAAAAAATGCTGGAGCAGTTTGTGGACAGCGCGCGCCATTGGTTATCGCGCGCGCAACCATATCGCGCCGGACGATGTTGCGCTGGCGGTTGTCGTTCAACAACTGATCGCCTCCGAAATTTCGGGCGTGGTGTTCACAGCAAACCCGCTCACCGGACATCGCGGCGAAATCGTGATCGATGCGAGTTTTGGGCTCGGCGAAGCGATTGTCTCCGGACAGGTCGAGCCCGATCATTTCGTCGTAAACGCATCGACGTGGCAAATCACCGCGCGCGACCTGGGTGAGAAAGCGATTGCGATTTTGCCGCGCGCGGAAGGCGGCACCCAAACCATCGAGCAAGCGCGCGCGAACACGCAAAGTTTGCCCGATGAACAAATCATCGCGCTGGCGAAATTGTCGAAACGAGTTGCGGATCATTACGGCGCGCCCCAGGATATTGAATGGGCGTGGGCGAATCGACAGTTTTATCTTTTGCAAGCACGCCCGATCACGACGCTCGTAAAAACATATGCACTCAATTTCGCTTTCAACACAAAACCTCAGGAGCATTTCGACCATTTCACCGCGGTCGATTGATGTCGTTTAAAAGAGCAACGTTAACGAGTGTCCGGATTCTCAATACTAGGACCGAACGGCGCGGGCATGATCGGCGATGATTCGATGTGTTGATGGGGCTACTTGAGACGACGTCGAGGTTTACCTGCATCGTGCTCGAGACTTGATCCCGTAAAAACATATGCACTCGATTTCGCTTTCGACACAAAACCTCACCAAGCGTTTCGACCATTTCACCGCGGTCGATGACGTTTCGTTTTCGGTTCAGCGCGGTGAAATCTACGGCTTGCTGGGACCGAACGGCGCGGGCAAGACGACGACGATTCGATTGTTGTTGGGGCTACTTGCGCCGACCTCCGGTTCCGGCACCGTGCTGGGATTCGACATCGTCAAGCAAGCGGAAAGGAGTGGAGGGTTTGCTTGCGCCAGTTTCTGGTACTGGCGCGGTGCTGGGATTCGACATCGTCAAGCAAGCGGAAGAATTCGCCAGCATGTCGGCTATGTGTCGCAGAAATTTTCGCTCTACCCCGATTTGACCGCGCGCGAAAATTTTAATTTCTACGGCGGCGTCTACGGCGTGCCGCGCGATCAACTCGACGTGCGCCGCGCGAAAGTGCTTGCCAACGTCGGTCTCATCGGCGAAGACGACACGCGCACGGCGAGTCTCGCCGGCGGTTCGCGGCAACGGCTCGCGCTCGCGTGTGCGCTGGCGCACGAACCGGAATTTTTGTTTCTCGATGAGCCGACCGCCGGTGTCGATCCAATATCGCGGCGCGTGTTGTGGGACTTGGTCTACGATCTTGCCGAGCGCGGCACGACGATTCTCGTGACAACGCATTACATGGACGAAGCGGAAAATTGTAATCGCATCGCGTTCATCTATCGCGGCAAAATCGTCGCCGAAGGCACGCCGCAAGAAATGAAATCGACGCAGATGCAAGAGCAAGTCGTCGAAATCGATTGCGACCCGGTCGATGCGGCGTTGGTCGCGTTGCGCGAATCGAAATTGTTTGACGAAGTTGCGCTCTACGGCTCGCTGATTCATGCCATCGGTCACGCGGTCGAAGCGAAAATTGGGCAAGTGCGCGCAACGCTGACAAAGAAAAATATTGTCGGTGAAAAGTGCAGAGATTATTGTGCCGTCGCTCGAAGATGTTTTCATCGCGCGATTGAGAAATGTGGATGTGAACGACAAGTGACCAAGGACGAAAGACGGAAGACGAAGGATAAGAGTATTAATCTGAAATCAGAAATCGTAAATCAGAAATTATTCTGGAGGTATTCTATGCCACATCGTCCACCTAAACAAGCGATGATCATTGTTCCGCTCATCGTCCTCGCGCTCGTCGGTTATTGGATTTACTCCACGTACACCGCGAGCATCGAAGCGAACACCGCCTCCGGCTTTATCGAAGGCGAAGAGGTTACAATCGCCGCCGAGGTGGGCGGGCGCATTGAAGCCATCGCCGTTGAGGAAGGCGATCGCGTGACGGCGGGGCAAGAACTCGTGCGGCTCGACCGTGCGATGTTGAACGCGCAAATTGCGCAAGCGCAAGCGGCGGTCGATACTGCCAAGGCGCAACTGGCGCAAGTGCAAGCCGGCGCGCGTGTGGAAGAGGTGCGTCAAGCGGAAGCGGCATTGGCGCAGGCAGTTGCCGCGCGCGACGGCGCCAAGCGCGCGTGGGAAAACGCGCAAGCCGCGCGCGCGAACCCGCAAGAACTCGATGCGCGGATTGCGGCGGCGGACGCGCAATTCAAAGCATCGAAATCACAACTCGATGCGGCGCGCGCCAATGCCACCGCCGCGCGTTCACGCGTCGATGCGATTGGGGGAATCGATCAGACACGTGTCGAGGGGAAGGTGATCGTTGAGGCGTGGGCGGCGGCGGAAGCGGCGGTGCAAACTGCGCAAGCCGGGTACGATGGCGCGCAAAAAGGTTTGCAGATTTTGCTCGACATCCGGAAAAATCCGGTGACGCTCGACGCGCAAATCGACGCGGCAAAAGCGGCATACGATGCGGCAACCGCCGGCGCGAATGTGGCGCAAGCGCGCTTCGATGCGCTCAAAGCCGGCGCGACGAAAGAGCAAATTGCTGTTGCCGAAGCGGCGGTCAAGCAAGCCGAAGCCGCGCTCAAGATTCTCGATGTGCAAGAAAAATAAAATGATGTTGAACTAGCCCGACGAGTGGCATTGTCGCACGGCGCGTGGCGCACCTCGGCGAAATTGCCGCGCCGAACGCGATCTTGTTGAGTGTGACCAATCTCGACTCGGTCAAGTTGACGATTTATGTGCCCGAGACGCAAATCGGCAAAATCAAAATCGGCGATGCGGTTGGCGTGCAAGTCGATTCGTTCCCGGGGAAAACTTTTCAGGGCAAAGTCGTGTTCATCAACACGCAAGCCGAGTTTACGCCGCGTAATGTGCAAACCAAAGCCGAGCGCGTGAACACCGTCTTTGCGGTCAAATTGCAAATCGCGAATCCGAACGGGGAGTTGAAACCGGGGATGCCGGCGGATGCATTGCTCAAGTAGGCAGAAAGCAGTAAGCAGAGGGCAAAATATTCGACCCTCACCCTAACCCCCTCTACCTGTGAGGGAGAGGTTGGGTGAGGGTAGGTTTTTCGCCCCAACAGAAAATTATTTTCCCGAAACCACGCAATCGCATCGCGCAAGGTTTCATCAAGCGAGCGCGAGGCGAGACCTAGATCACGCGCGGCTTTGTCGCCACGATAATACCAAAACTCTTGCGCCACCTGCGCCGTCGCAAAATCGATGGGCGGGTGGCGCATGATTTTTTCCAATACCCAACCCGCCGGCAACATGAGCCGGCGCGGCAAAACAAACAGTCAACCGATTTTTCCCGGCAAGCGTCGCCGCGCGTTTGAACAGCGATGGAAAATCGATGTCGGTGCCGGTGAGCAAATATTTTTCGCCGATGTGTCCGTGTTCGAGCGCGAGGATATGACCCAGTGCCGCGTCGCGCACATCGATGATATTGATGCCGGCATCGGTCACGGCCGGCAATGTGCCGCGCAAATAATCGACGAGT
The DNA here is from genome assembly GCA_963718225.1 of uncultured Chloroflexia bacterium. Classification (GTDB taxonomy): domain Bacteria; phylum Chloroflexota; class Anaerolineae; order UBA4142; family UBA4142; genus DAOTXS01. The sequence goes on from CAVQYN010000028.1 coordinate 43,491, forward strand.
TGATGTTGCGATGACAAGTGTAAATCGCCGGGACCAAAGCAGTACGTGGGATAGACGAAGACAAGCGGCAGACCGGCGGTGCACGCGTTTTCAGCGAGCGCTTGCGCGGCGATTTTCGCATCGCAGTACCGAAAATTGCGCGGCGTGAACGGCTTGCCGCGGGTCTCATCGGCGGGTTGATGTTGCCAGCCCGCGCCAAGCGAAAAAATCGACGCGGTATACACGATGCGCTCAATGCGCGCGCGCCGTGCGGCGTCAAAAATATTTGCCGCGCCGGTGTAATGCATTTGCCACGCGCGCTCGCCGTCGCGCGGGTGCGTGAGAATCGAACCGGCGGTGTGGATCACGCCCCAGCAATCGGTCAGCGCAACGTCAAGCGATTCCGGCGTGAGAATATCGCCGGTCACGATTTCGATTTTGTCGCGGCAATCGGCGAGGTTGCGCAAATCGGCGCGCGGACGAACAAAGGCGCGGACTCGATAATTTCTCTCGACGAGTCCGCGCACAATCCACGAGCCGATAAAACCATTCGCGCCGGTGACGCAAACTAGATTTTTCGCATCCACCGCACGTTGCCCCAATCGCCTTTCTTGACAAACACAATGCCGAGATTGAACACCTGCGCAACTGTACGTATTGTTGCCGGAGGTGAATTCAAATTCATCGGTTTGCGGATACCCCAAGTTGTTCAGTTGCGCGAATCGATAGAGCGCCGCCAAGGTGTTGATGGGCATCCACGTGAATTTGCGCGCGGCAATCGTTACCGTAACATCTTGCGCGATGCGTTCAAATTCCACATTGGGACCCGGACAATTGGGTTTATCGATCGGATCGATTTCGTTGTGCCCGATGAGCGTGCGGCGCGGCGTGATGGTCAGGTTGAATTTTTCCGCGAGCCACAAGAGCAAACGATGATTCGCCATGTACATCGCGTCCGTCCATTTGTCTTGCGGCCAACCTTCATGCTCGATGCTGACGGTGTACGAATTGGGATTGGTTTGCGGAATCAAATATTGCCACGACGGCGTCACGATTTTGCCGCGCGGGTTGAGCCATTGATTGCGCTCTGCCTGCCAGCTCAGTCCGTTGGCAAACGCGGTGTCGTCAACCGAAACGTACTGTTCGACAGTGCCGTCTTGCGCGATGCAAAAATGCGCCGAGACTTGAATCCCCGGCGTGTTGAACGTGGGGAAAACGCCCGCCAGTCTGCCGGAGGCAATGTGCATGACGATGGCTTGTTACCGTTTGTCCGTTGCGTCCAACTGCAAAATTATCGGCGAGGATGGGGCGCTTGGTTGCCGCCGGATACCAACCGTCACTCATATTGACCTCCCGAGGTTGCACGCGCGACGTTTATGGAATCGCATCTTTCTTGATCCACTTGCAATTGCCCCAATCGCCTTTCTTGACGTAGACGACGCCGCCATTGAAAACTTGCGCGATGTACGCCACGCCATCGACATGGTACTCGATTTCATCGGTTTGCGGATATCCCAAATTATTCCTCTGCGCGAATTGGTAGAGCGCGGCACTCGTGTTGATCGGCATCCACCGAAAATTCTTCGCCGATGAATACACCGCTTGCTCAAGTGCTTGCGGCGTATCAATCGGCAGGGTCCAGCCGCCGCCGGCGCTGGACACGTAGTCGGCGATGCGTTTGCCGATGGTTGCCACGTTAAAGGTTTGCCAAGGCGCGCCGCCGCCGTATTGGAAAATCGTCGCGCCGAGGACATAATTGTCTTTGAGCAACTCTTTGTCATAGTCGCTCAAAATCGTCATGAATTGATCGACCGAATAATATTTTTGCCAGCCGTTGTTGTTGCCGTCATCGGCGCCGCATTCGGTAATCAGAATCGGCTTCTGTGCGTTTGCCGGCAGTTGCGCGCGGAACTGGCGATAGCGCGCGAGATCGCCGCCGCCGTACAGCGGATAATAGTACTCGTGCAAGGCAATGTAATCGGACGCAACCGCGGCGGGCGCGACAAGCGGCACCCATTCCAAACGGGGATTGCCGGTAGAAAAAGAAAACGCCGCCACCTTTTCGCCGCGCGCGTGCATCAAGTCGGCAAAGCGGACGAACCAATTGTTCAACGCCTGCGCGTCTTGGGGTGTGTTCAGCACCGGCTCGTTCAAACCTTCCCAGATAATGCCGCGTCCCTTGAGTTTGTTCAGCGTGTCGTTCAACTCGTTGACGTACCAATCGGCGGGGTCATTGAAACCCAGGTTGGTATACTGGCGATACACGATGAGCGTCTTGGGACAAAGCTGGCGAATCAAATCGATGTTCGAGTCGCTGGCGAATTCGTACACCTTGACGACGCCCGGTTGCATTTGTTGCAACAAATCAAACGTCTTGTCGTCGAATCCGTTGAGATGAAAAGTTAATTTCGATGGCATGGGTTCACCTCTTACACCTTGTTCGCGAACTTGCAGTTGCCCCAATCGCCTTTTTTCACATAGACGATTCCCAGGTTGTACACTTGGGCGATGTACGCTTGATTGTTAAAGGTGAATTCAAATTCGTCGGTCTGCGGAAAACCCAGGTTCCGGGCTTGCGCGAATTTGTACAGCGCGCTTTCCGTGTTAATGGGCATCCACGGGACTTGGCGCGCCGCTTGCAACGCCGCCACGCCGGGATCGGTGGGTGTGATCGGCACGCTCGTCCAGCGGGTGCGATAATTCGTTTGCAAGGCGGTCCGAAAATCGTCTTGCACCGCCGCCTTGTCCGAAATGCTCCAGCGGACATCGCCGGTGAACCAACGAAAGAGACACAGCGCTTGAATGGCTTGATTCGCTGCGGTGGCGTTCCAATCGTTGATTTCTTTGTACGCTGCTTGCACCCAGCCGACGTTTTGATTGCGCCACCAATCCGGGTCGGCGGGTTGCGCTTCGGTAATGAGCACGGGTAACGTTTTCAGCGCCGCCGGCACCACGCCCAGAAAATCGCGGTATGCGCGAAAGTGCTTGTGATAGTTGGCAAACGGCGCGTCCATTTTCACTTCGCTCGTGATGAAACTAGGGCTGAGGCCGTGCGTGTACGTGTGCAGAGCCAATGCATCGGGCTTGGCGTTGAGGAGCATGATTTGGGTGAGCAGGTCTTGAAAATACTTGACCCAATCGCCGCTCGGATTGCCGGGATACGTCGTTTGATTATTCCATGGCGCGGGTGCGGCGGGAATGACCCAGTCATCGGCGTGACCGACGAGTTGTTTGATGGCTTTGCGGCACTTTCCAAAACATTGCGCGTACTTGTCCGGCGTAATCACCTCGCCATCGTTTGCGCCGGTATTGCCAGGGCGTTCGCCGGCGAGATTTGTTTCATTGCCGATGATCCAAATCCGCGCGCCGCGCGATGCCGTGACAAAACTCGCACATTGTTGCGCAAAGACATCGTACTGCGATGAATTCGGAAGCGTGCCATCGGACCCGTAACCATTGTTGAGCCGCACGATGACGCCAAAGCCGTTGTTGGTCAACGCGGAATAATCGCTGTTAACGTCGGGGGGATTGACTTTGGCGGCGGCAATGACCCAGCCAGTTTTGCCGGCGTTGCGGATGAGGGATTCGGCGCCGGGATCGTGCATGCCAAAAATATGCGATGGGAGTACCCGGGGGCATGGTAAACCTCCTTGTTTGCCGTTCCTAGATGCAACGCGATTGTACCTCCGGGAACAAGTGGATTGTCAAGCGCAAAAGGCGAGCTAGGTTGACGCACCGTCGCAATCGTCGATAATGAATCGATGAATCCGATTCCGCCCGCGCTAGCGCGCACGATCATTGATTTGTATGGCACGACCGGTGTCGATTGGTTGAAGCGATTGCCGGCGCTGATCGCCGAATGTTCGACGCGCTGGTCGTTGCGAATCTTTCCGCCGTTCGATAATCTGTCCTACAACTATGTCGCGCCGGCGTCGCGCGCCGATGGCACAGAGGCCGTGCTGAAACTCGGCGTCCCGAATCCGGAACTCGTCACCGAAATCGAATCGCTTTACATTTTCGACGGGCAGGGGATTGTCCAGTTGATTGACGCCGACGAAAGCATCGGCGCGTTGTTGTTGGAACGATTGAAGCCGGGTGCATCGTTGTTGACAATTACCGACGACGAGCAAGCGACGCGCATCGCTGCACGAGTAATGCGACAATTGTGGAAACCCGCGCCGGAGAAGCATTCTTTTCCCACGATCGCCAAATGGGCGAAAGGATTTGAGCGATTGCGAAAACAATTCGACGGCGGCACGGGACCATTTCCCGCACATCTCGTCGATGCGGCCGAAAGAATCTACGCCGAGTTTATCGCTTCGTCGGCGGAACCGGTGTTACTCCACGGCGACTTGCACCACGAGAATATTCTGTCCGCCGGGCGCCAACCGTGGCTCGCGCTTGATCCAAAAGGCGTCGTCGGTGAGCCGGCGTACGAAGTCGGCGCGTGGTTGCGCAACCCAATGCCGCAACTCTTGTCCACGCCGAATCCAGGACGCATTCTTGCGCACCGCGTTGACCAATTTGCTGAAGAGTTTGGATTCGACCGCGAGCGAATTATCGGCTGGGGAATGGCACAAGCCGTTCTCTCGGCGTGGTGGAGTTTCGAGGACGAAGGGCGCGGCTGGGAACCGGCAATTGCGTGTGCGGAATTGATGGCGAAGATGAAGTGAAAAAACATCGGGGCTGGGAAATATTCCCAACCCCGATTTCTATTCTATCTGACTACTGATCTACTGCCTTCTGCTTACTGGTTTATTCTTTCACTTCCCGGAACTCGCCGTCCACCGTGTCCGAGCCACCGGGCGGTGGTTGCTGTCCGCCGCCGGGTTCCTCGCCAGGAGTGGGGCGTCGCGCCGCCGGGTTGTTGCTGGTACATCTTCTCGCCGATTTTTTGCATCGACTGTCCCAGCTCTTCCGTCTTGTGCTTGATGTCCGCGACATCGCGCCCGCCCATTGCTGTTTTCAGCGCGGCGATCTTGGGTTCAATTTCTGCTTTGACATCCGCAGGAACCTTGTCGCCCAAATCGCGCAACATTTTTTCAGATTGGTAGACCGCGCTATCGGCATTGTTGCGCACTTCGACTTCCTCTTTGCGCTTTTTATCTTCCGTCCGAGAAGCGTTGCGCTTCCTTCACCATCTTGTCGATTTCTTCCTTGCTCAAGCCGGACGATGCGGTGATCGTGATGTGTTGCGCGCGATTCGTCGCCTTGTCCGTCGCCGTCACGTTGACGATGCCGTTCGCATCGATGTCGAACGCGACTTCGATTTGCGGGACGCCGCGCGGCGAGGGCGGAATGCCGTCGAGAATAAATCGACCGAGAGTTTTATTGTCCGCCGCCATCGGGCGTTCGCCTTGCAGGACGTGAACTTCGACTTGCGTTTGCATATCGCCGGCGGTCGAAAAGATTTGCGATTTCTTCGTCGGGATCGTCGTATTGCGTTCGATCAACGGCGTCGCCACGCCGCCCAGCGTTTCGATGCCGAGTGTCAGCGGCGTCACATCGAGCAACAAGATATCTTTCACGTCGCCGCCGAGCACGCCGGCTTGAATCGCCGCGCCGACCGCGACGACTTCGTCCGGGTTGATGCCCTTGTGCGGCTCTTTGCCAAAGTAGCGTTGCACGACTTGTTGCATCATCGGCATACGCGTCTGACCGCCGACGAGCACCACTTCGTTGATATCCGACGGCGCGGTCTTGGCATCTTCCATCGCGCGTTTGACCGGGTTTAGCGAATTTTCGACCAAGTCGCCGACGAGTTGCTCTAGTTTGGCGCGGGTCAAGCGTCATCGTCAAGTGCTTGGGACCCGATGCATCGGCAGTGATGAACGGCAGATTGATTTCGCTCTGCATCACCGTCGAAAGTTCGATCTTGGCTTTTTCCGCCGCTTCTTTCAAGCGCTGGAGCGCCATTCGATCCTTGCTCAAATCGATGCCCGATTCTTTTTTGAATTCGTCGACGATCCACTGCATCACGCGCTGATCGAAATCGTCGCCGCCGAGGAACGTGTCGCCGTTCGTCGATTTCACTTCGAACACGCCTTCGCCGAGCGCGAGAATCGAAATATCGAACGTGCCGCCGCCGAAATCGTACACGGCGATGGTTTCGTCCTTTTTCTTGTCGAGGCCGTACGCCAGCGACGACGCGGTTGGCTCGTTGATGATGCGCAACACTTCCAGACCCGCGATGCGGCCGGCATCTTTGGTCGCCTGGCGTTGCGAGTCGTTAAAGTACGCGGGCACGGTGATGACCGCTTGCGTCACCTTTTCGCCGAGATACGCTTCCGCGTCCGCTTTTAATTTCGCCAGAATCATGCCGGAAATTTCCGGCGGCGAGTATTGCTTGCCGGCAAGCTCGACCCAGGCATCGCCGTTGTGCGCTTCCACGATTTTGTACGGCAAAATCTTGCGCGCCTTTTGCACTTCGGGTTCGCTGAACTTGCGCCCCATCAAACGCTTGATCGAGAAAATGGTATTTTCCGGATTCGTGATCCCTGGCGTTTTGCCACTTGTCCCACCAAGCGTTCGCCGGTTTTGGTGATCGCGACGACGGACGGCGTGAGGCGCGCGCCTTCCGTATTCGTGATCACGACGGGGTCACTGCCTTCCATCACGGCGACGACCGAGTTGGTCGTGCCGAGATCGATGCCGATGATTTTTGATTTTGTAGCCATTCTATACACTCCTGTTTAAGGTTTCAATGTTCAAGGTTTAAGGTTCGCGGTTTTCAACTTTGAACCTTAAACTCTGCAACTTGAAACTTGTCTTATTTTTTCTTCGCGACCTTGACCATCGTGGGTCTCAGGACGCGGTCGTTCAATTTGTAGCCCTTTTGCAATTCCGCGATGACCGCGCCGTCTTCTGCCTGATCGGTTTCTTCGTGAATCACCGCTTCGTGCACATTCGGGTCGAACGGTTGGTTCAACGCGTCGATGGGTTTCAGCCCTTCCGCTTCCAGCACCGCTTGCATCTTGCGCGCAATCAACATCACGCCATCGATCCAAGTCAAGCCCGCGCAGGTTCTCCGGAATTGTTTGCATGGCGCGATCAAAGTCGTCGAGAATGGGCAAGAGCCGCGCGATGAGGACCGCGTTCAGGTATTTGCTCATCTCGTTGGTGTCTTTTTCCACGCGCTTTTTATAGTTGGAAAAATCCGCCATCGCGCGCCGCCAATTGTCCAAATATTCTGCCGATTTGGCGCGTTCTTTCTCCAATGCCTGTTTCAACTCCGTCGCATCTTCCGGCAATTCTGCCGATTTCAATTCCTCTGGATTGTCTTTGACATTCATCTGTCATTACTCAACCTCCGAATTCAGTCGTCAGTTCAGCAACCAAAAATCAGAAATGCGTTTTTCTGACTACTGACTTCTGACCTACTGTATTTATCTTCCGTACATCCGCGCCATCAAATCATCAAGCAGGGTGGAGACGTAACGCACCACGCCAATCGTGCGCGCGTATTGCATCCGCACCGGACCCAGCACGCCGATGACGCCGCTCGATTCACCTGGCACGCCATAGCGTGAAAGCACCATGCTGTAATCGCTCATCTCGTCGCGCTGGCTTTCGCCGCCGATGACAACTTGCACGCCGCGCTCCGGCGCCCAATCGGCGAGCATGTCTTCGAGCGCGTGGCGTTGCTCGAGCATTTCGAGCAAGGTTTGCATCCGTTCGATGGCCGAAAATTCCGGCTGACGCAATATATCGAGAATGCCGTCGCGATAGATTTCGTGCGACGACCGGTGATCGATGTGTTGCATCAACGTGACGACGATATTGACGACACTGCCTTCAAACGGACTGAGCGGAATCGCCAGCGTGCGAATTTGCTCCGCGCTCAACCCGTTGAAATGATCGCTCAACCGATTCGACATCCGAAGCAATTCTTCTTGCGGCATCGGTTGCGCGAGCGCGAGCATTTGTTGCTTGACGGTGCCGTCCTGCAAAACGAAAACAAGCAACGCGACTTGATCGCTAATCGACACGAGTTGCAAATTCTTGAAGCGACAACGCGTCGATTGCGGGGCCGTCACGAGCGCCGCGCTGTGCGAGGCGTGCGCCAAAACCGCCGCCGCGAGCCGCATCCATTGATCGACATCGAGCGTAACCTGATGGAATTGATGCCGAATCATCCGCTGTTCGACCGGCGGCAATTCGAATTCTTCCATCAACGATTCGACGAAATAGCGATAGCCCTTTTCAGTTGGAATGCGTCCCGCCGACGTGTGCGGGTGCGATAAGAATCCTAGCTCTTCCAGCGTGGCGAGCTCGTTGCGAATCGTTGCCGAGCTGACGTCCGCCAACGCGCGTTTCCGCAGAGTTTCCGAACCGACCGGAACCGCGGTTTCCACATATTGTTTGACGACGAGTGCCAGGACTTTTTCTTGGCGTCTAGTTAAACTTGCCATAATAAATGTTTCTGGATCAATTAGCACTCTTAACTTTCGAGTGCCAATATTTTATCACAAAAGAATCCGCGTGTCAAGAGAAATTCACGCGAATTTGCAGGAGTTTTGCAGGACAATAAGAAGACACCAGGTTTCTCAAAGAAACCTGGTGTCTGGTGAAATGTCAAATCTTGAGACCGATATTTTTCTTTGCGGTGTGACTCGGCCATTTCAAACCATGTTCTATAGCCATTTGAGATGCCGGAACTCCACGTTCGCCGCGTTGCACCGCGTAGAGCGAGCGGCGCAATTTTGATTTGACGCTGGGCTTGAGTTCGAGACCGCGATCAGGATCGCCGACCATCTCCAAGAGTTTTCGCTCAACAACGCGTTCAAGGAATGCTTCAAATTGCTGAAGGGTCAGCTGATTGACGGTTCTTATCTTTCCTCCTTGCACTGCGCATATTCTACAACAAGCATCACGGCGCGTCAATGAACCAGGGCAATCGCGCGCAACGATCCCGCAGTAGCTGGAGTAGATAAAAAAGACACGACGGCAGAGGCGCTGCTCAAGTCTGCAGGCGGTGCGAGCGGAGGTGCAGCAGGGCGAGGAAAACTGAACGCGATGGGCGAAGTGTGAGCACGCGGCGACACGGCGCGCCGAGAGCGCACAGACGCCGCGCCCGCGCAACGCGACGCGCACGGCGCCTGCGCCGGTGAGAGACCGCGGACACGGACTGACGGCGCAAACGGTGTGACTCGGCAGCGACGCAGCGACGAAGGACTGCTCGATGCCGCAAATCCATGGGTGTTCAAAGATGCCCAGGCGAAGAAGCCGACGATAGTGCTTGATGGACGAGAAGAGCGACCGGAGGAACGCCACGGCGGGCAAAGACACAGCGCACGCGCGCCGGCACAAAACGTCAAAGTGAGTTTCGCCGATTATCGTATTGATAAATCTGGTGATTACCCAGAGGTTGTTCATGTCATTTCGACGAGCGGTTTTTGTGAGGTGAAATCGCGTTTTCGTGCGTTGGATTTTCGCCGCTGGCTCTGAAATGGTGCGTTGCTGGGCAGTGCGAGTGAGCGGCAAGTGACTGTGTGGGTAATAGCAGACAAACGCAATGCGCAAACAGCTCAAACAAAGAATCCGGATTTCTTTTGAGAAATCCGGATTCTTGTCGTTTCAACTCTTCCGTGCGATTACTTTGGCATTGCTTGCAATCTACCGAATGCCGGCGCGCCTTTGATGCGAAACGCGCCCACCTCGCCGCCGGAGAAATCCAACTGCCATGCAAACATGACGCCCACCCAGCCCTGCGCTTTTGCCCATTGATACGCTCGCACGTAATAATCTGCGGCGACTTCAGGGCTGTTGTATTGCCCAGCGGGATGCGCGCCGCCGCCGGTGCCAACAGGCCAACCGAACTCGGTTGCCCAGATTTGCTTGTTGCTATCGCCGTACTGCACCATTACGGCGCGGTACGCATCCATCGTGCCGCGGAAGAAGAAGGAACGATGATCGGCGTACGAACCCAGGTTGCCGGCGGGAATATCCGGCGGACTGCGGAAACCGCTGGGATGCGCGCCGACAGCGTCTGAGTAATCCTTCAAGCCGTTTTGGTACATTTGGTGCAAGATACGTCACGTCATCGATGGCGGTCGCGCTGTTCAAGCCATTCGGCGTGGATGCGCCGGCGACAACAACAACCGTTGGGCATTTGGCTTTGATCGCGACATAGGCTTTTTTGAGCATGTCCATATACAACGCGGCAGAAAGTCCGCGCTTGTCATGCCATTCGACATCGAGATTCGCTTCGTTCCAGACTTCGATGGCACCGACTTTGCCGCAATAACGTGCCGCCGCCACGCCCATAAAATCGGCGGCATCTTGCATATTGTCCGGTGGTCCTTCGCCTGGATTGCCCATACTGACGTCGTGACCACTCCGGTGCCTTGACGATGCTCAGCAAAACTTGGATGCCGTTGCCGCTCATCGTATTTACAAAGTTATCAAAGTTGGTCCAGTTGTAATTGCCCTTGCCGGACTCGACATCCTTCCACGGCATTTGAACCTTGACCCAATTGAATCCCAAGGCTTTAATGTCTGCCGCTTCGCCGCCCGGATCGCCGCCGTGAACTTGGATGCCATAGCCAAACAAATTCTTGCCGCGGAATGAACTCAGGCTGGCGCGGCAGGACCTGCCGGTGCTGCCGGCGCGGCGGCGGCAGGTTTGGGAACGGCGGTTGGTGCGGGCGTTGGTTGCAATTTCGCAATCGCAACGGTTTCCGATGCGCCGGAACTCATCGATGTCGTGCCATCGTCGAGCGAAAGCGACGGCTTCGATTTTGGCTTCGCCGGATGCTGGCGCAGTCCACGCAAAGCGCGGGTCGTTCCCCGGCGATTTGCCGACAACCGCGCCGTTCACTTTCCAAACGATGACCGGCTTGCTCTTGACGGCAAGCGGTTGCGAGTCGCGATACTTTTGCACGGCGTCCCACGCGCGCGCATCGATGGCGTCCGGGCTGAGATCGTACAACGTGATGCCGCGCAAATTATATTCGGTCGCCAGCGCGAGTTTTTTCGCAATACTGTCCGCGCTTTCCAAGTAAATCGTATGCGCGACGTTCTTATCGTCTTTGTAATTAAAGTAAAACCAACCGCTTGCCGCATCGGTCTTGACGCCGCCGTCGCGCAGGCGCGGCAAATCGAGTGTGATTTTGGTGCCCGGCACAACGGTCGCCGGCAAATCCGCTTGACCGATCAGCTTGGCGGCGTTGGCGAAACTAATCGGCACGTATTGATTGCCAAATTCGTCGCGTCCCAGAACCGAAAACGCCAATTGCAGTTTTGCCCGGTCGATGCGTCCGGTGGCGAATGTCAAGTAGGCATGCACCGGCGCTTGCTCGCCGCCGCGTACACGTCGCGCATGTTCGGCATCGGAATGCGCACGATATCCGCGGACTGACCGATGGCGTTCCAATCGAACGCGCCGGTATCCCAGGCGTCGATTGCTTTTTGATCGGGCAGGGAAACGGTCACGCTGAGCAATTTGCTTTTGGCGTGAAGCGCATCCGCCACATCTTTGACGAAGGAGGAAAACGCTTTTTGATTCTCGGGGCTAACGTCTTGATAATCGATGTTGACGCCGGTGTAGAGATTCTGCACCGCGAGATTGACCAAACCTTGGATATGCACTTTGCGCGCCGTCGCATCGCCGAGCAGATCGTCGACCAAATCGCCGCGATAGGTTGAGCCGTCGAAATTGCTGACGGTCGGCAGGATTTGATAATTGCTCGATGCGCTGGCTTCCGGCAAGGTCGGCGCAGTGTCGGCGATGCCGCCGCTTTCCGCCAGCGTATAGCCAAGCAAATTCACTTCGGTGAGCAAGCCGCCCGCCGCCGCCGGCAACGCGGTCTTGGAATTCAAATCCGCGCTAATCGACGGCGGCTGCGAAAGCGTTTGCACGACGACGACGCCTTGCGGGACGTAATTCGTCAAATAGGTTTCGATGCGTTGCTCATCAAGGTACGACTGAAATGGCAGTTTTGCCCATTGCTTGCCGTTGTAGCCGTAGACATCGAGCGTGCTAAACGGATCGGCACCGTCCGGAATCGGTACAGAAAGATACGCGCCCGCCGGAAGTGCGCCTTGCAAACTCGGTTGATAGAGCGAGCTTTTAACTTCCACATTGGCGGGCAGTTGCTTTGCCATTGAGCTTGCCAAGAACGACTTTAACGGCTGAACCGATAGCTTGATGCTCACGCCGGGCTTTGGTTGCCCCGGCTGGGACCGCAAATTGCGCGCCTTCTGCAGACACACTGCCGCCCGTCGATGAAATGCCGCTGTAACCGGCACTGAGGATGCGTTGAGGCAGAGCGAGCGGAGGGAGAACCAGAGCGAACAAAACGAGGAGTGGAATGACGAACAGGGTGATCAGCCAACTGCCTGCGTTGCCTTCGAGTAAACTGTCAAAGGCGCGCAGAATAGGATTGGTTGGTCGGTTTTTCAATTGTTAGACCTCTCTTGAGAATCCTAGTCGCGAATTCGGGTCAGATTCTAGCATAGCCGTCGCATTTTCGCAAATTGCCGTTGGTCGGTCGAGAGCGAGAAAATTGGAGATTTACCGCAAAGCGCGCCAAGTACGCAAAGAACTTTAATATTTTCTCCGCGTTCTTTGAGGATAAATCGAGGGAGCAGAGTTTTCTTTGACGCTAGTTCGCCTTGGGTATATAATCGAAACAATCACCGTACTCAAGGCAGAGAGAAATGTTCAACGTCATCATTCTGGGCATTGCCAGTTTCCTCACCGACATCAGCACCGAAATGGTCTATCCGCTTCTCCCGCTCTACCTCACCTCTGCGCGCATCGGCGCGTCGCCGGCGATTGTTGGCATCATCGAAGGCATTCGCCGAAAGTCTGGCGAGCTTGCTCCGCGTTTTTTCCGGCGCGTGGTCGGATCGCATTCAACAGCGCAAGCCGATTGCGATTCTCGGTTATTCGCTCAGCACGATTGGCAAAGTGCTCTTGTATCTCTCGACGACGTGGCAACTCGTGTTTGTCGGTCGCCTCGCCGACCGGTTTGGCAAAGGCGTTCGCACCGCGCCGCGCGACGCGCTGATCGCCGATTCGACGCCGCCGGAGAAACGCGGGAGCGCGTACGGTTTGCATCGCGCGCTCGATAGCGCGGGCGCGAGCATCGGCGTGATTCTGGCGTACGTGCTATTCATTTCCCTGCGCGACGATTTCTCCAATATCTTTATGCTCTCGCTGATTCCGGCGTTTCTCGGCGTGCTGGTTTTGTTTCTCGTGCGCGAAAAACTGCCCTGAGCGGAGTCGAAGGGATTGTGCCACGCCAAGCGACCACAGTCAAAGAACCGTGGTGGAAAAATTTCGGTGCACGCTGGCGCGCGTTGGACCGCCGCTTGAAGATTTTTTTGGTCATCATCTTTATCTTTGCGCTTGGCAACTCGTCGAATCAATTTTTGCTCTTGCGCGCAAAAAATCTCGGCAACAACGATGCGACGGTCATTCTGATGTATCTCGTTTTCAATTTGGTCTATACGTTTCTCTCGTGGCCCGCCGGTCGCTTGTCGGACAAAATCGGGCGCAAGACCTTGCTCGTGCTGGGTTACGCGACGTACGGCATCGTGTACATTGGTTTTGGACTGGCGACGCAAATGTCGTTATGGCTTTTGTTCGCCGTATACGGCATTTACATCGCGCTCACCGAGGGCGTGGAAAAAGCATTCGTATCCGACATCGCGCCGAAAGATTTGCGCGCGACATTGATCGGTCTGCACGCGACGCGCGACCGGCATCGGCTTGTTGCCGGCGTCGTTGCTGGCGGGATTTTTGTGGGACACGTTCGGTGCGGCAACGCCATTTTTCTTCGGCGGCGGGATGGGCATCTTGGCGGCAGTCGCGTTATTATTTCTGATTTAAAGGCGTAGAGACGTTGCGGCGCAACGTCTCTACGGAGGCGAGAAATGACAACAAAATTCATTCTCATTCGCCACGGACAAACGGAATGGAATCAAGGCGCGGAACGATTTCGCGGGCGCGCAGATTTGCCGCTGAACGAAACCGGACACGCGCAGGCGCAAAAGGTCGCGGCGCGGCTGGCGCAAGAAAAAATCGCCGCGATTTACGCCAGCCCCTTGCAACGCACCCTGGCAACGGCGCGTCCGCTCGCCGAAAAATTGCATTTGGAAATTCAACCCCATCCCGGCTTGCTCGACATCGATGTGGGCGCGTTTGAAGGCATGACCATCGATGAAGCGCGGCAAGCATTTCCCGAAGATCATGGAAAAATGGACCACGGCGCCGGGTCACGCGAAATTTCCAAAAGGCGAATCGTTCAAGGCGATGCGCACGCGTATCGTTGCGCTTCTTGACGAACTCGCGCCCAAGCACAAGGGCGAAACAGTTGCGCTCGTTTCACATCGGACGGTGTGCATGGCAATGCTCTGCGTCGTTTTGGGAATGGAGTCAGATTTGTTCTGGCGTCTGCGCCAAGACAATGCGTGCATCAATATGATTTGAAAAACACGACAACGATTTTGTGCTCACATTGATGAACGACACGGACCATTTGAAAGAGATTTTCGATTTCAGATTGCCATGATTATCTCGATACTGATGGAACGATGGGTAAATCTAAATCAGAAATCCTAAATCGGAAATCGAAAATGGTCTTACGCTTGACATCGGCACGTCGTCTACGCGTGCAATGTTGTTCGATATGCAGGCACGCGCGGTGCCGGGCATCAGCGCGCAAGTCAAGTATTCGATGCGGACAACATCAGACGGTGGTGCGGAATTTGATGCAGATGAAATTCTTGCTTGCGCTGAGCGCGCCATTGACGATGTGCTGGCGCAAGCCGGCACGTGCTCTGTCATCGCCGTTGCGTCCGATTCACTCGTCTCGAATATTCTCGGCGTCGATGGGGACGGGCGCGCGGTGACGCCGGTGTTCACGTATGCCGACACGCGCAACGCGCGCCAAGTCGCTGAGCTTGCGCGCGCGCCTCGACGAACGCACGACACATCAGCGCGTCGGCACATTGTTTCATTCGAGCTATTTGCCGGCGCGATTTTTGTGGCTCGCGCGCGACGATTTGCAACGCGCAAAATATTGGATGTCGCTCGGCGAATATCTCTTGTATCGCTGGACGGGACAACGCGCATGCAGTTATTCGGTTGCCTCGTGGACGGGTTTGCTCAATCGACGAAAATTAGATTGGGATGATGAACTCATTTCCCAATTACCATTGACCAAGTCCCAGTTGTCGCCGTTGGTCGATTACAATCACAACGTCGGCAGGTTGCGCGCGCGAATATGCAAATCGTTGGTCGGCGTTGCGCGATGCGAATTTTTTTCCGACCGTCGGCGATGGCGCGGCGGCGAACATCGGCAGCGGTTGCGTCGATCCGTCGCGGATCGCGTTGACCATCGGCACCAGTAGTGCGATGCGCGTGACATATCCGCGCGGGACAAGCCGCGTGCCGTGGGGCTTGTGGTCGTACTCAGTCAATCGCGAACTTGAGTTGCTCGGTGGTGCGTTGAGCGAAGGCGGCGAATGGTTTTCGTGGATGCGGCGTAATTTTCAATTGCCTGAAGGTGATGCCATCGAACATGAACTCGCGGCGATGCAACCGGATGCGCACGGACTCACGCTGTTGCCGTTCCTTGCGGGCGAACGCGCGCCGAATTGGAATGCCGATGCGCGCGCGGCGATCATCGGTTTGAGTTTGAACACGCGCCCGATTGAAATTTTGCGCGCCGGTTTAGAATCGATTGCGTACCGGCTGGGTTTGATTTTTGAACTCGTCCGTGATGTTGCGCCGAAGGTGCAAGTCGTCGCGAGCGGCGGCGCGTTGATGAATTCGCCGGCGTGGATTCAAATCATCGCCGATACGTTCGGCGTGCCGGTGATTGCCTCGGCGGAACCGGAAGCGACGAGCCGCGGCACGGCTCTGCTCGCGTTGCGCGCGCTCGGCGCAATCGATGCGTTATCCGATTTGCCGGCGCAGACCGGCGCGATGTTTACGCCGGACGCCGCGCGTCACACGATTTACCAGCGCGCAATGGAACGGCAGAAATGGTTGTATAATGCGGTCATTGGAAGTTAAGACGTGGAGATTGGAAATTGGACGACAATCGAACCTTTGAAAAGTTGCGTGCGTTTGTGTTTGGCGCTCAATCGCCGGTTTCCAAACGGCAACGATCCGTTTCAAATCATGACGCGGTTGTTGGAAGAGTGCGGTGAGTTGGCGCAACAAGTCAATCATTTTGAAGCGAGCGGCATCAAGCGCGACAAGTACGGTGAGCCAGACAAGGTGAAATTGGCGCAAGAAGTTAAAGGCGTTTTGTTCTGCGCGATGCAAGTGGCGATGTACTATGGAATTGAAAACGAATTGGCGGAATCGATTGAGATGTCGTATCAACGCGTGAAAGCAGAAGGGTTGATTTGAATCTGAATTGGCGGAACGCGATTTTTCACGCCACGCCGATTACGCTTTTCATTCTTGCGCTCTTTTACAAATGGTTCGCGCTCGACGACCGGTACGCGGTTTTTCTCTACAACCACATGCATGCACAACCGTTCGACGACGTAACCGTTGGGCGATACTGGATGACCGGTCTGGTCGCCGGCGGTGTTGTAATGCTGTTGTACATCGCCGCCAATTTTTCGCTCGCGCGTTTCGTCGACAATTATCGCGCGCCGGCATGGTGGCGCGTGTGGCTCTGGTGCACCGCGCCGATTGCGATTGGCATTGCGGTTATCACGATGACGCAAAATTCGCCGACGATGCCGGCATCGATTACAGTCGATGATTGTTGTCGTCGCGCTCATCGGTTTGGCGCTCGCGCTGACGCCGGGGGCGTTGGCGGCGCATCGACCACGTGAACTCGTCTGGCTTGCGGCGTACGGCGTGGGACTCGTGCCGCCGTTGCTCTTGCTCCGCGCCATCGAATTGCCGGCGCGCGGATTATCGGTGAGCGTGCTTGCGGCGAATGCGTTTGCGATTGCCAGCATCGTCGTCGGCATCGTTTGGCTGAGTGTGATGAGCGTTGCGCGCGCGTGGCGGCGCAACCCATCGCCAAGCGCGGCGCAGATTTTTATCGCCGGGCTGTGCTGGAGTTATCTTGTTCTGCCGCTCGCACATTATATTTTTGCGACGCCATCGGATTTTAGGTACATCACAACATCGTATAACTTTTTCGCGTACGCGCCGGAAATTCAAATTGCAACCTGGGTCGTCGCCGGGATTTTGGCCGTCGGCGCGGCGAAGCTTGGAAATAAAATCAAATTCGGAGGAAGCAAGTGATTTACGAACTGCGGATTTATCATTGCATGCCAGGCAAATTGTCCGCCCAAGTCAAACGCTTTGCAAATATCACGTTGAAACTCTGGGACAAGCACGGCATTCGCCAGGTCGGTTTTTGGACCTCGGTCATTAGCGAAAGCAATAACGATTTGTATTACATGCTCGAATGGCAGAGTCTCGCGGAGCGCGAGACCAAGTGGAATGCGTTTATGAACGACCCGGAATGGATCGCGGCGAAAGCGGAAACGGAAAAAGACGGCGCGTTCACGACGCACATCACGAACATGATTCTTACGCCGACGAGTTTCTCGAAAATGAAATGACGGAGGACCGAAGACAAGGGACCGAAAAAAGTTCGGTCATCCGTCCTCGGTCTTCGGTCAAAGGGGCAATAATGAACATCGCAATTGGTACCGATCACGGCGGCTTTCCGATCAAGCAAGCCGTCGTCGATGAATTGAAAAAACTTGGACACGCCGTCGTCGATTGCGGCGCGGCGACATACGATGCGCAAGGACGATTTTCCGGATTTTGCGCGCGCGGTCGGCGCGGCGATTCAGAATGGCAAAGCGGAGCGCGGCATCGTCATTTGCGGCAGCGGCGTCGGCGTGACGATTGCCGCGAACAAGATGCGTGGCATCCGCGCGTGCCTGTGCCACGATTCGTACTCGGCGCGGCAAGGCGTCGAACACGATAACATGAACGTGCTCGCGCTCGGCGGACGCATCATCGGCGATGAGTTGGCGCGCGAACTCGTGCGCGCGTTCATGTCCGGCAAATTCGACGGCGGCGAAAGATTCGTGCGCCGGATGAACAAGGTATTGGAGATCGAAAAAAGTCAGTGATGTTTCGTGGAGGACAAAAATGTCCAAGCCATTGATTAACGCAAGCGCGAACCTGGGCGATTACTTGAACGCGGTCAGCGAAAATGTAGCGGCGGCGGAACAAAACGGCGTGGCGAATCGCGTGTGGCAAAGAGACGCGACGCTATGGAAGACCGAGCCGGAACACATCGCCGAAATCTCAATTCGTCTCGGCTGGCTCAACGTGGCGACGAAAATGCGCAAGCATGTTGCCGAGTTGAAAGAGTTCGGCGAGGAAATTCAAACGCGCCGGGTTCAAATCGATTGTGTTGTGCGGGATGGGCGGCAGTTCGCTCTGCGTCGAAACGTTGCGCGATGTGGTCGGCGTGACGAAAGGATTCCCGCGGCTGTTCATCCTCGACACGACCGACCCGGCAACCGTCCGCGCGCTGGCGCGGAAAATCAATCCAAAGAAAACCTTGTTCATCATCGCGAGCAAATCCGGCGGCACGACCGAAACGCTTTCGCATTACAAATATTTCGCCGAGCTCGCGCCCGCGCAAAATTTCATCGCGATCACCGATCCTGGGTCGGGGTTGCACAAACTTGCTATCGAAAAAAAGTTTCGCCGCGTGTTCGAAAATCCCGCCGACATCGGCGGGCGTTATTCCGCGTTGTCGTTCTTTGGGCTTGTGCCCGCCGCGCTGATGGGCATCGATGTCGGCAAACTGCTCGACCGCGCGGAAGCGATGATGCGCGCGTGCGCGGCGGATGTGCCCGCAGAAGAAAATCCCGGCGAATGGCTCGGCGTGACGTTTTGGCGACACTCGCGCAACACGGACGCGACAAGATCACGTTCATGACATCGAAGAATATCGCGACATTTGGCGCGTGGGCGGAACAACTCATCGCCGAATCGACTGGCAAAGAAGGCAAGGGACTTGTGCCGATCGATGGCGAAAGCTTGCCAAGCCATCGACGTATGGAATGGATCGGGTTTTTGTCTACATGCAACTCAGCAAAGCAAAAGAATGCAGCAGTCGAGCAGTGCTCTGAAAGAGTTGGAGAAGATCGGGCATCCGCGTCATTCGTGTGCAATTGCGCGACGTCTACGACATCGGCGCGGAATTTTTTCGATGGGAATTTGCGATTGCAGTTGCCGGCGCGCTCATCGGCATCAATGCATTCGATCAACCGAACGTGGAAGAGGCGAAGAAGAAATGCGCGCGCGTTCCTGACCGACGACCGACGACCGACGACGGAAAAGCCGGTTTGGGAGAACAAAGCAGTTTGCGGTGTACTCCACCGCGCCGGTCTGCCAGCAAAAAATCTGCGCGAGGCGCTGGGTGCGTATTTTCAAATTGGCGCAACCCGGCGATTACCTTGCGCTGATGGCATACCTGCAAAACACGCCGGCAAACAACGCCGCGTTAAAATCGATGCGCGTCGCCGCGCGCAACGCGTTGAAGCTCGCGACGACGGTCGGTTACGGTCCGCGCTTTTTGCATTCGACCGGGCAATTGCACAAAGGCGGCGCCAATAAAATTCTGGCATCTGCAAATCACAGCCGACTCGCTATCGATGCAAAAATTCCGGGCGAGACGTACTACGTTCGGCACGTTGATTCGCGCGCAAGCGCAAGGCGATTGGCAAGCGTTGAAGAATAATCATCGCCGCGCGTTGCATGTGCATTTGAAACGCGGGCGCGAAGTTGAGCGAATTGGTCGAAACAATGCAACAGGTATTGAAAATCAAAAAGCGTAGAATACGTAAAACGTAATTGCGCGAAGGTTTACAGCTTTACGTTCTTATTCCCGATCGAGACACATCGATGATCCAAATCAAGTAACTCCCCTGCGCGTGGGGATGACCGGGCAACGCATGCCGCCGCCCAACACGCTTGTCATCTTTGGCGCGACCGGCGATCTGACGCATCGCAAACTGGTGCCCGGCATTGTTCGATTTGTTTTGCGATGGCAAATTGCCGCAAGCGTTACCGTGATGGGATTTGCGCGCCGCGAAAAATCGGACGACGTGTTTCGCGGCGAGATGCGCGCGGAGCGCGCAAGAGTTTGCGCGCAACAAACCGGACGCGCGAGCGAGCGCTGGGACAAGTTCGCGCAAGGGTTGTTCTATCACCAATCGGATTTCAACAACGCCGAGGGTTACGCGCGGCTCGCGCAACGCCTGTGCGATTTGGACACCGAGCGCGGGACGCAGGGCAATCGATTGTACTATCTCGCCACCGCGCCGGAATATTACGCGCTCATCGTCGAGCAGTTGGGCGCGGCGAAACTCGTTCAACCCGACGGCGCGTGGGAACGCGTCATTGTGGAAAAGCCTTTTGGCAGCGATCTCGCCAGCGCCCAGCGAATTGAATCGCCAAATTCTCGCGGTATTTCGACGAATAGCAAATCTATCGCATTGATCATTACTTGGGCAAAGAGACGGTGCAAAATATTTTCGCGTTCCGTTTTGCCAACACGATTCTCGAACCGCTCTGGAATCGCAACTATGTCGATCACGTCCAAATCACGCACGGCGAAACCATCGGCGTGGAAGATCGCGGCGGCTATTACGAAACTGCCGGCGCATTGCGCGACATGGTGCAATCGCATTTGCTGCAACTCGTCGCGCTGACGGCGATGGAACCGCCGGTCTCGTTCGATGCCAACGCGGTGCACGATGAAAAATCGAAAGTCATGCGCGCGATTTCTCCGGTGACCGGCAAAGAAATCGATGATCAAATTGTGCGCGGACAATACGATGCGGGCACAGCGATGGTTGCGTATCGCGATGAGCCACGCGTCGCCAAAGATTCGCACACGGAAACGTTCGTCGCGCTGAAACTTGAAATCGATGAATTGGCGCTGGGCGGGCGTGCCATTCTATTTGCGCACCGGCAAACGTTTGCCCAAACGCGCCACCGAGATTCGCATTCAATTCAAGCCGGTGCCGCATCCGTTGTTCGCGCAGGAAGCGGTCACCGGCGTCGAACCGAACGTGATTGCCATTCGCATTCAGCCGGACGAGGGCATCAATTTGCGTTTTGCCGCGAAACAGCCGGGCAGGCAATCAAACTCAGCAACGTCAAAATGGATTTCTATTACAAGACGGCGTTCGGCGCGGTGCCGGGTGAAGCATACGAAACGCTCTTGCTCGATGCCATGCGCGGCGACTCGACGTTGTTCAATCGCAAAGACGAAGTCGAAGTTGCATGGTCGCTCGTCACGCCGATTCTGGATCGCTGGGCAAATTTGCCGCCGCCAGAATTTCCAAATTATGCCTCTGGCACCTGGGGACCTGAAGTGGCAAACCTGATGCTGGCGCACGATGGTAGAGCGTGGCGAGCGCCGTAGGAATTTTCGATTGCCGATTTTTGATTTTCGATTTGACACTTGCGATCGAGAAACGCCAATCGCAAATCGACAATTGGCAATTGCAGAAATGTCCAATCCTGAAATCATCATCCTGCCAGACCGCAACGCTCTCGCCCACAAAGCCGCGATGCGTTTTGTTGCCATTGCGCGTGAGGCAATCAAGTTGCGCGGGCGATTTACCGTCGCATTCTCCGGCGGCTCGACGCCGCGCGAGTTGTATGCGCTACTCGGCAACGCCGGCAGTTTGTGTCGCAAATCGATTGGGCTCGCATGTATTTATTCTGGGGCGATGAACGCGCCGTCCCGCCCGATCATCCCGAGATGCAATTATCGGCACGACGAACGAGGCGCTTATTGGCGCACGTGCCGGTGCCGCCGCAGAATGTGTATCGCATCCCGTCGACCGAGATTGAACCGCGCGCAAGACGCCGCGCGCGAGAGTATGAAATTGCGAGTTGCGCGAAGATTTTTTCAAGCGACCGGGATGCGCAGCCACCGATTCGCCGCTCACAGGACGCGATCAATGACAGAGAATCATCTGCGCTCGTCAGGGTTCATCAGCGTTCCCCCATTTGATTTGGTTCTCCTTGGTCTCGGCGCGAACGGACACACAGCCTCGCTTTTTCCACACACGCGCGTTTTGCACGAAACGCAACGCTGGGTCGTGGCAGAGTACATCGAAGAAGTGAAAAGGGCGCATCACGCTGACTGCGCCGATCATCAATGCGGCGAAAAATATCTTGTGGCTCGTTGCCGGCGCAGACAAGGCCGAAACCGTGCGTGCAAGTTTTGCACGGCGACCATCGTCCCGACGATTTGCCGGCGCAATTGATTCAGCCGACAGAGTGGCAAAGCGGTGTGGCTGTTGGATGAAGAGCGCAAGTGAAAAATTAAAGGCCAAAAGCTAAGTACAGTTTGCTATTTCATTTCGAGTGCGTTATAATCGTTTCAATCCACTTCAGGAGGTAAATGTGTTGAATACACCTCCGTCGCATCCACCGCTTTAACGTCAACCATCTCGTCTACCCCCTCGTGCTTTCCAGTCTATTCGCCGGCGGGTTGTTCATCGGGCGTGTGTATCTGAGTCGCAACCTGCACGTACCTGTTTCTCGTTTGGAATCTCTTCCTCGCATGGTTGCCGTACATGTTCAGTTTAGTCGTTGCCTCGTTGCATCAGCGTCATCCGCGCGCGTGGTGGTTGCTGATCGTACCCGCCGCACTCTGGCTGATCTTTTTGCCGAACGCGCCGTACATCATCACCGACCTCTGGCATCTGGATGAACGCCGACCGGTGCCAATGTGGTACGACATCGGAATGTTGGCGACATTCGCGTGGACCGGCTTGTTCCTCGCGATTGCTTCACTCAATGCGATGCAAAATATCGTGCGCGATTATTATGGCCACATCGTCAGTTGGCTGTTCGCCTTCGCCGCGATTGGCGCGACCGGCTTTGGCATTTACCTCGGTCGGTTTATGCGGATCAATTCCTGGGATGTGTTCTTCCAACCACACGATGTGCTTGACCGATATTCTGCCGCGCCTCGCACATCCCCTCCGCTACTCGCAAACATACGGCGTCACGCTGTTGTTCGCCGCGTTCTTTTTCGTGTGCTATCTCACGTTTGTCGTCGATGGGACATCGGCAGATTGAACACGTCGAGAACTAGGATACATCCACTCAGCGCCGGAGGAATCTCCCTCCGGCTTTTTGTTTACTCGTTGCAAAATTTCCACCAGTGCGATTACCCTTCTCGTGTTAGACAACTGTGAGCACTTGATTAAGCGTGCGCGGAACTAGTCTGATATCGCTCTTGACACGCTTGTCCCGATATGAAGATTTTGGCGACTAGCCGCGAGGGATTGAACATCGCAGGTGAGACCACGTTTCGCGTGCGTCGCTCGAGCTTCCGAATCTCCAGCAATTGCCGCCGCTCGAATCGTTCGCACAGTTCGAAGCAGTGCGATTATTCACCGAACGCGGCATGTACCGCAAGCTCCCGACTTTGAATTGACGGATACGAACAAGCGTGCATCGCGCAAATCTGCGCACGCCTGGATGGTATGCCGCTGGCGACTTGAACTCGCCGCCGCTCGCGTCAAGACGTTATCGGTGGAGGCAAATTGCCGCGCGTTTGGATGATCGTTTTCACTTGTTGACCACGGGAAGTCGCACCGCGCCTTGACGCCAGCAAACACGCGCGCGGCGATGGATTGGAGTTACGATTCATTATCGGCGCGAGAACAGAGATTGCTCTCAACTCTTGCGAAATAAACCAAGTGCGATATTATCGTGTTGCGAAATAAAACCAAGTGCGATATTATCGTGTTTGCCATGACCACGCCGATTCGCCAACAATACCTCCAAATCAAAAAACAATATCCTGATACCATTGTCTTCTTCCGCCTCGGCGACTTTTACGAAACGTTCGATGACGATGCCAAGATCGTGGCGAGCGTGTGCAACATCGTCCTGACCGGGCGCGAAATGGGCGGCGACCAGCGGGTGCCACTTGCCGGCGTGCCGTACCACGCCGTCGAAACGTACCTCGCCAAGCTCATCAACGCCGGACACAAAGTTGCGATTGTCGAGCAGACGAGCGACGAGCCGAAGTCAAAGGACTTGATGACCCGCGAGGTGATGCGCGTCGTCACGCCGGGCACTGTGGTCGAGCCAAACCTTCTCGAAGAAAAACGCAACAATTATCTCGCCGCGCTCGTCGTCGATAAACAACGTGCTGGCATTGCCTACGCCGACATCACGACCGGTATTTTCGCCGCAACTGAAGTCGATGCGCGCGACGTGCGCCAGGAAATCGACCGCTTGAATCCGGCGGAGTTGTTGCTCGCGCATAAAAGATCCCAATTACCATTTCCCAATTACCGAGTTTAAAGCTCCCGACCTCGATTCCGCGCGCCAAACCCTCCTCGATCATTTCCACGTCGCCGCGCTCGATGGGTTTGGTTTGGGCGCGTTGCCGCTCGCGACACGCGCCGCCGGCGCGCTGATTCAATATTTGCAGGACAATCAGAAAAACGCGCTCGCGCAACTGACGACCCTCCGCACGTACTCTACGCAATCGTTCATGACGCTTGACCCGGCGACGCGGCGCAATTTGGAACTCGTTGCCACGATTCGCGGCGGCAATGTGAAAGGTTCGCTTCTCGGTGTGCTCGATGAAACGCGCACGGCGATGGGCGCGCGGTTGCTTCGCGATTGGTTGACGCAACCTTTGCTCGATCTCGATGCATTGAACGCGCGGCTTGATCACGTCGATGCGTTGCATCGCGACACGGCCAAGCGCGAATCTTTGCGCGACTTGCTGAAAAAGATTTCCGACCTCGAACGCTTGACGAATCGTGTAGTGCAAGGCATCGCGACGCCGCGCGACGCAGTGGCGATTCGCGTATCGCTCGAAGTTGTGCCTCAAATACTCAATTGGTTACATGACGGACGACTGAAGACAGAACGTGAAACGCTCCGTCATCGTCATTATCCTCCGTCGAACCTTGATGCTTGTCCCGACATCGTCAATCTGATCTCCCGTGCCATCGTCGGCGAGCCGCCGGCGAATTTGAACAACGGCGGCGTGATCGCGCCGGGATATTCGTCCGAACTCGATAATATCGCCGGTGCATCGAAAAATGCGAAAGATTGGGTTGCGAATCTTGAACGTAAAGAACGCGAACGCACCGGCATCAAGTCGCTCAAGGTTGGCTATAACAAAGTGTTCGGCTATTACATCGAGATCACAACGCCGAACGTGCCGCAAGCGCCGCCCGAGTACATTCGCAAACAAACGCTGACGAATGCGGAACGCTACATCACGCCGGACTTGAAAGAGTACGAGTCGCTCATTCTCAACGCCGAAGAACGCCTCGTGGAACTTGAGACGACATTGTTCAAAGAAATCTGCGCGCAAATTGCCGGCGCGGCGCCGCGCTTGCTCGCCACCGCGCGCGCGCTTGCGGAAATCGATGTGTATGCGAGTCTTGCCGAAGTCGCGATGCGTTATCGCTACGTGCGTCCGCAACTCAATCGCGAGGACAAGCTTCACGTCGTTGCGGGTCGCCATCCGGTCGTTGAACTCACATTGCGCGATGAGCCGTTCGTTCCCAACGATGTCACGCTCTCGAACGGCGAGATGATTCATATCATCACCGGACCCAACATGTCCGGTAAATCGACGTTCTTGCGGCAGGTCGCGCTCATTGTCCTGATGGCGCAGATCGGTTCATTCGTCCCGGCCGAATCAGCAATCGTCGGCTTGGTTGATCGCATCTTTACGCGCATCGGCGCGCAAGACGAAATCGCGGCGGGGCAATCGACATTTATGGTCGAAATGGTCGAAGCGGCGAACATTCTAACGCACGCGACGAAATCGAGTCTGATCATTCTCGACGAAATCGGACGCGGCACGAGCACATACGATGGCATCGCGATTGCGCGCGCGATGGTCGAGCACATTCACAATCACCCGCAACTGCAATCGAAAACATTGTTTGCGACGCATTATCACGAACTGATCGAGTTGGAAGAATATTTACCCAAAGTACGGAATTACAATGTCGCGGTGCTGGAGCAGGGCGGGCGCGTCGTGTTCTTGCACAAGATCGCGCGCGGCGGCGCAGACAAATCGTACGGCATTCACGTCGCGCAGTTGGCGGGAATGCCCAAAGCCGTTGTGCATCGCGCGGAAGAAGTGTTAAAGACGCTCGAAAGCCAACACGAAGCCGAACTCAAGGCGGTTGAAGGAACACAGTTGGCGTTGTTCGGCGCGGAGGATGATTTGCGCAAAGAATTGCGCGAACTTGATGTCCTGGCGTTTTCGCCGCTAGAAGCGTTGAACAAGTTGTTCGAGTTGGTGGAAAAAGCAAAAGGAAAAGTGTAGGGAGCAAAGAAGGACAAGCAAACGCTTGTCCTTCTTTGCTGCCCCATTGTAAAGTCATTGCGGACATGGTATACTCGCAGGCGAAACGGAGGAATCTATGTCATCCACCAAACGTCGGATTATTTTACTTTTATCCATCATCTCAATCATCGCATTGAGCGCGTGTACCGACAGCGGCAAACCTGCAACCGTGATTATTTCGCCGCCCAGCGGAAGCGTTTTTCGCGAAGGCGAGGATGTCACTGTTCAATCGACATCCACCGACGCGAAAGGCGTCGTGCGCGTGGAATTGATCGTCGATAACGTCGTCGTCCGAACGGATTCAGCGCCAATTCCACAAGGACAGCCGTCGCTCAGTCTCGTGCAAACGTGGAAAGCGACCCAAGGCACGCACACGCTGGTCGTTCGCGCATACAACGCTACCGGCGCGATGAGCGACCCCGTCGCGATTTCGATTTCGGCGAGTCCGGCAATTGCGTTGGGGCCTACCAGCACGCCGACAACGCAAGCACCTCCGCCGGTTGCGGCAACGCCAACATCAACAACCACCCCGACATCGTCAACATCAAGCGCCGCGGCATGCACCGATAATGTTGCCTTCGGTGCAGATGTCGATGTAACGGTGCCGGATGGCACCAATTGGTCCGCCGGGCAGACCTTTAATAAAATCTGGCGCATTCGCAACTCGGGCACGTGTGCGTGGAACAGCTACAATTTGGTTTTTGTCGGCGGTGAAGCGATGACCGCCAACACAACCGTCGTCGTGCCGAATACTGCGCCCGGTGCCACTGCCGATGTTTTGGTGCCGATGACCGCGCCAGCCACAGCCGGCGAGCACACTGGCAGTTGGCGATTGCGCAATGCCAAGAATGCGTTCTTCGGCTTGCCAGTAACAGTCAAAATCAACGTGATTGGCGGCGCATCGACTTCGTCTGCCGCTGCGTCATCGAGCGCGCCGACTGGTTGTGTGGGTACACCGAATATCGCGTCGTTCACGGCGTCCGCCCCGTCTGTGCCGGCGGGCACAGCGATTACGGTGGTTGCCGGGACGACAGTTACACTGAACTGGGGCGCGGTCAATGGCGCCGATTCTGCGGAAATCGATCAGGGCATTGGCGGCGTCGAAACGCCGGGTTCGCGCACGTCACGCCGGCATCAACGACAACATACACCTTGACCGGGCATTGCGGCGCGAATACCAAAACGGCGCAGGTCAAAGTTACCGTCGTGCCGCCGCTACCTCCAGCGATTGCGTTGGTTGTGCGGAGCGCGATGGGTGGCACCGAAAGCGGTACGGTTTACGAAGCCGCGGCAGGTTTGGCGCCAGTGCACGGAACAATGTTGGCAGGCGACATTGCCGCTAACCGGCTTGTCCGAGCTTTCATGAGTTTCGATATTTCGGATATGGGTGGCAAGACGATTGTCAACGCCACGTTGGATTTGACCGGTTGCAGTCAAACCAACAATCCGTTCGCCGGAACACTGGCAGGCATCTGGGTTGGGGAGTTGGAATACGCTCTGCCACTCGATCAAGCCGATTATAACCTGCCCGGCACAGGCGTTACGCTGTTGAGCGCGAAACCGGCAAGTGCCATCGATGTCAAGTCGTACGTCCAGAATCGCGTTGCGCAGGGGAAAACGCGCTTTCAGATTCGCCTGCACCCGGCGGGCGCAACTGCCAACGCCGGGCAATCGGATTATTTATCTTGCGGTGCCGGCGTGCCAAAATTGAGCATTACTTACCAATAAATCGAGGTTGGGGCAATCGTCAGACGGCGATTGCCCCTTTTTCATCGAAAAAAAGTCGCGCCGGGTATTGAAATCGATAATGATGTGTGCTATACTCTGCGCAATTCATCACCCAGATAACAAGTTCGCGTCGGGCTTGTTTATAGCATGTGCAAGATCATTCCCCAAGGAGGAATTTATGAGCACACTGTCTGATCTTTTGCTGGGTCTCGTTTCACCGCTGTTCTTGGCGGAAGTTGGTGGCATGGGTGCCAAGAAATCCGCCGCCAAAAAGGTGGCGAAGAAAAAAACGGTCAAAAAAGCCGTCGCCAAGGCCGCGAAAAAGCCTGCGGCTAAAGCTACCAAAGTAACGGCGAAGAAACCAGCCGTTAAAAAGCCCGCTAAAAAAGCGCCCAAGGCACCAGCGGTCAAGAAACCGGCGAAAAAAGCCGTGCCCCAGCCCAAACCGGCGCCAGAAGCTCCACCTGCGCCACCGGTGAAGCCGGCACCGCCCGCGCCGAAACCAGCGCCGCCGGCCTCGACGCCTGTGCCGCCCGCCACACCGAAAAACCCCTTGCCATTCTAGGAGATTGAAGAGTTTCATGTCAGTGGCTCTCGCAAACATTGCGCTAACGATTCTTGCTCCGCTTTTCGCGGCGACGAGCGCGCGCAAAAAGAAATCGATCGCTAAACCCGCGCGCCGCAAATCGGCTAAAGTGGCACGCCCAAAAACTGCCAAGCGTCCGGTGAAAAAGCAATCGCCGGCGCGCGCGAAATCGAAAAAAGTTGCGCGCCCCAAAAAACCGGCGCCACCGGGGCGTGGCAAATTGCCGGTTCAGCCAACCAAAATCGCGCAACCCATTCCGACTGAGCCGATGCCCAAGCCCTTGCCGCCGACCACACGCGCAATTCTGCTCTCGCCGGAGAATGAGAAATTTACCGATTCCCTGCATCCGGCGTTCCGCTGGCTTTCGGTGGGCGGCGCGACGCGCTATGAGGTGACCTGGAGCGAGCATCCCAGTTTCACTTCGCCGTCATCTGTTGTTTCGATTGCGACTGAGGCAACCGTGCCGGTCGAAAGAACGTCTGCGCATGGGCACGACCTATTATTGGCGCGTCCGCGGCGGCAATGAAGGCGGTTGGGGTCCGTGGTCGGCGAGTTCATCCTTCCGGGTGTTGGAATCGGAAGAATAATTCACGCGAGGCAAGCGACAAGGCGAGGCACGTGCCTCGCCTTGTCCTTTTTTGCAAACTGAATTCTTTACAAAACCAATCAACCTGCATATAATAGCGTCGCTCAAAATCGGAGATGCGGAGGATTTTTCAATGACACGCATTCGCTGTCGCGAACGCCATTGCACTTTTAATCGTAGCGGGATTTGCACGTCCGTGGAAATTGAATATGAACCGGATGCCGGTTGCTTGACGATGGAAACGCGTGAAGACGCCGAGGATGATGAAGAAGAATTCGAAGACGAAGAACTCGAAGACCTGGATGAAGATTTGGAAGACGAAGAAGAAGACGACGACTCGGAAGACTGGGATGAAGATGAAGAGTACGTCGGCAAAAAGAACAAGCGCCGTTAGGCATACGCCGCGATGATTTCCGAAACTGCGTTCTCGATCCGCCCGTTGCAAGCGTGGAGTGAATACCTCGACGCCGAAGAATTGCAACGGGCGGTCTGGCAAATGCCGGACTGGCGTGATGTCGTGCCCGCCAACTTGCTGATCACGGCGCACAAGCACGGCGGCATTGTGCTGGGCGCATTCGACGCTACGCAGCGCTTGATTGGTCTGGCGTTCAGCTTTTTGGGAACCGATGCGCATCACGCCAATCGCCTCAAGCATTGCTCGCACATGGTTGCCGTCTTGCCGGAATTTCAGGGCCGGGGCATCGGCGAGCAGTTAAAATTTGTCCAACGCCAAATCGCGCTCGCGCAAAAAATCGATCTGATGACTTGGACGTACGATCCGCCTGCTGGCATTGAATGCCAACCTCAATCTCGTTCGACTCGGCGCGATTGCGCGGCATTACATCGTCAATGTGTACGGCAAAATGACCGATGGCTTGAATGCCGGGCTTGCCCTCGGACCGTTTTCAAGTGGAATGGTGGATGAACACCGCGCGCGTGGAATCGCGCGCGACGCAACCACCGCCGCGCCGGGATTGGAATGCGATGCTTGCGACCGGCGTGCAACCATTATTCGAAGTTTCATTCGACGCGAAGGAATTGCCGCGCATCGAAAAAATATACGCCGCGCAACGCGACGTGCTTCTCGTCGAAATTCCGGCGAACTTTGCCGCCGTGAAAAATTTCTCGGCAGACCTCGCGCTCGCTTGGCGGATGCGCACGCGCGAAGCATTTCAAAATTGTTTCGCCGCCGGCTACAGCGCCATCGATTTTGTTTTTAGCAAACAACCTTCCCGCGCGGCGTACCTCCTGTCGCGCGCGCCGCTTGATCCAAGCGCGGTGATGTAAGGGCACCATGATGGTCAGCCCTCGTTCGACTCTGCCCACGCGCTGGCAACTTTCCCGTGCCGCGCTCGTCCTCGCCGGTTTTACTCTCCTCCTGATTTCTATTTTCACAATTCAATCCGCGCAAGAATCTCTGCGGTTGGATTCGAATCAAGTGAGTCCGCGCACGATTCTCGCGCCGGAGCGCGTCACGTTCGCCAGCGAAATCCAAACCCGCGAAGCGCGCAGTAAAGCGCAAGCGCAAGTCAAAGATGTGTACGATTCGCCGGACGCGAACTTGGCGCGCGAACAAGTGCGCTGGGCCAGCCGCGTGCTGGATTACGTTGATGCGTTGCGGCACGATCCGTACAGCACCGCCGATCAAAAAATCGATTGGGTGCAAAGCATTCCAACCGTAACCGTGTCGCTCCCAACCCTTCGCGCAACATTCGCGCTCGACGAGACGGCGTTCCACCGCATCGTGACTGAAACGATTTATGTGCTGGATCAAACGATGCGCGAGCCGATTCGCACGAGCGACCTCGCCACCGAGTATCAAAAAGCTTCCACACGCATTAGTCTTGCCCTGACCGGCGAGCAAGCCGATATCGTGACGCAATGGTCGCGCGTTTTTATCGTGCCGAACACGTTCGCGAATCCGATCAAGACGGCCGAACAACGCGCGATTGCCAGCGAACAAGTGGGTACGGTGTATCGTACCATCGAAAAAGGTCAAGCCATAGTGCGCGAGGGTGAGGTGGTTACACCGCTGGCTTTCGAAGCATTGCAGGCCGCCGGTTTTATCCATCCCAATCCTTTGCCCATCGATTATGCGGGACCGGCATTATTCGCGGCGTTGCTCGCTTTACTCATCGCGATTTATGTGTTGCGCGCGCGCATTGGCTTGATTGCCAATGTCCGCGCGTTGCTCTTGCTGGCGAGTGTGATTTTGATTTTTGCGGCGGGCGCGCGACTCATCGGTGCCGAACGCTCCTGGCTCCAATATCTTTATCCGATTAGCGCCGCCGCGATGTTGCTCGCCGTGCTCGTCGATTCATCGATGGCGTTGGCCGCGGCATGGGTGCTGGCGTTGGCGTTCGGCTTTTTCATGCACTATTCGCTTGAGCTGACCCTGTATGCGCTCGCGGGCGGCATCATCGCCGCATTGTCGTTGGGTCGCATCGAACGATTGCCGTCGTTCTTATGGAGCGGCGTGTTTGTCGGCTTGATTAATCTCGTCGTCGTCGCCGTGTTTCGATTGCTTGCGCGTGAAAGTGATTTGATGGTGTGGGGACAATTTGTGGCGGTTGCGTTGGGTAATGGGTTGCTCTCCGGTTTGCTCGCCTTGGGCAGTGTGTTTGTGTTGGGAAAATCTTTTGGCATCCCCACATCGCTTGAGCTGTTTGATCTCGCGCGTCCCACGCATCCGCTATTGAAAAAACTTTTGGTCGAAGCGCCGGGCACGTATCATCACAGTCTCATCGTTGGGCAATTGGGCGAGCAAGCGGCGCAAGCGATCGGCGCGGACGCGCTGCTCGTGCGCGTGGCGGCGTACTATCATGATGTCGGCAAGACCGGCGAGCCGCAATTGTTCATCGAGAATCAATTGGACGGACTCAACGCGCACGATGAGTTGCAACCACAGCAAAGTGCGGGCATTGTGATCGATCATGTGTCGCGCGGGATGGCGCTGGCAAAAGCGTATGGCGTGCCGGCGCGCGTGCGCGAATTCATTCCGCAACATCACGGCACGACGCTCGCCGCGTATTTTCATCGCAAGGCGGTTCAAGCGAATGGGCATGCGGGCATCGATGAGAAAAACTATCGCTATCCCGGACCCAAGCCGCAAACGCGCGAGGCGGCAATTCTGATGCTCGCCGATAGCGTGGAGGCGACGACGCGCGCTGAGCGTCCCATATCACATGAGCAGATTCGCGCCATCATCGACCGCATCGTCGCCGATCGTTTGCGCGACGGGCAGTTGGATGAAAGTGATTTGACGCTGCGCGATCTGCAAAAAATCAAAGGCGCGTTCGCCGATGTTTTGCAAGGGCTCTTCCATCCGCGGATCAAATATCCGGAACCGGTGCCGCCCCAAGCGCCGGAGCAAATCCATGTCCGTTGAAATACGTGCTCACCCAAAATTTTCAAGCCGCATCGACCGTTTGCGGTTGAAACGCATCGTGCAGAAGACGGTGCGCGGTGAAAAAGCGCCGGCGTCGCTGACGATTTACATTACCACGGATGCCGAAATGCACAAACTCAATCGCGCTTTTCACGGCACCGATGCGCCGACGGATGTGCTGTCATTTCCGATGGACGATGGTGGCGATATTGCGATTTCGTACGATACTGCGAAACGACAGGCGCGTGACGCCTGGCTGGCGCATCGCCGACGAAATCGATTTGCTCGCAGTGCACGGCATTCTGCACCTGCTTGGTTACGATGATGTGACGCCGCGCAAACGCGCGCGGATGTGGAAGCGGCAACGCGAAATCCTGGGGCGGGTTGCCGGCAATGACTGATCCAATTGCGATTCGGTATGCCACTGCCGCCGACAGTGAATTACTTGCCGAAATCGGCGCGCAGACTTTTTTCGATGCGTTTGCGAGAGACAATACACCGGAAGATATGCGCGCCTACCTCGCCGCATCCTTTAGCCCGGAAAAACAAGCGCGCGAGCTAGCCGAGCCGCGCTCAGTTCACTTGATTGCGGAAATCGCCGGACGCGCGGCGGGTTACGCGCACCTGCGCCAAATGCCCCCGCCGGGCATGTATCATCGGCGCGCACCCCATCGAAATTGGACGGCTGTACGTGCGTCAAGAATGGCTCGGACACGGCGTCGGCGCGGCATTGATGCGCGCGTGCCTCGCTCACGCCGCGCGGCAGAGTGCCGATACGCTCTGGCTCGCCGTTTGGGCACGCAACCCGCGCGCCATCGCGTTTTATCAAGCGTGGGGATTTGTTCAAGTCGGCACGCAAATTTTTCAACTTGGCAATGATCGGCAAAATGATCTGCTGATGCAAAGACCGGTCACGGCATCAATATTGGACCAGGGAGA
The DNA here is from genome assembly GCA_963718225.1 of uncultured Chloroflexia bacterium. Classification (GTDB taxonomy): domain Bacteria; phylum Chloroflexota; class Anaerolineae; order UBA4142; family UBA4142; genus DAOTXS01. The sequence goes on from CAVQYN010000028.1 coordinate 77,018, forward strand.
ACTTGCTTGAATTACAACATCACCGAAATCCGCTCGCACTTTCCCGCGCTCAAAACCGGCGCGATCTTTTTCGACAATCCCGGCGGCACCCAAGTGTGCCAAGAGGTCATCGACGCCATCGTCGATTACTACACGACGATGAACGCGAACACGCACGGCGCGTTTGCTACGTCGCAGAAAAGCGATGCGCTGATCGCCGAGGCGCGCAACGCCTTTGCGGATTTTCTCAACGCGCGTTCGCCCAACGAAATCGTTTTTGGTCCCAACATGACGACGCTGACGTTCAATATTTCGCGCGCGCTCGGTCGCTACATCGACGAAGGCGACGAGATCATCGTGACGCATCTGGATCACGACGCGGACATTTCGCCGTGGCTGGCGCTGGAAGAACGCGGCGCGACCATTCGCTGGGTCGATGTGCACACTGACGACTGCACGCTGGACATGGCGGATTTTGAAAAACATCTTTCGACGAAAACAAAAATCGTCGCGGTCGGCGGCGCGTCGAATGCGGTCGGCACGATGAATGACTTGAAGACGGTTATTTCGCTCGCGCACATGGCGGGCGCCATCGTGTTCGTCGATGCGGTGCATCTCGCGCCGCACGCGCCCATCGATGTGCAGGATTTGGACTGCGATTTGCTTGGCGTGTTCGGTGTACAAATTCTACGGACCGCACCTCGGCGTGCTGTACGGCAAATACGATTTGCTGAATCGATTGCAAGCGTACAAAGTGCGCCCCGCCGATAACGTGCCGCCGTACAAATTTGAAACCGGGACGCAAAATCACGAAGGCATCGCCGGCGCGCTGGCGGCGGTGAATTATCTTGCGTCGGTTGGCGAGAAATACGGCGCGGCGTTCGCTTCGCAATTCAAATCGTTCAGCGGACGCCGTTTGCATTTGAAAACCGCCATGGCGGCGATCAAGCAATACGAAAAAGATTTGTTCATCCGATTGATGACCGGCTTGCGCGAAATTCCCGGCATTCACATTTATGGCATCGCCGACCTCAAGCGTTTCGATTATCGCACGCCGACGGTTGCGTTCACCATCGAGGGCAAAACGCCGCGCGAGATCGCCGAGTACCCTGGGACGCCAAAACATTTACGTGTGGGACGGCAACTATTACGCGCTCGCGCTGATGCTGAAACTCGATCTGGAAAATCACGGCGGCGCGGTGCGCGTGGGGCTGGGGCATTACAACACGGCGGAGGAAGTCGATCAGTTGTTGGATGCGCTGAAGAAAATCTAGTGACGGAGGACAGATGACCGAAGACTGAACGAATGCGCTCCGTCCTCTGTCTTCGGTCATCCGTCATTGAACTTATGGATCAAATTGTCGAGTGCGTTCCAAATTTCTCGGAAGGTCGCCGTCCCGAAATCCTCGATGAAATCGTTGGCGCGATGCTGTTGCCCGGCGTCAAACTGCTTGACCTGGGAAATGGACGCCGACCACAATCGCGCGGTCATCACGCTCGCCGGTGAACCGGACGCAATCGAAGAGGCGGCGTTTCGCGGGATTGCGACCGCCGCGCGCTTGATCGATCTCGACGTGCATCGCGGACAACATCCGCGCATCGGCGCGACCGACGTCGTGCCATTCGTGCCGATTGCCGGCGTGACGATGGACGATTGCGTGGCGATGGCGCGGCGGCTCGGCGAACGCGTCGCGCGCGAACTCGATATTCCGGTGTATTTGTACGAACATGCCGCGACGCGACCGGAACGCCGCAACCTCGCCGACATTCGCCAAGGGCGAGTACGAAACGCTGAAACAGGAAATCGCAACCAAGCCGGAACGCGCGCCGGACTATGGTCCCAAGAAAATCGGCAAAGCCGGGGCAGTCGTCATCGGCGCGCGACCGTTTCTCATCGCGTACAACGTCAATCTTGCGACGAGTGACGTGCAAATTGCCAAAGATATTGCGCGCGTCATCCGCGAAAAAGGCGGCGGGTTGAAATCGGTCAAGGCGAATGGCTTTATGCTCCGCGAGAAAAATATCGCGCAGGTTTCGATGAACCTCACGGATTTCAATGTGACCGGGATGTTGACGGCATTTAATGCAGTGAAAGTCGAAGCGGAAAAACGCGGCGTGCAAGTTTTGGAAAGTGAAATCGTGGGACTCGTGCCATTGGAAGCGCTGACGCAACTCGCGGCGCACGTGTTGAAATTGCCGGCGTTGAACGCGAATCAAGTCGTGGAGATGAAAATTTTTGGCGAATAGTTGGAGTGCGCTCAACAGAGAAATCGTTGCGTGTCGCCAATGTCCGCGCCTCGTCGAATATCGCGAGCGCATCGCGCGCGAAAAGCGCCGCGCGTATCGCGATTGGGATTACTGGGGCAAACCCGTTCCCGGTTTCGGCGATCCCAAACGCGCGTATCGTTTTGATCGGACTTGCGCCCGGCGCGCACGGCTCGAATCGCACCGGGCGCATGTTCACCGGCGATGCGTCCGGCGAATTTCTGTACCGCGCACTTCATCGCGCCGGATTTGCCAATCAATCACCGCGCAGAAAATCGGCGATGGTTTGCAATTGCGCGATGTGTTCATCACGGCGATTTGCCGGTGCGCGCCGCCGGACAACAAGCCAACGCCGCCAGAGCAAGCGAATTGCCTACCGTACCTCGCGCGCGAACTCGATTTGCTGAAACGCGCGCGCGTCGTCGTTGCGCTCGGTCGCATCGCGTTCGATGGTTATATGCGATTACTGCGCGGGCAAGGACACGATATTCCGCGATTGGAATTCAAACACGGGGCGGCCTACAACCTTGCGAAGGTTGCGAATCCTTCGCAAGGTTCGTTGCCAATGTTGATTTGCGCGTATCATCCCAGTAAGCAAAACACGCAGACCGGGCGATTGACCAGAGCGATGTTCGATGCGGTGATTCGCAAAGCTGGAAAGCACGCCGATGCCTGAGTTGCCGGAACTCGAAGTGGTGCGCGATGTGTTGACGCGCCGCGTCGCCGGCACGACGATCCAATCGGTCGATGTTTTGCCGGCGGGCGGCGCGATTGTCGTCCGCGATTTGACGCACGCCGGATTTGCGGAATCGCTCACCGGCGCGACCATCCAATCGATTGCGCGGCGCGGCAAGTTCCTGGTGTTCACGCTCGACAACATTTTTCTCGTCATCAATCCAAAACTGTCCGGCCGATTGCAGCTTGCCATGCCCGGCGAAAAACGCTTGCCCAAAACTCACATCGTCATGACGTTATCGAGCGACGATGAGTTGCGCTACGTCGATCAAAAAGTGATGGGGCAGGTGTATCTCACGCGTGACATGGCGGAGATCCCTGATTTTGCGGGGATGGGACCGGAAGCGTTGGAGATTTCGCGCGCGGATTTTGTCGAACGGTTGCGTAAATTTCGCGGCGAGGTCAAGGGCATTCTCACGCGCGGCGATTTCGTCGCCGGCATCGGCAACGCCTACGCCGATGAAATTCTCTGGGCGGCGCGGTTGCACCCGTACCGCAAACGCACGCAACTCACCGGCGACGAGACGGATCGATTATACGATGCGATGCAGACGACGTTACGCGAGGCGACAGAACATGTGCGAAGAGAAATGGGCGAACAGATTCATCTCAAGCCGCGCGATTTTCTCGCGGTGCATATGAAATCCGGTGAGCCGTGTCCGCGTTGCGGTACAGCCATTTCGCTCGTCGGCGCGAATCAGCGCATCACCAATTTTTGCCGCACGTGTCAGCCGGGCGGATTGATCAAAGGAATGTAAGTGTAATAGTTGCCTAGTCGGATAGTCCGATAGTTTGTTAGTTGGCTGGTCTTACAATCAAGTTGCCCAGAAAGCAACTAGGTAACTAACGCACTATCAAACTATTGCATAGGCGTCCCCGCTTGATGACCATCTCAATCGGATTCGCGCCGAAACGATAGGCAAGATGCCGATAGTCCGGCACATCGGCGATCAGCACGTCTGCAAATTTGCCCGGTGCAAGCGAACCAACTTGGTCTGCGATGCGTAACGAGTACGCCGCGTTGATCGTCGCCGCAACGATTGCCTCCGCCGGCGTCAACTTTTCGTAGCGGCACGCGAGCGCGATGATGAACGGCATCGACTCGCACCAGCACGTCCCCGGGTTGATATCACTCCCCAACGCAACCGGTACATTCTCTTCAACGAATGCGCGCCCATCCGCGAAATTTGTTTTCCCCAAGCCGAATGTCGTCCCCGGCAAAAGCACCGCAACTGTATTCGCTTTTGCCATCGCGCGCATTTCGTCGCGCCGCGTGACCATCAAATGATCCGCGCTTGCCGCGCCGAGTTCCGCCGCCAGCGTCGCCGCGCCGAGATTCGCAAATTCGTCGGCGTGGACGCGCAAGCCGAACCCCAGTTCTTTGGCGCGCGTCAAGATGCGGCGTGTTTGTTCCAGCGTGAATGCGCCCTCGTCGCAAAAAACATCGCAGAAGAAATCGACGGAGGATCGAAGGATCGGAAGTCCGACTCAAGCTCGTCACTCGGTCTTCCGATCTTCGAGTCGATGATTGCGGCAGCATTTCATTGACAACCAAATCAACGTACTCGTCCTCGCGTCCTTTGAATTCCGCCGGCACAACGTGCGCGCCGAGAAAAGTCGGAATGAGATCGATGGCATGGTCAGTGTCGAGCCGCGCAATCGCATCGAGCATTTTGATTTCGTTTGCCGTGTCGAGTCCGTAGCCGGTTTTGACTTCGGCGGTCGTCGTGCCGTGCGCAAGCATCGCATCTAATCGCGTGCGCGATTGCGCGACGAGTTCTTCTATCGATGCGGCGCGCGTGGCGCGGACGGTGCTCATAATTCCGCCGCCGGCTTGTTGAATGTCGAGATACGTTGCGCCCTGCAATCGCATTTCAAATTCGTTCGCGCGGTCGCCGGCGAAAACAACGTGCGTGTGCGCATCGACAAAGCCAGGCAAGACGATTTTGCCGCGCGCATCGATTTTGCGCGTGTGCGAATCGGCAAGCGACAAAATATCCAGCGTGTCGCCGACCGCGACGATTTTCTCGCCGCTGATCGCGACCGCGCCATCGCGGATGATCGATAACTCGCCTTGCGTCGCGCCGCGCTTGGGCGCATCGCCAGCGAGTGTGAGCAATTGATTGGCGGAATGAATGATGAGGTCAAGGGACATTCAGAATCCTTTGCCGATGTGTTGATGGTGAACTCATCGTCAAGAAGATTATACGCCAAAGTTACCACCCAATCAATCGTTTGCCTGCCGGAAAGATTGATGAAGAATTGATAATCGCGCGCACTTGCAAACGCGCAATGCAGAGTATAATCAGTGCCCATTTCACACAGGAGTAACAAAATGAATTGGTTCAAATCACTCCCTGATTTTGCGTTCCTGTACCGAAAAATATTTCAATTACAGGCAATGCCCCTTGATGCCACGGAACGACATCCGCCCGTGTGGGCCGCAGTTCTCGGCGGGGCCGGTCTCGGCCTTGGGTGGGGCATCGTCGCGCGGCTTTGGATGCGGTTGATTACTACAACACCCGAGTTCTCCATCCCCGGCACGGCGGGCATACTTGTTATCACGACAGTATTTGGCGCGTGGGCAGGTTTGGCGTTCGTCGCGCGACGGCGCGGATGGCGCGGTTGGAGGCACTATGTGCCGCGAATCCTCATGGTGATTTTCTTCATCCCCTTTGGCATCGCGGGCGGATTGCCCCTCATGCTGACCGTCCTCGTGGCGACACTCGGCATCACCCAGCGGGCGGTGGTTGGCCTTTGGGTATTAGCCGGGTTAGTGATGCTCGTGGCAGTGGGCACGGATATTGATATCCCAACGATTGTTACAGTCAGTGTGCCTGCCGGTGCCATTGCTTTGACTGGGTGGAAATGGTCGTTCCGGCGCTGGCATGGTGCTCCTTGGTTGCTTATGGTCGACATCTGGCTCGAACGAATTGGGCGCGCGATTTTGCTACTCCTCGCCGCCTTTGGCTTGTGGACAGTCGCCTCGGGAATAATGATCGACAAACCCGCGCCACTTGGACTGGTGGCTATCTTCTTCTACCTTCTTTTGCTTTATCCCTTGTTTCTGGCGTTACGTGTGGGGCTTGAACCAAAGGCATCTGTTGCGTCGCGTGAGGTAACCCAATTGGAAAGCCGTGCTTAAGAGTAACATGAAATATGGAGTCAGACAATGAATTGGGAATTGGTCATCAAAGAAAGTGTAGCCATCGGCATGGTGCTTAATACGGTTCTGACCATAATGATCGTGGTCAGCTTCATAATCAACAAGGAGATGTGGCTCCAAAACTATCCACCCGATGTACAAGCCAAGTGGGGACCAATCAGCGCGAAAGCCAAGCGTCAGCACTTTATTTTCGCGATTTTCTTCTTCGCGATTCTGATCGGCACGATGGTCTATGATGTAATCCGGCTGGAACGGGTGCTCGGAACACCACCGTCATACCTGGCGATCTTTGCGAGCATTGTGATCGTATTTGCATTGTTTAACCTCGTCGATGCAGTCATCATCGATTGGCTGATTCTGCAAGTTCTGTGGCCTGGGCTTGGCGTGCTGCCGGGAACTGAGGGCATGTCCGGCTACAAGGATGCGCGGCGGTGGACAAGAAATCTATTGAAGGGATTCGTGCTGGCTCCCCTCGCGGGCGTACTGGTTGCAGGGGTTGTTTTCTTCTTCGTTAGGTAGGAAAAGATTTTGCAATCGGAGCTTAAAAAGAAATGCAAGACGGGGAATTGAATGATAGCCGTAGATGTTAATCGCTGGAGTGGTTCTGCACTTGTTGGAGGCAATCTGTATCACATTCTGGGGGTAATCCAGCAGACGTTGGTGGTCGAACTGCAACCCAACTAATCGCATCGATTGTTCGGATCAAGCCATGGGTTTGCTTTTCTCAATCTTGCCAATCAACCCGAACCGGATAGAATGAGAATTAGTCTGAACCTAATCCTCATCTGGAGACAATGTGATGAAATGGATTACGCGCGAGCACGTCAAAGTGGATCGCGTGGCTTGCCCCTGGCTCATCAAAAAGTTTATTGATCCGCAAGCCGAATTCATTTTTGTGCCATCCGACCAAGTGATGGCGCAAGCGGAGAAACTCGGCGCGATTCCGTACGATGTGCAAGGCGTCGAACTGGGGCATCACGGACCCGAATGTTCGTTTGAGGCGATTTTGAAAAAGTACAAACTGACGAACGACCCGGCGCTCGTTTTGCTTGGGCGCATCGTCAACGGCGCGGACACGGACAATGCGCTGTACCATCAACCCGAAGGCGCCGGGTTGAACGCCATCGCCGAAGGTTTTCGGCATCTCGGTTTCGCGGATGATCACGCCGTTAACGCCGCCGAGTGGATTGTCTACGACGCACTCTATGCGTATTGCCAGCAAATGCTCAAGCAAGGAAAACCGCATGGCGCTTTCCAGGCGTGACATTGCGCTCTTGTTCGCCACGCGCATCGCGCGCTTGTTCGGTTACGGCTTTCTCTCCGTCATTCTCGTTTTCTATTTGACCGGCATCGGGCTGAGCGAGCAAGCGACCGGTTTGATTTTTTCGCTTGCGTTGCTCGGCGACGTGGGCATCTCGCTGTGGATCACGACCTCGGCGGATCGCATTGGCAGACGCCGGATGCTGTTGCTCAGCGCGACGCTGATTGTTTTCACCGGCGTGATTTTTCTCGCGACGGCGAATCCTCTCGTCATCGCGCTTGCGGCGATTGTCGGCGTGATTAGTCCAAGCGGAAATGAAATCGGACCGTTTCTTTCGATTGAACAAGCCGCGCTCGCGCAACTCGTCGATGGCAAACAACGGACGCGCGTTTTCGCGTGGTATAACCTCGCCGGCTCTTTTTCGACAGCGCTGGGCGCGCTGGCGAGCGGCGCGGTTGTGCAAATTTTGCGACAGACCGGCGCGTCGGACATCGACGCGTACCGCGCGGTGCTGGCGATTTACGCCGGCATCGGCATCGTCTTGGCGATACTGTTCACCACGCTTTCGTCGAGGATCGAAACCACTGCGCCCAGTCCATCGATTGAACGACGCTTCGGTTTGCATCGTTCGCGCGGCGTCGTCGCGAAACTCAGCGCGTTGTTCGCGCTCGATGCGTTCGGCGGCGGTTTTGTCATTCAAAGCATCATCGCGTACTGGTTTCATTTGCGTTTCGGCGTCGAGCCGGTCGTGCTGGGCAGTATTTTCTTTGCCGCGAATTTGCTTGCCGGCATTTCCGCGCTTCTCGCGGATCGCATCGCCGCGCGCATCGGCTTGATCAACACGATGGTGTTCACGCATATTCCATCGAATATGTTGCTGATGCTCGTGCCGCTGATGCCGACGCTTCCGCTCGCGATTGGCGTTTTGCTTCTGCGTTTCAGCATTTCGCAAATGGATGTGCCGACACGCCAATCGTACGTCGCCGCGGTCGTCAGCCCTGACGAACGCTCGGCGGCGTCCGGCATCACAAGCATCGCGCGTTCGATTGGCGCGCTGATTTCGCCGGCGATCAGCACATCGCTCATCGCCGTGCCGATGCTGGCGAGTCTGCCGTTCTTTTTGGCCGGCGGACTCAAGATCATGTACGATTTGCTGTTGTTCCGGAGTTTCCGCGCGACCAAACCGCCGGAGGAATAAAAATTCTAAGCAAAGCGCAAGTTGTCATTGCGATGCTCAGCGCAGGTGGCGACGCAATCGACTAATCGCGCTGTGGGGATCGCATCTTCGCTTCGCCACGATTCCGCCTCCTCGCAATGACAAATGTTAGGAGACCCGATGATGAATCCAACACTTGAACTTATTCACGCGCACGGCTCGGCACGCGATTACAAATCCGATCCCGTGCCGGACGCGCTCATCGAAACGATTGTGTCCGCCGCGCAACGCGCATCGACTTCGTCGAATTTGCAAGCGTACTCGGTGATTGCCGTGACGGATGCACATAAGCGCGAAAAACTTGCGCAACTGTGCGGCAACCAAATGTTCATCGCGCAAGCGCCGGTCTTTCTCGCGTGGTGCGCCGATCTCGCGCGGCTTGATCGCGTCTGCGAGTTGCGCGGTTACACTCAGGTCGCCGATTACACCGAAAACTTGCTAATTTCGGCAATCGATGTGGCAATCGCCGCGCAAAACGCCGCGCTCGCCGCCGAATCGTTGGGGCTTGGGATGTGCTACATCGGATCGATTCGTAACAACCCACGCGAAATCATCGCGCTTCTCGAATTGCCGCGCCTCGTTTTTCCGATCGTCGGCATGACGATTGGTTTTCCGGCACGCCCGCCGAGCTTGCGCCCGCGTTTGCCGCTCAACGCGATTTTGCATCACGAAAAATACAATACCCATCATGATGACGCTTTGCACGAATACGATCATGCGATGGCGGCGACGGGAATTTACTCTCATCGTCAGGTGCCGGTGCCTGGCAAGCCGGACGAAATCGAAGAGTATGGTTGGTTGGAACACACGGCACGCCGCGTCTCGCAAGCGACACGCACTTTTCTGCGTGAGGTTTTGGCGGAGCAAGGTTTTGCGCTCAAGTGATTTACAATCCGCGCGAAATGCGATAGAATGCGGCAAAACATCGAGGAGTAATCTATGCGTGATACATCGTTGGAAATGAAACAACTTTTGGCGGAATCGCCACTGCGCCGGCCGGCGTTTGCTGGAGTTGCCGCCGTCGTGTTTGTCATCTTGTTCGCCTACGGCGCATACAATTTGATTTGGCCCCTCTACGGCGGCGCGCCGCGCATGATCCAAGCCTTCGTCATCAGTGCGTTGTTGGCAATTTTGGCAAGCGTGCCGGCAATTTTCCTGGTTTGGTTTTTGGATCGCCGCGAACACGAGTCGCCGTTGTTGCTTGCCGGCGCGGCAGTGTGGGGCGCGGTCATCAGCGCAAGTTTGTCGTTGGTCTTTAGCAACACGCTCTACGGGTACATGCTCGGCGTCGCGCAGAGAAATGGCGGCATGGTGCTTGGCATGTCCACCTCGGCGTTCACGTCGGCAGTCACGTCGCCCATCGTCGAAGAAATCGTCAAAGGGATTGCGATTCTGGTACTCTTTCTCCTTTTGCGTTCCGATTTCGACGATATGCGCGATGGGTTGTTGTACGGCGCGATGGTTGGCTTGGGCTTTAACGCGGCGCAATACACCGTTTTTCTCTTGCAAGAGTTTGCGTTGAGCGGCACGCCGCCGTACCTTTCGTTGGGTTCGTTGCATTTTGTTTTCGCCGGCGTGAACGGACATTTGGTGTACAGCGCGTTGCTCGGTGCCGGGTTTGGGCTTGCGCGGCAAACGAACAATCGACGATTAAAACTACTCGCGCCGTTGGGCGGCATCGCGCTGGCGATTTATGCGAACATGATGATGAACACGCTCGGTTCCAAAGTGATCAACGAAATCGTGCGCGTGTTTACCGGCGAGCGATTGTTTTTCGCGACAACGCCGCCGGTGATCGTGTGGGCTGCAGCGGCGGTGGGCAACCTTGCGGCGGAATTGTGGGCATACCTTCTCCTCGCGATCGCGATTTATCAGAGCGAGCATTGGGAAATCGAAACGATTCGCCAGCATCTGTTTGGCGAAGTGAATATCGCCGTGACGATGGAAGAGTACGAGCAGATCCAGGACGAAAAGCCGTTTCGCATTCGGCGCGTGGCGGGCTATCCGCCCAAAATTGCGGAAGCAATTCGATCCGCGCAAAACGAATTGGCGTTTCGTAAATGGCACGTGGAGCAAGCCGGGAAGAATGTGGAAGAGGATGATTTGGTGAATGCGTGGCGCGCGCGCATCGCGCAGTTACGTGCAAGCGCTGAGAGTCCAACTTTACAATCGTAGTCTTTGTTCCGGAAAAACAAACCGCCGCTGAGAATATCAGCGGCGGCTGTGTTTATGGTTGCCGTTTTACCAACTACTCACCGTCGTGCAGATTTTGAGCGGCACGCCCGGCACAAAATCGAACGGAACACGTACCCACTGATCATTCTTCCATTGATCGATGAAAAAATACGGAAACACACTCGCAATGTCCGCAGGCGACAAGCTGAAACAGACCGTCACCGGCGGATTAAACGACGTAATCGGATTGCCATTTGCATCCGTGAAGGCAAACGCATCATATCGATCACCCAAACCACCCAACCGGAATGTGCCATTCGGCAAGCCGTTCAGGTTGGGTTTGGAGCAGACAATTTTGGTGCCGTTTGGCACAGCGCCAGCCGGAACGGTCACGGTGGCATCTTCACCCGGACAACCTGCCGTCCCGCCACCACCAAAAACCGTGGTGGTCTGCTCTGGCACAACTCTGCCTGTAAAAACGGGTGGCACAAAAGGCGGCGGCGCCCCAGTGCTGGACGACGCTGAGCTTGATGACGACGAACTAGACGACGCAGTGCTGGACGAAGATGAACTAGACGATGCAGTGCTGGACGAAGATGAACCGCATGGCGGAATGGCCAGGGCAACCTTTGTCGGTTGCTTGGGGTCATACCCAATCAGGTGTATCAGACCAAGACTTCCCGTCTCGCATGGATCATAGCAAGGGTCTATCTCGAATGCAGCTGGGGACGATGTTGCCTGTTTGGGGTCATAACCGATCAGCCGAATAGATGGTCTTGCATAAGTATCATAGCACGGATCAAAGGAACTGGACGACGATGACGAACTAGCGGTGCTACTTGACGAAGCTGACGACGATGACGAACTGGTTGTGCTGCTTGTCGAAGTCGTAGAAATGCTTGAAAGTGGCACTTTTCTTGAGGTTGATGGCACATCATTGCTGGCTGAGAGCGTGCCCGCCCATGACAGCAAAACCAGCACCAATGCCAACAACCCGACGCCGCGAACGATCATTGAGACTTTCATTTTCTCCCTCCATGAGAGATGGATTTTGTCGGCAGTCATCACCGACACGCTATATGAACAAATGTCTCTGCATTCCAGATTGAAACGCAGAGACATTGTTTTCAACGCAATGATTATCTATTGTCTTTGGATTCTTGTCAATGGGGTTGACGCAAGTCTTACGATTTTCTTATGCGCTTGTCCTGACCCCAAAACGATAGCTTGGAATTTTAGATTGACTATGGAATCACGAGATTAAAATAGAACACGCCCAGTAGCGCAAAGAAAACAACCGGCGCGAGGCGACAAAGCAAGTGAATGACCCCGCTGGTCTTTGCCAGACAAATGGTGTAGCCCCAACTCCACAACATCGCCAGAGGGAAAAAGGCGGACGCGAGAAACCGGGCATCGTTGTTTGGAAAGTAAGGGCGACTCCAAGTGTAATAGAGAACAAATATTAAATTGCTCAGGACCAGTGTAACCGCAAGTTCCCAGCGTCGGCGATCAATCTGCTCTGGAACACTAAGCAGACCGACAAGCATAAAGATTGCCATTGGCGCAAAGGCGGGGGGCAGGAATGAGGTCAAGGATGATTTCAAGAAACGCAAAGTTGAATTCTCCAAAGAGCGCGCTGACGAAGAGTGTCGTCGGAATGGACTGGCGGATTTGTCCAGTCCAGGGGCTCATGAAAACCTCGCTGAGGACGGCGCGCCAATCAAAGTACAAGAACCGGAATGCCGAGTTCGCAGTTCCAAGTAGGTCGGTAAGACGGCTGGTGTAAAACCATTCGCCCGTTTCATACCAAGCCCGTAGACTCCAGAGTCCAAGCCAGATAAGACTTGGCGCAACCGCGATGATGAACCGACGCGCCTTGTTTTTCCATAGATCCTCGGTGCGCCATCTCCATCCACACAACGAACAAGGCGGCGCCCAAGACAAGTGCCACGCCCGAAACTTTAGTGATCACACTTGCCAGCAAGCTTAGCGAGAGCATACCGAGGGTTTGTGACCTCGGATTCCTACCTGTACTCCCACAACAACCAAGTGACCAAAATACCCCACAAGGGCATGAGCACATCATTATTGATCCGCGCTGAAAGAAAAAGATGTGCGGGCAGGAAAATAAACAATGCCAAGCCGAACCATTTCGCCTCGCGTGCGAAGCCTGTTTTTTCCCAGGTTGCAATAGCCGTCGCAACGGCAATCAGGTAGATTCCCAATGCGAACAATTGCGTCCATCGCCAGGGGTCGATTGTCGCAAAGACCGAACCCAATGCCACCCAGCTTGCCGCAAAAACGTAGTACAGCGGCGCTTGAGATGCTTCCCATCCGAAAGCAACTGGTGGTAACGCACGGTGACTAAGAAGAAACTGGATGTATTCTTCGTGCCCAGCCAAGTCCATCTGTCGGATCGTTGTGTCGGTGGTTAAAAAATAGCTGGTTGCCAAGAACAGTGCGACGACGCCAAGCCACCATGCTCCGAGCGACAGCTTGCGGCGGCGAATCACCCACAGCCAGGCCAATGCGATTACCGCGCAAATTCCGCCTTCGAGCAATCCAAAGCCGTGAGCTTGGAGGAGATCGAAGGAACTGGGTCCACCGAGGTTACGAATTCGCAGGTTGAGAGAGTGTGTGCCAGCTGGAATCGTATCGGGCAACGCCAGTCGGAATACATTGCAATTAGAGCAGACTTCCACACGGTTGGCTGAAATAGGACTTACCATCTACCGAAAGGGCTTCGATACAGTCGTCAGCGCGTATGGTAAGGCGACGGGTCAATGGACGGAAATCGGTGACCAAGACGCCAGTGATCGAGTATGCGGTCACATCTTGGTTGAATGTGTGCGGCACAAAGAAAGTTTCGTTCGGGGAGCCGGTCAAATGGAGTTGGGTCACGCTGGTTGGAAATAACCAAGCCATCGCGCCCAGCAATAGGACGAGCTCGACGAGGTGAAGATAGACGCTCGGAACTGTGTAGGAGGTAAGCCAACTGGAGAGTCTACTTAGCATTTGGATGATTGGCGTTGGAGTGATATTAGCATCCCACGCATCTCAAATCCCACGCTGGGAATATATTGCGCTGTTGGAATTGCTCGCGCGTCAATGGCTCGTAATACGTCAATGGTTTGTACACCCAAAACATAAACACCAGCAGCATCATGCTCACGACGAGCATATCTCGTTTGAGGTTTGTCGAAAGCGATTGCGCCATCCACAGCACGATGCCAAATAGCACAACGCCGATAATCAGTGGCGGCAAGTAGTGGTAGAGATACATCACGCGAGAGATGAACATCATCGGGATCATATACGCCCAATACAATAGCACAAAGGCGTAGAGCCGCGGTCGCTGACCTGCGCGCAAAAATCGGAAAAGCAAATCAGAAGTCACCAAGGCTGTGCCGCCGATAACGCCAAGCAATGAAACGAGCCAAGTGATCGGGTTGCCAAACAAGTAAACATAGCGATAGCGTATTCCATCCGGCGTTTCCCAACGGTAGTTCATCGCACGTGCGCCAAGGGGCCAAAAATACCAGGGACTGCCAATCTCGTCCGGTTTTGCCAGGTCAAGTTTTGGCACGCCCGCCTCATAGCGATGTTGGTATTCCAACGCGTCTCTCATTTCGATAACAAAACGTGAAAGCGGGCTGGGGTTATTCGTCCCCTCCAGAATTTGGCGATGCTCAGCGGAGATGCCATAATCGTTCTTGCCCAATTGACTGGCAACTGCAAAATGAACTTGCCACAAACCCAGGTACGTCGCCACGAATGTACTTGCAAAAATCAGCGTCAAAATAAATACCCGTTGGAAACGACGCGCCCAAATCAACCGTCCCACATAAATGAAGAATAACACCAGCACGAACAGCCCTGTGAGTTTTACGTTCCCGGCGCACGCCGCTACGATGCCCCACACTGCCGCAAGCCCGCCGAATGCGCCAATTTTCATTTCCTTCTTTCGCGACAGCAGGACAAAGAGCAGAATCGAACACAGGGCAAAGAAAATTAGAAAACTGTCCATGAGCGCAGCGCGGGATTGCACGATCAAGGCGTTATCCAAAGCCACGAACGATGTGATGGCGAATGTGTACAATTCTCGCTGGAAAAGTAGTACGAGGATCAGGAAGACAACGATGGGGTTGAGTATTCCGAAGAGGGCGGGCATTAGACGATAGCCCGTCATATCTGCATCCGGAGACCATGCGCGATCGATTTTCTCAACGCCGATAAATTCATCTGCCTGGATTTCGGGATGCAACCAGCGCTGACCGACGGCGATAAGCAACTTGCCCAACGGGGGATGCGGTTCTTGGAAAAACACGCCATTGAGGTAGCGTTGAGCTGTCGGAACAAAATAAGTCTCGTCGAATACAATTGCGCGCGGATAACCCAGGTTGGGGAGAATCAGTCCGGCGGAAACGCCAAACAAGAGGAGGCAAGCGACGACGCGCCGCGTCAGCGCATTAGCGAACCAACTTGCCACGTGAGCAGCCGGCGTTGTGATAATTCGCGGTATCTGCAGAGGGAATAACTTGCTCATCCATACTCCAATTGTTTTCACATCAACTTGAGCGCGCCAAGAACCGCCACAATCGCCGGGGCGATAAAAATCGCGGGCAGGAGGTTGCCCAGGCGCACCTGTTTCAGCTCGAGCAAGACTAAACTGATGCCCATGATCAACACGCCGCCAGTCGCTGTCATCTCGATGACCCAGGGCGTCTCGCGCGAAACCGTACCCAGCGCGCCGCCAAGCAAAATTGCCATGAGACTAATGCCGCCTTGAAAGACGAAAACCGTCAATGCGGAGAACGCCACGCCGATTCCCAGCGTCGATGAGAATGCGAGCGCGGCAAAGCCATCGAGCGTTGATTTGATCGCGAGCAAATTATAGTCGCCAACGAGCCCGTCTTGAATCGATCCTAGAATCGTCATCGGTCCGACGCAAAAAATCAGGCTCGCGGTCACGAATCCGCGTGTGAACCTGCCGCCATCGTGTTTGTCATCTTGTTTGCCTACGGCGCATACAATTTGATTTGGCCCCTCTACGACGGCGCGCCGCGCATGATTCAAGCCTTCGTCATCAGCGCGTCGTTGGCAATTTTCCTGGTTTGGCTTTTGGATCGCCGAGAACACGAATCGCCCTTGTTGCTTGCCGGTGCGGCAGTGTGGGGCGCGGTCATCAGCGCGAGTTTATCGCTGGTCTTTAGCAACACCCTCTACGGGTACATGCTTGGCGTCGCGCAGAGAAATGGCGACGTCGTGCTCGGCTTGACGACTTTGACTTTAACCTCAGCGGTCATCTCGCCGATTGTCGAAGAAATCGTCAAAGGCATTGCGATTCTGGCACTCTTTTTCCTGTTGCGTTCCGATTTCGACGATTTGCGCGACGGGTTGTTGGTACGGCGCGATGGTCGGCTTGGGTTTTAACGCGGCGCAGTACACGGTCTTTCTCATGCAAGAGCTGGCACTGAGCGGCACGACGCCGTACGTGTCGCTGGGCGCATTGCAATTCGTTTTCGCCGGCGTGAATGGGCACTTAGTGTTCAGCGCGCTGCTCGGCGCTGGATTTGGGCTTGCGCGGCAGACGCGCAAGCGCCGACTCAAGTGGCTCGCGCCGATAGGCGGCATCGCGCTGGCGATTTACGCGAATATGATGATGAACACGCTCGGTTCCAAAGTCATCAACGATCTTGTGCGCCTGTTCACCGGCGAACGCTTGCTCTTCGCGGCGACGCCGCCGATCATCGTGTGGATCGCGTCAGCCATCGGCAACATCGCGGCGGAGTTGTGGGCATACCTTCTTCTCGCGATCGCAATTTATCAGAGCGAGCATTGGGAAACCGAAACGATTCGCCAGCATCTGTTCAGCGAGGTGAACGTCGCCGTGATGATGGAAGAATACGAACAGATCCAGGACGAAAAGCCGTTTCGCATTCGGCGCGTGGCGGGGTATCCGCCCAAAATCGTGGAAGCGATTCGGTCCGCGCAAAACGAATTGGCGTTCCGCAAATGGCACATCAAGGAAACCGGGACGAACGCTGAAGAGGATGCTCTGGTGAATGCGTGGCGCCCGCGGATTGCGCAGTTGCGCGCAAGTACTGAGGAGCAAACAGTACAAGCGTAATAATCACTTTGACTTGTAAACACGAACCGCCGCTGATTTTCTCAGCGGCGGTTTCTTTGTACGCCCAGCACGAATATTGACTTGGGAGTGAAAGTCTCCTACGGGGGTTGATGGCACTAACCGTTAGTCGGAAGCAAGGGCGTCACCGCGAGGTGGGGTCTGAAGGAAGCTCGAGACAAATTCGCGACTTGAGGTATACAAACCCGATGTGAGGCTGTGAGCCTGGACGAAGAGGGCAAAGTACCACGAAGTCCAAGCCATCAAGGGGCGAAACAGTAAATTGGGCAAGTGCGCGAAGAAGGTCAAGGTTCTTATCTGGGGAGTCAACATGAAGGGTGTTCACCACCAAGCATGAAAATGTGATATGCTTTCCCACGCGGCTGGCCCAGAGGTCGATCAAGATCTAGTGCATCAAGCCTGATGGGGAGTCGGACCGGGATACCCGCAAGCACTACCGATTGTTGCAACCGCTCGCCAGAGTTGGAAAGCACGCAAGTCAGAATTTGACTGATCGGGTGTCCACGCTGGTCGCGAATTTTTCAGAGGGGGGTTTCCATGGAAGTCGTGTATTCGCATTGTGCTGGTTTGGACGTGCACAAGAAGACCGTGGTGGCCTGTGTGATGACGCCGGATGCCCAAGGCAAGCTTCAGAAAGACGTTCAGACGTTTGGTACGATGACGGCTGATTTACTCACGCTGTTGGATTGGTTGCAAGCCCATGCCATTACGCACGTGGCGATGGAAAGTACAGGCGAGTATTGGAAACCGATCTACAACATTCTGGAAGGGAACCTAGAAGTGTTGCTGATCAATGCTCAACACATCAAGGCGGTTCCAGGACGCAAGACGGATGTTAAAGATGCGGAGTGGATCGCGGATCTGCTGCGCCATGGTTTGGTGCGCGCCAGTTTCATTCCGCCGGTGGCCCAGCGCGATCTGCGGGAACTCACGCGCCATCGGGCCAACTTTGTGCGCGAACGTGCAAGCCTGGTCAATCGGGTCAAGAAGACGTTGGAAAGTGCGAACATCAAACTAGCCTCGGTGGCGACAGACGTGGTGGGGGTTTCGGGACGAGCCATGCTGGAGGCAATTTTGGCGGGTCAAAGAGATGGCACGGTGCTTGCCGAATTGGCCAAGGGTCGGATGCGCAACAAACGGGATGAGTTGGCGCGGGCGTTGACGGGGCGTGTGAAAGCGCATCATTGTTTTGTGTTGACCGAGCTCTTGTGTCAGATCGATGCGCTGGATGAAACGATTGAGCATTTTGATGCGGAGGTGGAAAAGTATTGCCTTCCTTTTCAGGAAGCGATTCCCCTGTTGGACACGATTCCCGGCGTGGCGCAAGCGACGGCGGAGATGATCGTCTCGGAGATCGGGACGGATATGAGCCGCTTTCCGAGCGCCGACCATTTGGCGGCGTGGGCAGGTTTGGTCCCAGGCCAAAATGAAAGTGCGGGCAAACGACGGTCTGGCAAAATGCGCAAAGGGAACCATGTATTGCGGACAGGCTTGGTCCAAGCGGCACACGCGGTAAGCCATACGAAAAACAATTATCTGGTAGCGCAATATCACCGGTTAGCGGCGCGCCGAGGGAAGAAGAAAGCGTTAGTCGCCGTAGCGCACTCCATCTTGGTGATTGCGTATCACATTCTGCTCCGCAAAGAAGCGTATTCGGATTTAGGCGCGAACTACTTTGACGAACAAGATCCGGTGAAAACCGACCAGCGCTTGGTGAAACGGATCGAAAAACTTGGGTTACCAAGTGACAATGCAATCTCAATCGGCTCCCGTGGCGGCTTGAACCTGTTTATTTTCAAGTCAGGTCTGTTGCCGTGCGAGGGGAAAAGAAACCATCGTAACCCCAGTCGGGAGATTGGGTTGAGGCAACAGAAGTCAGCAGAGGCCACAGTATCACATCCGTCAATGTGAGAAGGGCCGAACGACAAGGAGGACAGGAACTTGGACAGTTGGTGGGATGAACACCGAAAGCAGAATTTTCCGAATGGAGAGACTGCGGGTCAAGCGACCGAGGTGAAGCCGCGGAGAGTTGACCAGAGGGCTGAGCCATCCCCGGCATTGGCTGAAGGAATGTCCAACGCAGAAGGTGGAGGTCTGGGAGCAGATATGGGAGCGAAACAATCTGTTCGCAGCTTTAAAGCGCGTGGAGACGAACAAGGGCGCACCTGGCATCGACGGGATGTGCGTGGAAGAACTACGTCCTTATCTGAAGGAGCACTGGCTGGAAATTCGGAATCGTCTCGACGAAGGGAAATACCGACCGAGTCCGGTCCGGCGGGTAGAAATACCGAAACCCGACGGCGGGATGAGGCTACTGGGAATCCCGACGGTGGTTGATCGCCTCATCCAGCAGGCGATGGCACAGGAACTGACGACGTTGTTTGAGCCGACGTTTTCAGACCACAGCTACGGGTTTCGACCGAATCGCAGTGCGCACGAGGCGGTGAAAGCGGCCCAGGAGTACATCCGCGAAGGCTACGACTGGGTGGTGGACATCGACCTAGAAAAGTTCTTTGACCGCGTGAACCACGATAAGCTAATGTATCGGGTGGCGCGCGTGGTCAAGGACAAACGGGTGCTGAAGCTGATCCGAGCGTATCTAAACTCAGGGGTGATGGTCAACGGGGTGGTGATGGACACGGAGGAGGGAACTCCGCAGGGCGGGCCGCTGTCTCCTTTGTTGTCAAACATCATGTTGAATGACCTCGACTGGGAATTAGAAAAGCGAGGACTGCGATTTGTGCGCTACGCGGATGACTGCAATATCTATGTCAAAAGCGAGCGAGCGGGAAGCCGGGTAATGGAAAGTATCCGGCGGTTTCTAGAGCAGAGATTGAAGCTGAAGGTGAACGAAAAGAAAAGTAAGGTGGGCCGACCGTCCAAGCTGAAATTTCTGGGGCTGCGATTGTTCAAGCGGAAAGGCGACGTGGTGGTAGGCGTGGCGGCACAAGCGATGAAACGATGCCGCGAACGTCTGCGCCAACTGACCCGTCGCACTCGTTCGGGACAATTGGCAGAGGTGTTGAGAGAAATCAACGCATACGCGCGAGGATGGGTGGGCTATTTTCGGATAGCCGACACGCCGAGCGTGTTCCAGGAACTGGAGGAATGGTTGCGACGGAGACTCAGACAACTGCTGTGGAAACGATGGAAGAAACCCGGGGCGCGACAGCGCAACCTGGTGGCACTCGGAGTGCCTCCCAGAGTAGCGCGGGAAGCGTCTGGCAGTGGAAAGAGAGTATGGCGCATATCGGCCTCGCCGCCTGTGCAACAAGCCCTGAGCAACGCCTACTGGCGAAGTCAGGGCTTGGAAAGTATCACCGAACGTTATCACCAACTGCGGTTAACTTGACGAACCGCCGTATGCGTGACCCGCATGTACGGTGGTGGGAGAGGGGGCGGTTAGTCACCGCTCCCTACTCGATCCGAAACATGATTCGCACGGTGTTTCTTGGTTGATTCGCCTGGTTCGCAAATCCGTGCGCTTGCCAATCATGCGCTAATCGCAGTCTTCCGCTGTAGCAACACAAAATATCCCACACGCCTCAGGTTCCGCGTAGCAGAATACCGCCCCCTACTCGATGTGGCAAACTCACGTTTATTGGTTACAGGGACCACATTGAGTCCAGTCGCAGCCCCAGCTGTCAAGACAACTGCCCACCAGTGAGCAAAAAGCCTCCGCCTCTTGCTGCGTCTGGCACCCATCATCGGAACTGCTACTGCTAGAGCACGAACTGCTAGAACTACTACTGCTCGAACTGCTGGAACTACTGCTGCTCGAACTGCTGGAACTACTGCTGCTCGAACTGCTGGAACTACTGGAGCTGGGCAACGCTTGGCACCCTAGCCATTTTCCATTTTCGTCATAGCCAAGAGATGTTTCGCCTTGTCCGCACAGTCCTACTTGGTCCCCTGTTCCGTGATTGACGCACTGAACTTTGCCATCATTCAAGTAATGTGGATAAACAGTGGGTCCCTTATCAGCACACGGGTTGGAATTGCCGGAGGCTACTGCCCCCCGATGGCGGCGGTGGCGGCAACATCTCGTATTGAAGTCCGCCCCGCGCGCAAGAAGTAAAATTGAGCGTGACCGGAAATTGGCTCATGTTCTTGACGAGAATGTAGAACACGCCGCCTTGAGGAAGGTGCCCTTCCCAGTTCAAGTCTGCTCCTGCCACTCCGCCCAACGGCGTCCCGCTACCGGTCGGGATCATCGGTTGGTCGGCGCCGTACTTGGCGGCTTGGTCTGCCGTGTAGACGGCGAACGAGAGTCCGCCACCGGGCGGTTGAGCCAGAGTCAGAGTCACCTGCCATCCGGGCGTGTTGGTAATCTTGAGCCAATAGCTTCCCGGCGGCACGGTCACCGGTACGCCGCAGTCCAGCGTGGTCGCATTGACGGGACCATCGCCCGGCGCGGCAAGCACTCGCCCGGCGACGGGAAGCAAAAGCAAGACCGCGCCTACGACCACAAACGCCAATATTAACTTTCTCAATTCCTCTTTCTCCTTGGAGAGATGGATATCGACCCGGAATAATGTCCGTGGATTGAAACAAAAAACGCCTGGTTCATCTGGTGCAGACCAGATGAAAGGCGTTCAACGCGATTGGGCGATCCTTCATGAATCGCGGGCGATCAGGTATTCTGTTACAATTCCAGTATACACCAACTGGGGGGAGAGTCAAATGCTTCAAGTTTTTGCTTGGTGGCGATTGTTCGAATTTGCGTTTTGCGTTGTCCCCCATTTGCCTCGACCTGGCAATTCTATTCCGCGTTAACGCGCCTGCGGATTTCGTGATGCCCGATCCGGGCAATTGTTTCAAACCCGGGAATTGCCTCTTGCGAATCCAACGCAATCACGTGGCTGACATAGGTGCTCAACTGGCTCTTGCTAATCCCCTGCGCCTTCAATTGATCGTCAAAATAGACCGGGACATTCCTGTGCAGATAATAATACCCGCCCGTCGCGCCATCGTTCGACGTCATGTCAAAGACGCCGGTCAGGTCTTGTGCCCCATACAGCACGAGGTACGCTTCCAGATGGCTGTCGCTGGATAACAAGGGTCTTTCGTAAAGCAAACCTTGATTAGGCAATTGGTGAAACAAACCCAAACCGGAGAGAATGAGAAAGGCAATTGCACCGAAGCTCAATCGGCGGGGAGAAGCCATGTGTGGAAATACGAGCAGCGCCAATGCGATAAGCAACAAGGGAATGGTTGTAAAAATGTAGCGATATTCCTTGTGCGGGATGATCGAATGAACCAAGAGCACCATCGCTGTGCAGACTAAGACGAGCCAAGTTTCCCTGAGTTGCATCGGACTGAACAACAGAACAAGCAGAAGAATTCCCCCGATGAGAGGACAAGATCCTTAAGATAAGTATCCCACGGCCAAGTCCCATACAAACTAGCGATGCCTTGAATCCCGACTCGGGTAAAAAAATTATAGTACGATAGGAAAGGCACGCCCCACGTCCAATAATCTAACAGCCCCGCCAAGGAAACCACCAACAGGAAAAACGAGCCGGCTTGGACGATTCGCTTGTCGCGCCATTGCCATGCCACAATGACTAACACGAGTGCAACTACCGGC
Source organism: uncultured Chloroflexia bacterium (assembly GCA_963718225.1). Taxonomy (GTDB): domain Bacteria; phylum Chloroflexota; class Anaerolineae; order UBA4142; family UBA4142; genus DAOTXS01. The sequence goes on from CAVQYN010000028.1 coordinate 99,553, forward strand.
AACAACTGCAAACGCAGCGCAACGCTCAGCCCGCCGGTGACGCCAAACAAGATTGTCTTGGCGCGGCTGTTCGCGCCGACGCCACAGGCAAGCATTCCAAGGAACAGATAGGTTGCCACAACTTCTGAAAATGCTCTGGGCGCAAAGTACACCGAGTTCGTACCAAAAGCACGCGAAAAAAGCGGCAAGCACGCCGGCTTTCTCGGTGGCAAATTCTTTCGCGATCAGGTAGCTGGCGGGAATTAGGGAGGTCGCGCAGAGGCAGAGGACTAGTTTTTCTGCCAGGATATAATTCTGGGGTTGGTCAATTTGAAGAAACTTGAAAAGGTAAAGGACCAGGGAGAGAAAGCCGGGCAACAACCAAGAGCGAACACCTTGTTGAAATTCCCATGGGATTATTCCATACCCAAACACCAAGCGGTGCGCCTGCTCCAGCGATTGGAAAATCTCATCGGGATAATGAACGTGATCGCTGGTGATCGCCACCAGAGCGCGGAGTATGAATCCCAACAGAGTGAGGAAGATGATATAGGTCCGTGGCTTGATCGATCCAATCCTTTTCATCACGGTGGTTCAACCGTCCGGATAAACTCCCCCTAACACCCGACGCATTTCAAATCCCATGCGGGAACGATGTTCCGTTGTTGAAATTGCTCGCGGGTCAGCGGGTCGTAGTAAGTCAGGGGCTTGTACCACCCAGAACATGAGCACCAAGAGGATCATCCCCACCACGAGCAGGTCGCGTTTGCCACTTGGCGCCAGTGAGCGATCCATCCACAACACGATGCCGAATATCAGCACGCCCAAAATCATCGGCAATAAATAATGGTACAGGGTACGTCACGCGCGACGCAAGAATGAATGGAACCATATTGGCCCAATACAGCAAGACCGGGACATAGAGCCACTGCCGCTGACGCTTGCGCAAAAAATGAAAGAGCGCATCTGCGATTATTACGGCGGTGCCGGCAATTACTCCCAGGAGCGAGACCGCCCACGTGATTGGATTGCCCAGCAAATAAATATAGCGAAAGTGCGCCCCGTCCGGCGTTTCCCAGCGATAATCGATCGCGCGCCCACCAACGAACCAGCTGTACCAAGCACTCCCGACCTCTTTCGGATTTGAGAGGTCAAGCTTGCCGATGTTGAAGCCGCTATTGATCTGATACGCCATTCCCTCTTTGAATTGGATTAAGAAACGATTGAACGGATCGGGGTTGTCCGCGCCGGTTAGAATATTGCGATGGGCTTGCGAAATTCCATAGGTGTTCGCCGGGTTGATTTTCGTAGCAATCGCAAAGTGGATTTGCCATAAGCCGAGATAAGTTGTGGCGAACATCACTCCAAAGACTAAGCTCAAAAGAAGCACACGGCGAAATTTTCGCGCGAGTACCAGTTGTAGCGCATAAACTGCTACAAATACGAGGACAACAACGCCGCTGAGTTTGACGTTCGCGGCGCACGCCTGCACGATGCCCCACACTGCCGCGAGAGCGATGAACGCGTGAGTTTCCCAATTCTCCTGGCGCGCGATCATTACAAAAAGCAGAAATGAACCCAGCGAGAAAAAAATCAAGAAACTGTCCAACAGCGCCGCGCGCGATTGGACAATCAACGCGTTGTCGAAAGCAATAAACAGCGAAATCGCAAGCGTGTACAACTCGCGTTGCAGGATTAACGCGAGTATCATAAAAACAAGAATCGGGTTCAAGATTCCAAAGAGCGCCGGCATCAGGCGATAGCCGGTAATGTCAACGTCTTGAGGCCAACTCTTTTCGATTTTTTCGACGCCCACGAACTCAATGGCAGGCGCGTCTGGATGAAGCCAGCGTTCGCCTGCTGCGATCAGGAGTTTGCCGAGCGGCGGATGGGTTTGCAGAAAAAAGACGCCGTTCAGATATTTTTGTGCGTGCGTGATATAGTACGTCTCGTCGAAAACAATCGCGCGCGGATAACCCAGGTTGGGGAGAATCAGTCCGGCGGAAACGCCAAACAAGAGGAGGCAAGCGACGACGCGCCGCGTCAGCGCATTGGCGAACCAACTTGCCACTTGCGCAGCCGGCGTTGTCATAATTCTCGGTATCTGCAGAGGGAATAACTTGCTCATCCATGCTCCAATTGTTTTCACATCAACTTGAGCGCGCCAAGAACCGCCACAATCGCCGGGGCGATAAAAATCGCGGGCAGGAGGTTGCCCAGGCGCACCTGTTTCAGCTCGAGCAAGACTAAACTGATGCCCATGATCAACACGCCGCCAGTCGCTGTCATCTCGATGACCCAGGGCGTCTCGCGCGAAACCGTACCCAGCGCGCCGCCAAGCAAAATCGCCGCGAGACTAATGCCGCCTTGGAAAATGAAAACCGTCAGCGCGGAAAATGCCACGCCAATTCCCAGCGTCGATGAGAATGCGAGCGCGGCAAAGCCATCGAGCGTTGATTTGATCGCGAGCAAATTATAGTCGCCAACGAGCCCGTCTTGAATCGATCCTAGAATCGTCATCGGTCCGACGCAAAAAATCAGGCTCGCGGTCACGAATCCGCGTGTGAACCTGCCGCCATCGCCTTCGCGCGCAAACCGATTCTCTAGTCGCTGTCCAATCGTATCGAGCCACGATTGCACGCCAATCCATTCGCCGATCACCGCGCCGAATAAAATACTCGCAAGGACGATGAGCATGTTCCGCGTCGTCAATGCCATCTGTATGCCGATGACCATTGTGAGCAAACCCAGCCCATGCATCACCGTCTCGCGCATTTTTGCCGGCAGACGCGCGCCGAGAAATGTGCCAAGTGTTCCGCCGATGATGACAGTGAGGACGTTGAGAATTGTACCGATCAAATCACACCCCCGACGGATGACGGAAGACCGAAGACGGAATCAAGTGTTCTCCGTCTTTCGTCCTTCGTCTTCCGTCTTCAAAATTCCCACGACCGGAAATTTCAGAAATACTCGCTCGCCGTGCGGCGAGTCGGGTAACTCGTGTGTCAGGTCTTGCCCGGCAAAATGCAAATTGCGATGTTCACCGCCGCGCCAATGCGTGCTCGCGGTCACATCGTACACGATGCCTTGATACGCGATGTACACCGGCATCTTGCGCGAGCCGTCGTACTTTTTTAATTCTTGTTCGGTGAAAAACGTTGTTCCATTTTCAGTTTTCGACTGCCGATTGTAGAACTTGTTTTAAAGTACAAATCACCCTCACCCAACCTCTCCCTCTTAAGCAGAGGGCTAGGGTGATGGGAAAAATCAAAACTATAAATCTGAAATCGAAGATTAACCTTACGCAATCTCTCTGGCGCTGATCCAAAGTCGCGATTAATTTCCTCGCGCGCGTTGGGATTCAATTCCGCATACGCGCGCACCAAGCCATAACATCCCGCCAGCATCATATCGCCGTACGGTGCGGCAAAGTACGGTCGATGGCGCGAGCGCAACAGCATCGCGCGGCGCGGTCCGACAACGGCGAGGAATTCTAGCGGTTGTGCGCGCTTGTCCAGCAACAGCGCGCCATGCCCTTGCGAGTTGAAAATCGCGTTGTGCGTCAGCGTGCCGTTCGCCAATTCATCGATGAATTGTTCGAGCTGCGCGGGCTTTAATTCGCCGGTGTGATGCTCGAACACGCCGGTGATTGCGCCATCGGTGAAGCGAAACGCGAGCGTGTGAAAATTGCCAATGTTCACGATGATCGCGTTGCGTTGCGCGCGCACACGATCATCTTCCAGTGCGCCGAGTACCGCCGCCGGCGCGGTGTCCATCACCATCATCGGCGCATCGGCGCGCACAGAATCGGCGACAGCTTGCATGCGCGTGAGCCGCGCTGGAATTTGTGCGCGCATGAAGGCAAACGCGGCCGGGCTGTTGTGCGCCCGCAATCGCTCCGCGAGAAAATCGAAACGAAAAAGCCGGTCGCTGTAATTTGCCGGCGCGTTGCCGTGATCAAACACGGCAATCGCCAGCGCATCAAATTGCAGATCGACGCCGAACGCGGCGAGCGCGCGGCGCACCGCGTCCAAATCGACGTCGCGCATTTCGATACGCGTGATATTTTGCATTCGCGCCGCTTCGTCTTCGCCGATAACCCGAATGCCGGATTGCTCGACTTCGGCAAGATCGTCGTTGAAACTCTTCGCCGCGTTCGGTGTGGCAAAGATGCGATGACCGGCTTGCAAGTGATCGTTCGCCGCCCATGCCGCCGGACCACCACCCATAATTGTGCCGGTGAGCAGGACGTCGTCGCCGCGCGTGGTTGCCGCGCGAATTTTTTGCGCGACCAAAACCGTCGGCGAGGGCATGACCATCTGCAAACAATTTTCCACTTCGGCGTTCGAGTCGAACAGCAAAATGTCTTGCGTGCCGGTGCCGATATCAATGGCGAGGATTTTCATTGCCGACCTTTCAAAAACTCATTTGCCGCTTGCAAGGCTTGGCGTCCGCCGGCATAATTCAAGCGCGCCAGCGCTTGCTCGAACGGCAACCACGCCGAATCGGTATGCTCCCATGAGATTTTGGAACGTTTGTCTGCCGCTTGCGCCAAAAAATAAATGGCTTGCTTGTGGATGCGCGCGCCTTTGCGTTGATACCAATAATCGTCGACGAAGCGAAAACCAGCAAGCAGGGTAACCTCAAGCCCGGCTTCCTCCAAGATTTCGCGGCGCGCGGCAGTTTGTTCGTCTTCGCCCGGCTCGATGCGTCCTTTGGCAAAGCCCCAATAGCGTGAGAACAAGAGCAGATATTCGATTTGTTCACCGGGGTGGAACACCACCCCGCCCGCGGATTGTTCTGTGAGCATGGTTCGATTATACCGAAAAGAGGGGGTATCGCAAGTGGCGTGACCTCTTTGAATTTATATAAACTTTTTCATATTTATTGACAAGCCCGCGCCTTCGGGATATAATTGAGGCGTGCCCAACATTCGTAAAGTCATTCTCGAAACCCTGAGCCAGCGCGGTCCTTTGCCGATTGCGGAAATCGCGCGCGCGGCGCGCCATACGGTTTTGGCAACGCGCTATCACCTGGGATTGTTGGTCGGCGAAGGACTTGTGTCTTCCGATACGGTTGCGCGCAAATCGACCGTTGGAAGACCGCCGGCGCTTTACGCGCTTGCCGATCGTGCGCATCAACAATTGCCCAAGCAATACGATTTATTGGCGGCGAGTGTGCTCGCCGAGTTGCGACACACGTTTGGCGAGAAAGAGGCGCGCGCGCTGTTGCGACGAACGGGGAAACGCCTCGCCGGCTCGATGCCCGCGGCGCGGCGCGGCACGCGACTGGTAGCGCGCTTGGAACGCGCCGTCGAGTTCTTGTCCGCGCGCGGTTATATGGCGCAACTGGAAAAGGCGAATGCTGGGTTTGCGTTGCGCGTATGCAATTGCCCGTATCATGAGGTCGCGCGCGCACATCGCGAAGTGTGCGAGATGGATGTGGCGATGATTAGCACCCTGTTGGACGCGCCAATGAAAATGACGCAGTGCCTTGCCAGCCAAGATGCGCAATGCGTTTTTGTGATCAAACCCAGTGTGAAATGAACGATTCCTACGGACGCAACATTCATTATTTGCGAATTTCGTTGACGGATCGCTGTAATTTGCGATGCGTCTATTGTATGCCGGCGGATATGCAATTTGCGCCGGCATCGCATTTGCTTCAAGTCGATGAAATTGTGCGGCTCACGCAGATCGCCACGCGCGTCGGTTTTGATCGCGTGCGTTTGACCGGCGGCGAACCGACCGTTCATCCCGGCTTGATGAACATCGTCGAGCGCATTGCGCACATTCCCGGTATTCAAGAAATCGCGATGACGACGAACGCGCTCAAGTTGGAAATGCTTGCCGATGCGCTGGCGCGCATCGGGCTCAAGCGCGTCAACATCAGCATCGATACGCTGGACGCGGAACGCTTTTCTAAAATCACGCGCGTGGGCAAACTCGGTCAGGTGTGGCAAGGCATTCGCGCGGCGGAACGCGCGGGACTGACGCCGATTAAATTGAATGCGGTGATTGTGCGCGGTTACAACGAAGCCGATCTCATCGATCTCGCGCGCCTGACGCTTGAGCATGATTGGGATATGCGTTTTATCGAATTGATGCCGGTGGGCAAGATCGCCGATTTTCAACTTGACGCGGTGGTGCCGGTCGCGGAAATGAAAGCGCGCATCGAAAAAGAATTGGGCGCGCTGCAATCGATGACTTGGGACAAGCACAACCCGGCGCGACCTTATCGACTAGAGGGCGGGCGGGGCACGATCGGTTTCATCAGTTCGGTGACGGAACCATTTTGCGAGGGTTGTGATCGGATGCGTTTGAGCGCGGATGGCAAGTTGCGCTTGTGTCTCTTGCGCGACGACGAAATCGATTTACTCACGCCGATGCGCGCTGGCGCATCGGATGAAGAATTGCGCGCGTTGATGGCAAGCGGCGTGACGCGCAAACCGTGGGGACACGGACTGGCGCAAAATGTGATTGCGGCATCGCGGGTCATGTCGCAAATCGGCGGTTGATTTATTTTTGGTTTTGGATATAATCTAGCACGTTACATTTTAGTCTCTGACGGAGGAGAGCCATGGATACTCAGACGACAAACGAAACAACCATCAAGCCGCTCGTGTTTATGACGCCGATCGCGGCGCAAAAATTGCAGGCGTTGCTCGCCGAGAAAAAACTCGACGGGTACGGCTTGCGCCTGTTCGTCGCCGGTGGTGGTTGCTCGGGCAGTCAATACGGTATGGCGTTCGAGAACAAGACCGAAGACGGCGACTTTGTGTTCGATTCGCAAGGTGTGCGCATGTACCTCGATAGCGCGAGCGCGATGTCGCTGGAAGGCGCGACGGTGGACTATATCGATGGTCCCGACGGCGCGGGATTCAAAATCGATAATCCAAATCAAGCGAGCGGCGGATGCTCTAGCGGCTCTTGCGGTTCGGGTGGTTGCGGTTGCGGACATTAACGCAAGTAAATTCTGACGACAAAACAAACGGCGCAATGGTTTTCCATCGCGCCGTTTGTTTTGTGTAATTCAAATTACTTTTTGGTAACCTTCAACGCTTCCAATTGGGCTTGCCGCGCGAAATCTACGGCGTTTGCCAGCGAACGTGCGGCTTCTTGCGGACTGTGGAAACCGGTGCTGTTCTCTGCCGCAACAAAATCCCAACGGAAGGTGGCTTTGCGTTGCAAGTCGCGCGCCTTGGTCAGCTCCGCATCCGTTGCGCCGGACTTTTGCGCGGCGACTATGGCGTCAATCGCATCGACAATCGCGGCTTCGGTCGACCTGAGAAGATTGGCAGTCTTGGTCTGGATGTTCACGACGCGCGCTTTCATTTCCTCTTCACTCGCACGATGGCACGGCGAACACGCCTTGTCGATATTCGTCAGCGGACTGCGAACCCAGTGATCGGACACTTTGATCGCGCCTTCGCGGACGTATGGCATATGGCAATCGGCGCAAGCGACGCCGGAGCGAGCGTGAATGCCGGAACTCCACATTTCAAATTCCGGATGCTGAACCTTGAGCATCGGCGCGCCGGTGTCCTTGTGCGTCCAATCTTTGAATGCATACTTGTCATAGTGCGCTTCCATATTTTCGACTTGGACACCTTCCTGCAACGTCTTGCCTTGACTCCACGGGAAGGTCAAGATTTTATTGTCGCCGGCGAAATAATATTCAACGTGGCATTGCGCACAGACGTACGTGCGCATTTCTTGACGCGTCGCTTGCGTCCAATCGATGCCGCGCTCTTTGAGCGCGTTAATGAGACCGGGACGTGTGAGACGCAAGTCCATCGTCTGCGGGTCGTGGCAATCGGCGCACGAACTGCCGAGATGCAATTGATCGGCGAGGTCTTTGTATGGCGTCTTGTTAAATGTCTCCCAGCCCATCTTGGCAATTAACTGCGGCGCTTCAGCGGCGTGGCAATTGGCGCACGCACCCGGTTGCGCGGCGGCTTGCTGACGTTTAGTTTCCTTTTGATCGATCAGCGCGTAATAGTGTCCGCGCTCTTCCTTGTAATCGACGCTGAACGGCATCGCCGACCAAATGCGCTTGAGCGCTGGAAATTTTTCCAGTTTATCATACGGAACCGAGCCGCCAAAAGGTGTTTGCGCCTTATCTTCTTTCGTTTTGGCGAACGAATCGGTACTCGCGCGGGAAATTCTTGCCCCACACTTCCGGATTTAGTTCGCTCTCGGCAATCGTAATGACTTTGAGCGGATATTGCACCGCTTCGGCTTTGCGCCCCTGAATACTTGTCAGCAGATACGCCAAGCCCGCCATCACGACCAAGCCGACGATAAATGCGGCGATGAGCCAAAGCCAATTACGATTTGTTTTGGATTGCGTCATTGCTTCCCCCTGATGAAAATTTTAGATTTCAAATTTTAGATTTCAGATTGCGGAGGTTGGTTTCAAATCTGCAATCTGAAATTTGAAATTACTTACCGTGTCCAACGCCGGCATGACAAGTCAAGCAGTCGGTGGGATTTTTCTTGTCTTCATGCGCGATGATCGAAACCATTTCGCCGTGACAGCCCAAACAACTTTCGTGGGCGATGGCGCGATTCAACTCGGTAATGCGAATCGTTTCCGGAAAGTCGTTCAGCGTGAACGCCTTGCTGTGATTGAAACCGTTGAGCGCCTTGATCGCATACTTGGCGACGAACGATGTATGCGGCGTGTGGCAATCGTTGCACACGGCGACCGAACGATGACTGCCGCGTCCCCAGCCATCGTACATCGCGCGCATCACGTGGCAGTTGTTGCACGCCTTGGGGTCATCGGAAAAGTACGACAAGCCGGCGGCATAGTTGAACGTGTACCCGCCAAAGCCGATGATACCGCCGCCCAACGCAAACAACGCGAGCCACGCCACAAACGGAATCGAATAAAAAAAGGTTCCTATTCTTCCTGTGACCGAATTGAGCATCAGATTCTCCTTCGATCTGACCAAGAATTGGCAAAACAAACACCCTCAAGTTGCGAAATCCTTTGAGGGTGCCGGCATCACACCGTTTGCGAACCTGCTAACGCGCATCGTCACGCGTCACACGAGTTTGATTCTAGCACGAGTTTATTATTTCGTAAATGACAAAAGTCATTTCGAGCTGGCTTTGACACCCATCGCGCCCTGCGCTACAATGCCGCCGATACACACAAGGAGCAAATTCACATGGGATTGAAAGAACAACTTGCCGATGATTTGAAAACGGCGATGAGAGCCAAAGACGAAAAACGCGTTTCGGCGATTCGCATGTTGCGCGACGCCATCGCTAAAACTGAACTCACGCGCCCGGCTGACAAACCACTGACCGAAGCCGATTTGTTGAGCGTCGTCGAAAAGCAAGTGAAACAGCGCCGCGAATCGATGGAAATGTTCAAGCAGGGCAATCGCATCGATTTGTACGATAAAGAAGCGGCGGAAGTCGCGGTGCTGGAAAAGTACATGCCCAAGCAACTCTCGCGTGACGAGGTGAAAGCCGAAGTTGCAGCGATCATCGCCGCGCAGGGGACGAAAGAATTTCCAAAAGTGATGCGCGAAGCGGCAAGCAAGTTGAAAGGGCGCGCGGATGGCAAGATGGTGAATGAAGTGGTGAAAGAACTCACAACGTAATCGGAGAGGCGAGTTTGAGACTCGCCTCTCGTGTTTTATGTGCGTGTAAGAATTTTATATGAATCACGTAGAATATGGGCTTGCCCCACCTGTCAAGCCATTTGAAAATGTTACCCGGGGTGGGCTATTCAAACGTTGACAAACGTTGTATAATATCGCCGTAGATAAGACTAGCGCACAGGAGGTGATAGTCGCCACCGATCACACGCAATTGAGCTACCTCTGTATGTGAATTGTCCAATCGTACATTTCTTTCAACAAGGAGTTTTTCAAAATGATGGATCGATTGATGGGCGTTCTCACGCTCAAAGCCCCAGTGTACAAAGCGATTGCCGAAGACACCTCGGCGACGACGACTGCCGGGATTATTACGGTCGTGATGGGCGTTCTCGGCGGCATTCTCGGTGCATTGGCGCTCAGTCTCGCCGGTGGCAGTCTTCCGCCGGACCAAGTGGCGGCATTGGGTTCGCCGGTCAAGATCATCGTGAGCACGATTCTCAACACGATTATCGGTTGGCTCGTTGGCTCGTGGGTTCTCGCGTTCGTCGCCAAAATGTTCGGTGGCAAGACCGATTTCGGCGAAATGCTCCGCGTATTCGGTTTCGCGCAGATCTTCCAAGTGCTCAACATCGTTCCTTGCTTGGGCAGTCTGCTCGCGTTCTTCGGCTCGATCGCCGCGGCAGTCCTCGGCATTCGCGAAGCAGCGGGATTCGATACGGTCAAAGCGATTCTTGTCGGCATTGTCGGTTTCATTGCGCTGTTCCTCGTCAGCATGGTCGTCGCGCTGATTTTGGCGCCGCTGGGTCTCTAAATTCAAATTGAATAGAAAAGGGGCGAGTCACTCGACTCGCCCCTTGTATTTTTCCCGCCACAAAAACCGCGCGACGGCCAGTTTCACAATCTCCTCGTACGCTTTCTGCCGATTCGATAATCCGCGCGTCAAGATTCCGATCGCGCCCATCTTGTGTTTGACATTCTTGATGTTCGCAAACTCGTCCATCGCCTCGCCCAGCTCCGCGCCGGCGCGCAATCGTTTGGCAACCTGGGTTGGCAACAGCATATTCGTCGATCCGCCGATGCCGACGTGACCGCCGCGATCCACAATCGCGACCCACGCGCATGTCATCACGCCGTATTCCGTTTCGATGATACCGGCTTCCAAGCCAACGCCATAATCGGCACGCGCAAGTTTCCGCACCGCGCGCGCACGATTCACCGCGCCGCGCTGCGTTTGCACATCGCCGTGCGGTTGCGCCGGCACGCCGGAGGCCACTTCGTGCGCGACGAACTGCGCGTCCGGAAAAATCTTGCGCAAAATCTTTTTCGCCGCGCGAACTTTGGTAGGATTGGTCGAGCCGATGGCAATTTTCATAGTATGACGAAGGACGGAAGACCGACGACGGATGATTTCGGTCATCGGGTCTTCGGTCAGACTTTGATCGTCTTCCACTTGCCGGTGGCAAAGCGCAACCACACCAGCGTCGCGCGCACGATAAAATCGCCGATCCACGCGAACCACATTCCAAAAAATCCAAAACCCAGGACAATGCCAATCAAATAGCCGAATGCCACGCGCACAAACCACACGCCGACAAAAGTATAAATCAGTGTCGAGCGCGTGTCGCCGGCGCCGCGTAACGATTGCCCCAGCACAATGGAGATCGATTGAAACGGTTGCGCCAGCGCGACAAAGACCATGCACATTTCGCCCAAGCGTATCACTTCGGGGTCTGTGGTATAAATGCTGACGAGAAAATTGCGCCACACAAAAAATCCGACGCCCATCAAGACCATCCACAGCGTGCCGCTCTTGAGCGCCTGAATCGCGCTTTGTTCGGCGCGCGCGGGATTTTTCGCGCCCAGACTTTGTCCCACAAGCGTCAGTGCCGCAATGCCAAACGCAAATGCCGGGAGAAATGAAAATGTGGAAATGTTGAACGCAATTTGCATCGCGGCGTAATCTTTGGTGCCCAACGAAACTGCGAGCAACCCAAACACCAACAAGCCAAGTTGCATGAAAAATTGTTCCATCGCCGATGGTCCGCCGACGTTGACAATGCGCGCAATCGCATCGCGATGCAAACCCCAGCCGCCGCGCCACGAAAGTTTCAAAATCGAGCCCCGCTTGAACAACACGTACAAAATCAACGCCGCGCCAATCGCGCGCGCAGACGTGGTTGCCACAGCGGAGCCAACCGCGCCGAGTTGCGGAAAGCCAAAGTTGCCGAAAATTAAAAGATAATCGAGCACGATGTTGATCACATTGATGAAACCGGTAATCATCATCGGTGTGCGCGTGTCGCCCGAGCCGCGCAACGTGCCGCTGCCGATAAACATCACGCCCAGCACAATCGAAAACGTCGACATGATGCGCAGGAAACCGCCGCCGATTGCCATCACATCTTTTTCTGCGCCGGTCATGCCCACAATCGTGTCTGCAAAGAAAAAGCCGACTATGCCAATGCCGAGTGAAACCAAAGCGACGAGCACCAGCGATTGTTTGGCGATACGTTCCGCTTCGACAGTATCTTTGGCGCCGATGGCGCGGGCGACGAGCGCGGTATTGCCAACTGCCAAGCCCATATACAGGACTTGGAGCAGAAACATCAATTGCGTGCCCAAGCCGATGCCGGCAATTGCATCTGCGCCCAGTTTGCCGACGAAAATTAGATCGACTACACCGAGCATTGTTTGCAAAAGATTCTCGACGAGCGAGGGCCAAGCCAAGCGGAAGAGTTGGCGGTTCAACGACGCTGGCGCATTGGCTGGTTCGGCTTGACGTGACCAGCCAGCACGCGCCATCACGCGCTCTACGATTTGCATGAATAACCCCAAAATAGATTATTCGATTATGCCCCGAACCGGAATACTGTCAAATTCCTGTAATCGTTTGACGCTCCGGTACTCCTGTGCTACAATCTTGCGCATTCACAATACAGCGTGTCATTATTCTCTGGAGGCATCAATGGAAATCAAGTTTCAAACCGGCGATCTCGCCGCGTTCAAAGGCGATGGCATCATCGTCAATTTTTTCGAGGGCGCTAAAAAGCTCGATGGCGCGACGGGCGCAGTGGACAAGGCGTTGAATGGTCTCATTACCAAGTTGATCGAAAAAGGTGAAATCAAGGGCAAGTTGGGCGCGACGACAATTCTCCATACCGTCGACAAATTACCGGCGGATCGGGTGTGTGTGGTTGGGCTAGGCAAGGCAGATGATTTTACATCCGACCGCGCGCGTCAAGCGGCGGCGAACGGTGTGAAAGCCTTGCGCAATGCCGGCGCGAAAAATGTCGCCACGATTTTGCACGGCGCCGGCATCGGCGGAATGAATGCGGGAGCGGCGGCGCAAGCAAACGCCGAAGGCATCGTCATGGGCTTGTGGCGTTTCCGCGAAATATCACACGGGTCCTGATGAAATCGGCGATGTCAAGTCGGTCACGGTGATTGAGAAAGAAGTCTTGAAACGCCAAGCCATTGAGCAGGGTATTGAGCGCGGAAAAATTCTCGCGCATGCGACCAATCTCGCACGCGACATGGCGAACGAGCCGGGCAACGCGATGACGCCGACGCGCATGGCAAGCATCGCGCGCGCGATTGCGACAGAACACAAATTAGAATTTTACGTCATCGACCGCGCGCAAGCAAAGAAACTAGGCATGGGCGCGTTTCTCGGCGTGGCGCAGGGTTCGGATGAGCCGCCGGCGATGATCGTGATGCGGTATTGGGGCGCAGGTAAAAAGGCCGCGCCGGGTCTGGGCATCGTGGGCAAAGCCATTACGTTTGATTCCGGCGGTATCTCGATCAAGCCATCGGAAAATATGCAAGACATGAAAGATGACATGTCCGGCGGCGCGGCGGTGATCGCCGCGATGCAGGCGATTGCGCAGTTGAAACCGAAAATCAATGTGACCGGCATCGTGCCCGCCACCGAAAACTTGCCAAGCGGCAAAGCGTTCAAGCCCGGTGATATTTTGAAAGCAATGAACGGCAAAACGATTGAAGTGATTAGCACCGATGCGGAAGGGCGCTTGGTGCTTGCCGATGGTTTGGCGTACGCGACGCAAACGCTGAAGCTTTCGCCGGTCGTCGATGCGGCGACGCTCACGGGCGCGATGGTTATTGCGTTGGGCAATCATCGCACCGGCGTATTTTGCAACGACAAAGCGCTGACCGATTTGCTTTTCAATATCGGCGAAGAGACCGGCGAAAAGAACTGGGCCATGCCGCTGGACGTCGAATACGCCGAGCAAATCAAAAGCGATTGGGCGGACATTAAAAATTCCGGCGGACGCGCGGCGGGTTCGATCACGGCGGCGTTGTTCCTGAAGAATTTTGTTGGTGATACGGCATGGGCGCATCTGGATATTGCCGGCAGTATCAATCGATCCAAAGAATCGGGATATCTCAACAAGTTTGGCAACGGCACGCCGACCCGCACGTTTGTAAATCTTGCGCTCGCGCTGGCGAAAAAATAATCGGGCTGAAAATCAGTAACCGCAGAGGAGCGGAGGAGCCAAGGGGCTGAGGAGAGAAATCTCCCGCGCACCTCTGCGCTCCTGCTCCTCTGACTTTTTTGTAAATGGAAAAACCATGCCGATTACGAATCCACTTCTAGACCGCCTCCGTCACGCGCCGCTGCTGGCCGATGGTGCGATGGGGACGATGCTCTACGCGCGCGGCATTTCGTTCGACCGATGCTTTGACGAACTGAACCTTTCGAATCCGGCGCTGGTGCAGGAAATTCATCGCGAGTACCTGCGCGCCGGCGCGGACATTATCGAGACGAACACCTTCGGTGCGAATCGTTTCAAACTGGCGCATCACGGTTTGGAAAAAAGTGTACGCGACATTAATCGCCGCGGCGTCAAACATGCACGCGAGGCGCGCGAAATCGCCGGGGCAAATGCGTTCATCTTTGGTTCGGTCGGACCGCTGGGACAATTCGTCGCGCCGTTAGGATTGATTTCCGAAAACGATGCGCACGCCGCATTCCAAGAACAAATCGAGGCGTTGCTGGAAGGCGGCGCGGATGCGATCATCCTGGAAACGTTTTCGGATTTGCGCGAGTTGAAAATCGCTGTGCGCGCGGCGCGCGAGGTTACGCGCGACTTGCCGCTCATCGCGCAAATGTCGTTCACCGAAGACGAAGATACGCTCGTTGGCAACACGCCGGAAGAAATCGCGGAAGCGTTGTGCGGCTTGCCGGTCGATGTCATCGGTGCGAATTGTTCCGTGGGTCCCGCCGGGACGTTCGATGCCATCAAGCGCCTGGTCGCCGAGTTGTGCGCCGAGTCGGCACAGAAACCGATTTCCGTGATGCCCAACGCCGGTTTTCCCGCGCGCGTCGGCGAACGCTACATGTATGTTTCGTCGCCGCAATATTTCGCCGATTATGTTCCGCGGTTCATCAACGAACTCGGCGCGAAAATAATCGGCGGCTGTTGCGGCACGACGCCGGAGCATATCGCCGCGATGCGGCACGCAATCGATGCATTGCATCCGACAGAAGCGCCACGCATTGTCGTGATCGAAAAACCAAAACCGGCAGCAATTGAAGAACCGGCGGAAGGGATGACGCGCGTGCCGCGCCGCGTGCGCGAAAAACTTGCCACCGGCAGATGGGTGACGAGCGTCGAAATCGATCCGCCGCGCGGTTTGAATTCAACCAAAGCGTTGCACGGCGCGGCGATGCTCAAAGACATCGGTGTCGATTGCATCAACATCGCCGATTCCCCATTGGCAAAATTGCGCATGGGGTGTCTGGCGTTGTCCGTGATGATTCAACAACAAGTCGGCGTAGAAACGATTTTGCATTTCACGACGCGCGACCGGAATTTGATGGCGTTGCAAAGCGAACTCATCGGCGCGCACGCGCTGGGCATTCGCAATATTCTCGCGCTCACCGGCGATCCGCCGCGCCTGGGCGATTATCCGAACGCGACGGCGGTGTACGACATCGATTCGATTGGGTTTATCAAGATCCTCAAGCAACTCAACGCGGGACGCGATTGGGCAGGGAACAGCATTGGCTCGAACGCCGATTTTCTCGTCGCGTGCGCGCTCGATATGATGTGGGCAAATTCCGACCCGAACGAAATCGACCGGTTTCATCGCAAGCTCAGAAGCCGGCGCCGATTTCGTGATGACGCAGCCGATTTACGACGCGGCGGTCCTGCGCGAGTTTTTGCAAAAGTACGGCGACAAGTACGGGCACGTCGAGAAACCAATTTTGCTCGGGGTTCTGCCGTTGATGAGCAGCAAGCACGCCGAATTTTTGCACAACGAAGTTCCCGGCATCACGCTGACCGACGATGCGCGCCAGCGGATGAAAGACGCCGGCGAACGCGGCATCGAAGAAGGCATCAAGCTCGCGCAGGAATTGCTGATGGAGGCGAAAGATTTGGTCGCCGGCACGTACCTGATGCCCTCGTTCGGGCGGTATGAAGTGTGCGGCGAGTTGGTCAAGGTGTTGCAAGATAAAATGAACGGATGACGGACGACCAATGACGGAAGACGGAGGACAAAAATGCGTCGTCCGTCCTCGGTCTTTTGTCCTTCGTCTTGTTTTGACTTTTAGGCGATTCGTGCTAATATTGCGCCCGCCAAAATTTTACCAAGCAACATTGGAGGGTTCCTGAATGCGCAAATTGATTTTTGTCGCCGTGATGATGGCGATGTTGATTGCGGTCGTTGGTTGCGGCAACAGCGCGCCGCCGCCTCCGCCGTCCGGTAATCCGCCCGCGCCGCGCGTGCGCACCGCCACGCCGGTGCCGGCAAACGATGAAGAAGCGCTTCGCCAATTGATCGTCGCGGAAGGCGAAGCGGTTGTGCAGCAAGACATCGACCGCTTGCAAGCGATGTGGGCAAGCGACGGCATCGTGACCGATGCGAATCGCACGCCGGACAATGCCGGCGATGACAAGACGTGGAAGAATTGGTCGGCGATCCGCGACCGCTACGTCAACATCGTTTTCCCATCCAACCCGGCGTTCGCCGAGCATCCGAACATTCGCGTGACGATTACCGGCACTACCGCCTCCGCGGTCGCGGACACCAAGATCGGTGTGACGAGTGTCAAAGACAACGACAAGTGGACGTTCCGTAAAATCGATGGGCAGTGGAAGATCACGAGTTTAACCTTTAGCGCCGCCGCAAAATAGTTTGAAATCAAATCGACTCGCCGTTTGAGCGGCGAGTCTTTTTTTAATCGCCATGGAGGACACAGAGAACAGCGTTTTTCTCTGTGTCCTCTCCGCTTTCTGCGGCAAAAAATCCTGATTGCCTAAATCACTCATTTGTTCTATAATTATGCTATGCCAGAATTCAAACTTGTTTCCCCCTTTCAACCGACCGGCGATCAGCCTGCCGCGATTGAGAAACTGGTCGAGGGAATTCAGCGCGGCGACAAGTACCAAACCTTGCTCGGCGCGACGGCGACCGGCAAGACGTTCGTGATGGCGGCGATTATCGAAAAAGTGCAAAAGCCGACGCTCGTCGTTGCGCACAACAAGACGCTCGCGGCGCAATTGTATTCCGAGTTCCGCGAATTTTTTCCGCACAACGCCGTCGAGTATTTCGTTTCGTACTATGATTATTATCAGCCCGGAAGCGTACGTGCCGAAGCAAGATTTGTACATCGAAAAGGATTCCGAGATCAATGAAGAAATCGATCGCTTGCGGCTGGCGGCAACCAGCGCGCTTGTCTCGCGCCGCGATGTGGTGATCGTCGCGTCGGTGTCGTGCATCTACGGGCTCGGTTCGCCGGACGAGTATCAGAACATTCACCTTGCGCTGAAACGCGGCGAGCAACGCAATCGCGACCGCGTTTTGCGGCAACTGATCGAAAACCACTACGAGCGCAATGATTTAGATTTGGGGCGCGGTAAATTTCGTGTGCGCGGCGACACGCTGGAAATCGCGCCGGCGTATGGCACGACGGCGTACCGCGTCGAATTCTTTGGCGACGAAATCGACCGCATTGCGGAAATCGACACGGTGACCGGCGAAGTGCTGATCGAACACGACGCCATCGATATTTTCCCCGCCAAGCATTTCATCACGCCGCAAGACAAACTGGTCGCCGCGATTGAAGACATCGAAAAGGAATTGCAGACGCAGATCGCGAAGTTCAAAGAGCAAGGCAAATTACTCGAGGCGCAGCGCATCGAACAGCGCACCAAGTATGATTTGGAAATGTTGCGCGAGATTGGCTATTGCAACGGCATTGAAAATTATTCGCGTCCGCTCGCGCAACGCGCGCCCGGTTCGTCGCCGTGGACGCTCCTCGATTATTTCCCGGACGACTTTTTGCTCTTCATCGACGAATCGCACATGACGGTGCCGCAGATTCACGGGATGTACAACGGCGACCGCGCGCGCAAAACCACACTCGTCGATTACGGGTTCCGCTTGCCCAGCGCGCTTGACAATCGGCCGTTGCGTTTTGAAGAATTTGAAAAAGAATTGCACCAAGTTGTCTTTGTTAGCGCAACGCCGACGGCGTACGAGTTGCAAGCCAGCACTCAAGTCGTTGAGCAAATCATTCGTCCGACCGGTCTCGTGGATCCACAAGTCATCGTGCGCCCGAGTAAAGGACAGGTCGACGATTTGATTTCGGAAATCAGAAAGCGCGTCGAGCGGCACGAACGCGTGTTGGTCACGACGCTGACGAAACGGATGGCGGAAGACCTTGCCGATTACTTGCACGAGATCAGTATCAAGGTGCATTATCTTCACTCCGAAGTCCAGACGATTGAACGCATCGAAATTCTGCGCGACTTGCGTCTCGGCGTTTACGATGTCATCGTTGGCATCAATCTTTTGCGCGAGGGTTTGGACTTGCCCGAAGTTTCGCTCGTGGCGATTCTCGACGCGGACAAGGAAGGCTTTCTCCGCAGTGGCACGGCGCTCATTCAAACGATTGGTCGCGCTGCGCGCCACGTCAATGGTCAGGTCATCATGTACGCGGACACGATGACCGATTCGATGAAGCGCGCGCTGGACGAGACGAATCGTCGCCGCGCGATTCAATCGACGTACAACGAACAGCACAACATCGTGCCGCAAGGCATCATCAAAGAAGTGCGCGACCTCACGAATCGCGTGCGCGTTGCCGCCGAAGCGAAAGGCGAGTACAAAGCCGGGCGGCGTCGCAGTGCCGAAAGATGAAGGCGTGCGTTTGATTGCCGAATTGGAAAAGCAGATGAAAGACGCGGCGAAGAATTGGGAATTTGAAAAAGCGGCGTTGTTGCGCGACCAGATTATCGAGTTGCGGCAAATGCTGGAGTTGCAAGACGCGCGCCCGGAATGGGAAAAGGTGCGCGAGCAAGAAGCGACGGATTATGTGCGCGAGTTAAAGGAACTGCGCGGCGCGAGAGGAAAGCGCAAGGCGTAATTTGTAATTTCTTGGAAGGAGAATCAAGTGAAACCCATTCAACAAACATATCTGATCGACGCAACGCCGGCGCAAGTGTGGCGCGCGCTCACCGACCCGGAAATCGATCGCCGAATGGTCGGGCGCAGACGCCGAGTTTGAGCCAACGGTTGGCGCGGATTACTCACTGTGGGATGGCGGCATCGTCGGCGAAATCGTCGAGGTTGTGCCGAACAAAAAACTGGTGCAAACGTGGATGCCGGATAGTTGGATGCGCGAAGATTCCGTCGTAACGTTCACACTGACGCCGGTGGGCAAGCAAACGCAAGTTGATCTGTTGCACGAGAACGTGGAGGGATTTGACTATGCCGGGACGGTCGAGGGCTGGGACGCTGTACTATCTCGGCGCGATCAAGCGGATGTTTGAAACGAAAGCGAAAAAAGCGGTGCGTGTGAAAGCGGCGAAAGCGAAGAAGGTGGCTGCAAAAGAGAAGGTTTCCGCGAAAAAAGATGTTAGGAAAGCAACGAAGAAGAAATAGAATCTGCGTAGAGGCCACCCTTGTGGTTGCCCCGACTTGTTTCGCAAAATCGAATTTGACATTTCTCCCCAATCCAGAGATAATGAAAAAGATAGTGTTACACCGTCAACGTGACACTCATCGAGGTGCGTAGATTTGGTTAGACGAATTGTCAGACTAGTTCCAGTTACATTGGTTCTGGCTTTTCTGTTTGTCGGCGTGGTGGGTTGTACGAGTGCGCCCGCCGCGCAACCGATTGTTTCCTCCCCTCAAGTCAGCGTTTCCCAAGTAGTACCGGTTCCCACAGCCACTCCTGTTCCGCTCCCTTCACCGACGGTATTGTCTGCGCCGCGCGTTTCAGCCGGCGATGGTGAGCTCATACCGCCACGTGAACCCCGCCGCAATCCGGCGCCAACGAGCAACGAGCCGGCGCCAACGCGCGTGTGGTCTGATCCGCCACAGCCGGACGACAGTCCCGCGCCGTTTGCCAACGCCGAATTGTACATTCATCTGCCCCCGCGCGCTAATCAGAATCAGCCGTTTCGCGTCGTGCTGGCTCTGCACGGCATGGGTGCGCAGAACGACGCTTTCGCCAAACCGCTTGCCGTGGAAGCGGATCGGAATAATTGGATTGTCATCGCGCCGAATTTCAAATATCGCGATCACATGAACACGGCGTTGGTGATGGAAGACGATCTCATCTTTGCCAAAAAACTTGTCGATACGCTTGATGCGTTGCCCGCGCGCTTGAATCTAAAATTATATCCGCGTGCGTTGCTTTTTGGATTCTCGCGCGGCGCGCAATTGGGACATCGATTTGCCTTGATGTATCCTCAGCGCGTATCCGGTGTTTCGGTGTTATCGGCGGGTGCGTACACATTGCCTTTTACCAATCTCAAGAACGATGCGACCCTGCCAATGCTTGGTTTTCCGTACGGCATCGGTGATATGCCGCGCTACACCGGCCGCCCGGTCGATGTGCAAAACCTCAAGCGCGTCGCGTTCCAAATCCAAGTAGGTGAACGCGACACGGCGATCGCCGATGTGCCGCGCGCCTTTGACCCGTACTGCGGCAAAGATCGCGTTGAACGCGCGCGCACGTTTGAGCAAGACCTGCGACTTGTCGGACTTAATTCGCGGCTCGTTATTTTCCCCAACACCGGCCACGAGGTCACGAACGAAATGCGCAAGAGCGCCGTCGATTTCTTGCGCGCCGCCGAACTCGCCGGTTTGCCGAACGACTGAAAATGCGAATCTCATTTCTGACGCGGCTAGGTTTGATTGCCGCGTTTGCTTTTGCCGGCTGTTCCGCTTTTCCGATTGCCACGCCTACGTTAACTCCGCGCACTCGCACTCGTCCTCCCACCGCACTTTATTTCGCCGACGCTTGTGCCAACTAGATCGCCGACGATTCCGGCAATCGATTCGCCGCGCGTTGTCACGGCGACAGTTGCTGCACCGCTGTCCGCAACTATCGCGCCAGCGACTCGACCATCGTCCACGTCAACCCGCGCGCCAACGATGACGCCCACATCGACGCCGTGGCCCAAACCGACCGGGCGCAGTTCATGTGAGGACAAGCGTTTTCGTTCCGCGTCGTTGAATCAGGACATGTCGTTCTATTTGTATCTGCCGACGGGCTATTCGGACACCCAGACGCGCCGCCGCTATCCGGTGTTATATTTGCTCGCCGGGTTGGCGGGCAATTACAAAGAGTGGCCGGGTTATGACCTGTGCGACGTGATGGACGATTTCATCGCGCAAGGTGTAGTTCAACCGATGATCGTGGTCATGCCGTCGGGCAATGACAATCCGGCGGGCGGCCTCGGTTCGTATTGGTTCAACCACGCGCCGCCGCCGGTTGGCGACGGCAAGCGCTGGGGCGATTACGTGTGGAAGGACGTGGTCAATTACATCGATGCGAATTATCGCACGCTGGCTACCCGCGAGAGCCGGGCAATTGGCGGATTATCGGCAGGCGGGCAGGCGGCGCTGATGCTGGGGATGACGCATCCGGAGATTTTTCGCGTGGTTGGCGCGCACAGTCCATCATTCCGGCGCGCGGATGGCGTGATTCCGGCGTTCGGCGATGAAAAGTATTTTAATCAGTACGACCCCGAATGGCTTGTGCAAAACACGACGACGTGGAAACAACTGATTATTTGGATCGACGATGGTGCTCAGGATGATCAATGGGGCACAGCCATCCTTGATTATCACAATTTGCTCGTCAGATTAGGTGTGCCTCACGAATTTAACTTGTTCTACGGATTCCACGACCCGCCGTATTGGGCGACGCATTTACCGGATTATTTAGAATGGTATATCGGCGCAACTCATCGGACAATAAAATCACATCTTGTTTTCGCCGCGTTATTGCTGGCAATTGGATGCGCTAACGTCAAGCCGCCGCCATCGCCCACGCCATTTGCCGAGCAGCAAACATTCGCCGGAACTCCAGCGCCAACCGAAACGAACATACCTACCGCGACGCACGCGCTTACGCCGACGCCGACATCAACCCGTACGCCGACTCCGACGTTCACGCGCACATCGACACCAACGATTACGCGCACGTTCACACCAACAATCACGCGTACGCCGACCGCCACGCCATTGCCCAAGGGTCCAGTCACAAAGATCGATACCAAGTTTCGCAGCGGGCTTTTGAAACAGGATCGGCGTGTCATCATTTATCTGCCGCCGGGCTATAATGATTCGCCGCAACGCCGTTATCCGGTCTTGTATCTCTTGCACGGTTATGGCGGCTGCGGTGCCCCGGTTCCCGAATGGGAAGAGTGGGGCTTGAAAAGCGAACTTGAAAAAATGACCGTCGCCGGCAAAATTCAGCCGATGCTCGCTGTGTTGCCGGACGGATTCATGCCTGATTGTCAGCCGTCGTACTTTTTCAATCATCAACCCGGCATGACGGATGGGTTGCCGTGGGGCGATTACATTTGGGGCGAAGTCGTCAGCTACATCGATCAAAATTATCGCACGCTCGCGCGCCGCGAGAGTCGCGCGATCGGCGGATTTTCGTTGGGTGGTCAGGGCGCACTGACACTCACGCTGATGCATCCGGAAGTTTTCGCGATTGTCGGCGCGCATAGTCCATCGTTTCGCGGCGCGGACGGGACGATTTCCTTTATCAACGATTGGAATTGGTATAACCAATACGATCCGATCTGGCTGACGCAAAATACCGAAACCGCGCGCCAGCTTTCGCTGTGGATTGATGTTGGCGCGGATGATGACAAGGTGCGCAACTGTGGTCCCGGCTCGGACCGTTGCGTCGAGGCGTATCACGCGTTACTATTAGAGCGCAACCTGCCGCACGAATGGCACGGCGATTGGGCGGGCAAGCATGAAGGTCCAACTTATTGGGGACCACACATTCCCGATTACTTGACGTGGTATTCGGCACAGTTGCGCGGACGATAAATTGGACTCGCGCCAAGACGCCAAGCACGCAAAGAAAAGAAATGTAGAAATCTCGGCGTTCTTTGCGTCTTGGGGAGAGAATAAAAAATTCTGATGAAAAACCGGTTATTGGTTCTGGCAATGCTCTTTCTCATCGCAAGTTGTGGCGCGCCCGCGCCGACGGCCACGCGCTTACCGGCGTCGACTCCGCCGCCGATTTCGTTGTCCGATGTAGTTGCCACGCTTGCGCCGGATCGCCCTACGATTCCGCGTCCATCGGTTGTGCCATTGACAATGGTCACACCGCTCAACCCAGACGCGCCCGGGGGCTATTTGGTCGAAGATCGTTTTTATAGCCGCTTGCTTGGCGAACAATTGCCGATCTTGTTATACTTGCCGCCCGGCTATTTTGAATCGACGCGGCGATACCCCGTGTTGTACATGCTCTCTGGCTTTTCCGGCGATTATCGCGAATGGGCAACGTACGGTTTGGGCGACGTAATCGATGCGCTGATTCGCGGCGGGCAAATCCCGCCGATGATGATCGCAATGCCGGAAGGCGCGAAATCGTGGTGGATGAATCACGCGCCGCCCCCAGCCAGCGATGGCAAGCGTTGGGGCGATTATGTGGTGCAAGAGGTCGTTGGTTTCGTCGACGTCAATTATCGCACCCTGCCGCGCCGCGCAAGTCGGGCGGTGGGTGGATTATCGGCGGGTGGGCAGAGCGCGTTGATGTTTGCGCTGACGCATCCGGAAGTTTTCAGCGTCGCTGGCGCGCACAGTCCATCGCTGCGCACTGCGGACGGCTCGGTGGCGGCGTTCGGCGATGAAATCTATTTTCGACAATATGATCCGGTGTGGCTTTTGAAAAACACGACGACGTGGAAGCAAGTGGCGATTTGGATCGACATCGCCAATAACGATACGCAATGGGGCGATGCGATCCACGATTTTCACAAGACGCTGGACGCACTTGGCGTCGCGCACGAATTTCGGGATCAATGGGAAGGCAAGCACGACAGCGATTATTGGGCGACGCGTTTGCCCGATTACTTGCAGTGGTACAGTTCAAAACTCGTCCGGGAATGATGAAACAAACACGGACCAAGAAACGGTCCGTGTTTTTGTTTTGCCGCCTCTTGTCAAGCACAGTCGGTTGTGCGATAATCGGCGCATTCTGGTCAACTACCACCTGTTAAATCAGGTGGCTTGTCCCTGCCAAATCCAACGGTGGTTTGTTGGCGGCGAGACATTAGCCCATAGTCAGGGTCGGGCTCAATACACCCTGGGGCAACTGAGTTGGTTGACTCGGAGAGAACGATTCTCCGTCTGGTTTCCAAGCCAGAGGCAACTTCCATTTGCGGTTACGCTTACGTTCAGTTTGAGAAGTGTCTACGTAGCGCACTACTCGAGCGCATCTAGGGCGTCTCTCCTCACAGAGAGCAAGCCGAAATGTCGAGCCATTTGATGGCTAGTCTACGACGGAAAAGTTTCAAAGTCAAGCGAAAGGAGAGCCGGCTTCCTCCACCCACTGAAGCGGGTGGTTTCCGCCGCAAAGGTTTATGAAAGGAATCAGCGTCTCATGATGTTGGGATGGTACGTCATTTATGGCATTGTCCGGCTCGGCGCACGGCTCGCGCAAATCTTGCCGATCAACCGCGCGTACGATATCGCCGGATTTATTTTTGGCTGGAGTTTCAAGTTGTGGTCGACCAAGCGCCGTCACACTCAAGAGAATGTCGCGCGCATCCTCGATCAGCATCCCGATCACCCGGCGGTGCAACAACTTGCGCACGATGCGTGGCGCAATTTCGGCAAATACATGGTCGAGTTTTTGCGAATGCCGGCGATGCAACCGGCGGATTTGGCGCAATTGGTGACGGTGCAAGGCGTGCCAATTCTGGAACGTGCGTTGGCGCATCCACAAGGCGTGATTTTTGTGCAAGCGCATTTTGGCAATATGGACTTGCCGTCCACAGTCCTGTCGCGTTATAATCGCGCGGCGGTCGTTGCCGCGGACAGCCTCAAGCCGCCGGCGATGATGCGCTGGGCAAAGCGGACGCGCGCGCGTTGGAACCTCGACCTTGTTCCGAACAAAGGTTGTCTGCCGATTCTGCAAAAAACGTTGGAAGCCGGCGGGCTAGTCGGTTTGGCCGTCGATGTGGGCGTGCATCAAAAAGGCAAAGGTATCGGCGTGAAATTTTTCGGCGAGGACAGGTACGTTTCCGGCGGGACCCGCGTTGCTGGCGCAACGCACCAATGCGGTCATCGTGCCAACGTGCGCCATACGCCAACCCGATGGTAGATTTACGGTTGTGGTGGACGAGCCGGTCGTATTTCAATTTACCGGTGATCTCGCGCACGATCTCCAAGTGGTAACGCAAAAAATGGTGCATCGACTGGAAGCATTTATCCGGGCGCATCCGGAACAATGGTAGATTTTTCGCCCGGTGTGGCGCTCGGGGCGTTCATCGAGTTTGTAGATGGCG
Source organism: uncultured Chloroflexia bacterium (assembly GCA_963718225.1). Taxonomy (GTDB): domain Bacteria; phylum Chloroflexota; class Anaerolineae; order UBA4142; family UBA4142; genus DAOTXS01. The sequence goes on from CAVQYN010000028.1 coordinate 124,951, forward strand.
AATATCTCATCCGATTCTCTCGCTGGAATTATCGCTCGTTGGTTGCCGGTCGGTCGATCCGGTTTGTTGCCGGCGATGATTGAAGCGCAAGAAGAATTTGGCTGGCTCTCGGAAGACACGCTGACCCAAATTGCAAATGGCTTGCAGGTTCCCCTTGCCGAAGTGTACGGCGTTGCCGATTTTTACGCGCATCTGTACACGCACCCAGTCGGCAAAATTATCGTGCGCGTGTGCGATGACGTGCCGTGTTATCTTGCCGGGAGCGAAAAAATAATCGCGACGCTGGAGAATCGCTTAAAGATTCGCGTGGGCGAAATGACACCCGACGGCAAGTACACGCTCGAAGTCGTGCCGTGCCTGGGTCATTGCGATCACGCGCCGGTGGTGATGGTTGGGAAAGACGTGCATGAGAATGTGACAGACGGGCAAATTGAGAAACTGACTAAGCAAGCCAAATTTGCCAAATGAGCCAAACTTGCCAAATCCTTTTTGGCACATTTGGCTCGTTTGGCGTTTTTGGCATATTTGATTTCTAATGGAAACCAAACTTGTAACCTCAAACCTGGGCGTCATCGATCCGGCGAATATCGACGAGTACATCGCGCGCGGTGGATTCAAGGCGCTGGAAAAAGTGGCGCGCGACGGCTTGGTCAATGAGATTGTCGATGCTCTGAAATCGTCGGGGCTCATCGGACGCGGCGGCGCGGCGTTTCCAACCGGGCTCAAACGCGAGCTGGCGATCAAAGCGGAGCCATTACACGAGTGGCCCGCGCCGGCAATCGTGCCAGCGCCGTACCGCTTTTCCTCTGCGTTCGTCGTGTGCAACGCCGACGAATCGGAAACGGGGACGTTCAAAGATCGCTTGCTCATGGAAGGCGATCCGTTCCGCATCGTCGAAGGCATGGCGATCACCGCGTTCATCACTTGCGCGACGGTCGGATTCATTTATCTGCGCGGCGAGTATCCGCTTGCGTACGAACGATTGTCGAATGCGATCGATGCGGCGCGCGCGCGCGGTTTCCTCGGCAAGAAAATCTTCCGCGACGATTTTGAATTCGACATCGAAATCCGGCGCGGCGCGGGCGCGTACATCTGCGGGGAAGAGACCGCGCTCTTTGAATCGATTGAGGGTAAACGCGGCGAGCCGCGCGTCAAGCCGCCGTTCCCAACCGACAAAGGTTTGTTCCAACGACCGACCGTCATCAACAACGTTGAGACGTTTGCAAATATTCCATTTATCGCACTCGAAGGCGCAGATGCGTACCGCAAATTCGGCACCGCGAAATCGCCAGGGACGCGCGTGGTTTGCATTAGTGGGCAGGTAAACAAGCCGGGCGCGTACGAAATCGAAATGGGCGTTTCGTTGCGCGACGTGATTGAAAAACTTGGCGGCGGTTTGCGCGCCGGCCGAAAACTGCAAGCGGTGCTCATCGGTGGCGCGGCAGGCGCGTTTCTCCGCCCGGACGAAATCGATGTGCCGCTTGATTTTCAATCGCTCGCGGCCGTCGGCGCGACGTTTGGCTCCGGCGCGATTATGGTGCTCGACGATACGGCAAATTTGCGCGGCGTATTGTATCGTATTGCGCGATTCTTCAAAGACGAATCGTGCGGCAAATGTTTTCCTTGCCAGCTTGGCACGCAGAGGCAGTACGAAATTATGGCGAACAGTTTAGGGGCGAAGCATGCTTCGCCCTTGCCAACGCTCCTGCTCCACGAACTCGGGGCGACGATGCGCGATGCGTCAATTTGTGGTTTGGGGCAGACCGCGTCCAGCGCGATTGAAAGCGCGTTGGATAAAGGCTTGGTCAATGGCTGAAAAGATCCAGACGATTATAATTGGTGGTGGTCAAGGTGGGCTTGCGACAAGTTATTATTTGTCGCAACACAAGCACGAACATATTATTTTAGAACAAGCGGCGCAAGCCGGCAATGTGTGGCGCAACGAACGTTGGGATTCATTCACGTTTGTCACGCCCAACTGGTCAATTCGTATGCCGGGCGCGGAATACAACGGCAACGATCCCGATGGCTTTATGCCGCGCGATGAGATTGTCCGCTATTTTGAAGATTACGTTGCGCGCTTCCGTTTACCGATCCGTTACAACACGCGCGTAAATACGGTCGAGCAAAACGGCGACGGTTATCGTGTAAAGACATCGGATAATGGTACCAAGCACGTAACGTCGTGGTTGCCGTGGGGCTATTTCAGAAACCCAAAATCCCTGCGTTCAGTAATCAGATTCCACCTGACATACTTCAATTGTCAGCGAGCCAGTATCGTAACCCAGGAATGTTGCCGCCGGGCGCCGTGCTCGTCGTCGGCAAGCGCAATCAGGTGTTCAAATCACAGAAGATTTGGAATTGAGTGGTCGCACCGTCTATTTGGGTGTGGGCAAAGCTGAACGAGTACCGCGGGGCTACCGTGGCAAAGACATTGTCGCATGGCTTGAGCTCACAGGTTTTTTCAATCGCGTGACTGAGAATTTGCCTTCACCTCAAGCCCGATTTGCCGGTAATCCGCAAGCCTCCGGCGCGCGCGGTGGACACTCGATCAATCTCCATCAATTTGCCCGTGATGGCGTTAGATTGCTTGGTCATATTCAAGGTATGGACGGCGACAAGCTTTTGCTTGCGCCTGACTTAATGGAAAATCTGGCGCGCACCGATAAGATCGAAGCTGACCTGATGAAGATGGTCGATGATTTTATTCAAAAACACGGAATCGCTGCTTCACGCGAAACCTTGCCGGTGTGGCGAGATGGATATGATTCTCCTGTCATTCGCGAGTTGAATTTGCGTGATGCAAACATCACTTCGATTCTTTGGACGACCGGTTTTAGTTTTGACTTTAGCTGGGTCCATCCGGTCGTCTCGGATAGCGATGGCTTCCCGATCCAGAAACGCGGCGTTGCCGATCAACCCGGGTTGTATTTGCCGCTTGCCCTGGCTCCCTGAACAAAAAACGGGACTGCTTATCGGCGTGGGCGAGCAGGCGTCTCACGTTGCCGCGCATATCGCGCAAGGGATGAAGCATCAGTAATCTCACGCTAACCATCGACGGACAAGTAATCTCCGTGCCGCAAGGCACAACGATTCTGCAAGCGGCGGCATCGTTGGACAAATCGATTCCGACGATTTGCTATCGCGAGCATTTCCCGCGCCGTCGCTGTGCCGGATGTGCGTCGTCGAGGTTGAAAAATCACGCGTGCTCGTGCAGGCGTGTTCACGCGAATGCGAAAACGGGATGGTCGTGCAGACCGATTCGCCGCGCGTGCGCGCCGCACGCAAAATGATTCTTGAACTGCTGAACAGCGCGGTCGATCTGAGTGCCGCGCCGGAAATTCAAACGATGATGCGTATACGGCGCGGAGTCGCGCGCTTTGTCGATGCGAAACGCCGCGAGCATCCGTTGAAAGACGACAATCCTTTTTACATCCGCGATTATGGCAAGTGCATCATGTGCTGG